>CADEDH010000018.1:6332-12532 GCA_902826025.1 uncultured Actinomycetes bacterium
GCATGCAGGCGTCGATACCGGTGGGCACGCTCGTGGGCGGGCGCTGGGAGATCACCGGGGTGCTGGGCGAAGGCGGGTTCGGGCAGGTCCTCCTGGCGGTCGACACCTCTGAGGTGGCCCTGGGCGAGGCGGCGGTGAAGGTGCTCCACCCCGGTACCACACCCCAGGAGCGGGCCGACTTCCTCACCGAGGTGAAGAAGATCGCCACCCTGCGCCACCCCCACCTGGTGGGCTACCTCGACTCGGGGCAGCTCCAGTTGGCGGCCGACGGCGTCTCCCGCTTCGACGACGAGGTCCGCCCGTTCCTGGTGACAGAGCGGTGCGCCATGTCGTTGTCGGACCACGGGCGCCGTTCCACCACCGGCGCCCTGCCGCCGGCCGAGACCCTGGTCGTGCTGGCCGACGTGGCCGCCGGCCTGGCCCACCTCCACCAGCAGGGCCTCATTCACCGGGATATCAAGCCGGGCAACGTGCTGTGGTCCGACGGCCGCTGGAAGCTGGCCGACTTCGGCCTGATGCGAGACCTGAGCGCCACCGGCAGCTACCACCGGGCCGGCACCCTGATCGGCACCCCGCTGTTCATGGCCCCCGAGCTGTTCTCGGCCAGCTCCGCCACGCCGGCGTCGGACATCTACGCCATGGGGGTGCTGGCCCATGTGTGCGCCACCGGACGCCACCTCCACACCGGCGCCGGTCCGATCCTCGTCCACAACGTCGCCACCCAGCCCCCCGCCATCGACCCCGCCCTTCACCCCGCCATCCACGGGATCGTGAGCCGGTGTACGCACCCCGACCCGACGTTGCGGCCCACGGCGACCGAGCTGGTCGACATGGTGACGGCGGCCAAGCGGGGCGAGGTGCCGGCCCGCCCCGCCCCGGCGTCTGCCACCCAGGTCACCCCCGGACTCCTCCCGTATCCGCCCCCGGTCTCGCCGTCCGGCCCTACCCCCACCTCGGGCCCGTCAGGGCCGTCTATGCCGTCGACGCCCACGGTGGTCTCGGGCCCGGCCCCGACGTCGCCCTACGGGCCACCGCCCACTCCGTCGGGCCCCACCCTGCACAGCGGGCAGCCCCTGGCCTCACCCTACGGCTACCCCGCCCCCACCCCCTCGGGACCCAGCGGGCCGTACGGGGCTGGCCCTCCGGGAGGGGTCCCAGCCACTCCCCACCCCGCCAACTGGCCCTACGGGCAGCCAGCCGCCAGCCCCGGCGGCAACGGGCCGTGGGGCCCATCGGCGGGCGGCCCGGTGGACGGGCCGGGCCCGGCTGCCGCTCCGCGGCCCCGCACGGCGGTGATGCTGGCCGGTTCGTTGGCCGGCCTGGTGCTGGTGGCTGCCATGGGCGCCGGCGTGTGGGCCCTCACCAGCGGGGGCGACGAGTCGGGCACCAGCACGGTGGCCGACCCCAACGACGTGGTGGTGAACATCCCGGGCGTGAGCACGCCCGTGGTGAGCACACCCGATATCGAGATCGGCGACGGTGTCACCATCGGGCCCGGTGTGGCCATCGACACCAACGCCACCACCCCCGCCAGCGGCAGCATCGACGCCCTGTCCCACGTGGTGGGGCCGGCCTGCGCCGACAATGGGGCCAAGCCGGCCCTGATCCAGGTCGTCAACGCCGCCGACACGCCCGTCAACTACGACATCCACTCCTACCAGTTCGACGCCAACGGCGTACGGGTGGGCGAGGGCTACGACTCGGTGATGGGCGTCGGCCCGGGCCAGGGCGCCTGGCTCAACGTGGCCGGCACCGAGGCGACGGCGGTGCGGTGCGAGATCGAGTCGCTCACCGCCACCCCCATGCCAACCACGGTGACGTCGGACGCAGCCAACGTGACGATCAAGTCGTGCGAGCTCGACACGTTCTTCGGCAACTATTACGACATCACGTTCACCGTGACGAACCCCGGCACCGCGGCCATGAACGCCGATGTGACGTTTGCGGTGGTCGACGCCGACGGTGCGATCATCGACCAGTCGTTCGAGCGCACCGTCTACAACATCCCGCCGGCCGGCACGGTGCAGGACAAGACCGGCGACTTCTACTCCAACATCGATCTGGCTTCGAAACCGGCCGACCACTGTGTGGTCAGCGCCGTCAGCTTCACCAGCCCCTAGGTCGTTCGCCAGCCTCCGGTCTATTCCGCTCTCAGGCGCTGGAGGCCCGGGCCCGATCGTCGAGGCGGCGGGCCAGGTACTCCATGCCCAGCAGCGGCATCCGCCGGCTGGCCCGGGTACCCGAGCCCGGGGTGGCCAACTCGACCGCCCGCTCGATCAGCTCGTCGTCGCCCAGGCGGCCCAAGGGCCGGCCGTCGAGTTCGCCCCGGCGGCGCTCCTCCACCGCCTGGCGGGCGCTGGCCCACGTGGGCAGCTCCTGGGCGGCGCTGGCCAGGTGGGCGTAGCGCGATGCCCCCATCTCGGCGATCAGGGCCTGGTAATCGTCCTCCCCCAGGTACAGGGCCGCCACCAGAGGCAGCACCGTGCCCATGTCGGACTTGTCCCGGTCGGTCATGGCCAGCGCCTCCCGTAGCAGGCGGTGCACGGCCGGCCCGTCGAGCTGGGCGAAAGCCAGCCAGAAGAACAGGGTGGCCCGACGCCGCAGGGCGCTGTGGACCAGCAGCTCGCCCACCAGCCCGCCGGCGGCGGCGAGGTCGATCGTGCGCCGGTGCTGGAACAGGTAGAGGAGGTCGTCGCCGTCGAGCAGCTTCTCCGGCCGCTGGCGGAACAGATCGACGGCCCGGGACAGCAGGAAGCTGGGCTCGTCCCGCACCTCGTCGCCGCCGACCACCCGGACCAGGGCCGACTCGGGCGCCTCTACCAGCATCTGGAACTGCTGCAGGAGCCGGTAGCGAAGCTCCTGGCGCCAGCGGAGGTGATCGACCCGGCGGGCCGGCTCCACCCGGCCGTTGCGCCGGACCACCACGGCGTGGGGACCGTGGGGGCCGCCGTCGGTCACCACCAGGGGCGGATCGTCGCACCGGGGCACGTCGATCTCCACCACCGCCCGGCCCGGGGGCAGCTCCACCGGGGCCACCGTCACATCGAGCTCGAGCCGGTCGGGGGCGATCAGCGGGTCGAGCAGGACCGCCAGCTCGGCGCTGTTCCATCGGGGGCCATCGTCGGCGCTGATCCCCACCGCCAGCCGACCGCCACCCGAGTTGGCCAGGGCCGCGATCTCCACACCCAGCCGTACCCGCGCCTCGTCGTCGTCGAGATCGACCGCCTCGACCCGCACCACCTCCGGTGCCCGCCCCAGGGTTGTCTCCATCGCATCATCCTGCCACGGCGACCTCGGACACGCGCCCCGGGACCTTGGGCACTGGCCCTGAGCCCCGTCGAGGAGTGTGATCGAAGTGTGGCTCACCGTCGTCGTGAAGCACACGGAAGGAGGTCATGACCATGAGCCCCAAGCCCCGTCGCGAACCTCGCAAGCGCACCGAGGAAGGCGAGGACCGCCCGTCCCCGCCCGCCTTCGAGCCGTTCGCCCGGTTCCCCCTCAATCGGCTCGGCCCGGAGTGGTTCGGGCCCAATTGGCTCACCAACACGAACTGGCTCGGCCACTGGGACGACCTGTTCCCCACCCGGTTTCCTGTCCCCACCCCGCCCGGGGCCGGCATCGAGACGTTCCGGATCGAGGAGTACGACGAAGACGAGCGCACGCACGTCATCCGGGCCGAGATCCCCGGGATCGACCCCGAAACCGACATCTCGGTGGATGTGGAGGGCGACGTCCTCACGATCGCCGCCACCCGGGAACGCCGGTCCGAGACCCGGGGTGAGATGTACCACTCCGAGTTCAGCTACGGCACGTTCCGGCGCCGGGTCCGGCTGCCGGCGGGTGCCACCGCCGACGACGTGACCGCGTCCTACGATGCCGGCGTGCTCGAGATCCGCATCCGCCGGCCCGAACGGGCCGACTCGGTGTCGATCCCGGTCAAGCGGCCGGAATAGGGACCATGGTCCCTACTGCGGCTCCGGCGGTCACAGGATGATCGTGTCCATGGCAACCGCAGTCGCTCCCAGAACCACCATCACCACCGCTGCCAAACCGGCCCGCACCATGTCACTGACCCGCCGGGGCACCACAGCCATGGCCGCCGCCTGCGTGGTCCTGTTCGGCTTCACCTTCTTCGTGTCCAGCACGATCGACGGTGTCCCGCTGGCCGGCCGGCTCGGGATGGCCCTGTTCTGCACGTTCTGGCTCGGTGGTGGCTTTGGCCTGATCGCCGCCGGCTCGGCCATCGCCGACCACCTGCACAACACCCCCGAGCACCACTAACTCCAGCACATCACACGAAGTCGCCGCCTTTCGGGGAGCGAGAGGCGCGAAACTGGTGGGCGTCGGGCCTGGGTCGGGCCCGACGCCCACCTCTGTCTTTTTCGGGGGCCAGGGCGCCCTCCCCCACCGGCGGTGGGACCCCCACCCACCGCCCGCCGCTTCGCGGCATTTGGGCCGGGCAGTAGCCTTTGGCTGTGCGTGTGCTGGTGGTGGACGGTTTCGAGGCGGGGCGGGGGGCGGCCCCCATCGACCAGGTGACCGGCTGGCTCCGAGATGGGGGGCACGACGTGCACCCGTTCTCCCTGGCCGAAGGCGGATTCGACGCCTGTATGACGGCGGCCGAGCGGGAGGCCTACCACACCGACGAGCCCCTCATCACACCCGAGGCCCGGGCCGCAGCCGACGCCGTGCTGGCGGCCGAGGCGGTCGTCATCTGCTACCCGATCGTCCACGGCACCGCCCCGGCCCGGGTCAAGAGCTGGCAGGAGCGGGTGTTCGTGCTCGGCCTGGCCTTCCGCTTCGCCCCATCAGGCCGCATCACCGGCGCCCTCGATCACCTGCACCGCGCCCTTGTGCTCGGCGTCGCCGACGACCAGATCGCCACCGGCTGGCGCCAGGCGCCGGACCGACGAAACGCCTTCGGCCCCTGCCTGGCCCGGTCGTTCTGGCTCAGCTCGAACCGGACCTGCCGGTCGCGCTATCTCACCATGCCCAGTGGTTCAGATCGGGCCCGCCGCCAGATCAGTCGCTGGCCCGGCGGTGCCCGCTGACCGTCCGTTCACCCCGCCCACCCCTCGAACTGCGCGACGGAATCGCGCCCCACGAGCGACCTGCGCGACGGAATCGACGATTTCCGCAGGTTTCGTGACGCAGAACGCCGCCGTGGCGCGATTCCGTCGCGCAGTTGGGGTCGGGGGGGGCGGGTCGGGGAGGTGGGCAGGGATCAGGATCGGCCGACGGTGAACGCCGCCGCCACCCGGTTGAGGTGGGCCGACATCTCGTCCCGACTCCGGCGGTCCACCTTGTAGAGGCACAGCCAGCGGAACCGGGCCCCCGGGGCGCACCGCCCCAGCAACTCCGTGCGCAGGTACCGCCGGCCCCACTCCCCCTGCACCCGATTGACGAACTGCGACGATCCGCACGTCGTCACCGCCACTAGCTCCCGGGTCTGGCCCAGCCGCACGCCCTCGTCGAACAGCTCGTGGAGCCACCCCAGCAGGTGCGACGGCAGGCCACCGCTCCACGTCGGATAGATCAGAACGACTCGCCCTGCCCGTTCCAGCACGTCGCTTGCCGGGCGTTCTCCCTGGCAGAGACGGTAACAGGGCGTATCGGCGGGGCCCAGTGTCGTCAGCACCGCCCCTCGGAGTGCCGCGTTGTAGCTGTCTTCCAGCGGGTGCACCTGCACCACCACATCGCCACCGCCGGCTGCCACTACCCCAGGCTGGCCTCTCCCGGGCGGCTATGCCACCACCCAATCTGTTAAGAATGTGTCACAGGCGGGAGAACACTCGTCGTGGGCCCACCCGCGGGGGTGAGATCACGCAGCGTGGCAGGGTACAGTTCGTTGTCGCTGGCTGCGGTAGCGGGAGGTGACATTCGATGACTGCGCTCGCCTTCGACCAGGTCGGTATGGTGTTCCCCGACGGCACACGTGCCGTCGACGAGGTGACCCTCACCATCGAGCGGGGTGAGTTCGTGACGATCGTTGGCCCATCGGGCTGCGGGAAGTCGACCCTGCTCAAGATCGCGTCCGGCCTGCTGAAGGCCACCTCGGGCCGGGTCCTGGTGGACCGGCAGAACCTGGGCTACGTCTTCCAGGACGCCACCCTGCTCCCCTGGCGCACCGTCCGCCAGAACGTGGAGCTCCTGGCCGAGCTGCACGGCATCGGCAAGGCCGAGCGCCAGCAGCTGGCCCG
>CADEDH010000018.1:12632-54233 GCA_902826025.1 uncultured Actinomycetes bacterium
CCCGAGGCGGTGTTCATGAGCACCAAGGTGCTCGTCATGTCGGCCCGGCCGGGGCGGATCGTGGCCGAGTTCCAGGTCCCGTTCGCCTACCCCCGGGTGCCCGATCTCCGCTTCGACCCCGAGTTCGCCAAGCTCAGCGGCGAGGTGTCGCACGCACTGCGAGGAGCGCACCAGTGACCGACCTCGACCAGCTGTCCAGCACCGCCGCGGCCGACGTGGCGGCGGAGCTCAGCCAGCTCCCGCCCGACGCCCCCCGGGCCGCCCCCGGCATCAGCCGGCCCCGCTGGTTCGCCACCACCGTGCTGCCCCCGATGGTGCTGGGCGCCGTCCTCCTGGGCGTCTGGTACTTCATCAGCTACGGCGTGCTGACACCCCGCAAACGGTTCCTGCTCGAGCCGCCCCACCGGGTGCTCACCGAAGGCTTCTTCGACTGGGACTCGTTCTCCGAGATCCTCCAGGCCCTGTGGTCGAGCACCAAGGTGGCCATGATCGGGCTCGTCCTGTCCATCATCATCGGTTTCGCCCTGGCCATCGTGATGAGCCAGGCCAAAGTGGTGGAGCGGGCCCTGTTCCCGTTCATGGTGACCCTGCAGGCCATCCCCATCCTGGCCCTGGTGCCCCTGATCCAGTTCTGGTGGGGCACCGGCCAGACGGCCCGGGTGATGGTGTGCATCATCATCGCCGTGTTCCCCATCCTGGTGAACACGCTGTTCGGGCTGTCGTCGGCCGACAAGGGCATGCACGATCTGTTCACCCTGCACAACGCCGGCCGCGCCACCCGGCTCCGCAAGCTGATGTTCCCCTCCGCCTTGCCCGCCGTCTTCGCCGGCCTTCGCATCTCGGCCGGGCTGTCGGTTATCGGCGCCATCGTGGGCGACTTCTTCTTCGGCAAGGGTGACAAGGGCATCGGCCAGCTGCTGCGGAAGTTCGCCAACGACCTGTCGGGCGAGCAGTTGCTGGCGTCGGTGATCATGTCGTCGCTGCTCGGCATCAGTGTGTTCCTGATCTTCGGCTGGCTCCAGAACCGAGTGATCGGCAAGTGGTACGACTCCGCCGGAGGCGGCGGCCGCTGAGCTGACCCGAGCCGAACGATCCCGGGTCCGTCGCGCCCCGAGAGCAACCGTCCACCACCCAAGGGAGAGACAGATACATGAGAGCAAGACATGGGACACGGGCCGCGGCCCTGCTGTTCACGCTGGGGCTGGCCGCCTCGGCCTGTGGCAGCGACGGCGACTCCACGTCCACCACCGACTCGGACTCGGCCTCCAGCGAGGCCACCACCGCCACCACCGAGGGCGGCGTCACCACCGAGGCGTCGACGGCCACGTCCGCTGCGGGGGGCGCGGTCGACCTGTCCAAGGTGTGCCCGGCCTCGATCGTGATCCAGACCGACTGGTTCCCCGAGTCCGAGCACGGGGCTCTGTTCCAGATGCTCGGGGACGACTACAAGATCGACGCCGACCAGAAGGTGGTCACCGGCTCCCTCACCGCCGGCGGCAAAGACACCGGGGTCGACATCGAGATCCGGGCGGGCGGCCCCGCCATCGGTGACGGCAACGTGGAGTCGGTGATGTACACCGACGACGACATCATGCTGGGCTACGCAACTACCGACGGTCAGATCCTGACGTCCGATAAGACCCCGCTGCTGTCGGTGGTTGCCCCCCTCGAGCTGAACCCCCAGATCATCTACTGGGATCCCGAGACGTACCCCGACGTGAAGACTCTGGCCGACCTGGGCACGAAGAATATCACGATTAACGTCTTTCCTGGGGGTACCTTCACCGAGGTATTCGTGGCCCAAGGAATATGGAAAGAGGGGCAGATAGACCCGTCATACAGAGGCGCCCCTGACCGGTTCGTCGCCGAGGGGAACATCGCCCAGCAGGGCTTCGCCTCGGCCGAGCCCTGGATATACAAGAACCAGGTCACCGAATACGGCAAGGACCTCGCCTTCCAGCTGCTGAACGACGCCGGCTTCCCGGTCTACTCCCAGACTCTGGCCATCCGCCCCGACCGGCTGGAGGAGCTCACCCCCTGCCTGACCGAGCTGGTGCCGGTGGTCCAGCAGGCCACGGTCGACTTCTACGCCGACCCGAAGGCGGCCAACGCCAAGATCGTGGAGACGGTCAAGGCCTACGACACCTTCTGGACCTACCCGGCCGAGCTGGCCGACTTCTCGGTGGCGAAGCAGCTCGAGTTGAAGCTGGCCGGTAACGGGCCGGACTCCACGGTGGGCAACTTCGACACCACCCGGGTCCAGGAGGTTATCGACGCCCTGACCACGGCGAAGATGGACTTCCCGGCGAGCATGACCCCCGACAAGCTCGTCACCAACGAGTTCATCGACACCAGCATCGGCTTCGGCCAGGCATAACTCTGGGCCCTCGCTCGCTCGGACCGCCGGCTTTCATGCTGTAAGCCGGCGGTCGCATTCGTCTATTCTGCCACAATACTTTGACACTGGTAACGTCACGCTGGTACTTTGCTAGCTTGCACCTCGTAAACCCCTGCACCTCGCAGGGTTGACTAAGCGCCAGACTCCTGGCGCGTTCGGATTTCACAGAAACGGAGAGCGACCATGATGCGTAAGACTCGTCTTTTGGGGATCGCTAGCATAGTCTCACTATGCGCCATTCTTGTACCAACTTCGCCAGCCTCAGCGAGCGTATGCGGCATCCACTCGGATCATGGCCACCCGGCAGCTTATATGCGATATATGGGTCACAGAACAGACAGTAATAATAAGCACTATAATACCTGGAAAATCTACTACCAGGGCGGCGTCAGCCAAGTGGAGTACTACTGCGGTACAGGTGCCGATTAGTGCAATAGCCGTAGATCCTGTGGGTTGGTATCTGGGCTGGTCAGCGTAAGATCTTGCTCAAGTCGCTGACGGGGTGTGGCCACCGCGTCAGGGTCTACTGTCTGTGACAACGAACAATCCCGTGGCGGTGGTCGCCGGTGTGCGGCGTAGTTGACTCCGGGATCTGTGCCACCGAGTTCGATGCGGTGGCGGGCAGGATCACTTGCCGGGATCCTGGCCCACCTGGGTCTCGTAGTCGCCCGTGGAGGATGAACACGTGGTAGGCGTCCACCGAGTTCTCGTGCGTCTGGAACCAGTTGCACGGGGCCTCGGCGGGGCCGCCAAAGGCGAAGTGGTCGATGACCACGATCTCCTCGACGTCGCTCAGGTCCTCGAAGATGTCGTAGCGGGGGAACACCGGCTGGCGGGCGGCCGGGCCGAGGTAGGCGAAAGCAGGCCGTGGTAATCCACCACCGGGTACCACGGCTGGCGGAACCGGTTGCGCTCCCGTAGGCCACTCCCCGCTCGGGCTCACAGGGCTGGTCGAGGCAGGTGCCGTCGGCGGCGAACAACCAGCCGTGGTACGGGCAGCGGATGCCGTTCTCCTCCACCCGGCCGAGATAGAGCGGTGGCAGCAGCGGGGCGTGAGGAGCCCGGGGATGCCGTCGGTGGACCGGTACAGGATCAGGTCCTAGCCCAGCAGGCGGACCTGGCGGGGCACGGCGGTGGCCTCGGTGGAGCGGGCCACGGGGTGCCAGTAGCGGCGCAACAGCTCGCCCGACGGGGTGCCGGGCCCAGTCTCCACCAATCGGGGGTCCCACGTGCCGGGCTGGCGCCCGTAGGCCCGCCCATCGTCGATCGTTGCCGCCATGGGTCGCCATTGTCGCACCCCATCCCTCACCTTTTCACCCACGCCGTCGCCGGCGACGCCCTGGGTGAAAAGTTGGGCGGGGGCGGGGGCGGGGGCGGGGGTCAGCGGTGGATACGGAGCTCCTGATCGCAGGAGGCGACGAGGCGGCCCTGACGGAACACCCGGCGGGATCGGGGGGCGTCGGCGATGGCGGCCCGGATCGACGCGGCGTTGATGGCCACCAGGTCGGCCGGGTCGCCCACGGCGATCGTGACCGGCTCCAGGCCCAGCGCCCGCCGTACCTGGTTCGACACCATGTCGTAGGCATCGCCGGGGAGCTGGTGGGCCGCCATCACCAGCAGCGACGCCGTCTCCAGCGGGTCGCTCCGGCCCACCAGGTTGAACGGGTCCTGCACGTTGTCGCCCCCGGCGGCCACGATCACCCCGGCCTGGCGCAGGGCAGCGATGGCGGTGAGGCCCCGGGGGGTGGCGGCCGGATGGCCCCGCCCCTGGAGGAACAGGTTGGTCTGGGGCAGGGGCACCACCGAGATTTTGGCCGCCGCCACCTCGGCCGCCACCGCCGCCTGCACGTCGGGCGGCTGCATGCCCAGGCTCACGCAGTGGCTGGCCGTCACCGGGTGCTCGAAGCCCCGGTCGGTCACGGCCCGGGCCAGGTCACGCAAGGTGAGCATGCCGGGATCGAGGGTTTCGTCGACGTGGAGGTCCACCGGCAGGCCGGCGTCAGCGGCGGCGTCGAGGCACACCTTGATCACGCCGGGCCCGTCGCCGTTCTCGTCGAGGTGGGGGCAGCCGCCCACCAGGTCCACCCCGGCCGCCAGGGCCTCCGCCAGCGCGGCCCGGGTGCCGGCCCCCTCCGGCCCCACCAACGGGGTGCCGCACAGGGCCACGAGCTGGACGTCGAGCAGACCCTCGAAGGTGGCCGCCGCCTCCCGGACGGCCACCACGCTGCGGGCCCCCACATCGGCCGTGACGTTCACGTGGCTGCGCACAGCGGTGACGCCGTGAACGGCCAGCAGCCCCAGGGCGGCGGTGGCCCGGGCCACGGTGCCCTCGTGGGTGAAGGCGCCGGCCGCGGCCGCCGCCACCCAGGCATCGATGGCGCCCAGCAGATCGCCGGTGGGGTTGGGCACCATCTCGGCCGTGAGGGCCTTGTCGAGATGGGCGTGGGGCTCGGCCATGGCCGGCAGCACCAGCCAGCCCTGGAGGTCCACCCGATCCCCCGGGGCCGAGGGGTCGGGCGTCGGCCAGGCCGGGGCCGGCGTCACGGCGGCGATCCGGCCGTCGACCACTGTCAGGTCGACAATCTCACCGTCGATCAGGCGGGCGTTGGCCAGCACCGTTCGACGGACCTCACCGGGAAGATGCTCAGCCGCCGTCACCATGGCGCCCCACGGTACCGGTGCCGCCTCTCGGCCCATGTGCCGTCGAGCTGGAGGAACGCAGCCTGGCGGTCAGCTGGTGACCGACACGTCCACCGCCGTCGCCGGGCCACTGGCGGCGTACCCGGCGGCCGCCACCGAGGCGAAGTAGGCATCGAGGCCGGGCTCGCCCGAGTTCAGGTGCTCGATGTAGTTCGACTGGGCGTGGCCGGCTCCGGCCCACCCGCCGCTGAACCGGTCGACGACGGCGCCGTTGGTACCGGGGAACGGGGTGGTGGGCCTGTGGCCGATCTGCTCGGCCATCACCGGCACGTCCTTGTTGTTCTGGAGCACGAGCACATCGGTGCCGGGCCTGACGTGAGGCAGCTGGGGCTGGGAGTAGTAGGCGGCCGCCACCACATGGCTGACGTGGTAGTCCCGGCCGTTGAAGCCCGAATCGCTGGCCAGGTCGAGGGCGGTGTCGGCCCCGAAACTGTGGCCGATGATCATCAGGTTGGCCCCCGGCGGCACAGCGGCCCGCTGCAGATGCTCCCGAACCATCTGGGCGTAGCGGTTGCCGTCGATCCCGGTGCTCCCGGCCGATACGGCAGCCACCTGATCGGTGTCTCGCACCGACTGGTCGACAGTGTCGAAGCCGGCGTGAGGATCGGTCAGGTCGGTCACGCCGGGGAGGACCAGCGTGTAGTTGCCGTTGCCGTGGTCGATGATCTGGAACTCGTCGCTGCGGATCCGGGTGCCATCGGCGGTAGCAGCGAAGGCATCGATCACCGCCGCCCGACCCCGATCTCGCTCGCTCGCTCCAGCCACCTGGAACGTGCCGGCGGGCCGGGTGTCGAGGCGGCCGCCGGGGTCGCCGCTGCGGGGGCCGGGTGGGCCGGCCACGGCGTCGACGATCGGCTCGGCCACGAACCGGTCGAGCTGTTCAACCGCCAACGGGGTCACATACCGGTTCTGGACATCGGCCACCACCGGATAGAGCAGCGGACTCATGCCGCTCAGCGCGAGCGCCTCGAGGCTGGCGAACCCCTCCCGGCGGTAGAACAGGGCATCGAGGAGCACGTCGTCGGCCTGGTCGGCCACCCAGCGGCCACCGTCGGCCACCCGGCCGCCCAGCCACCGGGCCCCATCACCGGCCCAACCGAAGACGCCGCCGACGCCGCCGCCGTTCCCGCCCCCACCGCGGCTCGGAGTGGCCGGGCCGTCGAGGGAGGCGCTGGCCCGCTCCTGCTCCCGCCGGTTGCGTTCGATCGTGTCGGCCGCCGCGCCCAGGGCCCGCACCGCGGCCAGAAGCGCCGGCCGGTGACGGGACGACCAGTGCCGGGCGAACTGGCCGGCGTCGGGCCCCTCCCACAGCTGGCCCAGCTGCCCGACGGCGCCTTCGGCCGCCCCCACGACTCCCTCCAGCTCGCCGCCGTGGCGCCGCATGCCCGACGCCAAGCCCCCCAGTCGCTCCAGATCCGCTCCGACCAGTCCCGCCATGCCCCGGACGCTACGTCTCCCCCGCCCCGTCGCCCATCGGGATCGATCCCTCCGCAGGGTTTCCGTCGACCGGACCGAGGGTCTTGGGTCATGATTGGCCGGTGACGGCACTCGACGACCTGGAAGCGGAACTGGCGGCGGTAGCCGCCCGGGAGCAGGCGGTGCAGGCCTGGACCGCCCGCCACGACGACGATGAGTTGCGGGCCCAGGTGGCTGCGGCCAGCACCGGAGGTGGGCCACTGGCCGGCTGGACGCTCGGGGTGAAGGACGTGATCGACACCGCCGACCTTCCCACCGGGCGGGGCTCCCCCATCTACACCGGGCGGCGGCCCACCGAGGACGCGGCCTGCGTGGCCCTGGCCCGATCCGCCGGCGCCGTGGTGGCGGGCAAGACCACCACCACCGAGTTCGCTCTGTTCACCCCGACGGCCACCACCAACCCCCACAACGGCACCCGCACCCCCGGTGGGTCGTCGAGCGGGTCGGCGGCGGCGGTGGCGGCCGGCATGGTGCGGGTGGCCTTCGGCACCCAGACCGTCGGCTCGGTGCTGCGGCCGGCGGCCTTCTGCGGGGTGGTCGGGTTCAAGCCCAGTCATGGTGCCGTGCCCCTGAACGGCGTGGGCATGCTGGCCCCCTCGCTCGACACGCTGGGCTGGCACGCCCGGTCGGTGGCCGACGCCGCCGCCCTCCACACCGCTCTGACCGGCGAAGCGGTGCCGGCCGGCGGGCCACCCCGGCTCGGCCTGTACCGGTCCCACGTCTGGGACCGGGCCCAACCCGAGCTGGCCCCGCTTCTGGCCTCGGTGGCCGACCGTCTACGGGCGGCCGGGGCCGACGTGGTCGAGCTGGAACCCGCCCCCCACCTGGCGTCGGTGGTCGACGCCGGCGCCGTGATCCTGGCCGTTGAGGCGTCCCGGGTGTTCGCCTGGGAACGGGCCCACCACGCCGACCTGATCCACGAGAAGATCCTCCGCCTGCTGGCCCGGGGCGACCGCACCGACCGGGCCGACTATCACCAGGCCCAGCGCACGGTGGCCGCCGCCCGGGCCGCCCACGACCGCTGGCTGGACGACCTCGGCCTCGACGCCCTCCTCACCCCGTCGGCCCCGGGCGAGGCCGTGCCCATCGACACCACCGGCGACTCGATCTTCAACGCCACCTGGAGCACCCTCGGCGTGCCCGCCATTCAGCTCCCAGCCGGCACCGGCCCCCTCGGCCTGCCGCTCGGCGTCCAGCTCACCGGCCGCCGCTGGAGCGACGCTGCCCTGTTCGCCCCGGCCACGTGGACCGAGGCCCGGCTCGACGCCGGGTAGCGACGGGGATCGATCCCCTGGCTCCTGCGCTCCCCAGCCGAGGACCGGTGGCTAGGGTGCCGTCGGACGTCGCTCGACGAGCGGGTGGAAAAGCGAGGCATGCCAGTGAAGGGCGTATACCGGGCGGTAGTGGCCGCCCTCCTGAGCGGAGCGGTGTTGCTGGGGTCGGCCTGCAGCAGCGGCAACGAGAGCGAGTCCTGCTGCCTTCCCCCCACCACCGATGCCACGGTGGTGCCAGCTACCTCTACCGTGCCCGGCACCGGAGGCTGAAGGCCGGGAGGCAGACGCTGCCGTCACCGCCGGGAACTGCGATCGGGACCGGCGGAAGCCAGTCGCGGCAGCCGGCCGCCCGCCCGGCGGGCGGCGTTGAGGGGTTGGCGCAGCCCGCCCCGCAGGTCGGCCTGCACCGTGTGGGCGGTGTTGCGGCCCGAGGCCCCGAAGATCCCGGCCCCGGGGAAGGTGGCGGCCCCGGTGAGGTACAACCCACCGATGGGGGTTCGGTACCGGCTCAGCTCCCGGTTGCGCCCGGTGAGAGTGGCCAGGGGCGAGGCGACATAGGACGGGGCGTGGCCCCGGGCCATGAAGAACTCGCTCTCGTAACGGTCGGGTGTCATAGCTCGCCACCGCACCACGGTGTCGGGGAAACCCGGCTCGGCCAGGCTGGCCCACAGCTCGAGCCAGCGGGCCGGCTCGCTCGACCCCGGCCACCCGCCGGGTAGGGCGTACGGGGTGAACAACGTCTCCAGGCTGAACACGTGCTGGCCCGGGGCGGGGGCCATGGTGGGGTCGAGCACGGTGGGGGCGTTGACCAGGTGGGTGGGGTGCCCGGCCACCCGGCCCTCGGCCTTGAGCCGGTGGGCCTCGTCGAGCTCGGCCGGCGTGGGGTTGACGGTGGCGGTGGGGGTCAGCAGGTTCACCCCGGGGAACAGGCCTTCCAACTCGGCCAGGGCGGCGAAGCGGGGCGGGGCGCTCAACACGGCGTCGAGCTTCGACTCGTACCCGTCGAACGTGGGGCGGGCCCGCCACCGGGCGGCGGCCCGGGCCGCCGCCGGAGGCAGGGCCCCGTCGAGCCAGTGGAGGAACACCTCGTGGGGGTCGCAGGCCGCCACCACGGCCCGGGCCGGGATCTCGGTGCCGTCGGTCAAGCGGACGCCGGTGACGGCGCCGTCGCGCACGGTGAGCGCCGCGACGCGGGCATCGCACCGCACCCGACCCCCGGCCGCCTCGAACGAGGCCCGGGTGGCCGCCGGCAGCATCCCGCTGCCGCCCTGGGGGCGGCCGGTACCCACCAGGTGGCGGGTGGCGTAGTTCAAGGCGGCCAGGCCGGTGTTGGGCGTGGTGGCCGGTATGCCCCACACGGTGGGGCCGGTGCTGATGGCGGGCAGCCGGAGGTGCCAGTCGTCGAAGTAGGAGGCCAGCACATCGTGTGCGCTGCGCCGGGCCCACCGCATCATCCGGGCCGCCGCCTCCCGTTTCCCGCTCCGGGCCGCCCGGGCCGACAGCCGGGCGGCCGAAGGATGGGTGCGCACGACGTCGAGCACGAAGCGGGCCACCGGCAGGGCGTCGGCCAGGTACCGGCGGTAGGCGTCGACCTGGTGGGGGTAGTGGTGGGCCAGCCCGTCGGCGGTGGCCTCGGGATCGTGGAACTGGACCCAGGGCGGGCTGTGGTCGTGGAACAGGTGGACGTTCACGGCGTCGGGCGACAGGTAGCGCAGGCCGTGGCGTTCCAGCTCCAGCTCGTCGACGATGGGCAGGGCCCGGATCATCGTGTGGTCGCAGTGGCAGATGTTGAACCGGGCGCCGAGGTCGGTGACGGTGGAAGCGCAGCCGCCCACCTCGCTGCGGGCCTCCAGCACCAGGGTGTCGATTCCGGCCCGGGCCAGGTAGGCGGCACAGATGAGCCCGTTGTGCCCGCCCCCCACCACGATGACGTCGGCGCCCCGGCTCATGCGATTCTGCTCCCTGGTCCAGTGCTCGCAGGGTAGCGGGCGCTGAGCCAGACTCATTTGTCTCGCTAGACAGGCGCTATGGATCGTCGCACACTGTCCTTCGCTCCAGTCTTGCCGTCGCCATTCAAATCCGCCTCACTCTTCTCCAAGAGTTCGCGGAGGCGCAGGGTTGTCCACATGTATGACAACATCGCCCCTGTGAGGGCACCAACGATGACAAGAGAAATACCGATCGTGCCGCTGTAGGTCGTGCCTCCGAGCGGTTCGATCAACCGCTGCTGCAAATCCGTCAGAAACGTACCGACCTTCCCCAAATTGACGAGGGTCACACCGACGATGATCGTGGTGAGCCAGTCCGACACCTTGATCAGGTTCGAATTGGTAAGGTAGTGGACGTTTCGAGGGAGCGCAGTGCCAGTGCCTTGCGTGGGATTGTCCGATTGATCGCCCACCTGACCCGCGGATCGCTTGACCTCCTCCTCGACGAAGCGCGCCCGGGGCAGTCCAAAGAGGAACCCGGTCCCTGAGCCGACAGCCGCTGCAGCGGCGAAGACGACGAAGGCACTCAATCCGGCGCCTCGGCCATCCATACCCTCCGTGGGGTCGTCCACTGCCCTTGTCAAAGCCCAGCTGACTGCAATAATTCCCAGAAAGAATGAGCCGGCGATTATCTGGACGCCTCGCTGTGTCTTACTGCCTGCACTGTCATCGGACGGCGCCAAGTCTCGGAACGCTCCTGCCAACATGTCGGTACACCACCTTGAGCTAGCGCCCTCCCGCATTCACAAGATGTACCTACCAATGTTGTTCCGAATAGGGGCGAACGTCACGGCCAGATCGAGACGCGATAGCGTCCTAGGGCTGCCAGCCGGCGAAGGTGTCGATCATCTTCCGCACGTCGGGCCCCAGGGGATAGAGGATGGGGCAGGTGCAGCCGTTGGCGATGTACTCGGCCACCTTGGCCCGGCACTCGTCGGGGGTGCCGGCGGCGCAGATCATCTGCACGATCTCGTCGGGCACCCGCTTCGACGCCGCCACCACCTGCTCGTGGGTGGCGGGCCAGGTGAGCACCTCACCCACCGCGTCGAGGATCGACTGGGGCACCCCGCTGGCCTTCATGATGTGGGGCTGCTGGCCCAGGTACTGGGTGACGAGGAGGCGGGCGCCGTCGAGCGCGGCCTGGCGGTCGTCGTCGACCGAGCACACCACGAGCTGGGGCCGGTCGATGTCGTCGAGCGAGCGGCCGGCCTTGGCCGCCCCGATGGCCAGGTGCTCCAGGGCCTCGGCGTTGTACGTGGGCGACACGAGGTAGTTGAGCACCACCCCGTCGGCGATCTGGCCCGTCAGCTCCATCATCTGCATGCCGGTGGCCCCGATGTAGATCGGCACGTCCTTGGGCCGGCGCTCCTGGTGGACGTAGTCGAGCTCCACCCCGTCGAGGTCGACGAACGTGCCGTGCATGGTGACGGTCTCGTTGTTGAGCAGGGCCCGCACGGCGGCGACGATCTCCCGCATGGCCAGCAGCGGCCGGGCCCGATCGATCCCCACCTTGGCCGCCAGCGGATCCCACCAGGCGCCGAGGCCGCAGATGATCCGGCCCGGGGCCAGGTCGTCGAGGGTGGAGAACAGGGAAGCCAGGCGGGCCGGGTTGCGGGTCCAGATGTCGATGACGCCGGACCCCACCTTGATCGTGCCGGTGGTGGCGGCGAAGGCGGCCATGGCCACCCCGGCCTCCCGCACCAGGCGGGAATCGGCCTGCCACACCGCCTCGAACCCCTGGCTCTCGGCGTACTGCGTGTGCTCGATGGCCTCGCTGAAGCTGTGGGCGTCCTGCAGGTAGAGGGCGAGGCGGGTCATGGTCGGCCGCTTTCGTTGAGACGGGCCAGAACCCGCGACGGGGTGAGGGGGAAGGCGTCGAACCAGACGCCGGTGGCATCGTGGAGGGCGGCCACCACGGCCGGGGCGTAGGTCATCATCGGCATCTCGGCCATGCCCCGGGCCCCCCACGGGCCGATGGGGTCGGCCAACTCGAGGATCAGGGGTTCGATCACGGTCGGCCCGTCGCCGATGCCAGGTATGAGGTAGGTGCTGAGGCGAGGGGTCTGGATGCGGGCGTCCCGGACCTGGAGGTCCTCGCTCAACACATAGCCATGGGCCTGCACCACACCGCCCTCGATCTGGGCCACCACCAGGTCGGGGTTGATGGCCCGGCCCACGTCGTGGGTGGAGACCACCCGGTCGACCCGGATGTGGCCGGTGCCGGTGTCGACCGTCAGCTCCACCGCCTGGGCCACGTAGCCGTAGCTGAAGTTCGGGGTGCACACACCGGTCTCGGGGTCGAGGGCCTCGGTGGGCGGGGGGACGTAGCGGAACTTCCCCACCGCCGGCCGGTCGCCGTTGCGCCACGCCTTGTCGGCCTCCTCGGCCGCCCCCAGGATGGCGTTGCCGGCCATCCAGGTGAGACGGGACGCCGATGCCGAGCCCGAGTCGCCGGTGATGGCGGTGTCGGAGAAGTGACCGTGGACCCGCTCGATCGGCAGGCCCAGGGCCTCCGCCGCCATCTGGGTGAACACGGTGTGGGCGCCCTGACCCACGTCGGCCCCGGCGTGGAACAGGTCGGCCCCGTGGGGGGCGTCGTCGCCCACCGCGCCATGGAGCACGATCTCGGCCTCGCACCGCTCGGGGAAGCCGAACGAGAAGCCGACGTTCTTGAAGGCGCAGGCGAATCCCCGGCCTCGGCGCAGGTCACCAGCGGCCGGGCCCAGGGTGGCGAAGGGTGTGAACGGCTCGGACGGGCTGGCCGGCGGGGGCGTCGACGCCGCGGCGGCGCACGCCTCCACCACCTGGGCGATGGTGACGCCGTCGGGCATGGGGGTCTGGGTGATGCCGATCGAGCCGTCGCGCAGCACGTTGCGGCGGCGGATCTCCACCGGGTCGAGCCCCAGGGCCTCGGCCAGCTTGTTCATCTGGCACTCGGCCACGTAGGCCGACTGAGGACCGCCGAAACCCCGGAAGGCGCCGCCGGGCACGGCGTTGGTGTATACGGCGTGGCTGGTGACCTGGGCGTTGGGCACCTCGTAGGGGCCGCCCTGGCCCAGGTGCAGGTTTCCCAGCACCTTGTTCGACGTGTAGTTGTAGCCCCCGGCGTCGAGCCAGGCCTCGCTCTCGACGGCGGTGATCCGGCCCTCGGCGTCGGCCCCCCACCGGGCCTGGATGCGACCCCGGTGCCGCTTGTGGTGGCCGACGATCGACTCCTCCCGGCTCCACACACAGCCCACCGGGCGGTGCTCGCCCCGCTGGTGGAGGCGCCAGGCGGCCAGGGCCAGCACGATCTGGAGTGACGTGTCTTCCCGGCCCCCGAAGGCCCCGCCAATGGCAGGGTAGATCACCCGGATCTCGTCTTCGGGCAGGTCGAGGGCGTGGGCGATCTGCTCGCGGTCCTCGTGGGTCCACTGGCCGGCGATCTCCACCGTCACCCGGCCATGGTCGTCGATGTAGGCCATACCGGCCTCGGGCTGGAGGTAGGCGTGCTCCTGGTAGGGGACCTCGTAGGTGGCCTCGACCACGGCCGCGGCCGCCGCCCAGCCGGCGGCCATGTCACCCTTGCGGATGTTGTAGGTGGTGTAGACGTTGTGCCCGAGGCCGTTCTCGGGGTGGAGCAGGGGGGCGCCGGGGGCCATGGCCTCGTCGATGTCGCCCAGCACGGGAAGGGGCTCCCACGTGGCGACGATGGCGGCGGCGGCCTGGTCGGCGGCGTGGGCCGTCTCGGCCACCACCAGGGCCAGGTGGTCGGCCTCCCACCGGCTCACATCGCACGGCACGTCGGTGCGGCCGGTGTGGCTGGTGCCCACGAACACCGGCTGGTCGGGCAGGGTGAGGCCGTAGACGTTGACCGGCACGTCGGGGGCGGTGAACACCGCCACCACACCGGGGGTGACCTCGGCCGCACGCACGTCGAGCGAGGTGAGCCGGGCGTGGGCCTGGTTGGTGAACACCACCTTGGCCACCAGCGCGTCGGGCGGGATCCGATCGGCCGGGTACTCGGTGACGCCGGTGACCTTGCCCTCGCTGTCGATCCGCCTCGGGGTGCCGCCGACGCTCATTCTGCGCTCGCCTGGCTGGTACTTCCGGGAGCTGCCGCCCGGCTCCCCTGCGGGGAGCTTGGTGGGGGGCCTACGGCGCTCTGGATGGCGCGGTGGATGGCGCCGTAGCCGGTGCAACGGCACAGGTTGCCGGCCAGACCGGCCTCCACCTGGGCCAGCGTCGGCTCCGGGTGCTCCTCCAGCAGGGCGGTGGTGGCCATGAGCAGGCCCGGGGTGCAGAACCCGCACTGGACGGCACCGCAGGCCACGTAGGCCTCCTGTACCGGGCTGAGCAGGCCGGTGTCGGGGGCGAGGCCCTCCACGGTGATGATCTCCGCCCCCTGGGCCCGGCCGGCGGGCACGAGGCACGACATCACGGCCGCCCCGTCGAGATGGACGGTGCAGGCCCCGCACTCCCCCTCGGCGCAGCCCTCCTTCACTCCGTTGGTGCCGGCGTGATCCCGTAGCCAATCGAGCAGGGTGGCCGACGCGGCCCCGGTTCCCGCCACGGCGTACCCGTTGACGGTGGTGGTGATCGTGGCGGCGTCGTCGACGCTGGCTGCCCGGTCGGCCCCCGTCGGGTAGAGGCCGGTGAACCCGGTGCGCCACAGGCGGGGCGGGTTGGGGGGCCGGTGGGCCAGCTCGGCCCCGGCAGCGAGGGCGGCCAACGCCCGGGCCGTCATGACGGCGGCCGTGTGGAGGCGGTAATCGGCGGTGCCCCGTAGGTCGTCGATGGGATGGATGGCGGCCCGCACCGCCTCGGCGGCGGCGGTGGCGACGCCAGCGTCGAGGGGGCGGCCCCGCACGGCGTCGGCCGCCTCGGGTACCAGCACCACGGTGGCGGCCACACTGCCGATGGCCAGGCGGAGGTCGGCCACGGGGGCGGTGGTGGGGCCGGGGGCGAGCGGCTCGTCGGCCCCGGCACCGCCGTCGGGGGCGAAGGTCACCACCGCCGCCAGGTGGACCACCGAGATGGCCTGGGCCCGGCGGAGGCCGAGCTTCACGAACACCCCCCGCTGGCGGGGGCCGAGCATGGGCACCCGCACCGCTGTCACCAGCTCGCCCGGGGCCAGGGCGGTGGTGCGGAACCCGGTGACGAAATCGCCAACGGGCAACGTCCGGGAGCCGGCGGCCGACATCAGCGTCACCTCGGCCCCCAGGGCCAACAGGGCCGAGATCGTGTCGTTGGCCGGGCTGGCCGTGATCAGGTTGCCGGCCACCGTGGCCCGGTTGCGGAGCTGGGGCGAGCCGACCTCCCAGCAAGCCTGGGCCAGCGGGGTGGCCCGCTCCCAGGCGGCGTCGGCCGCCACCACCTGGTTGTGGGTGGCGAGGCAGCCGAGCTCGAGGTGGCCGTCGGCCACGGTCAGGCTGGCCAGCCCGGGGATGCGCCCCAGATCCACCAGCACCTCGACCCCGGGCCGGGCGCCCCTGTCGAGCTCGACCAGCAGGTCGGTGCCGCCGGCCACCGGTCGGGCGGCCGGGCCATGGGCCGCCAGCAGGGCGAGGGCGGCCTCCAGCGAGGCCGGCGCTTCGTAGCGGGCGATGCGCTGGCCGGGCCGCTGGACCGGATGGAGCAGGCTCACCTCCGACATCGGCTCACTCTAGAGGCCCGGTGGCCTGCCCCGACGCCGATCCGTCGCCCTGGATGCCGTTGCGGATGACACTTTTCTGTCGATTATCTGACAGTTCGACGCCGGCGGGCCTCGGCGCCGGCGGGCCTCAGGCGGCGGCCGCCACCACCTGGATCTCGAGCAACCAGGCCGCCTGGGCCAGCTCGGGCACCACCAGCAGCGTCGACGCCGCCCGGTGGCCGGCCAGGAACCGGTCGCGGGCGGCCATGACGTCGGCCAGCACCTGGCCCGGGGTGACGAACGTGGTCACCGACACCACATCGGCGGGGCCCATCCCGGCCTCGGCCAGCATGGCCCCGATGTTGGCCCAGATCACCTCGGCCTGGGCCGCCACCCCGCTGGGGACCGTGCCGTCGGGTGCCACCGGCACCACTCCCGAGGTGTGGAGCCACCGCCCGGCCCCGGTGGTGGCCACGGCGTGGGCGTAGTTGGCGGCCGGCGGGGCGATGCCGGCGGGGGCGATGACGGCGTTGACCGGGCTGCTCACACCAGCACGCTACCCAACGGGTAATCGCCGCCGCGCCAGGCCGGGAGGAGAGTGGATCTCACACCACCGGGGCCCCTCGCCCCGGAACCGACGAAAGGACCGAAGATGACCGACACCTTCATCCCCGTGGACGCCGACGCCGTCGTCACCCGCTACCTCGACGCCTGGAACGCCAGCCCGGCCGACCGGCGGGCGCTGGTCGAGGCCGTGTTCAGCCCCGACTCCTACTATTGCGACGGTGCCTCCGAGGTGGCCGGGCACGACGGCATCACGGCCATGATGGACGGGATCGCCGAGCGCTTCCCCGGCTCGTCGTTCACCCGGGCCTCGGCCGTCGACACCCACCACAGCCAGGCCCGCTTCGCCTGGACCCTCACCGGGGCCGACGGCGCCACCATCGTGGACGGGATCGACGCCATGCGCCTCGCCCCCGACGGCCGCGTCACCGTCACCCTGGGGTTCTTCGGCGTCACCATCCCCTGACAGAGCCCCGAACAGAATCCCGAACTGTGGCGTCAGCGCGCAGAATACAGCGTCTGGCGCCACAGTTCGCGGGTTGACCGGGCCCGCTGGCCGACATCGGGTCCAGGTGGCAGGATCGGGCCCGGGTCGCCCGCCAGGGACGGCCCCTGATCAGGAGAAGGGACCGGACCAGATGAGCGACGGCAGCGGGAACGGGCAGCTGGAGGGCAAGGTGGCGGTGATCACCGGTGCCGCCAGCGGCATGGGGTTGGCCACCGCCGAGCGGTTCGTGGCCGAAGGGGCCAAGGTCGTCATCGCCGACTTCAACGCCGACGCCGGCCGGGCCGCCGCTGAGGCCCTGGGCCCGGCAGCCCGCTTCACCCGCTGCGACGTGAGCGTGGAAGACGACGTGGCCGCCGCCGTGGCCCTGGCCACCGACGCCTTCGGCCGCCTCGACATCATGTTCAACAACGCCGGCATCGGCGGTGCCTTCGGCCCCATCACCGAGATCGAGGTCGACCACTGGGACACCACGTTCGCCGTGCTGGTGCGGGGCGTGTTCCTCGGCACCAAGCACGCCGCCCGGGTGCTGATCGATCAGGGCGAGGGCGGCTCGATCATCAACACCGCCTCGGTGGCCGGGTTGGGCGGCGGCGCCGGCCCCCAGGCCTACTCGGCGGCCAAGGCGGCCGTGGTCAACCTCACCACCACCACCGCCCTGGAGCTGGCCCCCCACAGCATCCGGGTCAACGCCATCTGCCCCGGCGTGATCTTCACCCCCCTCATGCACGGGGGAGACGTCGACGACGCCGAAGCCATGGTGTCCGAGCTCCAACCCCTGCCCAAGCGGGGCGAGGGGGCCGATATCGCCGGCGCCGCCCTGTGGCTGGCCGGTGACGACTCGGCCTTCGTGAGTGGCCAGTCGATCGCGGTGGACGGCGCTCTGCTGGCCGCCGGCCCCCGCATCTTCGGCCGGCTCAAGAACACCCGTAACGTGCACCGCATGGTCGGCATGGCCCACGGCACCACCGGTCAGGCCCCCGTCGCCCGCCGGCTGTGAGCGCCACCCCGTCCCCCAACAGGGTCGCCGTCACCGATCCGGCCTGGGCCGGCGAGGTCCATGCCGTCCTGCGCCGCCACGGTGTGGCCCAGGTGTCGTACGTGCCCGACGCCGGCCTCGGCGCGCTCATCGGTTGCTGCGGCGCCGATCCGGCCATGACGCTGGTGCCGTTGTCAACCGAGGAGGAGGGCGTGGCCCTGGCCGCCGGGGCCTGGCTGGGCGGGCAGCGCAGCGCGGTGCTCATGCAGTCGAGCGGGGTGGGCAACTGCGTGAACATGCTGTCGCTGTGGCGCAGCTGTGGGGTGGCCGGCCTGCTCGTGGTCACCATGCGGGGTCAGTTCGGCGAGGCCAACCCATGGCAGCTCCCGATGGGCCAGATCACCCCCGAGGTGCTGCGACTGTGCGGGCTCGTGACCTTCGAGGTCGACGACGCGGCCCGCATCGCCGAGACGGCGGAGGCGGCTGCCACCATGGTGTTCAAGGGGGGCACGGCCTGTGCCGTGATCATCGGCCAGCGGGCCATCGGGGCCAAGGCCTTCGCCCCGACCGCCGGGTCGGCGATGAACGGTGTGGCCGCCGGGGGCCAGCCGTGAACGGCGCTGGTCTGGATCGGCGGGCCGTGGTGGCCCGGCTCCTGGCCGACCGGGACGACGACCTGCTGGTGGTGACCGGTCTGGGGTCGACCTCGTGGGACGCCACCGCCGCCGGCGATCACGACGCCACCTTTCCTCTGTGGGGCGCCATGGGCGGGGCGGCCACGATCGGCCTCGGCCTGGCCCTGGCCCAGCCCCACCGCCGGGTGCTGGTGATAACGGGCGACGGCGAGGCCCTCATGGGCCTCGGCTCGCTGTCGACGATCGGGCGGATGCAGCCGGTGAACCTGGCCGTGGTGGTGATCGACAACGGCCACTACGGCGAGACCGGCATGCAGCCCACCCACACCAACCGGGCCGACGGCGGCCGCACCGACCTGGCCGCCGTGGCTGCCGCCTGCGGCTGGCTGGTGGCCGTCACCGTCACCGCCGACGCCCAGCTGGCCGACGCCGTCGACGCCGCCCGCCGCCAGCCGGGCCCGGTGTTCGTCACCGTGGCCGTGTCGGCCGCCCCGGTGCCCCTGGTGCTGCCCCCGCGTGACGGCCATCACCTGGCCGCCCGCTTCCGCCGCCACCTGGGTGTCGCCCCGCTCTGACCCGACCGAGCGGTCGCGTGTCGCCGTTCTGCGCGACGGAAACGCACCCTGTGCCCGAATTGCGCCACGTTTTCGCCGAGATTCGACCAGAACGCGACGCAGTTCGCTGGCGGGGCGCGTTTTCGTCGCGCAGTTCGGGGCGGGGGCTGCGGGGCGGGGACGGCGGGGCGCCGGCGGCCCACCGAGGGGACGCCGTCGGCGTTCGCCGGGGCCGGCGGGACGTGCCAACATGCGGGCCATGGCAACCGATTCCAGCCCGGCCGCCGGGCCCGCCGTCGATCCCCTCGCCTCGTTCCGCCTCGACGGCAAGGTGGCCATCCTCACCGGGGCCAGCTCCGGCCTCGGCCACCGTTTCGCCCAGGCGCTTAGCGCCACCGGAGCCTCCGTGGTGATGGCGGCCCGCCGGGTCGACCGGCTGAACGAGCTGGCGGCCGAGCTCCCCCGGGCCCTGGCCGTGGAGTGCGACCTGGCCGCTCCCGGCGCCCCCACCGCCCTGGTGGCCGCCGCCCTGGAGGAGTTCGGCCAGATCGACGTGGTGATCAACAACGCCGGCATCACGCGGGTGCTGGCCGCCATCGACGACGACCTCGACGAGTTCCGCCGGGAGCTGGAGATCGACCTGGTCGCCCCGTACGAGCTGGCTCGCCTCAGCGCCCGCTGGATGATCGAGAACCAGCGGCCGGGGTCGGTCATCAACATCGGCTCGGTGCTGGGGGCGGGCGGCGGGGGCCGGCTGAAGATCCCCGGCTACTCGGCGGCCAAGGGCGGCCTCCACAACCTCACCCGGGAGTTGGCCTCGCAGTGGGCCCGCAAGGGGGTGCGGTGCAACGCCATCGCCCCTGGCTGGTTCGAGACAGAGATGAACTCCAACATGTTCGCCACTTCCGGTGGGATGGCCTACATCGTGGACGGCACCCCGATGGGCCGGGCCGGCAATGAGGGCGAGCTCGACGGCGCCCTGATCTTCCTGGCCAGCGACGCCTCCACGTTCGTAACCGGCCAGGTCCTGTTCGTCGACGGCGGCTGGACCGCCATCTGATCACACGGTCGCCGCCGGCGGCCGCCAGGGGGGGAACCACATGACCGACTATCGACACCTCCAGGTGGACACCGACGACGGCTGCTGCCGGATCACGCTCAGCCGACCCGACCGACTCAACGCCCTCAACATCCGTATCGGGATCGAACTGCTCGACGTGATCGACACCATCGAGCGGGACCGCTCGGTGCGGGCGGTTGTGCTCACCGGGGCCGGGCGGGGCTTCTGCGCCGGCGACGACCTGCGCGACATGGCCGATGCCGACACCCCACTGCGCCCTCTGGCCGACCCGATAGAGCAGTACACCCGAGGCGAGGGCCGCTGGCCCCTGATCGTCCACCGGCTGCGGGCCATGCCCAAGCCGGTGATCGCCCGCATCAACGGCCACGCCCACGGCGCCGGGTTCAACCTCGCTCTGGCCTGCGACTTCCGGGTCATGGCCGAGTCGGCCACCCTGGCCATCCCCTTCGTTCGCCGGGGCCTGGCCACCGGCACCAGCCTGCTCCAGCAGTACGTGGGCATCGGCAAGGCCCTGGAGTGGGCCATGCGGGGGGCGACGCTCAGCGCGGCCGAAGCCGAGCGGTGGGGCCTGGTCACCGCCGTTGCTCCCGACGACGGGCTCGATGCCGCCACCGACGCCCTGGTGGCCGAGCTGGCCACCGGCCCCACCAGGGTGCTCGGCATCACCAAGGCCGCCGTGTACCACAGCTGGGAGGCGTCGGTGGACGACGCCTACCGCCAGCAGGGCCTTGCCCTCCACCTGGCCCGGGCCACCGCCGACTTCGACGAGGGCCGCCAGGCCTTCATCGAGAAGCGCCCGCCCCGGTTCACCGGCCGCTGATCCAGTGCCGCCCCGCCTGGGCAGGGCCACTTCGGCCCCTGGGACCGGGCGGGACTAGCATTGGCCGGACGTCCGGACGAAGGGTGGGGACGTGACGGACAACGAGCTATCGGAAGCCGAGGCCGCCGAGCGGGCCATCATCCAGCGCCGGACCCTGCGGGTCCTGATGCTGGGGCAGGTGGTGGGGGCGGGAGCGCTGGCCTCGGCCATCGTGGTCGGCGCCTTCGTGGTGCAGGACATCCTGGGGCAGAACACGCCCTGGGCCGGGATCGCCACGGCCACGACCACCACCGGCACGGCGGTGATGTCGCAGGTCATGGCCCGGCGCATGCGGCGTCTGGGCCGCCGGCCCGGACTCCAGATGGGCTACATGCTGGCCGTGGTGGGTGGGGTGGTGGCCGCCATCGGAGCCCAGCACGACCAGCTGGCGCTGTTCCTCGTGGGCCTGTTCGTGTTCGGCAACGGCCAGGCCGCCAACCTCCAGGCCCGCTACGCCGCGACCGATCTGGCCGTGCCGGAGGAGCGGAGCCAGGCCATGAGCCGCATCGTGTTCGCCTCCACCTTCGGCGCCGTGTTCGGTCCGCTGCTGGTGGGCCCGGCCGAATGGCTGAGCGAGCACGTGCTTGGGTTGCACCGCTATACCGGGCCCTGGCTGATCAGCTCGGCCCTGTTCGCCGCCGCCGCCATCAACATCGGCCTCCAGCTCCGCCCCGACCCGTTGGTGGTGGCGGGCGGGATCAATCCCGACGCCCGGGCCGAGCGGCCCAAGCTCGCCACTGCCCTCCGGGTCATCAGCGCCCAGCCCCGATCGCGGCTGGCCCTGGTGGCCATGATGATCTCCCAGGGGGCGATGGTGGGGGTCATGGCCATGACGCCGGTGCACCTGAAGCTCCACGGGCACGAGGGCGTGAGCCAGTACGTCGTGTCGGTCCACATCGCCGGCATGTACGCCTTCAGCCCCCTGGTGGGCCGCATCGCCGACCGGCGGGGCCGCTTGACCGCGATCCAGATCGGCGCCGCCGCCATCATCGCATCGTCGGCCCTCGCCGCCCTGTCGGGCGACGTGGAGCAGCTCTTGTTCCCGTCGTTGTGGGGCCTGGGGTTGGGGTGGAACTTCGGCCTGATCGGCGGGTCGAGCCTCTTGAGCGAGTCCGTGCCGGTCGAGCACCGGGTGGCGGTGCAGGGCTCGGCCGACCTGATGATGAGCTTGTGCGGCGGCCTGGCCGGGTTCAGCTCAGGTTTCATCCGCCGGGCCGTCGGCTTCCATACGCTCTCCACCCTGGCCATGGTGGCGGCGGGGGGCCTGCTGGTGGCGGCCTTCGCCGCCCAGCGCCGCGAGCAGCTCACCGGGGCCGAGCCTCTGCCGGCCGCCTGACCGCCCGGCCCGACGCTCAGGCGGGCTGGGCGACGAGGATCCAGGTGGCGCAGCCGAGGATGTAGACCTCGCCCTCGGGGCTGAACAGGCCGATGTCGGCCCAGATCTTGCGGCCGTCGCGGCGGCGGGGGCTGGTGACGATCCGGAACGACTCCCCGCCGGGCAGCTCGGCCGGAGGCCGGCGGCGGATCTCGGCGTCGTACGTGCCGAGCAGGGTGAGGGCCAACTCGTCGGCACTCAGCACCCCGAGCTGGCGGAACGGGATCGACGAGCTGCAGTCGAGCGCCGCCACCGCCGCCAGCGTTCCCAGCCGGTCGCCGTCGAGCCAGCGGGCCTCGGGCCTCCAGTCGCTCCAGGCCCGGCGGTCGTCGATGGCGCGGGGCCGCAGGTGGAGGCCGTCGGCGTTGGCCGGCCCGCAGCCGAAGCACTCGCCGAATTCCTCGGTCAGATGGTCGACCTGGCGCTCGAAGCTGTCCCGCTCGGCCTCGGTGAGGGTGGTGTGGGCGGCCAGGTCGGCCACGATGTCCTCCGGCACCACCGGATCGAGGCCGGCCTCGATGCCCTCGGTGGTGGCGGCCCACCCCGACAGCACAGTGGCGCCGTCGGGCCCGGTCACCTCGAACCGGATCCGTTGGCCGCCCTCGCTCGGGATCACCGCATACGGCAGATCGGTGGCCAGGGGCGGCGGGGCGTGCAGGCGGACGTTGAACCGAGCCGTGGGGCCGGCCAGGTGGGCGTCGGCCAGGCACACGATCAGCCCGGCCACCGCACCCCCGTGGACCGACTCGGGCGGCCCCCGGAACCCCCGGGGCACGTTGAGCACGGCCCGCTCGTGGTCGATCACCTGGTTGGGCCCGGGGATGCAGCTGGCGCAGGCGTGGGCGGTCGGTGTGAGGGGCACGGTGTCTCCGGGGAGCGAGGGGACGAGGGGAGGACGAGGTGGAAGAGGACTACTGGAAGCCGGCGGCCCGGGCCCCGTAGGTGGCCCACTGGCCGTTGTCGGCCATGGTGCCGCCGTCGACCGGGATGGCGACCCCGGTGACGTGGGACGAGGCGGGCGAGGCCAGGAAGGCGATGACCTCGCCGATCTCCCACGGCTGGGCGAACCGGCCGAGCGGCACCCGGGCCGCCATGGCCTGGCCTTGCTGGTGGCCCTGCACGCCGGCCGTCATGGCCGAGTGGGTGGCGCCGGGACACACGGCGTTGACCCGGATGTTCCGATGGGCCACGTCGAGGGCGACCGAGCGGGCCAGGTTGACCACGGCCGCCTTGGCCGCGTTGTAGGCCCACAGGCCGGAGTCTCCCCCCAGGCCTGAGATGGAGCCGGTGATCACGACCGACGACCCGGCCTCCATCACCGCCAGGGCCGCCTTGAGCCCGAGCACCACACCCCGGACGTTCACGTCCATCACCCGGTCGTAGTCGTCGATCGAGCCCCGCGTGATGTCACCCAGGACCACGATCCCGGCGTTGAGGGCCACGGCGTCGAGCCGACCGAACGCCTTCACCGCGGCGGCCACCATCTCAGCGTTGGTCGACTCGTCGGTGACGCTGCCGCTGACCCGCACCACACCGGCCAGCTCGGGCGCCTCGTCGAGCCAGGCCAGCGACTCCGGCGTGAGGTCGACGGCCACCACGTTGGCCCCCTGGCCGGCCAGCACCTGCACCGTGGCCTGGCCGATGCCGGAACCGGCCCCGGTGACCACGATCGAGCGCCCGGCGTTGGTGGTGGCGCGAGCCGGTACCCGCCAGCCGTCGCTCACCCGGGACCGCCGGGTTTGTTCATCACGAAGTAGGTGTTGGCCCGGTCGTCGGCGATACCGCCGACCTGGATGTCGACGAAGCCGGCATCGGTCAGCTTCTCGATGGCCAGCTGCTCGCCCCACGCCGTGCCCAGGCCGTCGCCGTCGTAGGCCAGCGACACGGTCATGCAGTGCATGGTGGAGATCGTGTACATCATCGGCGCCATGGGCAGGTCGAGGTTCTCGTGCAGGTGGCTCGACGCCTTGGGCTCCACGCACAGGTAGGTGCCGCCGGGGCGCAGGGCGTTGAAGATCGCCTTGAGCACGGTGTCGGGCTTGGCCTGGTCGTGGATGGCGTCGAACGTGGTGATGAGGTCGAATTCCTCGTTGTGGGCGATCTGGGCGGCGTCGGCCGCCTCGAAGGTGATGTTGGTGGAGCCCCGCTCGGCGGCCATGGCCCGGCCCCGCTCCAGGGCGTGCTCGGCGATGTCGAACCCGGTGAACCGGCTCTGGGGGAACTCGGCGGCCAGCAGGTTGAGGGCCCGGCCGCTGCCGCAGCCGACGTCGGCCACGTCGATCCCGGCCGCCAGCCGGTCGTAGCCGCCGGGCAGCAGGGGCACCACCTGGCTGATCAGCGCCTTGTCGAGCCGCTGACCGCTCGACTCGGCCACCAGGGTCTGGAAGGCGGGGAAGCGGTCGTAGGGGACGCCGCCGCCCTCCCGGAAGGCGGTGACCACCTCGTCTTCCACCTGGCCCAGCAGGGCCACGTACTGGCAATAGGTGGTGAGGTTGAGGGGGCCCGAGGCCCGGGTGAGGAGCCCGGCGTGCTCCGGGGGCAGATGGAACGTGCCGGCCTCGGCGTCGTAATCGACGACGCCCCCAGCCGACACCGCAGCCAACCACTCCCGCACATAGCGCTCGTTGAGCCCGGCCGCCTCGGCGATCTCGTGCGAGGTTGCCGGCTCCATCGACGACATCGTGTCGAACAGGCCGGTCTTGTGCCCGATCGAGCACATCAGGGACAGGGCGCCCCCGTTCATGATTCCGGTCATGCGGCTCAGGAACTCGGCCCGCCGTTGCTTGTCCATCGTCGCCATCGTCAGGCTCTCTCTCAGCTCCAGCCCATGGCCCGGGAGGCCAGGAGCGTGTCGGCGTACTCTTCCATCCGGGCGATCTGACCGTTCCGGCAGGTGTAGACCCAGCAGTACTCGTTGTCGTAGGCGTTGCCGTTCTTGGCCGTGGCGATGAGGCGCTGCTGGACCACGGCGGTGTCGCCGTCGGCCAGCATGCGCCGCACGTCGAGGGTGAAGGGCTGCTTCAGGTCGAACATGGCCCGCACCAGGTCACCGGCGAACAGCTTGGCCACGGCATCGCGCCCCTTCATCGGCTCGAGCGGAGCGGTGGGCGGCGGGTTGAACTCGCAGTCCTCGGTGAGGAGTTCGGCGATCAGCTCGGCCTTCCCCTTGGGCAGCACCTCGTAGTAGCGCTGGATGAGTGACCGGGTCGCTTCGGTGTCCATGTCGGTTCCCCTTTACATCAGTGGCGGTAGCGGACGAGCGCCTGTTTGTAGGCGCCCACGTGGAGATCGGTGAGCCACTGGGGCTCGGCCGCCGGCTCCAGGCGGTCCAGCAGCTCGGTGTCGGCCACGGCCCGGAATGCGGCCCGCAGCTCCCACTTGGCCAGGTTCGACCCGAGGCAGAAATGCTGGCCGTGGCCGAAGCCGAGGTGCTCGTTGGGGTTGCGGGTGATGTCGATCTCGTACGGGCGGTCGAAGACCCGGGGGTCGCGGTTGGCGGCGCCGTACCAGATGCCGACGTGCTGGCCGGCCTTGATCGTCTGGCCGTGGAGCTCCACGTCGACCGCCGCCGTGCGGGCGAACTGGATCACCGGGGTGGTCCAGCGGACCATCTCCTCCGCCACGCTCTCGTTCAGTGCGTCGGGATTGGCCCGCAGCAGCGCCACCTGGTCGGGCCGCTCGATCAGGGCCAGGATGCCGCGGCTGAGGGCGTTGCGGGTGGTCTCGTTGCCCGCCGCGATCAGCACGTTGAGGTAGCCGTGGAGCTGCTGGTCGGTGAGGGGGCGGCCGTCGATGTCGGCCTGCACCAGCAGGGTGGTGAGGTCGTCGCCCGGGTGGCGGCGCTTCTGCTCGATCAGCTGGCACCGGTACTCGTGGAACTCGGCGTGCATCCGGCGCCGCATCGTGCGGTGGTCTTCGCCCGGGTTGGCGAAACGGTCCGACTCCAGGTCGAAGATGGCGTCGGTCCAGCGGTGGATGTCGGCCCAGTCGTCGGGGTTCAGGCCCATCATGGTGGCGATCGTGACCAGGGGCAGGGCCACGGCGTAGTCGTGGACCAGGTCCACCGTCTCGCCCGCCTCCAGCCGTTCGACGAAGGCCCGGGTGAAGCGCTCGGCGTTGGCCTTCAGCTCACCGGCCATGTCCCGGCACCGGGCCGGGGTGAAGTGGCGGGCGGTCAGCATCCGCATGGCCGTGTGGTGGGGGGCGTCGAGGAAGATGAAGTCTTCCGCCTCGGCCGGATCCCACCCCCGGGCCTCGATCTTCTTGCGCCGGGCCTCGGCGAAGCGGCGGTCCCAGTCGGCCGGGCGGAGGCGGAGCCGGCCGCCGCCGTTGAGGAAGCGGCCGGCGTCGGCCCCGATGGCCTTCACGTCGGCGTGGCGGGTGACGGCCCAGAACGGGGCGATGCCGTCGCGTTCGTACCAGTAGCAGGGGGCGGTCTCCCGCAGGAGGTCCCATTCGGCCCAGGGATAACCATCCCGCTCGTACTTCTCGATCGAGTGGATGTCGATGTCGTCGAGGCTCAGCTGGGGGGTGGCTGGGTCAGCGAAGGTGGTCATGGCTTCCTTTGTCGGGCTTCCAGCCCGCCAGCTTGTCAGACCGGCCCCGGGGCGGGCCAGATCACCCGGCCCGGGGGTCGACCAGGAGCTTGACGGCGTCGGTGCGGCGGTTGGCCAGGTCGTCGATCGTGGAGCCGAGCTCGTCGAGCGTGATCGTGCCGTCTACCAGGCCCTCGAGGTTGATCCGGCCGCTGACGGCGAGGTCGCCGATGATGGCCATCTCATCGAGCGTGAACACCATCGACGTCTGGACCGTCACCTCCTTGGCCAGCCATCGCATCGGCACCATGGTGGCCTCGCCCCCGGCCACGCCGATCATCATCACCGAGCCGCCCCGGCGGACCATGTCGACCGACTGCTGGAGGGTCTGGGGCACACCGGCGCAGTCGAAGGCGATGTCGGCCCGGAGGCCGCCCGTGACCTGCTCCAGGTGGGCCCGCAGCTCGTCGCCAGGGGCCACCGCGGCGTCGGCCCCGAGGGCCAGGGCCCGGGCCCGCCGGCCGGCGTCGGGCTCGACGGCGACCACGTGGCCGGCGCCGGCGATGCGGGCGCACTGCAGGGTGAGCAGGCCGATGGGGCCGCAGCCCACGACGGTGGCCACATCGCCCACCCGGAGGTGGCTGCGGCGCACCCCGTGGAGGGCCACCGACGCCGGCTCCACCACGGCCCCGGCGTCGTCGCCCAGGTTGGCCGGGAGCTTGCACAGGCGGTTGGCGGCCAGCGACATGGCCCGGGCGAAGCCACCGTTCTTCGGCGCCCGCTTGCCGGCGTAGAAGCTCTGGGCCACCCGGCAGTACTCGGGCAGATCGGCCCGGCACTCCTCGCAGGTGCCGCAGCCGGGGGCCACCCCGGCCGCCACCCGATCGCCCTCCGACACCAGCGTGACCCCGGCGCCGACGGCGGCCACGGTGCCGATCCACTCGTGGCCGCAGATGCCCGGGGCGTAGTTCCAGCCCTCCACGTAGGCGTGGACGTCGCTGCCGCAGATCCCGCAGCGGTGGATCTCCACCACCGCCTCGCCGGCCTCGGGCACCGGATCGGGCATCTCGGCCAGCTCGAAGGTGCCCTTGCCTCTGATCACGCCAGCTCTCATACCTGCAGGCTTACCACAGGGGTGTGACAGGCCGCCTCTTGCCCGGCACCCTCAGATATGAGAACGTTTGTTCGATGTCGGGACGCCGGATCCTGCACGCCGACCTCGATGCGTTCTACGCCTCGGTGGAGCAGCGGGACAACCCGCGGCTGCGGAGCAGACCGGTGATCGTGGGGGCCGGGGTGGTGCTGGCCGCCAGCTACGAGGCCCGCCGGTTCGGGGTGCGCACGGCCATGGGCGGCCGCCAGGCCCAGGCCCTGTGCCCGGCGGCGGTGGTGGTGCCGCCCCGGATGACGGCCTACAGCGAAGCCAGCCAGGCGGTGATGGACATCTTCCGCGACACCTCGCCCGAGGTGGAGCCACTGTCGATCGACGAGGCCTTCATCGACGTGTCGGGCCTGCGGCGGGTGGCGGGCCCCGACACCGCCATCGCCCGACGCCTCCAGCAGCGGGTGGCCACCGAGGTGGGCCTGCCCCTCAGCGTGGGCGGCGGCTCCACCAAGTTCCTGGCCAAGGTGGCCAGCGGGGTGTCGAAGCCCAAGGGCCTGCTCGTGGTGCCCGACGGCGGCGAGCTGGACTTCCTGCGCCCCCTCCCGGTAGGCCGGCTGTGGGGCGTGGGGCCGAAAGCGCAGGAGCGGCTGGCCGCCCTCGGGATCCACACCGTGGCCGACGTGGCCGACGTGGACCGGGCCCACCTGGAGCGCCACCTGGGCAAGGCCTGGGGTCACCACATCTGGGCCCTGGCCCACAACCTCGATCCCCGGCCGGTCGAGACCGGGCGCCGGCGGCGGTCGGTCGGCTCCCAGCACTCGTTCCGGGCCGGCACCGTGGACCGGGCCGGAGCGGAGGAGATCCTGCTCGGCGTGGTCGACCGTGTCACGTCGCGTCTGCGCAAGGGCGAGCGGGTGGCCCGCACCGTGGTGCTGCGGCTCCGCTTCGCCGACTTCACCGGCGCCACCCGGTCCCGCACCCTGCCCGAGGCCACCGACACCACGGCCGTGGTGCTGGCCACGGCCCGGGACCTGCTGGCCGAGGCCTGGCCCCTGATCGAGCAGCGAGGGCTCACCAAGGTGGGGGTGGCGGTGATGAACCTCGACACCGACGGCGCCCTCCAACTCAGCCTGCCCTTCGCCGTGCCCACGGCGGCCCGGGGCCGGACCGAGCAGAACCCGGTGCAGCTCGACGCCGCTGTCGACCAGATCCGCCAGCGTTTCGGCTCCGGCTCACTCGTCCGCACCACGCTGGTGGGCCAGGAGCCGATCGAGATGCCGTTGCTCCCCGACCCGGTCCCGGCTGACGCCACCTCCGATCGTGGCTAACGTGCGGCGTATGGAATACAGGTCTCTCGGATCCCTGCAGGTGTCGGTCATCGGGCTGGGCTGCAACAACTTCGGCATGATGATCGACGCCGAGGCCACCAAGGCCGTGATCGACGCCGCCATCGACGCCGGCATCAACTACTTCGACACGGCCGAGAGCTACGGCCGGGGCAAGAGCGAGGAGTTCCTGGGCCAGGCCCTGGGGAGCCGCCGCAGTGAGGTGCTGGTCGCCTCCAAGTGGGGCCACGACATGTCGCTGGCCGAGGGCGAGCGGGGCGGCGACCCGGCCCAGGTCCGGGCCCGGCTGGAGGCCAGCCTCAAGCGCCTCGGCACCGACTACATCGACCACTACCAGCTCCACCGGCCCGACCCCGAGACGCCCCAGGAAGAGACGCTGGGCTGCCTGGCCGAACTCCAGGCCGAGGGAAAGATCCGGGAGATCGGCTGTACCCACTTCAGCGCGGCCGAGCTCGACGATGCGGTGCGGGCCGGTCAGGCCCGGGGCGTGGCGTCGTACCCGTCGGTCCAGAACCACTACAGCCTGCTCACCCGGGGCCCGGAGAACGACGGCGTGTTCGACGCCTGCGCCCGCCAGGGGATCGCCTTCGTCCCGTACTTCCCGCTGGAGTCGGGCCTGCTCACCGGCAAGTACCAGCTCAACGCCCCCCGCCCGGAGGACGGCCGGCTGGTGAAATGGGGCGACCGGGCCGCCTCGTTCATCGACGACGACAAGCTCGCCATCGTCGGCCGCCTCACCGAGTGGGCCGCCGGCCGGGGCCACACCCTGCTGGAGCTGGCCATGAGCTGGCACACCTCGCATCCGCTGGTGGCCACCGTGATCGCCGGCGCCACCCGCCCCGACCAGATCCAGGCCAACGTGGCCGCCGGCTCCTGGGCCCTCACCGCCGACGACCGGGCCGAGGTCGACCGGGTGATAGCCGGGGCGTAGACCCGCCCAACCCGAACTGCGCGACGGAATCGCGTCACGCCAGCGATCTGCGTCGCGTTCTCTACGGAATTCGTCGAAAACGTCGCGCAGATCGGACCGGGGGGGCGGTTTTCGTCGCGCAGATCAGCCGGCGATGGTGACGGCGATGGCGCCCGTCTCGCCCGGATCGGTCTCCAGGCCCACGCCGCCCCGGACCATCAGCATCACGATCGAGCCGGGCTCGGCCTTCGACAGGTCGAGCGGCACCGAGAACGGCTCGGGCGTCTCCAGGGAGCCGGCGATCGCCTGCTCGGTGTCCAGCACCTGGTCGGGGTGCCCGGCCACGCTGGCTGTCACCGTCACCGCCCCCTCGAACCCACGGGCCACGCCCGAAAGGGTGAAGGGTCCGGGCGGCACGGCGTCGCCCTGGGCCGGGCTCGAGATCGCCGCTGCGTCGTTCACCGCCGCCAGCACGAACCAGCCGTCGTCGGGGCCGAGCTGGCGCAGCAGGAGCAGGGTCCGCACCACCCCGGGGCCGGTGCCGCCCTCGCCGGCGAAGCGGACCTCCATCTCCCCACTACGGCTGTCGCCACCCTGGTACTCACCCAGGCTCACCGGCACGTCGAGCACCTCGGTGACGAAGGCGGCGGCTGCCTCCTCGGGCGTGGCGTAGACCACGTCGGCCGCCGGGAAGATCGCTGGCTGTTCCAGCGTGACGGGGGCCGACGCGGCCGTAGCCGAGCCCGGAGACGACGCCGGCCCCGACGAGGGGGTCGGGTTGGGCGTCGTCTCCGGTGACGTCACGGCCGATCCGGCGGACGAGCCGGCGGTGGTGCCGGACGACCCGTCGCTCCCGCAGGCGGCGAGCAGCGCCACCGCCACAAGTGCCGGAGCCAGCTTGGAGCGGGGATGAAAGGCGGACGGCATGGGAGTCCTCCCGGACGGGGCGGGCAACCGGCTCCGTTGCCGGCTGCTCCACCCGTCACGATGACAGAACGGCGTCAGTCGAGGAAGAGGCCAACGTCATCGGCTCACGTGCCTCACGCCGCCTTGACGGCCGAGATCTCGAACTCGAGGGTGACCTTCTCGCTCACCAGCACGCCACCCGCGTCCAGGGCGGCGTTCCAGTTGACGCCCCAGTCCTTCCGGTTGATCACCGTGCTGCCTTCAAGGCCGAGGCGGGTGTTGCCCCACGGATCCACGGCGGTGCCGGTGAGCTCGAGCTCCAGGTCGACCGGCTTGGTGACGCCCTTGATCGTGAGGTCGCCGGTGACGGTGAACGTGGTCTCATCGACCGGGGCCACGGCGGTGGAGGCGAAGGTGATCGTGGGGTAGGTCTCCATGTCGAAGAAGTCGTTGCTCTTCAGGTGGGCGTCGCGGTCGGCGTTGCGGGTGTCGATGCTGGCGGCCTGGACGGTGACCGAGAGCTTGGAGGCGGCGGGGTTGTCGGCGTCGAAATAGCCGGAACCCTCGACGTCGTTGAACGAGCCGCGGACCTTGGTGACCATGGCGTGGCGGGCCACGAAGCCGACCCGGCTGTGGGAGGCGTCGATGCTGTAGGTACCGGTGGGTGCGATGGCGGTCATGGGGGGTCTCCTCGGGAAGCGTGGCGACGGTGCCCCGACCGGAGCCCGTCTTTAGTTGATACATCAACCTTATCCGCCTGAGGTTGATGCGTCAACTACCCTATCGTGTAGCGTGGGACCCATGGCCGAGACCCGGTGGCTGGCGGAGCACGAGCTCCAGGCCTGGCGCAACCTCAACCTCATGTACAGCCAGCTCTCCGGCCTCCTGGCCCGCGAGCTGGCTGGCAGCGGCCTGTCCTACCCCGACTACCTGGTGCTGGCCATGCTAAGCGACCTGCCCGATCAGCGGGTGCGCCCCTCCGAGATGGGATGCCTGCTCGGCTGGGAGAAGAGCCGGGTGTCGCACCACGTGGCCCGGATGGAGCGTCGGGGCCTGGTGGGCCGCGAGCGGTGCCCCACCGATCAGCGGGGCTGGTTCATCGCCATGACCGAAACCGGCCGGGCCGCCATCGCCGCTGCCGCCCCCGAACACGTGGAGGCCGTGCGCCGCCACGCCATGGGCCTGCTCACCGACGACGAGATCGCCACCCTCGACCGGATCTGCCAGAAGATCCTGGATCAGCTCCCCCGAGAGGGGTAGGAGGGCCCGACGAGCCGGACAGCCCCGGTGTTCGCCGAAGGCGAACCCGAGGCAGTGTTCGCCTTCGGCGAACCGGCAGGGCGCACCTCAGGCCGGGGCGGGCACGATGATGGCGCCCGACTTGATGTCGGCGATGAGCTTCTCGCCCCGGGCCTTCACGTCCTCGGGTAGGGCGTACCCGGGGTTGTATTCGATCACGAGACCGCCGTCGGCCAGGGTGGCCACCTGGCTACGGCCGTTGGCCACGCCGGCATCGATGTCGGCCACGATCGGCCGCAGCAGCACTTCCCAGTGGTACACCTGCGACGCCACCACCACGGTGGGGGCCAGGGAGGCCTGGTTGGCCTGGGTGCCGAACCACACCACGCCGCCCTTCTGCTGGGCGGCGGAGATGGCGCCGGTCACCATCTCGGCGGTGCCGGTGAGCACGTCGGCCCCGGCCGCCATGTGCTTCTGGGCCACCTCGGCGGCCAGGGCGATGTCGCCGAACGAGCCCGTGTACTCGACCGGCAACTTGATGCCGGGCTTCTGGGCCGAGGCGCCGGCTTTGAAGCCCTCGATGTAGCGCTTGGCGTCGGCCACCTCGATCGGGCCGACCACGCCCACCGTGCCGGTCTTGGACAGCATGGCGGCCATGCCGCCCATCACGTAGCCGCCCTGCTCGGCGGCGGCGTCGTAGGCGTAGAGGTTGGGCAGGGCGAACGTGTCGGTGGCGGTGCCCCAGGCGAACACCGAGTTGGGGTGGGCCTTGACGATCTCCACCAGCTGGGGCCCGAACTCCACGCCGTGGGCGATGATGAGGTTGTAGCCCTCTTCGGCGTACTTCTGGATGGCGGCGGCGGCCTCGGCCGGCACGAAGGTGTTGTCGGTGATGTCGACCTGCACCCCACCCCGCTCGGCGGCCACCACGTTGATGGCGTCGACCATGCTCTGGGTGAAAGCCAGGTCGTTGCGGGCGCTGGGGGCCACCACCCCGATCTTCATCGTGACGTTGGCCGGCGCGGCGGCGGCCGCCCCGGTGTCGACCACCTCGAGCGTCACCCGCCGCTCCAGGCCGGCCAGGTCTTTCGATCCGGTGGAGTCCGACGCCCCCATGGCTTCGGTGATCAGGGAGTCGGGAGAGACCCCCTGCTCCACCAGATAGGCCTTCACGGCAGCGGCCCGGGCGGTGCTGACGGTGAGGTTGGTCTCGCTGGCGCCGGTGGAGTCGGTGTGGCCGACCACCTTCACCGACGACCCGGGGTAGGCCTGGATGGTCAGGGAAACGGTGTTGAGGATCCGCTTGTGCAGGTCGGTGACCGTGGACTGGCCGGTTTCGAAGATGAGGGGCGTGGCCGCCAGCACGCGGTCGAGCTCGGCCTGCATGGCCACCGCCGGAGACCGCGAGGTGTCGGTACCAGCGCCCTGCCCGGCGGGCACGGTGGTGGGCGATGCCAGCAGGGAGCTGCCGGTGGGCGTGCCCACCGTGTCGGCGGTGGTGACGTCGTCGGCGGTGTCGCTGCTGGCCAGGACCCCGTGCTCCCGGAGGTTCAACCCCACCAGAACGACGTTGAGGAGGATGAGGAACGCAGCCGCCACCAACCGCAGGCGGGATCCTTCTCGGGACCGGGTACGGGCCGCCGTCACGCCGTCGCCTCCGGGCGTGCGGAGTGGACTTCGTGGCTCAGCATGGCCACGTACCCTAGCAGTATTGCCCAAACTCGCACGTCCGAACCCGAAGCTGCCCCGAGCGCGGCCCGGGCCCCGCCGGAGTGCCCTGGTGGGGGCACTCCGGGCGGGGCCCGGGTCGGTTCAGCCCGTCAGGAGGCGGGCGGAAGGCGGGGTCAGACGACCTCTTCCTTGCGGGCGACGCTGGCGCTCACCACCTTCACGATCCCCATCGTGGTCGCGCCCGCACCGAGCAGAGCCGCCCCGAGGTAGATGTAGAGGTTGCTGTCCACACCGGTGTTGGCCAGCCCCCCGCTCCCTGAGCCGGCCAGCACCAGCAGGCCGAGGTTGGCGCTGCGGGTGGCACCGGAGGCGGTGGTGCCGTTCACCTGCACCGTCTGCTCCCCGGGGGCCACGTTGACGGAGAACGACCGGTCGAACGTGCCGTCGGACAGTACGGTCGCCGCCCCCAGATAGGTGTTGGTGGACGTGATCCACACGTGGGCGGTGGAGCCGGGCATGAAGCCCTCACCCCGCACCCGCACCGTGCCCGTGTCCTCCATCACCAGGTAGGGCTTCCCGTCGGAACCGGTCTTGACCGGGCAAGCGGTGCCGCAGTCGCCCGACAGGGTGAGGGCCACCCCGTCCGGCGACGACACCTCGATGCCGGTCTTGTTCTCCACCACCTTCACCTCCACGGCCACCGGGTTGCCGTTGTCACGGACCTCGGTGCCACCCTTGGGCAGGTCGGGCAGGTTGCCGTTGCCGTCGGGAATGGCGGTGACGGTGGTGGTGGGGGCGGCGGTGGTGGTCGTCGGTGCCGCCGTGGTGGCCGGAGTGCTGACGACGTTGCCGCTCACGTCCGTGGCGTTGCCGTTGCCCAGAACGTTCACCGCCCGGACATCGAAGGTGTGGCTGCCCTCGGTGAGGTTGGCCAGCACGACCGAGTACACCCCGTTGCCGTCGGGGGCGGAGTTCACCTGGGTCCAGGTCGTGCCGCCGTCGGTCGACACCTCGTACCAGCGAATGGCGGAGCCGCCATCGTCACTGGGTGCCTTCCACGACACCGTGCCCTGCAACGGCTGGGTCAGGTCCACCGTCAACTCCCGTACCGGCCCGGGCGGGCCGGCGTAGACGATGTTCTCCGGGCAATCGACGCTGGAGCCGCTGACCGTGAAGCTGCGTGACGGTGCCTGGCTGGTGGCCGCCCCGGTCACGTTCTGGGTCAGGGTGCCGACGACGCTCTGCACGATCGGGCAGTTGGGCGAGCCCGGCGCCTGGGTGTTGTCGAGCAGGTAGTCGAGGCAGAGCTCGGGGCCCCGGCCCTCGTACAGGATGGTGAAGTCGGCCGAGGTCAGCGCCCCGCCGGTCACTCCGGAGAAGGCGATGTTGAACGTCGGACGGGCGCCGGTGTCGGCCACCGGCAGACTGGCCAGCGACAAGGTGTTGCCCACCGTGATCGGTACGTTCGACCAGCCGGGCACGGCATCACCGTTGCCCGTCCGCACGGTGAGCGTCTGGCTGGCCGGCGTGCCGCCGCTGACGGTGTTGAGCGTGAGCGATGTCCACCGGTCGATACCCCCCGACGAGGTGCACACGAAGCGCGGGGCGAAGGCCGACGGCTGGAGCGTGATCACCGGGTTGCTTGCGCACGACGAGGCCCCTGTGTAGGCGTCGAACAGGCCGATCTTGCCCGGGTCGGAGTTGTACCAGATGCAGGCCGGGTTGTTCGGGTCGGTCACCAGGGCGTACAGCGAGGTGTCACTGGTGGGCGTGGTGTCGAACCCGGCGCAGGCGGCGTTGGTGGCGTAGTCGAAGCAGTAGACCTCGTTGGTCGACAGGACCTTCTGCAGGTAGGCCCGGCCCGATGTGGCGGTGAACTTGCCGTACGTGCCCGACGCACCGTTGCTGCCGGCGCTACCCGACCAGGGGGTGATGCTGTGGGGGTTCGTCCAGGCCTGCACCGCGCCGGCCAGGTTCAGGCAGCCGTTCCACATGCAGACGCCGTCGATGTTGCCCGACGTGTCCATGTGGGCCACCGGTGACATGTTGGCCACCGTCCAGCCCAGCGAGGCGTACGTGACGGGCCACGAGCCAGCGCACGGGCTCAGGTTCGACGACTCGAAGCAGTAGAGCGTGGTGTCGGTGGTGGCGAACACCTTCGAGCCGAGGCCGTACACGTGGTAGCGCTGTGTGGCGCTCGTGCCCGCGAGCTGCACCGGCGAGTTGGCGCAGGCGGCGTTGGTGTTGGGGTCGAAGCACAGCAGCTTCTGGCTCGCCGATTCGAGGCCGAACAGCCGGCCGCCGACGCCCTCGGCGTTGGACAGGGACGAGTGGGTTGTGATGTTGGCGGTGGAGCTCAGCACGGTGAAGCCGCAGTTGGTGGGGGGCGCGGTGTTGAGGTCCATGCACAGGGCGCCCGGCTTGTTCTGATCCGCTCCGGCCGACGACTGGGCCGAGAAAGCGTAGGCCTTGCCGGTGTTGCCGTTCACCCAGCCGCCGGAGCGGTTGCCGGCCCGGTACCCGCTGAACTGGGAGAAGGCGGCACCCGACGTCTGTGTGGGATCGAAGCCCGTACAACGGGCGCCCGACGTGCGCAGGTGGCAGTCGAGAGCTACGTAGGTCTCCTGGTGGTGGAAGATGTTCAGCACGTAGTTGTCGTAGAAGAACACGTCCCAACCGTCGCCACCGGTACTGCCGGAGAACGTGCTGGCCGGGACCGGCGAGTTGACGGCCTTGGTGTACTGCTGCGACGAGCCGTTGATGGCGCCGGCGTTGACCGTGGCCGTGGCCCGCACGCTGGTGACGTCGGCCGGCGTGCCGGGCTCGGTGCCCACCCAGTTGGCCCCGTCGTCTACGGACCACTCGATGGACCATCCCTCGGGAGCGACCACGCTGCCCGCCTTGTAGACGGTGGCGTCGTCGAGATCGATGCGGAGCTCCCGGGGGCCGTTGCCCTCCTCCAGCAGGCCGCCCACGGCGGCGGTCATCTCGGTTCCCGACGAGATCACCGAGTCGTCCCGTACGGTGCCGCCACTGGTCATCAGCGTCAACGACGGGACGGGAGCCACGGCCTCCGCCGGACTGATGCCCAGCACGCTCAGAAGCAGCGCCAAGCACAAGCCGATGGACACAACGGGTACGTATCGCCTGGCAACTGTCGCCCAGGCACGACGAAATACACCCACAACTGTTACCTCCTCGGGCGACGACGTTAGGTTTGTTCACCCGACATGTGGTCGATACATGGGAAGAAATACATGTCGAATCTGAACGACTTATTCTTCCTAGTGGATCAGCCTGTTGGTAGAAGGATGTCCAGGTGAACGAACATCAATAGCAGGGGCAATGCCGGAACGGATAGGGCCAATAGAACAAATTTATGGCCCTTTCCTCGCCGATTTATCACCACAGCTGGAGCCGCGCACACGGTGGTTAGAGCGGCCCAGAGAAGGACCTCGTCCAGCTCGCTCCAGTGCCAGCCGAACGGCTCTTGGGCCGGGCCCGACGGTCCGACGGATGGGACAACGGCGGCCGGATCGGCCGCATCAGCCGTATCGACCGATGCGTCGGGCCGGGCCGGTGAGGGCGGGGCCCCGGGTAACGGCTGGGCAAAGGCCACCGGACCACCTTCGAGCGTGGCCGTCACCACCAGACGCTGACGGTCGGAGTAGCGGGGGTGACAGGTGGTGAGGGTGAGGCGGTTGTCGCCCGTGGCGGCGATCGCGTCGGCGTCGCCCGGAGCTACGACCTGATGCCCGCTCACCGTGCCCTCGACGGGGTGGGTATAGGCCTCCACCCGATACACGAACCGACCGTCCACCGTGTCCAACACGATGGGGTCGCCCGGCTCGAGCTGGTCGATGTCGGCGAACGGGGCGCCGTGGGTGGTGCGATGGCCGGCGATGGCGACGTTGCCGGCGTGACCGGGCAGCGGGGTGACGGGGTAGTGCCCCGGCCCCTCCCGGAGCTGGCTTCGGCCCACCCCTTCCACCACGATCTTGTCGAGCCCGATGGTGGGGGCCGTGATGCGGGCCACCGGTTCGGCCGACTGGGGCGGAGTGCGGGCCGGCACAGTGGCTGCGCCGGCCACCGACCCGGGACCGGGAGCGAGACCAGCGTCGGGGCCGGGGCCTTGGGCAACCGGGCCGAGAATCGCCTCGCCTCCCTCGGGCCCGGCCGGCGCCTGGCGGGCGCCGATGGCGCGGTCCAGCTCGGCCGCCAGATCCCGCTGGGCCCGCTGCTCGTGGAAACCGGTACCCCAGAGCTGGAACACGAGGAAGGCCACCACCAGGCCGCCGAGGATCAGCAGGCCCCGCCCTGCAACGCTGACCGCCCGGATCAGTGCCGGGGCACGGCGGGCTGAGGGCGGGCGGAGCGGCGTCGGGTGGGTCTGCGGGCCGGGGCTCCGATCGAGGGAGACCGCGGCCGCCGGCAGGGTGTCGTTGGTCAAGGTTCGGGCTCCGGGTCGACGACGGCAATCACCCCACAGCCACCGGCACCCGGGCGGGGCCGACGCCCCGTTCCTGCCGGTCGGGCCGGCCCACGCCCAGCCGAGGGTAGTGAGCGGCGACGGCGGAGCCCGGGATCCCCGCCGGACCGGAGCCCTCGGGCCGCCCGACCGGTTGCGGGTGGCGGGCGGGGCCGTGTACACCGGTCGGTGGAGCGGCCGGCCGGCGGTCGCCGGGGTCGACGGAACGGAGACGGCGCCATGGGAGCCGAGTCGGAAGATCACTGGCACGGAACGCTGCGCCACATCAAGGGCGGGGAGCTGAGCGGCGACACCACCCAGACCACGGGCATGCGCCGATTCGAGGCCATCTCGGGCAAGTCGGTCGGGTCCGACAAGCTGTGGATGGGCGAGACCCACGTGTCGCCGTCCACTGCGTCGGGTGACCACCACCACGGCAAGGCCGAGACCGCCATCTACATCGTGTCGGGCAATCCCGTGTTCGTGTTCGCCGAGGGCGAGGACGAGGTGCGGATCGAGACCGAGCCCGGCGACTACATCTTCGTGCCCCCCTACGTGCCCCACCGGGAGGAGAACCCCTCCCCCGACTCCGACGCCGTGGTGGTGATCGCCCGCAGCACGCAGGACGGGATCGTCGTCAACCTGCCCAGCTTGTGGACCGAGGTCGAGCCCGACCCGGACTGAGTGCGCCCGCATGAGGTTTAGAGCATGAACGAGACCCTGACCTTGGACGACATCGTGCTCCACGACATCGGCCAGTGGCAGCGCACGGGCTACCCGTGGGAGGCGTGGGCCCGGCTCCGGCGCGAGGCGCCGGTGTACTGGTACGACCGCCCTGGCATCGACCCGGCGTGGATGGTGACCCGGCACGCCGACGTGCGGGCGGTGGAGGCCGACGCCACGACGTTCATCAACGGCGGCCCCCAGCTCCGCTACGCCAACCAGGACTACAACCACCGGGCCACGCTGGCCCGGGAACGCAAGGCCGAGCTGCACGGTTGGGACGCCCGGGCGGCCGACGACATGATCTACCTCGACGCCGCCGAACATGCCCGGCTGCGTTCGCTGATGGCCCGCAGCTTCACCCCGGCCCGATGCCGAGACCTGGCGGCCGAGCTCGACGCCACGGCCCGGGCCATCGTGGCCGCCTTCGAGCAGACCCTCGACGAGCGGGGGGAAGCGTGCCTGGTCAACGACCTGGCGGTGAAGCTGCCACTGGCCACGATCTGCTCGATGCTGGGCCTACCCGACGGCGACTGGGCCGACATCCACCGCTGGACCGACGCCATGTTCGACGTCGACACCATGCGGTGGGCCGACCCGGGCGAGGATCGCCGCCAGATGCGCAAGCGCCTCCACGGCGAGTTCCACCACTACATCGACGACGTGATCGAGCAGCGGCGGCGGGCGCCGGGGAACGACCTGGCCTCCAAGCTGGTGGAGGCCCGGCCCGACGGCACGCCGCTGGGCCATCAGGAGCTGCACGGCTACATCAAGCTGCTGATCTCGGGCGGCAACGAGACCACCCGCAACGCCACCAGCCGGGGGATCCTGGCCCTGCTCGAACGGCCAGACGAGATCGAGCGCTTCCACGCCGCCCCCGAGGCGCGGCTGGAGTCGCTGGTGGACGAGGTGGTGCGGTTCACCTCACCCGTGATCCAGTTCGTGCGCACCGCCACCCGTGACACCGTGGTGGGGGGCCAGACGGTGCGGGCGGGCGAGATGGTGGTGCTGTGGTACCCGTCGGCCAACCGCGACGAGCGGGCCTTCACCGACCCCGACCGGCTCGACATCGGCCGCCAACCAAACGACCACGTGGGCTTCGGCCACGGCGCCCACTTCTGCCTGGGGGCCAACCTGGCCCGATGGGAGCTGCGGTCGATCTTCCGGGCCCTGGGCGAGGCGGGCACGCTGGGCCGCCTGCAGGTGGCGGGCGAGGGCCGCTGGCTGACCGACCTCCACGTCGGCGCCCTGGCCGAGATCCCGGTGCGCCGCCGGGCCTGAGCGCCGAGCCAAGCCCATGCCGTCGGCGGACCCCGGCGCCGTTCGTGCCCCGGTGGGCCGGCGACTAACGTGCCGGGTCATGAGTGATCCGATCTTCTCCTACGACCATTCGGTCGACGTCGACGCCGCACCCGAGGCCGTCTACGACATCGTCTCCGACCTGCGCCGCACCGGGGAGTGGTCGCCCATGAACCAGGGCGGCGAGTGGCTCGACGGCGGCACCGCGAAGGTGGGCGACTGGTTCGAGGGCCACAACAAGATGGGCAAGATGGAGTGGAAGGCCAAGGTGGAGATCACCGAGGCCGAGCGCCCGTCCCGGTTCGGGTTCTGGACGCTGGGCAAGGAGGCCAACCTCGTGCACTGGTCGTACAGCGTGGAGCCGGCGGGGAACGGTTCGAAGCTGACGCAGCACTACCGGCTCTACAACGCCCCCGAGGGCATCGCCAAGGGGCCGGGCGGCGTCGAGGGCTGGTGCCAGGCGGTGCAGGGCAACATCCAACAGTCCTGCGCCGGAATCAAGACCCTGGCCGAGCAGGCCTGAGCGGCCGTGGCTGGCACCCTGGCCGGGGGTGGCGGCGAGGCCGGGCGGCCGGTGCTGGTGGGGGCGACGGCGTCGGACCCGGCCCACTCGGTGACGATCTGGAACCACATCCGGGCCTGGTTCAACGGCCACGGGATGCCGATCGAGTACGCCCTCTACTCCACCTACGACGCCCTGTGCCGGGCCCTGCTCGACGGCACGGTGGACATCGCCTGGAACGCCCCGATGGCCCACGCCCAGAGCCTGCTGGTGAGCGGCGGGGCGTGCCGCACCCTGGCCATGCGCGACACCGACGACGGCGTGGCCAGCGTGATCGTCGCCCTGCGGTCGTCGGGCATCACCACGGTCGACGACCTGCGGGGCCGCACGGTGGCGGTGGGTGTGCCCACGTCGAGCGAGCTGCGGCTGATCCCCGGGATCCAGCTGGAGCGGCAGGGCTTCTCGCTGGAGACCGACTGCCATCACGCCGAGCTCACCCCCCGGCCGGCGCCCAATGGCGTGGAGTGGGTCGACGACTTCCTCATCTTCGACGCCGTGCGCGACGGCCGAGCCGACGCCGGGATCATCTTCGAGCCGTGGCTGGGCCACCTCCTGCGCAAGCGGGGCCTGAACGCCGAGGACGTGGTGGTGGTGTGGCGCACCGAGCCGTTCTGCCACTGTGCCTTCACCGCCCGTCCCGGTTTCGACGAGGGACTGGCCGCCCAGTTCGTCGATCTGCTCACGTCGATGGATCCGGGCGAGCCCGAGGTGGCCGAGATGATGCGCCTGGAGCACCTCACCCGCTGGCTCCCCGCCAGCGACGACGGCTGGACCGCCCTGGCCGACGCTATCCGCGCCCGCAACCTCCAGGGCGCCACGTTCAATTGAGCACGGG
>CADEDH010000018.1:54333-83135 GCA_902826025.1 uncultured Actinomycetes bacterium
GCCGGGCTGGTGGCCCACCTGACGACGGCCGCATCAGCCGCTACCGGGTGTGGCTGCACGCCGAGGTGCCGGAGACCGTGGTGCTCGACTCGTCGAACCCGGTGCTACCCCGCTTCTGACGCCGGCCGACCCACGGCGGCTGAGCCACCCGTCACGCGTTACCTCCTCCGTCGCTCGGGGTAGTCGACGACGACCTGCCCCGGTGAGCGGGGCGGGTGCAGGCGAGGAGGACGACGGGTGGCCGGCGAGCAGGCAGAGAACAGCATCCGGCGCTGGGTCGGCTCGCCCTACCCGCTGGGCGCCACGTACGACGGCGAGGGCACGAACTTCTCCCTCTTCTCCAGCGTGGCCGAAGGCGTGGAGCTGTGTCTGCGCTCCCCCGACGGGGTCGAGACCCGGGTGGAGCTCACCGAGATCGACGCCTTCTGCTGGCACGCCTACCTCCCCGGGGTGCGGCCCGGCCAGCGCTACGGCTACCGCGTCCACGGCCCGTGGGACCCGGCCCACGGTCTGTGGTGCAATCCGGCCAAGCTGCTCCTCGATCCGTACACCAAGCTGGTGGACGGCACGATCGACTGGCAGCCGGCCTGCTTCGGCTACCGCTTCGACGACCCCGACCAGCCCAACACCGACGACAGTGGCCCCCACGTGCCGTGGGGCATCGTCCACGACCCCACCTTCGACTGGGCCAACGACCGCCCGCCCCGCCACCTGCTGCACGAGTCGGTGATCTACGAGACCCACGTGAGGGGTCTCACCATGACCCACCCCGACGTGCCGCCCGAGCTGCGGGGCACCTACACCGGCCTAGCCCACCCGGCGGTGATCGCCCACCTCCAGAGCCTCGGCGTCACCGCGGTGGAGCTCATGCCGGTGCACCAGTTCGTGCAGGACCACCACCTGATCGAACGGGGCCTGCGCAACTACTGGGGCTACAACTCGATCGGGTTCTTCGCCCCCCACAACGGCTATTCGTCGGCCGACCAGCTGGGCCAGGTCCAAGAGTTCAAGGCCATGGTCCGAGCCCTGCACGCGGCGGGCATCGAGGTCATCCTCGACGTCGTCTACAACCACACCGCCGAGGGCAACCATCTCGGCCCCACGTTCTCCCTCCGGGGTATCGACAACCGGGCCTACTACCGGGTGATGGACGACGACCCCCGCCACTACCTCGACTTCACCGGCACCGGGAACTCGCTCAACATGCGCCACCCCCACGTGCTGCAGCTGATCATGGACAGCCTCCGGTACTGGGTGACCGAGATGCACGTCGACGGTTTCCGCTTCGACCTGGCCTCGGCCCTGGCCCGCGAGCTGTACGAGGTGGACCGACTGTCGGCCTTCTTCGACGTGATCCAGCAGGACCCGGTGGTGTCGCAGGTCAAGCTGATCGCCGAGCCGTGGGACGTGGGCGAGGGCGGCTACCAGGTAGGCAACTTCCCGCCCCAGTGGTCGGAGTGGAACGGCCGCTACCGCGACACGATCCGCGACTTCTGGCGGGGCGAGCCGGCCACCGTGGGCGAGCTGGCGTCACGCCTCACCGGCAGCTCCGACCTCTACCAGGGCGACTCCCGCCGCCCCACGGCGTCGATCAACTTCGTCACCGCCCACGACGGGTTCACCCTGGCCGACCTGGTGGCCTACAACGAGAAGCACAACGAGGCCAACAGGGAGGACAACAACGACGGCGAGGGCCACAACCGCTCGTGGAACCACGGGGCCGAGGGCCCCACCGACGACCCGGAGGTAACCGCCCTTCGCCAGCGTCAACGCCGCAACATCCTCGTCACGCTGTTGTTGTCCCAAGGGGTGCCGATGCTGGCCGGCGGCGACGAGATCGGCCGCTCGCAGCAGGGCAACAACAACGCCTACTGCCAGGACAATGAGCTCTCCTGGTACGACTGGAAGGCGGTGGACGAGGACCTCCTCGGCTTCTGCCGCTGGCTCGTGGCCTTCCGTCGCCGCCATCCCGTGTTCCGTCGCCGCCGCTGGTTCCAGGGCACACCGGTGCGGGGCATCGACGAGATCGCCTGGTTCGGGCCCGACGGACGGGAGATGACCGACGACGACTGGGCCCACGAGCACGTGCGCGGCCTCGGGGTGTACATCCACGGCGAGTCGATCTCGGTCCCCGACGCCTTCGGCCAGCCGATCGTCGACGACACGTTCCTGTTGCTGCTCAACGCGGCCGACACCGACGTCGGATGGACGCTGCCACCCCGCCCCTGGGCCGCCCACTGGGTGCAGGAGATGTCGACCGTCGACGCCGGGCCCACCCCGGAAGACGCCCAGAGCCCGGCCGTCGCCGGCTCCACCGTCACCGTGCCCTCCCGCTCGGTGCTGATCCTGCGGGCCGACCAGGGCTCGGCCCCGGCCCGCGTGGCCCGGGCGGCCTCGTCCCCGGCGACCACCCCATTCACGGAGAACACGGCCGGCGGTGACGAGTCGTGACCGCCACCACCCACACCCGGGCCGCCGCCGAGGTCACTGCGCTACCCGCCACCCGACCGTCCCGGGTGGTGGTGGAGCCGGTGCGCCCCGTCGTGGACGGCGGCCGATTCCCGGCCAAGGCCACGGTGGACGAGCCGGTGGTGGTGGAAGCCGACGTGTTCGCCGACGGCCACGATCAGGTGACGGCCGCCCTCCGCTACCGGCGTCTCGACGACGGGCAGGACCGGGGCTGGACCGAGGTGCCGATGACGTCGCTCGGCAATGACCGGTGGCAGGCCCGCTTCGTGCCCGACCAGCTCGGCCGGTGGGAGTACACGGTGCACGGCTGGATCGACCAGTTCGCCTCCTGGCACCACGGCATCCGGGCCAAGTCCTTCGACGGCCAGGACGTGACGGTGGAGTACGAGGTGGGCCGGCGCCTGCTCAGCCAGATCCAGGCCGACCACGACCGGGACCGGCGGGTGCTGGCCGACGCGGCCGACGCCCTGGCCCGGGGCGAGCTGGGCGCCGTCGACCAGCCCGAGTTGCTGGCCGCCGTGGCCCGCCACCAGCAGCGCGAGCCGCTGGCCACCCTGGCCGCCCCCCTGCCCCTGCGGGTGGAGCGACTCCGGGCCCAGTTCGGGGCGTGGTACGAGTTCTTCCCCCGCTCCACCGTCACTCCCGCCCGGCCGGGGAGCCCGCAGCGGCCCGGCACGCTGGCCTCGGCCGTGGGCCGGCTCGACCACATCGCCGGCATGGGGTTCGACATCGTCTACCTCCCGCCCATCCACCCCATCGGCGCCACCCGGCGCAAGGGCCGGGACAACGCCGTCGAGGCCGCCCCCGGCGACCCCGGCAGCCCGTGGGGCATCGGCAGCCCGGCCGGGGGCCACACCGCCGTCGACCCCGACCTGGGCACGATCGATGATCTGGTGGCCCTCAACGCCGCCTGCCGGGAGCGGGGCCTGGAGCTGGCCCTCGACATCGCCTTCCAGTGCTCGCCCGACCACCCCTGGGTGTCCGAGCACCCGACCTGGTTCCGCCACCGTCCCGACGGCTCGGTGCAGTACGCCGAGAACCCGCCCAAGCGGTACCAGGACATCTACCCCCTCGACTTCGAGAGCGACGACTGGCGCCACCTGTGGCTGGCCCTGCGTGGCGTGTTCACCCACTGGATCGACCACGGCATCCGGGCCTTCCGGGTCGACAACCCCCACACCAAGGCCTTGCCGTTCTGGGAGTGGGCCATCACCACCCTGCTCGACGAGCACCCCGACCTCATCTTCCTGTCGGAGGCGTTCACCCGGCCCCGGGTGATGCAGCGCCTGGCCAAGGTCGGCTTCACCCAGAGCTACACCTACTTCACCTGGCGCCAGAACGCCTGGGAGCTGCGGGAGTACTTCGAGGAACTGGCCGGCCCCACGGTCGACTTCCTGCGTCCCAACCTGTGGCCCAACACCCCCGACATCCTCACTGCCGAGCTGCAGACGTCGGGCCGGCCGGCTTTCGTCACCCGGGCCGTCCTGGCCGCCACCCTCGGCCCCAGCTGGGGCGTGTACGGGCCGGCGTTCGAGCTGGGCGAGCACCGCCCGGTGCGCGCCGGCTCCGAGGAGTACCTGCACTCCGAGAAGTACGAGGTACGGGAGTGGGATCTCGACCAGCCGGGGTCACTGGCCCGCCTCCTGGGACGGCTCAACCGGATCCGGCGCAACGAGCCGGCCCTGCGCCGGCTCGACACGCTCCACTTCCACGGCGTCGACAACCCGTGGCTCCTGGCCTACTCCAAGACCGACCCTGCCGGGCGGGGCGATCCGGTGCTGGTGGTGGCGAACGTCGATCACCACGAGGCCCACGCGGCGACGGTCGACATCGACTGGGCCGCCCTCGGCCTACCCACCGGAGCCCGTTACCGCCTGGTCGACCAGCTGGGCGGGGCCACCTATGAGTGGTCGGGCCGGGACCGCAACCATGTGCATCTCAGCCCGTGGTCGGTGTCGGCCCACGTGTTCACGGTGAGCCTGGCCGAGCCCGAACCGGGGAGCGAGAGCCATGGTTGAGTGGTACCGGGAAGCCGTGATCTACGAGCTGCACGTGCGGGCGTTCTGCGATTCCAAGGGCGACGGCACAGGCGACTTCGACGGCCTCACCAGCAAGCTCGACCACCTGGTGAACCTGGGCGTCACCGCGCTGTGGCTGCTCCCGTTCTACCCGTCGCCCCTCCGCGACGACGGCTACGACATCGCCGACTACACCACCGTCCATCCGGCCTACGGCACCCTCGGGTCGTTCCGGCGGTTCCTGCGGGCGGCCCACGATCGGGGGCTCAAGGTGATCACCGAGCTGGTGATCAACCACACCTCGGATCAACACCGGTGGTTCCAACGGGCCCGGCGGGCCGCCCCCGGCTCGTCGGCCCGCAACTTCTACGTGTGGAGCGACACCACCGAGCGCTACGCCGACGCCCGCATCATCTTCGGCGACTTCGAACAATCGAACTGGGCCTGGGACCCGATGGCCAACGCCTACTACTGGCACCGGTTCTACAGCCACCAGCCCGACCTCAACTTCGCCAACCCGGCGGTGCAGAACGCCGTCATCGGCGTGCTCGACCAGTGGTTCGCCATGGGGGTGGACGGGCTCCGCCTCGACGCCGTGCCCTACCTGTTCGAACGAGAGGGGACCAACTGCGAGAACCTGCCCGAGACCCACGTGTTCCTCAAGAAGCTCCGGGCCCACATCGACCAGCGGTGGGAGGACCGGATGCTGCTGGCCGAAGCCAACCAGTGGCCGGAGGACGCCGTGGCCTACTTCGGCGACGGCGACGAGTGCCACATGAACTTCCACTTCCCGGTGATGCCCCGGTTGTTCATGGGGCTGCGCATGGAACAGCGGGCCCCCATCGTCGACATCATGGACCAGACCCCGGCCCCGCCCCCGGGCTGCCAGTGGGCCACGTTCCTGCGCAACCACGACGAGCTGACACTGGAGATGGTGACCGACGAGGAGCGGGACTACATGGTGCGGGCCTACGCCCACGACCCCCAGATGCGGGTGAACCTGGGCATCCGGCGCCGCCTCGCTCCCCTGCTCGACAACGACCGGCGCAAGATCGAGCTGCTCAACGCCCTGCTGTTCTCCCTCCCCGGCACCCCCGTCATCTACTACGGCGACGAGCTGGGCATGGGCGACAACGTGTACCTGGGCGACCGCGACGCGGTGCGCACGCCGATGCAGTGGAGCGCCGACCGCAACGCCGGCTTCTCCCAGGCCAACCCCCACCGTCTCTACCTGCCGCTGATCACCGAGCCCGGCTACCACTACGAGTACGTCAACGTGGAGACCCAGAACGCCGACCCCAGCTCGCTGCTGCGCTGGATGCGCCAGCTCATCGCCCTCCACCGTCGCCACCCGGTTCTGACCCAGGGCGACATCAAGTTCCTCGACATCGAGAACCCCCACGTGCTGGCGTTCGTCCGCTGCAGCGACACCGAGCCGACGATGCTGGTGGTGGCGAACCTGAGCCGGCTGGCCCAGCACGCCGAGCTCGACCTGCGGGAGTGGGTGGGCCACACGCCGGTGGAGGTGTTCGGCCTCACCCGCTTCGCTCCCATCGGCGAGCTGCCGTACTACCTGACGCTGGCCCCCTACGGGTTCTTCTGGTTCTCCCTCCCGGCCCCGGTGGCGGCCGGAGCCGACGACGACCTGCCCCAGCTCGACCTCACCCGCTTCGTCCGGGGCGGGAGTGTGACGACCAACGGTCATGGGGCCGGCAACGGGGCCCGGGATCCGCTGGCCGACGCGCTGCGCCGGTGGCTGCCGTCGCAGCGGTGGTTCAGCGCCAAAGGCCGCACGATCCGCGACCTGCGGATCGAGGACAGCGTGACCGTGGCCATTACCGCCGCCGCCGACACCTCGGTGCTGCTGGTGTCGATCGACTACACCGAGGGCGAGGGCCAGCTCTACGCCATCCCCCTGGCCCTGGCCCGGGGGGCCAGCGCCGGCTCGCTGGCCACGCTGCGGCCGGGGGCGGTGGTGGCCCGGGCCGGTGACGACGCCCTGGTGGTGGACGCCATGGCCCACCAGCCCAGCGCAGCGGCCCTGGTGGACATGGCGCTGTCCCGCCGCCGCCCCCGCGGCGCCCGGGGCCAGCTGGTGGGCCATCCCCGGCACCGGGGGAGGGGGACCGTGGCCATCGACCCCCTGGCTGTGCACCTCATCGGGGGCGACCAGTCGAACTCGTCGGTGGTGGTCGACAACGAGATCATCGCCAAGCTGGTGCGGCGGCCCGAGGCCGGCGACCATCCCGACATCGAGGTGCCCCAGCACCTGCGGGCCCAGGGGTTCAACCACGTGCCGGCGGTGGCGGCGTCGCTCGAGTACGAGCAGGCCGGGCGGTCGCCGGTGACGGTGCTGGTGGCCCACGAGATGATGGGCAACGAGGGCGATCTGTTCACCTGGCTGCGGCACGAGCTGGCCCGGGTGCTCGACGAGCGGGAGCACGTCGACGTGGCTCACCCCGAGGATCTCGACGCCGACCTGAGCGACCGCAGCTTCGAGATCATGGAACTGCTGGGCCGGCGGACGGCCGAGCTCCACCACGCCCTGGTGGGCGACGGGGCCTTCGCCCCCGAGCCGTTCACCCTGCTCCACCAGCGCTCGATCCTCCAGACGCTGCGGTCACGGTGGCGCATCGTTCGCCGGGAGCTGTCCCGCCATACCGGTACCGGCCGGGGCGGGGCCCGCTCCGCCACCGGGGCCGACGGTCACAGTGACGGCGACAACGAACTGGTGGCCGAGGTGCTGGCCCGGGGCGACGGCCTGCTCACCCCGTTCGAGGGGCTGCGACGGCACAAGCTCGACGCCCAGCGCATCCGGCTCCACGGTGATCTCCATCTGGGCCAGGTGCTGTGGTCGGGCCACGACGTGGTGTTCATCGACTTCGAGGGCGAGCCGGGCCGGAGCCTGGGCGAACGACGGATCAAACGGACACCGCTGGTGGACGTGGCCGGGCTCGTCCGCTCAGTCGACTACGCCGCCCGCATGGCGGTGGCGGCCTCGGTGGAGCGGGGTCGCCTGGTCGACCCCGAGGCCGAGGCCGGGGCCCGGCAGTGGGCCCTGAGTTGGCGGGACGAGGCCCAGCAACGCCTGGTGGGCGCGTACCGCCAGGCCGTCGACCCGGCCCTGATCCCGCCCGACGACGCCGACCTGCGGCTCCTGCTCGACGCCATGACCCTGGAGAAGACGCTGTACGAGGTGAGCTACGAGCTGGCCAACCGGCCCCAGTGGGTGGGTTGGCCCCTGGCCGCCGTGGCCGAGCGGCTGGGCCTGGGGACGGGTTCGGGGACGGGGCGGTGACGGCCACCGGTGGGGCCTCGTCGCGGCCGGGCCCCCCACGGGGGGAGCCGGGGCCGGAACCGGTGGCGGCCGAGCACCGCCAGCTGTGGCAGCGGGCGGCAGCGCTGGGCGTGGAGACCCGGTACCGGGGGGCGGACGAGGTGTGGCGGTCGGCGTCGCCGGCGGCCGTGGCCCGGGTGGTGGCGATCCTGGAGGCCGACGCCCCGATGGCCTCGGCCGGCGCCAGCGGGTCGGCCAGCCTGCCGGTGGCGATGCCCCGCTCGACGGCCCTGGCCGGCGGGGTCACCGTGTTCTGCCCGCCCTACTCCCTGTGGCGGGCCGACGACCGCGACCCGTCGTTCGGCCAGCTCCACCAGCTGTGCCGACGGGCCAGGAGCCAGAGCATCGACGTGGTGAGCACCCTGCCCCTCAACGCCGCCTTCCACGACGACCCCTTCGAGCCCAGCCCCTACTCGCCGGTGAGCCGGCTCCACTGGAACGAGGCCTACGTCGACCCGGCCACCATCCCCGGCGCCGCCTCCCAGCCGGTCGGCCCGGGCGGGCCGGGGGCCACCGTCGACTGGCGGGAGCTCGCCGCTCGGCGCCGCCAGGAGTTGCTGGCCGCCGTCGACCTGCTGAGTTCGGCCGACGCCACCGCCCTCGACCGGTGGCTGGCGGCCAACCCCGACGTCTCCGACTACGCCCGATTCCGGGCCGACACCGACCGGGGGGCCGGCCTGCCCACCGAGGGCCAGGCCGGCCCCACCCGTCACCGGCTGATACGCAGTTACGAGCTGGGCCAGTGGTTGGCCGACGAGGGCCTCCGCCGCCTCGCCGCCGACCCGGCGGCGGCCGGGCTCGGCCTCGACGTGCCGATCGGCTGCCATCCCCAGGGGTTCGAGACCCGGGTGCACCCCGAGCTGTTCGCTCCCGGCATGCACGTTGGCGTGCCGCCCGACCTCTATTTCCCCGATGGTCAGGACTGGGGCTTCCCGCCGCCCCTGCCGGGGGCCGGGCGCCGCAGCGGCCACGCCTTGTGGCACCGGCTGGTGGAACGGGTGGGCCGCCCCGCCGCCCTGCTCCGCATCGACCACGTGATGGGCGTGCACCGCTTGTGGTGGATCCCCGACGGTCACTCGCCGGCCGACGGCGTGTTCGTCCGCTATCCGGCGCTCGACATCCTGGCCGCCATCGCCGAGGCGGCCACCGCCGCCGACACCACGGTGGTGGGCGAGAACCTGGGCACGGTGCCACCGGAGGTCACCGCCGCGCTCGCCGCCACCGCCACCCTGGGCATGCACGAGGAGCAGTTCACCATGCTGGCCGGCGAGCCGCCGGGCGAGGTCCCGGCCGACACGGTGGCCGGCATCCGCACCCACGACATGGACGCTTTCGCCACCGCCGCCACCCAACCGGCGTCGCGCCGGTACGCCGAGGCGCTGGGGTCGGCCGGCGAGGAGGGAGCGGATCCGACCGCCGACCCCGGCGCCCTGCTCGACCGGGTGCTCGATCGGCTGGGCCGCAGCCCGGCCTACCTGGTGGCGGTGGACCTCGACGACCTGGAGGGCGGAACCCGGCCCCACAACGTGCCCGGCACCACCGATCCCGAGGGCTGGAGCCGGCGGGCCGGCCGCCCGGTCGATCAGCTGCTCGACCATCCCGACGTGGCCCGCCGCCTGGTCCTGCTCGCCGAGGCGAGGACGGCGGGAAGACCGACGACATCGAGGACTCCGTCGTGAGCGATCCACCGGCCACCGACACCGACCTCCGGCTGTTCAACGAGGGCCGCCACCCTCGGCTCCACTGCTGGCTGGGGGCCCAGCCCCGGGGCGACGGCACCTGGTTCGGAGTGTGGGCCCCGTCGGCCCGATCGGTCCAGGTGGTAGGCGACTTCGACGAGTGGGGGGCAGAGGGCGACCACCAGCTCGAACCGCGGGGCGACTCGGGGGTGTGGACGGCCCACGTGCCGTGGTCGGGCATCGGCCAGCGCTACCGGTACCGGATCACCACCGCCACCGGCGAGGTGCTGGAGAAGGCCGACCCCCTGATGGCCGAGGCGGTCGAGCCGAGCGGTGCCATCTCCCGCATCGCCGACCTCGATCACCCGTGGGGCGACCACGAGTGGATGGACGATCGCGGCCACCGTCTCGCCGTGGACGCCCCGGTGTCGATCTACGAGGTCCACCTCGGATCCTGGGGGCGGGTGGCCCCCGGCGCCGACGCCGACGCCGAGCCGGGTGGGGCCGGCCGCCGGTTCCCCACCTACGTGGAGCTGGCCGACCCCTTGGCCGATCACGCCCTGGCCCACGGGTTCACCCACGTCGAGCTGCTGCCGGTGATGGAGCACCCGTTCTACGGGAGCTGGGGCTACCAGACCCTCGGCTACTTCGCTCCCACCGTGCGCTACGGGTCGCCCCGCCAGCTGATGGCCATGATCGACCGCCTGCACCAGCGGGGGGTGGGCGTGATCCTCGACTGGGTGCCGTCGCACTTCCCCCTCGACGCCCACGGCCTGGCCCGCTTCGACGGCACCTGCCTCTACGAGCACGCCGACCCCCGCCAGGGCTTCCATCCCGACTGGAACAGCGCCATCTTCAACTACGGGCGCTATGAGGTCCGGTCGTTCCTGCTGTCGAGCGCACTGTCGTGGCTCGACCGCTACCACGCCGACGGTTTGCGGGTGGACGGGGTGGCATCGATGCTCTACCTCGACTACTCCCGGGCCGAGGGGGACTGGGTGCCCAACGTGTACGGGGGGCGGGAGAACCTGGCCGCCATCTCGCTGCTGCAGGAGCTCAACACCGCGGTGGCCCGGCTCCATCCCGACACGGCCACGTTCGCCGAAGAGTCGACGGCGTGGCCCGGTGTCACCCGCCCGCCCGAGGAGGGCGGGCTGGGGTTCACCTACAAGTGGGACATGGGGTGGATGCACGACACCCTGCGCTACTACGCCCGGGATCCCGTGCACCGGCCCTGGCACCACGACGAGCTGACGTTCCGGTCGGTGTACGCCTTCAGCGAGCGCTTCACCCTGCCCCTCTCGCACGACGAGGTGGTGTACGGCAAGGGATCGCTGCTCACCAAGATGCCGGGCGACGACTGGCAGGCCCGGGCCAACCTGCGCACCCTGCTGGGCCAGCAGTGGACCCAGCCGGGCAAGAAGCTGCTGTTCATGGGGGGTGAGCTGGGCGCCGGGGCCGAGTGGGACCACGAGGGCACGCTCGACTGGTCGGGCCAGGCCGACCCCGGCTCGGCCGGTATCGCCGCCTGGGTGGCCGAGCTCAACCGGCTGCAGGCCGAGGAACCGGCCCTGCACACGGGCGACACCGAGGAGGCGGGGTTCACCTGGATCGAGGCCGACGACCGGGAACGCTCGATCTACGCCTGGCTCCGGTGGCCCTTGTGCCCGATCGAGGCTGACGACGCCGGGGTTGGCCCGGCCGCAGGCGACGCCGACGGCAGCAGCGGGAGCGGCGGCGAGACCCGGGGACGACGGCGGGACCCGACGGAGCGCCCGGTGCTGGTGGTGGTCAACACCACCCCGAACGTGCACACCCAGTACCGGCTGGGGGTGCCGTGCCCGGCGCCGTGGTGGGAGCTGGCCAACAGCGACGACGCCGGGTTCGGGGGGAGCGGCGTGACCAACCCGGGGGCCCACGAGACCCATCCGGTCGACAGCCACGGTCAGTATCAGAGCATCCTCATCACCGTGCCCCCGCTGGCCGTCACCGTGCTGGCGCCGGAGCGGTGGTGAGCGGCGTGGTACTCGGGGCGGTGCCCGGCGATGCCGGCTGCCGCTTCACGGTGTGGGCTCCGGGGGCGTCGCGGGTGACCGTGGTGACGGAGTCCACCGGAGGCGGAGGTGGGGCGGCGGCGACGGGTTTGACGGCACCGTCGGCGCCGCCCGCTCCGCTCACGTTCGACGCTCTCACCGTCGGGACCCCGCTGGAGCTGGGCGACGGAGGCTACTGGTCGGGTGTCGTGCCGGGGTTGCCGGCCGGCGCCGCCTATGGATTCGTGCTCGACGGCGGGACCGCGGGATCAGCGGGGGCGCTGCCCGATCCGGCGTCGCGGCATCAGCCGTGGGGGGTCCACGGGCCGTCGGCCGTGGTCGACACCGGACGGTTCCGGTGGACCGATCACGGGTGGCGAGGGGTGGAGCCGGCCGATGTCGTCTACTACGAGCTCCACGTGGGCGCATTCACCCCGGCCGGCACCCTGGCGGCGGCCGCCAGCGAGCTGCCCCGGCTGGCCGCCCTGGGGGTGACGATGGTGGAGCTGATGCCGGTGAACGCCTTCTCCGGGGTGCGGGGCTGGGGCTACGACGGGGTGTTCCCGTCGGCCGTGCACCACCCCTACGGGGGGCCGGAGGGGCTGGCCGCCTTCGTCGACGCCGCCCACGGGCTGGGGATCGGGGTGACGCTCGACGTCGTCTACAACCACCTGGGGCCGGAGGGCAACGTGCTCGGCCGGTTCGGGCCCTACTTCACCGATCGCTACCAGACGCCGTGGGGGCCGGCCGTGAACTTCTCCGAGGCCGGTTCGGACGGAGTGCGGCACCTGTTCATCGACTCGGCCACCCGCTGGGTGAGCGAGTTCCACGTGGACGGGCTCCGGGTCGACGCCGTGCACGCCATCGTCGATCCCACCGCGCTGACGTTCACCGAGGAGCTGGTGGCCTCGGTCCACGCCACGGCGGCGGCCGCCGGCCGGACCGTGGTGGTGACGGCCGAGAGCGCCGACAACGACCCCCGCCTGGTGCGCCCGGCGGAGACAGGCGGGATCGGTTTCGACGCCGTGTGGAACGACGACTTCCACCACGCGCTGCGGGTGGCCCTCACCGCCGACACCGGCGGCTACTACACCGACTTCTCCGCCGGGGCGGCCGACCTGGCCGAGGCCTATCGCCACGGGTTCGTGCAACGGGGCCGGTGGTCGGATGGCCGGGGCCGGCGCCACGGCCGACCTCTGCCGTCCGATGTGGCGCCCCACCAGCTGGTGGTTTTCAACCAGAACCACGACCAGGTGGGCAACCGCCAGGAGGGCGAACGGCTCGACGCCCACCTCACAGCCGGTCAGCGGCGGCTGGCCGCCGCCGCCACGTTGCTGTCGCCGTTCACCCCGTTGTTGTTCATGGGCGAGGAGTACGGGGAGACGGCGCCGTTTCCCTACTTCGTCGACCACGGCGACCCCGAGCTGTTGGAGGCGGTGCGCCAGGGTCGGGCCGCCGAGTTCGAGGGGTTCGAGTGGGAGGGCGAGACGCCCGACCCGGCGGCCGAGGCCACGTTCGCCTCGGCTCAGCTCGATCCCGAGCTGCGGGCCCTGCCGGCCCACCGGGAGCTGGAGGCGCTGTACTTCGAGCTGTTGACGCTGCGCCGCCAGTGGCCGGTGCTGGCCGGCGCCGCCGGCTGGCCCGACGTGGCCCACGCCGACCGCCTCATCACCCTGTCCTACGGCGTCGACGACGGCCACCTCGTCGTGGCCCTCAACGTCTCGCCCGACCCCCGGCCGGCCCCTGTTGGCCCGGCCGCCGAGCCGGTGTTCACCACGGAGCCCGGGCTCGGACCCGGGCCCAGCGCCACCGTCGCTCCCTGGTCGGCCACAGTCTGGTTCGCCCCGGGCGCGTGATCGGGCCCCGGGCGCCGCGGCCCCAGCCGAACCTTGTCACCTTGTGCCGGCACAGGCGGCACAAGGTGACAAGGTTCGGGGGTCAGCCAGGCTCAGCGGGGCTGGCGGCCGAGCACGGCGACCGGTAGGCCGGCGAACACCTCGCCCGCCGAGCGCCGGTCGCTGCCGGCCACGGTGCGCTCGGGGCGCAGGGCATCGATCCACTGGCCGTCGGGCAGCGGCAGGGTGGTGTCGGCCCAGTCGCCGCCGAGGGTGAGCGGCAGTCGGGTCACGGCCACCAGCACCTCGGCCCTGCCGGCGGCCGGTCCCCGCAGGTAGGCGACGACGTGCTCGGCCCGGGCCCCCGCCGGCTCGACCGGCGTGTAGGTGGCCCCCGGCTCGAAGCACGGCGGGCGCTCGGCCCGCAGGCGCAGGACCCGCTGCAGCACTGCCGTCTTCACCAGCCCGTCGTCGGGGGCGGCCCACGCTTCGGCCAGGTCGCTGGTGGCGGCCCGGGCGAGTTGGGCGGCGAGGGCGGGCCAGTCGGGCTGGCCCCGGTTGTCGGGGTCGACGAGACGCAGATGCCAGGTCTCGGAGCCCTGGTAGATGTCGGGCACCCCGGGGCCGGTGAGCCGGAGCACGAGCTGGGCCAGCGAGTTGGACCAGCCGGCCACGGCGATCTGGTCCACGAACCGGGACACGGCATCGGCTCCCGGGCCCGAGGTCAGGTGGGTGGCGACGGCGGCCAGGGCATCTTCGTAGCCTTCGTCCACTCCGGTCCATGTGGTGTGCTGCGACGCCTCGCGGGCCGCTTTGACCAGGAACGCCGTGAGTCGCCGGCTGTCGATGGGCCAGGCGCCGACGGCGGTCTGGAGGGCGAGGTAACGGTCGGCCGGGCTGGCCGACCCACCGAGCCCCCCGAGTTGCTCCCGGACGAAAGCCCGCCACCGGTCGGGGATCTCGGCCAACACCAGCAGGCGGGCCCGGACGTCTTCCGAGCGCTTGGTGTCGTGGGTGGTGCCGGCCAGCATCGACGCCCCGAGATGCTCGGCCCGCCAGGTGTTCTCGATGTGGAAGTCGGCGGGAGCGACACCGAACGTCCCGGGCTCGCCCCCCACCTCGCACAGGGCGATGAGCCGGTGGTAGCGGTAGAAGGCCCGGTCTTCGTCGCCCTTGGCCACCGTGGGGGCGGTGAGCTGCTGCCATCGGCGGACGAAGGCCACGGCGGCCGGCGAGCCAGGCGACAGCAGCATCTCGGCCAGGCCGGCGATCTCGGCGGTCACGTCGGGCCGTTGGGCGGTGGCCCGGCGGGCCAGGTCGTCGATCGCGGTCGTGCCGTCGTGGTGGTCCACAGTGCGGTCGACAGTGAGGTCGGGATCGGCATCGGCCAGGTAGGTGCGGTAGCGGTCGGTCTCGACGGTGAGCGTGGCCAGGGCTTCGGTCAGGCGGGCGGGGTCGGCGTCGGGCCAGGCCCGCCGGGCCTGGGCCGCCACCCGGGCCAGGTCGGGGGCGAGCGCTTCGGCCAGCACCTCGTGGCGGGCCTGACGCGACAACTCGGCAAAGGGGCGGGGGTCGCCGGTGATCTCGTGCCACAGATCGGTGAGGGGCTGCTCGCCGGTGGGGGCCAGGAGGAGGTGGTCGACGAGGCGGATGGCGTCGTAGCCGGTGGTGCCGGCCACAGGCCAGGAGGCGGGAAGGCGCTCGCCGGCGGCCAGGATCTTCTCCACCACGATCCAGGCGTCGCCGGTGTCGTCTCGCAGGCGCTGGAGGTAGCGGCTGGGTTCGGCCAGGCCGTCCACGTGGTCCACCCGCAGACCATCGACGAGCCCGTCGCGCCACAGCCGCCGGGGGGCGGTGTCGAGCTCTGTCGCCACCAGCTCGTCCTCGGCCCGCAGGGCGGCCAGGGAGTCGATCACGAAGAAGCGCCGCAGGTTGCGGGGCCGGCGGTGCCAGGCGATGAGGCGGTAGTGCTGGGCCTCCAGCAGCTCGGGCAGCGGCAGGTCGGCGGTGTCGGCGGCGAGCGGGAGATCGAGCCCACCTGTTCCGTCCCGGTCGCCATAGTGCAGCACCGGCTGGGGCCCGCCGCCAGGGCCGGGGGCGGTGGTAGAGGTGAGGCGGCCGGCGGCCAACTCATCGGCCAGGGGGGCGGTGAGCACAGGGAGGAGCACCCGGTCGTCCTGGGCCTCCCAGTCGATGTCGAAGAAGCGGGCACTGGGGTGGTGGGGCCCGCCCTGCAGAGTCTCCCACCAACGGCGGTTGTGGCGAGGGGTGACGATCGAGGCGTGGTTGGGCACGATGTCGACCACGAGGCCGAGCCCGGCGGCGTGCGCGGTGGCGGCCAGGCGGGCCAGGCCGTCGTCGCCGCCCAGCTCGGGCCGGATCACGGTGTGGTCGGTGACGTCGTAGCCGTGCTCGCTGCCCGGCTCGGCGTCGGTGACGGGGGACAGATAGAGGTGGGTCACGCCCAGCGTGGCCAGGTGCCCGACCAGCGTCGCGGCGTGCTCGAAGCCGGCGTCGGGGCCGAGCTGGATCCGGTAGGTGACGCCCGGGACGCGGCGACGCTGCATCCCGGCCCTCTACCCCGGGCCCGACAGGGCCGAACCTCGTCGGTACGGCGTTACGCCGTACTTGTCGACAACGTTCGGCCCACTCGATCGTCGCCCAGGCGGCCGGTCGTCAGCCGCCGAGGGCCGAGCCGTAGAGCTGCTGCATGGCCGACCAGTGACGCTCGGCAGCGGACTCGTCGTAGGTGGGGTTGTCGGGCACGGCGTAGCCGTGGAGGGCGGGGTAGGTCTCGATGGTGTGGGTGACGCCGGCCCCGGTGTAGGCCGCTTCCAGGCGGTCCCGCTGCTCTTCGGGGAACGAGGCGTCGCTCTCGGCCCCGGCCACGTAGACGGTGGCCTTCACCCGGTCGGCCAGGAGGTGGGGGCTGTTGGGATCGCCGTCGGCGGCGATGTTGCCGCCGTGGAAGGAGGCGGCGGCGGCGATCCGATCGGGGTGATGACCGGCGACGGTGAGGGAGATGCGGCCGCCCATGCAGTAGCCGGTGGTGCCCACGCCACCGGGGCGGACCTCGGGCCGCCCGGCCAAGAAGTCGAGGAAGGCGCCGGCGTCGGCCACCGACATCTCGGAGGTGAGGCCCTTGATGAGGCCGAACAGTCGCCGGCGCTCGCCGTCGTCGGAGAAGACGGTGGCCATGTCGAACGGCTCGAACGGGGTGCGGTAGTAGACGTCGGGGACGAGGGCCACGTAGCCGAGCGAGGCCATCCGATCGCCCATGGCCCGGAACGTGGGCCGGGCACCACCGGCGTCGGGGTAGATGATCACGGCCGGGGCCGGAGTGCCGGAGTCGGGCAGGTGGAGGGTGGCGGCGCAGGTGCCGTCGGCGGTGGGGATCGTCACGTCGAGCGCGGTCATCGGCCGATCGTAGGTCGGCCGATCGGCGGGCGCCCGCCCGGCGGGCCGGTCAGTGGGCGGCGGCGCCACTCTCGGCCCGAGCCGGCGTGTGGGCGTAGGGCGGGATCGGGGCTTCGCTCTCCCCAGTGCGCCACCGGACGAACGACCACACCGGCGGCACCAGGAGGCGAGGGCTCAGGGCGGCCGCCCGGAACAGGATCGACGCAACGAGGGGAACCGGCCGTTGGCAGGCCACCAGGCGGAAGTAGACGGCCTTCCAGATGCCCACCCGCAGGGACCGTCGGGCCTTGGCCGTGAGAACGCGCCGGTCGCGGCGGCTGAGGTCGTCGGAGCGGAGGAGGTGATCGATGCGGAGCCGGTACTGGCACCAGTAGAGCCAGACGCCAGGGAGGTGGACCAAGCGGTCGGGCTCGGCCCGGGAGGTGAGGGCCTCGAGGATGCCGTTGCCAACGGCCTCGCCCACCTCGGCCGTGTCGGAGATGTAGCCGGGCGGAAGGCTGGCCATGCGGCCCAGGCGCGACACGTTCAGGGTGAAGGCGTTGTCGTCGAGGGGGTCGTCCCGCTCGTCGAGGCTGAGGGTGTCGAACACCGAGCGGCGGACCATCAGCGGCGGGAGGCCGCCGGTGGTGAAGTCGAAGACCCGGCGGAGATAGGTGGGGCGGTCCTCGATGGTGACGGTGGGTCGGACGGCCACGCCGGGGCGCAGCTCCCGGGTTACCGGGTCTCGCGGGGTGACCGACGAGCAGACGGCGATCACGTCGGGGTTGTCGAGCAGGATCTCGGCCTTGGCCCGCAGGTTGCCCTGCAACATGATCTCGTCGTCGTAGAGGATCGACACCATCTGGCCCCGGGCCGAACGATACGCGAAGTTGAAGTTGGCCACCCGGCCGATCCGCTCGGCGTGGCGGATGTAGCGGATGTCGCCGTAGCCGGGGCCGGTGAGGACGGCCTCGGTGTCGTCGGTGGAGCAGTTGTCGATCACCACGATCTCGATCGGCTGCTCGATGTCCTGGGCCCGCACGCTCTCGATCGTCTCCACCAGCGAGCGGCACCGGTCGAGGGTGGGAATCACCACCGAGACCACAGGCTCAGGCTCAGCCTGACCTGGGAGCGCGCTCGCATTGCCGCCCACGACCGTCGCCATCGTGCCGCACCTCCGGATCCGGGAACAGAACGCATCGTACCGCGGGGGGCGAATGCTCCGGTAGCCGCCCGTCGGAGGGCGGCATGGCGGTCGGCGACGAGCTGATGGGCGATGTAGTCGTGCATACGTCCGACCCTACGGACAGTTGTGGCCGGGATCTGGCCGCAATATGCCCCTATCGTGGGGCGATGGCGACAACCGGACGGGCCCTCGAGCTGCTGGCGCTGCTCTGCGCCCGGCCCCAGTGGCAGGCGGCCGAGCTGTGCCAACGGCTGGAGGTGCCGGCCCGGACACTGCGGCGCGACATCGAGCGGTTGCGGGAACTCGGGTACCCGATCACGTCGGCCACCGGGCCCCACGGCGGGTACCGACTGGGTTCGGGCGGGCGGTTACCGCCGCTGGTGCTCGACGACGACGAAGCCGTTGCCGTGGCCGTGGCTCTGCGCCACGCCACGGCCGGGTCGGACGACGGGTTGGAGGTGTCGGCGCTGATGGCGCTGGCCAAGCTCGATCAGGTGCTGCCCCCGGCGCTGCGCGAGCGGGTGGGGGCGGTGAGCGAGACCACGGTGCACCTGCGGGGACGGGCGCTGCCGCCGGTGCCGACCGAGCTCCTGGTGCAGCTGGCCGGGGCGTGCCGGCGGCCGGAGCGGGTGCGGTTCGACTACACCGATGCCCAGGGCCGGGAGTCGGCTCGGCACACCGAGCCGTACCGGATGGTGTGCACCGAGTTCCAGTGGTACCTGGTGGCGTTCGATCTGGGCCGCGGCGGCTGGCGCACGTTCCGGATCGACCGCATCACCAGCCTGCGCAGCACCGGGGCCACGTTCGTCCAGCGCTCCGACGTGCCCGACGCCGCCGAGCAGGTGGCAGCCGGTGTGGCGGTCTACGCCTGGCCGGTGCAGGCCACCGTGTTGTTGCGGTGCTCGCTGGAGCGGGCCCGGCGGATGGTGGCCCCCGGCGACGGGGTGGTGGAGGTCGACCCGGCAGCCGGCGCCGACGGCGAGACGGTCACCCTGCTGCGCATCGGCGGGGAACCAGACTGGATCGCCCGCTACCTGGCCGGGCTCGACTGCAGCTTCGACCTCGTCGGCCCTGCGGAGGTACGGCAGGCGCTGGCAGCGCACGGACGGGCCCTGGCGGCAACGGCCAGCCGGGCTGGGCCCTCGTAGCCCAGCTGAGCGGCTCAGCGGCTCAGCGGCTCTGGCTCAGCAGCCGATGCCGATCCACACCGGCACGTCACGGCCGGTACCGGCCACCCGGGGCTGGCCGTTGATGTTGAGCTCGGCCGACCCGCCGCCGTCGAACTTCACCAGGTCCTCGTACCCCTGGGCCTGGGCCCAGGCGATGAGGCCGGCGCTGGTCATGCCGGTGGTGGTGCCGAACACGAGGGTGTTCCAGTGCTTGTCGAAGGCGACGAAGCTGTGGCGGTAGGTGTAGTGGGTGTAGTCGTTGGTGGGGATGGCGGCGAAGCCGTCCCACACCTGGCCGTTGACGATCAGGGGGATACCGGCCGCCGCCCACCGCCACTCGGAGGCGTTGTCGAGCGGTGGCGTGGAGGCCGGCTGCCAGCTGCCCCAGTTCTCCAGTACCCGGCCGCCTTTCGACCCCAGGTTGGAGTTGAGGTTGTGGTTCCCCTGCCAGGTCCACACCCGCTCGGCGTCGGGCCCGTAGGGTCGGTAGCGCTCGCCGATCACGCCCCGGTCGTCGCGCTCGACGGAGCCGGCCACGTGCTGGCCGTCGATCACGGCGAACCCGGTGGGGGTGGGGTTGCGGCTCTCGGGCGGTGAGAACCAGTTGCCGTTGATGGAGGCCACCGAGCAGCGCTCGGACGAGGTGCGAACGTCCACCAGGCCGTAGTTGACCCGCACCATGAGGCCACCGGGGATGGACTGTACGTCGTAGCCGTCGGTGTAGAGGTTGGCCTGGTCGGGGGAGGCGAAGCTGCTCCAACGGGTACCGGTGGAGTTGCCGAACTCGGCACCCTCGGAGAACAGGACCATCATCTCGCCCCGGTCGACCTCACCCCGGTTGAGCTTGGTCACCCAGTACGACCAGCCGTCGCCGTCGGGGGCCCGGCACAGCACGTTGGCGTAGACGAGGTTCACGAAGCCGCTGTTGTCGAGGGCGCCGTAGCGCTGCTGGAACTCGGCCGAGCGGGCGAAGTTGTAGGACAGGCCCTGGAGTGACATGCCGGCCCGGTACTGGGACAGCCAGTAGTCGAGCCCGGCGCCGTCGGGCTGGCGGAGGAAGTAGGCCTGGTAGAGACGCCAGGCCCGAGCGGTGCGGGCCGAGGCCTGGACGTCGCCGGCCCAGGTGCCGTCGGGCTGGCCGATCGTGCAGGCGGTGGCGGAGGCGGGCGACGGTGCCGCCGCCGTGGTGGCCGTGGTGAGGGCGGCCGCCAGCAGGGCGATGGCGAGGAGGCGGGCCAGGAACCGGGCGGGGGCCGGGATGGAGGTGGGGGCGTGGGTGTCGATCCACCCTCAATCGGCACGGGGGGCCGGAAGGTTCAGCCAATTGAGCCGCTCGACCCATGCCCGTGTCAGGCCCCGGGGAGCTCTTCGTCGGTGACGCCGCGGACGAGCTGGGCTCGGCCGACGCCGGTGACGGTCCGGCTGGAGATCCCGATCATCGGGAGCAGGCTGAGCTCCACCGTCTCGGTGACGGTGACCGTCACCTCGTTCGGGCCCACCTGCACGGTCCCGGCGGCGCCGTTGCGGATCAGGTAGTCCTGGGCCGCCCGGTCCACCCCGCCGGCGGCCACCCCGATGCCGCCCTGGCGCACCGTGGGGCCGGCCACGGCCTGGGCCCCGGCCAGGGCGGCGTTCTGGGCCGTGTCGATGGCGTGGCGGCGGGCGGTGAGGATCTGGCCGCCGTCGAAGGCGAGGGCCGCCATGAGCAGCGTGGGCACGACCATGAGCACCACGAACGTGGTGACCGAGCCGCGCTCGCTGGTCGCGCTCCGGCCGCCGGCCCGGCTCACTCGCCGCCCCGGTACGTGTCGACCACGGCGGTGGCCGCGGCCCGCACGGTTCGGGAGCCGGGCAGGCCGAAGCCGGCGATGTCGGCCAGGCCGATCTCGCACGCCACCTCGGCCGTCACCTGACCCCCGGGTTCGAGCTGGCTCACGTCGATGGTGGTGGTGAGGCGCTGGCACGACACATTGCGGTCGGACAGCGACACCTCGGCCGCCGCCTCCCCCGCCGCCTGGGCTCCGGCCGGGGAACCACGTACCGCGGCGGCCCGAGCCGCGTCGCGGGCGGCAGAGGTCACCTCCTGGTTGGTTGCGCTGTAACGGCCGACGAACACGGCGAAGCCGACCAGCACCATGATCGGAATCACCAGCACCACCAGCTCGGCCGACGCCGTGCCCCGCTCGCCCTGACGGCCGCTCACGGGGCGCCCCCGTCCCGCTCGGTCTCGGACCGGAACCGTTCCACCGGGCCCGACGAGCGGGCCGTCACCGTGCCCGTCCAGAACGGCACCAGCGACGGGATGCGGGCCGACAGCTCAACCGTCACTGTGTCGGCGTCGACATCGACGCGGCGGGTGGGGCTGCCGAGGAGCGAGGACGAACCGGACAGGATCTGGTCGATGGCGGCCTCGGCGTCGCCGGCCGTGCCGCCCCGGGCCTGGGCCGCCCGGGCTCCGTCCTCGGCCGCGGCGTTGATCACCGTGCGGGCGTGGAAGAAGAGGCCCACCTGGATCACGAACATCACGAGGAACACGGTGAGGGCGGTGAGCACGACGGTGGGGGCCACATCCCCCCGTTCAGACCGGTTCATTCGAGCAGACCGGTTCATTCGAGCGAGATGCCGTTGGCCTTGTTCGTCACCTTGGCCGTGATGATCACGCCAACAGCCAGGGCGAGGGCGACCATCACGGCGATGGTGACGGTGCGGGCCTCGACGTCGCCCCGCTCGTCGGCCGGGCGGAGCCGGCGTACCCGGTCGACCAGGGCCCGCCGGGTGTCGCCAGCGGCGAGGGTGACGGTGGCATGGGCCACCACGGTGGTCCGGTGGATCGTGTCGATGGCGGTCACGATGCTCCTTGGGTCAGCGGTCGAACAGTTGGGGGTGGCGGGTGGATCGAGGGTCAGAGGTTCAAGATGGCCTGGAAGGCCGGATAGATCAGCAGGATCACGAAGCCGGCCAGCATGAGACCGGTGGGCCCGACCATGGCCGAGGTGCGGCCGGCCGCCTCCCGTTCCAGGGCGGCCAGCTGGTGGGTGCGCAGGGCCTTGGCCTTGGTGATCAGGCTTTCCCGCACGTGAGCTCCCGACGTGCCGCCCAGCTCCATGGTGGCGGCCAGGTCGACCAGCGACGTGAGGCCGAGACGGGTGCCGTGCTCGTCGAAGGCCTCCCACGGCGAGACCCCCCGGATCCGGGCGTCGGTGAGGGACCGCCGCAGCACGAGGAAGGCCCAGCCCCGGCCGGTGTCGACGGCGTCGGTGAGGGCCTGCTGGATACCGGCGCCACCGGCCAGCAGTACCGCCACCAGCGATACGTAGGTGACAAGGGCGCCGTCGAACTCCCGGCGCCGGGCCCGGGCCCGGCCCCGCACCTGGGCGTCGGTGACGAACCAGCCGAGCACGCCGGCCCCGAGCGTGGCAACCAGTATCAGAGCCGGGTGGGCGGGATCGATCCCGGCGCCGAGCCGGGTGAAGCCCCACACCATCAGGGGGAAGGCGCCGTACAACAGGGCGGTGCGCATCCGCTGGACCAGGTGGTGCTCCTGGCTGCGCTCCAGCACGGCCAGGTCGGGGGCCAGGCCGCGGAGGTCGGTGCCGGTGACAGCCATGATCCAGGCCCCGAACCGGCCGGCCAGGTCGTCGACGGCACCCACGCCGCCGCCGGTCTCAGCGCCCGACAACGGGGCGCGGGGCTGGGCCAGGGCGGCCAGGGCCCGGTCGAGCGGGGTGGCCGGCACCAGGAACGCCCGCAGCAGGCACCACAGGCCGAGCCCCGCCACCAGGCCGCACGCCACCGGGATCAACATCAGCGGGTTCCCTCCCGTCGGTCCTCGACGGTGAGCAGGCGCGGCGGGCGGGCCACCTGTGACAACACCGTGATCCCGTACAGGGCGGCCAACCACAGCGAGCCGATGACGGCCAGCACGGCCTGGCCCGTCCAGGTGTCGAAGGCGTCGAGATAGGAACGGTTGACCACCAGCATGAAGCCGAACATGGCCACCACCACCAGGGTGACGACCTTGGCGTCGTTGTAGGTCTGGGCCCGGGAGGTCTCGGTGCGGATGCGCATGGTGGCGTCGGCTCGAGCCCCGTCGGCCAGGTCGTCGAGCAGGCGGGTCAGGTCGTCGCCCCGGCGCTCGGCCGCCAGCAGGAGGGCGGCCGCCACCTGGTCGCCGATGGGATCGTCGAGGCGGGCCGAGAAGCGATGCAGCTCGCCGGCCAGGCTGTTGCGACGCATGCCGGCGGCCAGGTCGGCCACCGCCGGTCGGATCGGCGCCGGCGCCACCCGGGCCGTCACCGCCACCGCCTCCTGGAGGCCGGCGGCGGCCGCGATCGTGTCGCGCAGTTGCTCGGCCCAGCCGGCGATGGCCTCGGTGCGGTCGATCACGGCCTGGCGCCGGGCCTTCGCCCCCACCAGCGTGGGGGCCACGGCACCCACCAGGACGGCGAGCAGGATCCCCACCGGCCATCCGGTGACGAGCCACGTCGCCACCCCGCCGGCCAGGGCCAGCGCCAGCCGGAGCCGCCCCCGTTCCACGCTGGCGGCGGCACCGAGCGAGCTGAGCGCTCCGGGCGCGGCCAGTGGCTCGTCGCCGGGCAGGCGCACCTCGGTGCCGTGGAGCCCGACCGCGGCCAGGAGAAGGCCACCGCCGGCCACTACGCCACACAGCACCGCCACGAGGAGGTTCATCCCCACCCTCCGCCACCGGCGGGCGATCCGACCCCGGCCGGGCTGGCCGCCGACAAGCGGTGGAGCAGGCGGGGGGTGAAGCCGGCGGCGGTGGCCGCCGCCGAGCTGAACGGGTCGGGGGCGCCGTAAACCTCGTTGGTGTGCACCTGGCCGTCGCGGGCGCCGGTGATCTCCCGTACCGAGGTGACGATCCGGCGGCCGTCGGGCGCCTTGGCCAGATGGACCACCAGGTGCAGCACGAGCTGGATCAGATGGGCCGACGCCTCCATCGACAGGGCGTCGTCGCCGGTGAGGGCGTAGGTCTGCATCTTGGTGAGGGCCGAGCGCGACGAGTCGGCGTGGATGGTGGTGAGCGAGCCCTCGTGGCCCGAGTTCATGGCCTCGAGCATCGTTCGCACCTCGTGACCGGAGCGGCACTCGCCGATGATGAGGCGGTCGGGCCGCATGCGCAGGGCCTGGCGGCCGAGCACATCCATGCCGATGCCGCCCTTGCCCTCGAGGTTGGGTTGGCGGACCTCCATCTCCACCACGTGGGGCCGGCGGGCGGGATCGAGCTCCAGGCCCAGCTCGGCGTTGTCCTCGATCACGATGAGGCGCTCGGTGACCGGGATCTCGTTGATCAGGGCCCGGGCGAAGGTGGTCTTGCCGGTGTCGGTGCCGCCGGCGATCAGGACCGAGCACGGCAGCGGGGGGCGGACGGCGGCCGACAGCACGGCGGCCAGCTCGGTGTCGAGCGTGCCCAGGTCCACCAGTTGCTGCAGCGTCACCTGCAGGTGGCGGTGCTTGCGGATCGACACGCAGAGGCGGGAGGTGACCCCCTTGATGGCGTGGAGGCGGGAGCCGTCGGGGAGGCGGAGGTCGAGGTAGGGCTGGGCGTCGTCGAAGCGGCGCTCGGTCTTGCCCTCGGTGGCGGCCCACCGCCGGATCAGCTGCTCGAACTCCTCCTCGGAGTCGGCCAAGGCCGGGCCGGCCACCCGCTCGCCCCCCACCAGCGACAAGGTCACGTTGTCGTGCCCGTTGGCCAGGATGTTCTCGATCCGGTCGTCGGCCAGGAGTGCGTCGAGCCGGCCGTGGCCGAACACCCAGGAACGGACGGCGTCGATCACGGCGTCCTCTTCCGCCTCGCTCAGCGGGGCCCGCCCGGCGGCCAGCTCGCGGCGGGCGGCGGACTCGACGGCGCCGATGATGGCGGCTTCACCCCAGACCGCCGTCTCCTCCTTGGACGGGGCGAAACCCCGTTCGGCCGACTGGGCCACCTCCCAGTCCGACACCTGCCGGGCCACGTCGGCCCGCACGGCGGCGATCACGGAGCGGAGCTCAGCCACCGCTGTTGACCAGGGCGAGGCGAAGGCGGTCGAGCTCGGCGGCGTTGGCCACGAGGTAGGCCTGGTCGCTGGGAACGAGGAGCGACACGAACAGGCTGCCGGTTGACGAACCGGTGGCGGTGTCGACGGCCCACACGGTGGCCGGGCCGAGGTCGCCCGCCTCGTCGAGCGAGGCCTGGGGACCGGCTGCGGGCACGGTGGCCAGAAGCTGGACCTTGTCTCCGGCGGCCAGGGCGTTGCTGGGGAACTGGCCCGGTTCCAGCCGGGCGCCGACCACGGCGAACCCGGCGGGAACACTCTGCCCCGGAGGGACAACGAGGGCCGGGGAGAGGAGGGTGCCGGCGGGGATGGGGCCCCGGGCGACCGAGCCGAGGATCTGGTCTTCCTGGCCCCGGGTGACGAGGCGGACTCCGTCGTCGGCGCCGACCGCGATCAGCTCCAGGTCGGAGCGCTCGATGGTGTCGCCGGCGGCCACATCGGCGGCGGTGACCCAGGCCAGGGTGCGCGACGACTGGGTGATGGTGAACAGGGCGAAGGCGATCACAGCGCCCGCCGTGAGCAGGAGGCCGAGGGCGATCCACGGCAGTCGGCGGGTGCGGGCCGGGCCGCGGTTCACCCCGGGCGGGACGGCCGGGATGGTCGGGCGGCGCCCGGTTGACGGTGAGGTGAGGGTGGGGGCGGCCATGGCGGAGCCTCGGTGCTCAGATCAGGTGGCGGTTGGTGGGGTCAGTCGGCGGGGTCAGTTGGCGAGGTCAGTTGGCGGTGGCGACGGGAGGGGGAAGGAGGACGGCCTGCAGCTCGGCCACCCGGACGGGGCGGGTGTTGCGGACCACGAACGGCGGAAGGGTGCCGGCGCCGCAATCGCTGGAGCAGGCGTAGGTCACGGTCCACCAGATGGTGGACGACAGGGTCCAGTCGTCGACGGCGCTGGTGTGGCGGAAGGTGAGCGTGCAGTCGGAGTGCTGGTCGTCGTCGGCCCGGCCGAAGTCGTAGGGTGGGCCGAGGTTGGCGCCGCAGTCGACCTGGTCGCCGGCGTTGTTGTCGAACACCACCCGGCTGGGGGTGGCGGTGACCGTGGCCGTGACCCCGAACACCGGTGGTGTGGTGGCCGACTGTGGCTGCCAGACGGCCGGGCTGACCCAGAGGTAGGTAGGGAGCTGGGCTATGAGTGGGGTGTCGTCGTCGCCGAAGGGGGCGGCGTCGCCCACCTGGACGGGGATGTCGACCGAGGCGTAACCCAGAGCGATCAGGTAGTCGAGCACCACCTGGGGCAGGCCGTCGGCCACAGGCCAGGTGGAGAGCACCCCGGTGGTGAGGACCGAGGGGTTCAGCCCCGCCGCCTCGCCCACCCCCGGGTGGCAGAACACGACCCCCCACTTCTCCTCCCCCTCCACCACGGCCGCCGGCGTGTCGACGCCCACCGAGAACTGGGCGAAGTAGGCGTCCTTCTCCTCCACCGTCCATGTCCGCCACGAACAGGCCCGCAACCAAGCCGGCGCCCCCGGTCCCGTCACATGCGTCCCCGCCAGCGACCCCTCCAGTTCAACAAACGCCCCACTGTCTGACTGGCCAGCCGTGACCAAGGTATTGCTTTCGGCGGAGCCATCGCCGCCACCTGCGAGCGCTGGTGAAGGGACTGCTAGCAAAAGGGCGCTGGCGAGCAGGACTACTGTTGGACAGCGGATGCCGGCTCGCATCTCTCCTCCCCTCCGGTAATGAAGTCACTTACAAGCCAAGCCCCGTCGATGAGTTCGAGTTGGGTCTCGCGGAGCTTGTAGAAGTCGTCAGCTGGAACGACTACTTGGCCGTCCTTCGAGTAGAGAACGCCGAGATCCTTGGAGCAGTCAACAACGCGAGCAGCGGTCGGTCCCTCGATATCAACGGTAACAATCGAGGATTCGTAGCCCCCCACGACGTGCTGGCCGCTAGAAGCTCGACCTGCCGTCGCCTCCCTCATGCGCTCAAGCTGGGCACCTGTCGTCAGCTTCTCAGCTAGGGCAATTCGTTCTCGGTCATCCTCAGGCGTGCCCTTCCAGCTCATCAGCTCCGTGATGAACCGGGTGTGGGCGGCGCGGATGGCATCTTCGACGGTGGTGGAGCTGGTGGGGGCTTCGGTGGTGGCGGTCGTGGTGGTGGCGACGGCTTCGGTGGTGGCGCTGACGGCGGAGGACGAGGGCGCCGTGATGGTGTCGGCGGTGCTGCTGGAGCTGGAGCAGGCGGTGCCTACGGACGCGACGATGACCACAACGGCGAAGGCTGGGATGCGGCTTCGGATCGGATTGCTCACTGCTTCTCGGGTCTGGTTGGCCGGTGCTTGGGAAACAGAGGGACCTGAGTGGTGGCGATCGCGGTTCAATCCAGCGCTGGTTTCCGATCTGCGCCGGGCGTGGTCGCCCCTCGAGCCCGGGGGCTCCGACCAGGGATCTTACTGCTGGAGACGAGCTTGTCCATCCATATGGTTGAAATTCTCGGCACCCTGCATTGGCCGCGCCGAACCGACGTCACGAAAAACGCGACATGACGGCGAACTGCGTCGCGAAAACCCCGGAATTCGTCGAAAACGTTACGCAGAATGGCGTCAGGGGGTGCAGCGGCCGGTGCCGGTGCTGCGGAGCTCGGAAACGAGCCAATGGCCGTCGACGAGCACGAGGGACGACTCACGCAGGCGATGGAACGTGTCGGCCGGTATCAACAGGGCGCCATTGGCGTCATAAAAGGCCCGAATGTCGAGGGAGCAGTCGAGCACCGTCGCCGTGGTGTCGCCGGTGATCTCCACCGACACGATGTTGGAGTCGTACCCCTCCCCCACCGCCTTGTAGCCCGACAGCACCCGCCGGTTGATGCTGTCTTCGATGTCGGTTTTGAGAGCACCGGTGGTGAGCTCGTCGGCCAGATCGAGGATGGCGGTGGGGTCGTCCACCCGCTCGTCGCGGGAGAACAATTCGGTCATCACCCGGGTGTGCGCCCCCCGCACCGCGGCCTCGGCTGCGACGTCGATCGTGTCGGCTCCCCCACCCGTGATCGACGGCAGGTCGCTGGCCGGCACGCCGACCCCCGAGCCGCCGGAACCCGAGCTGCAGGCAGAAAACGCGAGCCCGAAGACCAGTACCGGCAGGAGCAGGCGCACGCCGGCGACCCCTATCGCAGCGAGATCCCGGCCGTCTTCACTTCGAGGTACTCGTCGAGCCCCTCGTGGCCGCCCTCCCGGCCCAGGCCCGAGTCGCCCATGCCCCCGAACGGGATCGAGGCCGACGTCGGGTTCACGTCATTGATCCCGATGATGGCGAACCGCAGCGCCTCGAACGCCGACAGGGCCGTCTTCAGGCTCTCGGTGTACACGTAGGCCGCCAGCCCGTAGGGCGTGTCGTTGGCCATGCGGATCACGTCGTCAACATCCTCGTACACCACCACCGGCGCCACCGGGCCGAACGTCTCCTCCCGGTAGACCACCATGTCCGGCGTCACCCCGGTGAGCACGGTGGGGGCGAAGAAGTGGCCCCGATCGAGCCCGCCGTCGGTGAGGCGGTGGCCCCCGATCGGCACCCCGGCTCCCTTGGCCGTGGCGTCTTCCACCTGGGCCTCCACCTTGGCCACCGCCCGGTCGTTGACCAGCGGCCCCACGCCCACCCCGTCGTCCATGCCATTGCCCGTCACCAGGGCCCCCAC
>CADEDH010000018.1:83235-100957 GCA_902826025.1 uncultured Actinomycetes bacterium
GCGGCCCCACGCCCACCCCGTCGTCCATGCCATTGCCCGTCACCAGGGCCCCCACCCGCTTGGTGAGGGTGCTGACGAAGGCGTCGGCCTGGCTGGCGTGCACGAACAACCGGTTGGGGCTGATGCAGGCCTGGCCGGCGTTGAGGAACTTGAGGGCGGCCGCCCCCTTGGCTGCGTTCTCGGCGTCGGCGTCGGGATAGACGATGAACGGGGCGTGGCCGCCCAGCTCCACCGACACCCGCTGCAGCGCGCCCGCCGCCTTGCCCGCCAAAAGCTTCCCTACCGCGGTGGAACCGGTGAAGGTGAGCTTGCGGACCCGGGGATCGCTGGTGAACACGTCGCCGATCGGCTTCGGATCCTGCGCCGTGACCAGGTTGATCACGCCGGGCGGCACCCCGGCCTCGACGAAGATGTCGAACACGGCCTTGGCGCACAGCGGCGTGGCCTCCGCCGGCTTCAGCACCAGGGTGCACCCGGCGGCCAGGGCCGGCCCCATCTTCCGGGTGAGCATCGAGATCGGGTAGTTCCACGGCGTCACCATGGCCACCACCCCCACCGGCTGGCGCACGGTGAGGAACCGCTGGTCGGACCGGCCCGACGGCAGCCACTCGCCTCCGATCCGGCGGCCCTCCTCGGCGAACCAGCGCAGGAAGTCGGCGGCGTAGGTGACCTCGGTGCGGGCCGCCCGCAGCGGCTTGCCCTGCTCGGTGGTCATCAGCTTCGCCAGATCGTCGGCCCTGGCGTTCATCAACTGCCACGCCTTGAGCAGCACGTCGGCCCGCTCGAACGGGGTGGTGGCCGACCACGAGGCGAAGGCGGCGTCGGCCGCGGCGATGGCGGCCCGGGCATCGTCGGGCCCCCCGTCGGGCACCTGCCCGATCTCCTCCCCGGTGGCCGGATTGGTCACGGCGAACGTGCCCCCGGCGATGGCATCGACCCACTCACCATTGATGAACATGGCAACCGACCGTAGCGCCTGCGGCCCGACCAGCCGAAAAGCGGTCTGGGTCACCCGGACCGTTCACCACAGCGACCGACCCCATCGATTCAACTACGCGTCACCTGGACCGATTGGTCTCCTATCGGCCCACCAGGAGCTCATTCAAATGAAAACTTGGAGTATCTCGCAACGATTGCTGCTGTTCGGTGTCGTCAGCGTGCTCTGCGTGGCCAACCTCGGCCTCCTGGCCACCACCCGGATCAAGGAGGCGTCGGCCCTGGCCCGCTTCAACGATTCCATCCGGGCCTCGGTGGAGGCCGACATGATGCACGACGCCATCCGGGGTGACGTCTACGCCTCCCTGCTGGCCACCACCGACCAGGACCGGGCCACCGCCGCCGACGAACTGGCCGCTCACAGCCAGACGCTCAAGGGCCACTTCGAGAGCATCGCCACCAACCTGTCGGACCAGCCGGCGGTGCAGAGCGCGGTGACCCAGGCCTCGTCCGAGGTCGACCTCTATGTAGCCGACGGGCAGGCCGTGATGACGGCCGCCGGAGCCGAGGCCGCCGCCAACGACGGCGATGGTGACGACAGCGCAGCCGGTACCGGCGCCACCGAGTTCACCGCGTTCAAGGAACAGTTCCTGGTGCTGGAGACGAACCTGTCGGCCCTGTCCGACACCGTCCAGGCCGCCGCCACCGAGGCCGAGGAGGCCAACGCCGCCGCCACCCGGCGCGCCCGCACCCTGGTGATGGGCATCAGCGGGCTGTCGATCGTGTCCATGGCGCTGGCGTCGTGGTTCATCGCCCGGGGCATCACGGGTCACCTCCGGCGCATGATCTCGGAGATGACCGGCTCGGTTGACCAGGTGGCCGTAGCCGGCACCCAGCTCATGGCCGGGGCCGAGCAGACCCGGGGCAAGGCCCAGAACTCGGCCGACATCGCCCGCGAGATCTCGTCGCACGTGCAGGGCGTGGCCGCCGCCACGGTGGAGATGTCGACCTCCATCACCGACATCTCCCGTAGCGTGGCCCACGCCGCCGAGGTGGCGGCCCAGGGGGTGCACGTGGTCGACACCACCTCGGCCCACATCACCAAGCTGGGGTCGAGCTCGGCCGAGATCAGCCAGGTGATCGACCTGATCACGTCGATCGCCAAGCAGACCAACCTGCTGGCCCTCAACGCCACCATCGAGGCGGCCCGGGCCGGTGTGGCCGGCAAGGGTTTCGCCGTGGTGGCCAACGAGGTGAAGGAGCTGGCCAAGCAGACCGGCGAAGCCACCTCGGCCATCTCGGAGCGGATCGCCGCCATCCAGGGCGACGCCGACAAGACGGTGGACGCCATCGGCTCCATCACCTCGCTCATCAACGACATCGCCCAGATCCAGGCCGAGATCTCCTCCGCCGTGGAGATGCAGGCCCTGGCCACCCAGGACATCGAGCAGCGGATCGTGCAGGCCGCCAACGGCACCGAGACGATCGTCACCGAGGCCGGCTCGGTGGCGGCCACGGCGGCCGAGAACGCTCAGGCCGTGGCCTCCACCCGGGAGGCGGCGGAGAAGCTGACCGAGGTGGCCGCCACTCTGCGGTCCCTGGTGGGCGCTCCCCAGCAGAAGGCGGTGGCGACCGGCAAGGCCGGCGGATCGGGCCGACCCGGGGGCACCACCCGGACGCCGCGGCCCCACCGGCCCGGCCGGAAAGGGCCCCGGCCCGTGGGCGCCGGCACCTGACCACCGCGGGCGGGGCCCGGACGCCGGGCCGGACCCGGTAGAGAAGATCAGTCCTCGCGCTCTTCTTCGGTCGAGCTCCGGGGGCCGTTGTCCCACCACACGTCCACCCGGGACCGGTGGTCCTCGCTGCGGAACTCCACCTTCAACCCCGTGCCCTCGGGTTCGATCTTGGGCTGGAATCCGTCGGCCGCCGCGGCGTACAGCACGGTGACGCCGGTGGACGAGTAGCGCACTACGGCGGTGCCGCCCACCAGCTCGAAGGTCTGATCGACGGCGTCGGCCGGGATCTCGCCGGCCACCGTGGTGGTCACCGTGGGGGGCGTGGTGGACGGGGCGCCCGCCGGGTCGGTGCCGGTCGAGCCGCTGCCCCCGGCCGTGGTAGGGGGCGAGGTGCCCTCGGTGAGCGGCGTGACCACCGAGCCGGTGGAGCCGTCGCCCAATGCGGTGCCATCGTCTTCGGTGCGGGTGGACACGAACCCGAGGCTCTGCCACACGATGGCCACCGCCACCACGGTGGCCACGGCCCAGATCACGGCGAGGAACGACTTCGAGCGCATGGGGAGAGTGTGCCCCACCGCCCCCGGCCCGCAGGTCAAGAGAACGCTAAGCCTCGGTAGTGACTGGGCCAGGATCCTTGCCCCCGGTCGGTTCCACCGATACAGAGTAGGTATGGCCGACGTCTACATCGTTGAGGACGACCCCGGGATCCGCCAGTCGGTGGCCCGGGCCCTACAGGACCGGGGCCATGTGGTGCGTAGCGCCTCCAAGGGGATGGAGGCCCTGGCGGCGTTGATGGCCGACCCGCCCGACGTGGTGGTGCTCGATCTCGGCCTGCCCGACGTCGACGGGGCGGACGTGCTGCGCATGTTGCGGGCCACGTCCCAGGTCCCGGTGATCGTGGCCACGGCACGCGACGACGACGCCCAGATCGTGGCCCTGCTCGACGCCGGGGCCGACGACTACCTGGTCAAGCCGTACTCGGGGGCCGAGATCGAGGCCCGTATCCGGGCCGTGCTGCGCCGGGTGCAGGCCGAGACCGGCCCCCGCCGCATCGTGATCGGCGGGATCGACATCGACATCGGCGGCCACGCCGTCACCGTCGATGGTGAGGTGGTGGAGCTCACCCGCAAGGAGTTCGAGCTGCTGCTGTACCTGGCCGGCCGAACCGGTGAGGTGGTGTCGAAGCGGGAGCTGCTGGCCGAGGTGTGGCGCCAGCCCTACGGGGGGGCCGACAAGACGGTCGACGTGCACCTCAGCTGGCTGCGGCGCAAGCTCGGCGACCGGGCCGACGAGCCCCGCTACCTGGTGACCGTGCGCGGGGTCGGCGTGAAACTGGTCGACCCGACGTGCGCCGAGAGCTGACCACGGCGTTCGCCGCCATGGCGACGCTTATAACGCTGGCCTTCCTCGTTCCCCTCGGCCTCTCGGCTCGGCTCCAGGGCCGGGACCGGGCCCTCGACGAGGGCCGCTCGGTGGTCGCCCAGCTCGTACCCCTGGCTGCCGCCGGCCGCCAGGACGAGGTGGCCCGGCTGGTGGACGGTGTCAACGCCGCCGGCCACCAGCAGGTGACGGTGGTGATCGGGGGCCAGGTGATCGGCGAGCCGGCCCCCGACTCAGCCCGCCTGGCCCAGGCCGTCGACGGGGCCACGAGCTCGTCGGGTGAGGCTCCGGGCGGGGTGGAACTGGTCACCGCGGTGGCCGGGGTGAACGGCGCCAGCGCGGTACGGGTGCTGGTGACCGACGACGAGCTGAGCCGGGGCCTGGCCGCGAGCTGGGCGGCGCTGGCCCTCACCGGGGTGGTTCTGGTGGGGTTGAGTGTGGCCATCGCCGACCGCATCGCCCAGCGGGTGGTGGGCCCGGCCCGCCGCCTGGCCGACGCCGCCCAACGTCTGGGCCAGGGCGAGCTGGAGGTGACGGTGGAGCCGTCGGGTCCGCCGGAGCTGGTGGACACGGCGGCCGCCTTCAACCGGCTGACCGGCCAGGTGCAGGGGATGCTGGTGGCCGAACGGGAGATGGTGGGTGAGCTGGCCCACCGGCTGCGGACCCCCCTCACCCGACTCCGCATCGACCTCGATCGGGTCACCGACGACGATCTGGCCACCGATCTCCACACCGGGGTCGACGCCCTGCGGGACGAGATCGACGACCTGATCGCCCAGGCCCGCCGCACCGCCGACCCGCCCCGTCCCCTCGATGTCAACCGGGTGGTGGCCGACCGCTACGAGTTCTGGCGGGCCCTGGCGGCCGACGAGGAACGCCAGTGCCAACTCCTGCTGGGTGGGGTTCCGGTGGACCCCGCCGAGCCCGGGGCCCGGTGGCGTGCGGTCACGGTGGCGGTGGAGCCCGAGGCCCTGGCCGCCGGGCTCGACGTGCTGCTCGAGAACGTCTTCGCCCATACCGAGCGGGGCGTGGCCTTCCAGCTGTCGGTTGCGGCCGACCCCGACGGCGGTTGCGTGATCGCCGTCGACGACGCCGGCCCCGGCTTCGACCCCTCGATGATGGCCGCCGGGCGATCCGGCGGCGGCTCCACCGGCCTGGGCCTGGCCATCGTGGGCCGGCTGGCCCGCTCCACCGGCGGGTCGATGGCGGTCGAGACCAGCCCATTGGGCGGGGCCCGGGTGGTATGCCGGCTCGGCACCGGAGCCGGCCGCCGCGCCGCCCCGGTGTGATCCGGGGTTGAGCTTGCCGGTCGCTTAGCCCGGCCTTAGCCGTCGGGCCCGCACCATGGGTTCAAACCGCTCGGCGCCGCTGCCGGCGGTGCCCGCCCCTGGCGGTGCGGCGGTCGGACAGCCCGACCGCCACCCACACACAGGAGAAATCGTCATGCCTTTCACCCCGCGCGCCCTGCTGACCTCAGGCCTGTTGGCCGCCCTCACCATCGGCGCCGCCGCCTGCGGCTCGTCGACCGACAGCACCTCCTCAGCCGGCTCCACTCCCGCCGCCTCCACTCCGGTCGTGTCGGCCCCGGCCGCTCCCGCCGCCTCCGCATCGAGCGCGTCGTCGACCGCCGCCCCGGTAGGCAAGCTGTCGGCCAACAAGGCCACGGCCGAGGAGCTGCAGTCGATCCCCGGCGTCGGCCCCGAGATCGCCAAGGAGATCCTCGAGTACCGGCCCTACGACGCAGCGACCGGGCCGGCCCGGTTCCGCGATGAGCTGGCCAAATACATCGACAACGCCGAGATCGAGCGGATCATGACCTACCTCGACTTCGGAGCGTGATGATGGCGGGCCCGGCCGGGCGCCAACCGGCGTTCCGGGAGCTGCTTTGCCTGCTGGCGGCGGGGGTGAGCGTCGCTTCGATGGTGGAGCTCGCCCTCATCGCCCACTGGCACGGCAGCACGCAGACCATGGCCTGGGTGGCGGCCTGGGCCGGCCTCACCGCCGCCTGGCTGGTGAACGGGCCCACCGGCCCCCGCCGCCTCCGGGCCGGGGCGGGCCTGGCCACAGGGGCCATGGTCATCGCCACCATCGGCGTGTTCGTCCACCTGAACAAGAACCTGGCCTTCGTCACCGAGCTCCGCCCCCAGGCCGGTCTGACATCCCGCCTCCTCGACGCCGCCCGGGGCGGGCTGCCCCTCCTGGCCCCGGCATCGCTGGCGCTCCCCGGACTGCTGGTGGCGGTGGCCACCTGGCGGCACCCCGATAGCACCCCGGCGGCAGTGGGCCCCGACGGCGACACCGAAGCCCGGGCGTTCGGGGCCACCCCGGGAAGCGAGGCCGACACCACGGGAACGGCTGACGGTGGGGTGTTCGACGGCGGGGTGTTCGGCCCCACCCGACCGGAATGGACGGCGTGGCGGGAACAGCCGGAGTGGCCGGGGCCGGGCCGATGGGGCAACCTGGTCGCCTCGGCCGTGACGCGAGCCGGTGCACCCCTCGCGGTGCCCATCGCCACGACCACCGGCAAACCCGTGGAGGAGCGAGAGCACCGTGGACTACCAGCAGATCGAGGTGGAGGACCGGGGGCTGATCAAGCTGATCACCCTGAACCGGCCGGAGAAGCTGAACGCCTGGACCCGGCGGATGAGCCGTGAGCTGACCGACGCCATCGAGGCCGGCAACGCCGATCCCGCCATCGGCGCCTTCGTGTTCACCGGGGCCGGCCGGGCCTTCTGCGCCGGAGCCGACATCGGCGACGAGTTCGCCGGCCGGGAGGAGCGGGAGCCGTCCGGCTCCTCCTCCGGAGGCGGCGGCGACGGGGGCGGCAACGACAACGCTGGCGACTGGGTGGGCCTGGTGCGACGGTCGAAGCCGATGGTGGCCGCCATCAACGGCCCGGCGGTGGGCGTGGGCCTCACCCTGCTGCTGCCGATGGACTTCCTGGTAGCGGGAGCGTCGGCCCGGGTGTCGGCCCGCTTCGTGCGCATGGGCCTGGTGCCGGAGCTGGCCTCGAGCCACTTCCTGGTGCAGCGGTGTGGTTGGGGGGCGGCCAGCGATCTGGCCCTGTCAGGCCGCATGGTGCCGGCCGACGAGGCCCTGAACCTGCGCCTGGTGGACGACGTGGTGGCCGACGACGGTCTACTCGACGCCGCCATGGCCCGGGCCACGACCTACGCCGAGAACCCGCCCCCGGCGGTGCGGATGATCAAGGAGCTGCTCACCGTGAACGGGGCCGAGCCCGACCTGTCGCTGGTGCAGCGCCGGGAGCTGTCGTCGCTCAACGACGCGTTCCGCACCCCGGAGCACAAAGAGGCCGTGTCGGCCTTCCTGGAGAAGCGCGAGCCGAAGTTCCGCTAGAGATCGCGGGCGTCGACCCTCGGGGGCGCTGGCTCCCGGGGTCGGCGGATGCCAGCATGGGCGGCCATGGCATCGATGATGTGGGGCGCACCGGGGGAGACCGACGAGCCGAAGGCGATCACCGCCTACTGCGAGCCGTGGTCGCTGCGGGCGGGCGAGACGGTGGTGTTGCGGGCCTCCAGCCACCGGCCGGGCCCGGCCGAGGTGGCAGTGGAGCGGATCTCGTGCGGCGACCCCACCCGCTGGGGGCCGGGCTGGTCGGTCACCCCGGTGGCCGTGGCCGGGCTGGAACCCACGGTGGAGCTGGCCCACCAGCCGCTGGTGCCCGGGTCCTACGGCACGGTGGAGCTGAGCGGGATGACCTCGGAGTCGGTGGTGGAGCTGGCGTTCAGCCTCTACTTCACCCGGCCCCGGGAGGCCCAGACCGTGCTGGTCCTGGTCGGGGCCCCGGCGTCGCTGGTGGTGGAGGCCGAGGCCGGAGGGCGGCTGACGGCCCGGGTGGGCGACGACGGCCCGGCCCTGGTGCTACGGCCCCGGCCGCTCGAGAACCGGCGGTGGTACGACGTCGCCATCACCTGGGACCTGGCGGCCGGCACGCTCACCGGGGCCGCCACCACCGAGCTGTCCCGCTCCCCGGGACGGGACCTGCTGGAAGCGAACCCCAACCCCGCCACCGGCTCGGCCGCCGCCGGCCCTCAGACCTGGAGCCGCCTCGTCCTGGCCGGCGGCCCGGCGGTCGACGGTGCCGGTGCGACGACCGGGCCCGACCGGGGCGGCCTCGACGGGCGGATCGCCCGGCCCCGGCTCCGCCTCGACGACACCGAGCTGGCGTGGGACCTGAGCCGGGGCATGGACAGCCCGTCGATCGTCGACACGGGCCCCGCCGGCCGCCACGGCGTCCTCCACCAACTGCCCACCCGGGCCGTGACCGGGCCCACCTGGGACGGGTCCACCCAGCGCTGGACCGACGACCCGTCGATGTGGGACGCCGTCCACTTCCACACCGACGATCTGTACGACGCTGGCTGGGAGCCCACCGTCACCCTCCCCCTGCCCTCCGACCTGCCCAGCGGGATCTACGCCTTCCACCTGATCAGCAAGAACGGCGACGAGGACCGGGTGCCGTTCTTCGTCCGCCCCGCCGCCGGCGCCCCCACCGCCGACGTGGCCCTGCTGATGTCGTCGGCCACCTACCTGGCCTACGCCAACCACCGGATGCTGTTCGACGGGGCCGACTTCATCCAGAGCCGCCAGCGGCTCCGGCCCGAGCACGACTATGTGCGCCGCCATCCCGAGGTGGGGCGCTCGATGTACGAGAAGCACGTCGACGGCTCGGGGATGATGTTCAGCTCCCGCCTCCGGCCGGTGCTCAACCTCCGCCCCGGGGCCGACGGCTGGAACTTCACCCCCGACACCGACCTCAACGCCTGGTTGGAGCACGCCGGCGGCCAGCTCGGCACCGGCCACGACGTGATCGGCGACGAGGACGTGCACCGCGATGGCGTGGCCGCCCTCGCCCCGTACCGGGTGATCGTCACGTGCTCCCATCCGGAGTACTGGTCCACCGCCATGCTCGACGCCCTGGAGGCGTGGCAGCGGGCCGGCGGGCGCCTCATGTACCTGGGCGGCAACGGGTTCTACTGGCGGGTGGCGTTCAGCGACAGTTGGCCCGGGGCCATGGAGCTGCGCCGGGCCGAGGACGGGGTGCGCAACTGGCAGACCGGCAACGGCGAGAGCTACCACGCCTGGGGCGGCGAGTACGGGGGGATGTGGCGCCGGCTGGAGCGGGCCCCCAACGAGATCTGCGGGGTCGGGTTCGCCGCCCAGGGGTTCGAGGGGGCGACCTACTACACGATCGACAGCGAGAGCCGCGCCGGGCGGGCGGCCTGGGTGTGGGACGGGGTGCACGACGACGAGGGCCGGATCGGCACGTCGGGCCTGGGCGGCGGGGCCGCCGGCCAGGAGCTCGACCGCTACGACCCTCGCCTCGGGTCGCCCCGCCACGCCGTGGTGCTGGCGTCGGCCATGGGCACCTTCGGACCCGACATGGTGCGGACCAAGGAGGAGTTCGAGGGCTCGGTGATCTACCCCACGCCCGACCCCTACGTCCGCAGCGACATCGTGTTCTACGAGACCCCCAGCGGGGGTGCTGTGTTCTCCGTCGGGTCGATCTCGTGGTTCGGGGCCCTGGCCCGCAACGGCTACGACAACGACGTGGCCCAGCTCAGCCTGAACGTGCTCACCCGCTTCCTCGACCCCGCACCGTTCCCGCTTCCGGAGGAGTGAGGCCCGCCCGAAGCGCGCCACCGGCCCCCACCCGATTGGGCGGGGGCCGGTTGGAAGGACCCGGGCGAGCTCAGCGGGCGGGGACCGGTACCAGCCGGATCGACCGGAAGACGAGGACGGTGACGGCTCCGGCGACGACGAGCAGCAGGGGCAGGACGATGAAGACACCGAACGGGATCACGGCGAACGCGTAGAGCGACACAACCTCGGCTGCCATGAGGCCGATGGCGAGCGACAACCCGGCGCCGAGCAGGCGACGGGCGCCCACCGCGCCGACGGTGGCGAGCACCGGCACGACCGTCACCGCCAGGTAGGTGACGAGGCCGAGCCACAGCACGAGCTGGATGCCGAGCCAGGCACCGACGACGGCGCCGACGATACGGGATTGGACGGTGGTGAGGTTGAAGGTCATGACTGCACCCTGCACCCTCCGGGGCCCGTCGCCATCGGGGACATCCCCGTCACCGCCCCCGAGGCAGACCCGACGGGCCTAGGGAGCTTCGGGCCCGGCCGCCACCTCGTCGTTGGTTCGACCGCTCCGGACCGACCGGGGATGGTCTTCCGGATCCCACCCGGGCACGGCGAAGCGGTCGCGCTTGTGCACCAGGAGCCACTGCTCCCGGCCGCCGCCGGCCTGGGGCCGTCCGGTCTGCACGAGGGCGAAACGACCCTGGAGCTTCTCACCGTGCAGGTCGACGTGGACCTCGCCGTCGGCCACGGCCTTCGCCGGGTCGTCGGTGCCTTGGGGTTCCCAGGTGCCCCGGTCCCACACGATCACGTCGCCGCCGCCGGGCTCACCGGCCCGGATGACCCCTTCGAAGTCGAGGTGCTCGATGCTGTGGTCCTCCACCCGCACGGCCAAGCGGCGGGCTGCGGGGTCGAGCGTGGGCCCTTTGGGCACGGCCCAGCTAACCAGCACCCCGCCGATCTCCAGCCGCACGTCGTAGTGGAGGCGGCGGGCCCGGTGGCGTTGGACCACGAACCGGGGCGCTGCGGTGGCTCCGGCCGGACGTCGCTCAGGAGCCATGGCGGCGCTGCCGTTCGGCCTCTACCGCCGCCAGCACCCGCCGACGGAACCGGCCGGTCGTGCGCAGGGCGCACCGGGCCGGCGGTGCCGCTTGACCATCGGGCTCGGCGGGCGGGTTCCACTGGCGCACCGTCACCGTCACGCCCTCCTGGCGCAGCTCGGCCACCAGCCGGTCGACGGTCGCCAGCCCGAGGTCCGACACCTCGATCGTCACCGGTCGGCGGGCCCCCTGCCAGCGGTCCACCACCAGGGCCAACACCCACGACACCACCATCCCGGCAATGGTCGTCAACCAGACCGGCGCCCCCCACAGACGCCCGGCGGCCAACCCACCAACGGCCCCGGGCAGGAGCACCGCGGCCCAGCCGGCCAGGTTGAGGTCGTTGTACCGGAAGCCGCCCTGCCGGCCGTGGGTCCGCCACCACCACCGCAGCGACCCGTGGCGCACCGCTTCGACCCCCTCGGGGCTGTACTCGAACCACCCGCCACGCGGTCGCTGCGCCATCGGATCATGGTCGCACACGGTCGGGTTCGGCGTCGCCGCGGGCCGGCCAGCGCCCGGTGGCGGCCCCGGTTCCAGCGGCTACTGGCTCATGTGCCAGCCGCCGTTGGGCGACAGGGTCTGGCCGGTGACGTACTTGGCTTCGTCGCTGGCGAGGTACACGGCGGCCCAGGCGATGTCGTCGGGGTCACCCAGGCGCTGCATCGGGGTCTGGGCCGCGATCAGGCCCTTCATCGTCGGTGTCATCACCTCCAGCAGGGGCGTGTCGATGTAGCCAGGGGCGATGGCGTTGACCCGGATGTTGCGCAGCACCACCTCGCGGGCCACCGACCGGGTGAGGCCGAGGATGGCGGCCTTGGCCGCGCAGTAGTGGGGCGCCCCGGCCCCGCCCGACGTGCCCATGATCGACCCCATGTTCACGATGCATCCCGCCATCTGGGGGTTCATGATCTTCAGCGCTTCCCGGGTGCAGTAGAACGTGCCGTCCAGGTGGATCGACAGCATCTGCCGCCACGCCTCGTCGGTCATGTCCACCGTCACGTCGAGGAAGGTGGTGACGGGCCCGCCGGCCTGGAGCTCGCTGATCTGCTGCAGCACCTGAGCCGTGCGGTCCTCGGCCTCGGCCGGAGTCGTCGGTGGGGCGATGCCGGCGTTGTTGACCAGCACGTCGAGCCGGCCGTGGTTCGCGGCCACCTTGGCAAAGGCATCGGCCACGGCGGCGGAGTCGGCAACGTCGAACGGAGCGGCGTGGCCACCCACGGCCGCCGCCACCCGCTCGGCTGCCTCGGCCCGCAGGTCGTTCACGATCACGGTGGCCCCCTCCTGGGCGAAGCGGGTGCAGATCGCCTCCCCCAGGCCGGAGCCGCCTCCGGTCACCAGTGCCAGCTTGCCCTGTAGTCGGTCGGCCATTCGTCGGCCCTCCTCGGTCGTCGTCGTCGTCGGTTCTGACCGGAACTCTGACATGCCGTGCCGTAGGGGCGCACGCAGTGTCAGAGATCCCGGCCGGTCGGCTCAGACCCGGATCAGCAGGGACGCCGTGTAGCCGTCGGCGGCCGAGCCGGAGACGGTGGCGAGCTGGTCGGTCCATCCGTCGCGGAACACGTTGTCGGTGTCGAGCGAGAGCCGGCCCAGGCTGGACGAACTGTTGCCGTAGCGGCTGTCGGCGTAGACGGCGGCGCAGTCGCTCTCCGGCAGGGCGAGCTGGGAGGTCTTGATCGACGCCGTGCCCGCCGTGGCCTCCTCCAGCGAGGAGTAGACCTCGAAGTGGATGTGGGGCCACCGGCCGGCGTAGCAGCCGGGGAAGATTGTGGTGAACGTGAGCCTCCCCGAGGAGTCGGCGGCCTGAACCCCCCGCAGGTAGTTCTGGTCGGTGATCTCGTAGACCGAGTACTGCCCGTCGGCCGTGCAGTGCCAGGCGTAGACGGTGGCGCCCGACACCGGCGAGCCGGTGCTGTGATCGACCACGGTGAGCTGCACCGTCAGCGGTACCCCGTCGGCAGTGCCCGAGAGATCGCCCACGCTGGAGGTGATGTCGGCCCGGACGATCCCGTCGGTGCCGAGGACGTTGGGGCCGTTCGACCCGTCGGCCGGGTACGGGCCCTGGGTCTCGTCGGGGATCTCGGCGCCGGCCGACGCCGTGGTCCCGCCGGAGGTGGCGGCCGTCGTGCCCGATGTGCCCTCTGTGCCCGTCCCGGCGGCGGTCGACGACGAGCCGCCGGCCGAGTCCGACGAGGAGCTGCAGGCCGCCAGCAGGCCCACCAGGCTGGCCCCGCCCAGGAACTGGAGGGCCCGGCGACGGCCGACGAAGGCGGGCAGGTCCCGCTGCAGGCCGCCGAAGTCGTCGTGCTGGTCGTGGTCGGCGGCGTGGTGGTCGGGGTCGAGGGTGCTGGTCACGATGGGCTCCTTCGAGCTGGGTCGGGGGCGCTGAGGGTTGACGGGCATCAGCCTGCCGGCCGGCTCTGGGAACCGGCGCCGAGTTGGCTGTGAGCTTCCTGAGAGCGTCATCTCGCCAACGGGCCGGCCGGTGATCCAAGCTAGGCCTACACGGGACGACCCCTGGGGACGGGAGAGCTGCTGATGACCGATGCCGCTGTGCAGATCGTGGCCGAGGGCCACTGCGACGACCGGTACGCGCCGGTGCGCGACGCCTTTCTGGGGAACTTCGCCGACAACGGCGACGTGGGGGCGTCGGTGGCCGTGATGGTGGAGGGGGAGATGGTGGTCGACCTGTGGGGCGGCCACCTCGACGAGGCCCGCTCCCGTCCCTGGGAGCAGGACACGCTGATCAACGTGTTCTCCACCACCAAGACCATGAGCTGCCTGGCCCTGCTGATGTGCGCCGACCGGGGGCTGGTGAGCGTCGACGACCCGGTGGCCCGCTACTGGCCCGGTTTCGAGGCCAACGGCAAGGAGGGGGTGCTGGTGCGCCACCTGCTGGCCCACACCGCCGGGCTGTCGGGCTGGAACGAGCGGCTGCGCAGCGAGGACCTGTACGACTGGGAGAAGTGCACGTCGCTGCTGGCGGCCCAGGAGCCGTGGTGGGAGCCGGGCACCAGGAGCGGCTACCACGGGATCACCCAGGGGTATCTGGTGGGCGAGGTGGTGCGCCGGGTGACGGGCCAGACCGTGGGCCAGTTCTTCGCCACCGAGGTGGCCGGCCCGATGGACGCCGACTTCCACATCGGCCTCGATCCCCGCCACGACGGCCGGGTGGCCCCCGTGATCGCCCCGTCCACCCCGGCCGGAGGCGGTGCGGCCGACGCCAGTGACGGCTCGGGCGGCGGTGGGGGCGGTGGCGGCATCGACAAGACGTCGATCCCGTTCCGGTCGTTCGTCAACCCCCGCCTCGAGGCCGAGCAGTCCTACGATCTGGCCTGGCGGCGGGCCGAGATCCCGGCCGCCGGCGGGCAGGGCAACGCCCGGGGCGTGGCCCGGGCCCAGCACGCCGTGGCCAACGGGGGCGAGAGCAACGGCCACCGCCTGCTCGGTGAGACCACCCTCAACCGCATCCTCGACGTGCAGGCCGCCGGGCGGGACCTGGTGCTCGGCATCGGCGTGACGTTCGGCGTGGGCTACGGGCTCAACTCGCCCCGGGCCCCGATCAGCCCGAGCCCCAACCTGTGCTACTGGGGCGGCTGGGGCGGGTCGCTGGTGATCAACGACATGGACCGGCGGATGACGATGGCGTACGTGATGAACCGCATGGGCGAGGGCACGGTGGGCGACGACCGGGCCCACTCCATCCTGCGGGGCGTGTACGAGTCCATGGGGGTGGCGTGGAAATGAGTACCGACAGCGCCGACACCACCGAGGCCGAGACCGAAGCCATCCTGGAGCCCGAGCTCCCGATCCTCGACGCCCACCACCACCTGTGGAACCGGTCCTCCCACGGGGCGGGCCAGTACCTGCTCGACGATCTCCGGGCCGACACCGCGTCGGGCCACAACGTGGTGCGCACCGTATTCGTGGAGTGCCACGCCGAGTACCGGCGGGAGGGCCCGGCCCACATGCGCCCGGTGGGCGAGGTGGAGTTCGTGGCCGCCATCGCCGAGGCCAGCTCGGCCCGGGCAGTGGCCGAAGGCGGGGCCGAGATCGGAGCCATCGTGGGCAACGCCGACCTGGCCCTGGGCGACGCCGTGGCCGAGGTGCTGGAGGCCGAGGCCGAGGCGGGCCAGGGCCGGTTCCGAGGGGTCCGCCACAACACCGCCTTCGACCCCAACCCGATGGGCAACAACTCGGCCCGGGCCGGGATGATGGGTGAGGACACGTTCCGGGCCGGGGTGCGCCGGCTGGGGGCCATGGGCTTCTCCTACGACGCCATGTGCTTCCACCACCAGCTGAGCGAGCTGGCAGACCTGGCCCGGGCCTGCCCCGAGGTCACGATCGTGGCCAACCATTTCGGCATCCCCATCGCCGGCGGCCCCTATCGGGGCAAGGCCGACGAGGTCCGGGCGGTGTGGCAGGCCGGGATCACCGACCTGGCGTCGGCCCCCAACGTGGTGATGAAGCTGGGGGCCCTGATCCGGCCCCTCACGGGCGACCGGTGGGACAAGCGGGGCCGCACGGCGTCGTCGGCTGAGGTGGTGGAGGCATGGGGGTCCGAGGTGCGGTTCTGCCTCGACGCCTTCGGGCCGTCGCGCTGCCTGTTCGAGTCGAACTTCCCGGTGGACAAGCCCTGCGTCGGCTACGTGGCCCTGTGGAACGCGTTCAAGCTGCTGGCCGCCGGCTGCTCGGCCGACGAGAAGCGGGACCTGTTCCACGACACGGCGGCGCGGGCCTACCAGCTGCCCACGCTGGCCGGGTGACGGCCACCGGCGAGAGGAGGGCCCGCCTGTGATCCGCCTCGTGGCCACCGATCTCGACGGCACCCTGTGGGACCGCTCGATCCAGGTGCGGCCCGAGGTCCGGGCGGCGCTCGACGAGCTCGTGTCGTCGGGGGTCACGGTGCTGGCCGCCACCGGTCGCCGGCCCCGCAGCGCCCGCACCGCCCTGGCCGACAACGGCCTCGACGCCCTGGCCGCGGTGTGCCTCGACGGTACGTTCGGGGAGGACTGGGCGGCAGGGCATCGATTCCACGAGTCCTTGTTCGAGGCGACGGCCGCCGCCAGCGTGCTGGCCGAGTTCCTGGAGCGGGGGCTGGCCCCCAACGTGTTCGTCGACCATCCCGAGCTCGACGTGCTGCTGGCCACCGAGCCGGCCCACCGGGCCCCCACCCCGGGGGCGGGCCGGGCCGAGAGCCTGCTGCAGTGGGCGGTGGTCGGTCCGCTGGAGCACAGCGTGCCCCGGCACCGAGTGGCGGCGTTCACCGTGATCGGGGGCGAGCTCGACGTGCTGGCCCCGGTGGCGGCGGCCGTCACCGCTCTCGGGGTGGCCCGGGCCACCCTCACCCAGGACTCGCTGTACGGGGGGACGTCGCTGTCGGTCATTCCCAGCCCGGCGTCGAAGTGGGCCGGGGTGCTGGCCTACGCCGAGGCGGCCGGAATCGGCCCCGACGAGATCCTGGGCGTGGGCGACGCCGCCAACGACCTGGAGCTGCTGCAGGGTGCCGGCCACGCCGTGGCCGTGCGTACCGCCGAGCCCGACGTGCTGGCCGCCGCCGACCAGGTCATCGACCCGCCCGGTGATGGCGGGTGGTGCGCCGTCGTCGACATCTGCCGCTCATTGGGTTAGCCGCCCACCCCGCCGGCCGACCACCGACCGCCGATTTCGCGCATGGCGCCGAACTTTGTCACCTTCTGCCGCCCTTGGCGGCACAAGGTGACAAAGTTCGCCGTTCGTTCGGCCTGTCGGCTCGCCTCCGGGCCAGCGTCGCTCGCCAGGCGACGGTCGAGCGCGCCCCGAAGATCGTCTGACCGGTGAACGCGCCGTGGTTCGTCGAGCTCGGCGACGGCTTCGAGCTGTCGCTGATGCGACACTTCTCCGACAGCGAGGCTCCATCGGGGCATCCACCGTCGGCTGGGACGTTCGTTGCCGTCGACCTCGAGCGGGTGGTGGAGACGTTCATGCACCGATGGCCGTGGAACTGACCGATATCGAGCCCGACCTCACGCCGTACTCGGTCGACGGCGGGGAACCGTAGGAGCGGAAGGCTTCAGCTGTCTTTGTGCTGGGAGCCGAAGATGGTGGGGGCGGCGCCCCGACGGGACCAGTCGGGGGCGCCCCGCATGGGGCGGCCGTCGACCGACAGCATCTGGCCGGTGGGGCCGCCGATCACGGTGCCGCCGTGGCGCCCGGTGACGCCGTTGGCCCCGATCCCAGCGATCGGGTACGAGCCAGCGGCCGAGTAGGTCTGGAGCAGCAGCGGCCGGGGCCGGGGCGACGAGTTGGGCACCGACCCGTGCACGATGCAGCAGTTGTGGATCGTCACCGAGCCGGCCGGGCCCTGGAGCCACGTCACCTTCGCCGGGTCGATCACGGCGGCGATGTCGTCGGCCCGCATGGCCCCGGCCCAGTTGCCGGCCTCGTCGTACTGGTCGTACAGGGGGCCGGTGTGGGAGCCGGGCACGACGCCCATGGGCCCCATCTCATCGTCCACGTCGTCGAGATAGACGCCGATCGTGAGCGGGCTGAAGTCGGTGTGGGGCCAGAATTGGATGTCCTGGTGCCATTTGACCTCGGCCCCGCCGTCGGACCACTTGTAGTTGAGCTTCGAGTGGTGGAACCGCACGGGGCCGCCCAAGAGCTCCATGGCCAGCTGGGCCGGCGGTCCCTCCAGGGTGAAGCGGCGGAACGTCTCGTGCTGGTCGAGCGGCGACACCAGGCGCCGGAGGCGGGGACGTTCGGCGGTGTGATCGGGCTCCACGTCGATCCGCTTGGTGGAAGCGGTGAGCTGCCGGCTCTCCTCCACGAACTCGGCCGCCGCCGCCCGCAACTCGTCGAGCCACTCCCGGCTGACGAACTCCGGCAGCAACAGGTAGCCGTCGGTCTCGTAGCGGGACCGGTCGGCAGCGGTGAGCACGCCGTCCCCCGTCGTCGTGATCGTCATGACCGAACGCTAGT
>CADEDH010000019.1:0-59792 GCA_902826025.1 uncultured Actinomycetes bacterium
CGGATGGCACAGGAACGTGAATGGGCTCGGTTCTGGCTCTATCGTCGCTAGCGCTATGAGCGCCACCACAAGTCACGGTCACCACGGTCCCTTCACCGGTCGGCGGGAGGACCCGCCGCTGGTCCAGGGCCAGGGCACGTTCATCGACGGCCTCCGTCACCCCCTCCTCGAGGGCGCCCTTCACGGCCACTTCGTCCGTTCCATCGAGGCCCACGCCGGTCTGACCTCGGTCGACGTGAGCGAAGCGCTGGAGTCTCCCGGTGTGGTGGCCGTGTTCACCGGCCCCGAGATCGACGGCTGGCCCCTCCCGCCCCGCCTCCCCTCGATGAACCGGGACCTGTGGCGTCCCCTGCTGGCCCTCGACACCGTCCGCTACGTGGGCGAGCCGGTGGCTCTGGTGCTGGCCGAGACCCAGGTCCAGGCGGCCGACGCCGCCGAGTTGGTGGTGATCGACTACGACCTGCTCCCTCCGGTCACCGACCTCGACGCCTCGCTGGCCGGCACCGACCTGCTCCACCCCCACGCCGGCACGAACATCTCGTTCGCCTGGGCCATGGACCCCGTGCCCGACGACGCCTGGGAGGCGTGTGACGTCACCGTCGACCTCACCATGCGACATCCCCGCCTCGCCCCCAGCGCCATCGAACCCCTGGCCGGCGCCGTGGCCTGGGGCCCCGACGGCCGCTGCACCTCCTGGGTCTGCTCCCAGCGCCCAGCCGGGGCCAAGTTCGTGATCGAGAACCTGCTGGGCCTGGAGCCGGGCACGGTGCGGGCCATCGCCCCCGACGTGGGCGGCGGCTTCGGGGCCAAGGGCGGCTACGGCTGCTACCCGGAAGACGTGGTGGCGGCCTACGTGTCCAAGCAGCTGGGCCGGCCCGTTCGCTGGCGCTACACCCGGAGTGAGGCCACGGTGGCCATGGGCCACGGCCGGGCCTCCACCCACCGCATCCGCATCGGCGGCACCCGCGACGGCATCATCACCACCTACGAGGTCGACGCCCTCCAGGACTCGGGCGCCTACCCGGCCATGGGCACCAACGTCACCGGCAACCTCCGCAATTCCGGCACCGGCACCTACGCCATCGCCACGGCATCGATGAAAGGCACCTCGGTGGTCACCAACACCACCCCCACCGTCGCCTTCCGGGGCGCCGGGCGGCCCGAGGCGGCCTGCGACATCGAGCGGGCCGTCGATCGGTTCGCCGCCGCCGTCGGCCTCGACCCCCTCGAGGTCCGCCTGAAGAACGTGGTCCCGGCCGACGCCTTCCCCTACACCACCGCCATCGGCTCGACATACGACAGCGGCAATTACGCCGAGTCCCTGCGCCGGGCGGCGGCCGCCGCCGGCTATGACGAGCTGCGGGCCGAGCAGGCCGCCCGCCGGGCCGCCGGCGACAACCCCAAGCTGCTCGGCATCGGCGTGAGCTGCACGGTGGAGATCACGGGCGGCGGCGAGGGCGAGACGGCCTCCGCCTCCCTCGGCCCCGACGGTCGGTTCCAGGTCATCGTTGGCACCTCCCCCCACGGCCAGGGCCACGAGCACACCTTCGCCGCCGTGGTGGCGGCCGAGCTCGGCGTCGATCCCAGCCGGGTCGACATCCTGCACTCCGACACCGACCTGGCCCCCTTCGGCGGCGGCACCATCGGTTCCCGGTCGGCCCAGCTCGGCGGGTCGGCCGCCTTCAACGCCTCGGTGGAGCTGATCGCCGCAGCCCGGGCCCAGGCGGCCGAGCAACTGGAGGCCAACGTCGACGACGTGGTGTTCGACAAGGACAATGGTGCCTTCCACGTGGTCGGCACCCCGGCCCGGGCCCTCGAGTGGGCTGATCTGGAGCCGATCACAGTGGATGCCGCCTACAAGCCGGTCAAGGGGGCCGGGAGCTTCGCCTTCGGGTCCTGTGTGGCCGCGGTGGAGGTCGACCCCGAGACCGGGGCGGTCGAGATCCGCCGGTTGGTCACGGTCGACGACGCCGGCGTGATCCTCCAGCCGGTCCTGGCCGACGGTCAGGTCCACGGCGGGCTCGGCCTGGCGGTGGGGGCCGCCCTGTTCGAGGAGATGGCCTACACCCCCGAAGGCACCCCGGTGACCGTGACCTTCGCCGACTATGGCATCCCGTCGGCGGCCGAGGTGCCGAGCTTCGAGACCAACGAGATGGAGACCCCGTCGCCCCTCAACCCCCTCGGGGTGAAGGGTGTGGGGGAGTCGGGCACGGTGGTGGCCACCCCGGCTCTCCAGTCGGCCGTCATCGACGCCTTGTCCCCCTACGGGGTGGAGCACATCGACCTCCCCCTCACCCCGCTGCGGGTGTGGGAGGCCCTCCAGGCCGCCCCGCTGGCGTGAACCAGCCGGGCCGGCCACGCTGGGGGCCATGAAGATCCGCATCGGCTACGGGCTCGGCACCCGCAACGCCACCACCGACCAGGACCGCTTCTGCCAGCTGGTGGACGCCCTCGAGCACCACGAGTTCGACTCGCTGTGGCTCTCCGAGAGGCTCTCGGGCGACTGCCCCGACCCGTTGGTGGGCATGGCCTACGCCTGCGGTCGTACCCGCAACCTCAAGGTCGGCATGTCGGTGATGGTGCTCCCGGGCCGCAACCCGGTGATCCTGGCCAAGTCGATGGCGTCGCTCGATCAGCTGTCGGGCGGCCGGCTCATCCCCGCCTTCGGCCTGGGAGTGGCCAACTCGGCAGAACAGCAGGCCTTCGGGGTGCAGCGCAACGAGCGGGGGGCGTGGTTCAACGAGGCCCTACCCCTGATGCGTCGGCTGTGGGCCGAGGAACACGTCACCCACCACGGCAAGCGGTTCAACCTGGAGGACGTCACCATCCGCCCCCAGCCGGTGAGCAAGCACCTCGACGTGTGGTTGGGCGGCATCGCCCCGCTGGAGCTCAAGCGGGTCGGGCGCCACAGCGACGGATGGCTGCCCTCGTTCTGCACCCCGGCCCAGGTGGCCGAGGGCCGGGCCACGATCGAGCAGATCGCGGCCGAGCACGACCGCTCGATCGACCCCGAGCACTACGGCGCTCTGCTCATCTACCGGACCGACGGTGGGCCGATCGCCCCGGCCACCCTGGCTGTGATCCAGGATCGAAACCCCGGTATCGACCCCGATTCGATGGTGCCCGACAAGGACGGCCTGGCCAAAGCGATCCAGGGCTTCATCGACGTCGGCTTCTCCAAGTTCGTGCTGATCCCGGCGGCCGAGCCCGACGATTGGGCCACCGAGCTGGCCGAGATCGCCTCGATCGTCAAGCCCCTGGAGAACTAGCGCACATTCGTCCGCAGGTGATCCTGGATCTCGTCCCGGAGGTCCAGGAACCGGGGGTCGCGGCGTACCAGGGGGCCCCGCTGGGCCCCGAACGGCACCTCGATCTCCTCCGCCACCCGTCCCGGTCGACTGGAGAACACGTAGACCCGGCTCGACAGGTACACGGCCTCGTCGACGTCGTGGGTGACCATCAGGATCGTGGCCCCCGTCCGCTGCCACACGGTGAGCAGGAAATCCTGCAGCACCTGCTTGGTCTGGGCGTCGAGGGCGCCGAAGGGTTCGTCGAGCAGCAGCATGTCGGGCTCGGGGGCCAGGGCCCGGGCGATCGCCACCCGCTGGCGCATCCCGCCCGACAGGTCCCGGGGGAGGGTGTCGGCGAACTCGGTGAGCCCCACGATCCCCAGCAGTTCCTGCACCCGCTCGGCCCGCAGCGGGCGGGGTGTCCCGGCGCACTCCAGGCCGAAGCGGATGTTCTCGGCCACCGTCTTCCACGGGAACAGCGAGTAGGCCTGGAACACCATGCCCCGGTCGGGGCCGGGCCCGATCACGGGGGCGCCGTCGACCTCCACCGTCCCCTCGGTGGCCTCCTCCAGCCCGCCCACGATGTTGAGCAGGGTCGACTTGCCGCAGCCTGAGGCCCCGACGATGCACACCAGCTCGTTCTCGCCCACCTCCAGGTCGATCCCGTCGAGGGCCACCGTGCCCGGCTGGCGGCGCCGTCCCGGGAACCGCTTGGTGACGCCGACGCAGCGCAGCTTGGCGGCGGCCCCACCGTCACCGACGGCCCTCACGCCCGGGCCCACGGTGAGGTCCAGCTCTTGAGGGCCCGCAGGGCCAGATCGCTGGCCACCCCGATCAGGCCGAACACGAGGAGCAGAGCGAACATGCGGTCCACCTGGCGGAACCGCTGGGCCCGAACGATACGGAAAGCCAGTCCCTGATCGGCCGCCAGCAACTCGGCCACCACCAGCATCAGCCAGGCGGCGGCCAGGTTGATCCGGGCCACGTCGATGATCCCGGGCCAGGAGTGGGGGAGGATCACCCGGCGCAGCACGGTGAGCCGACCCGCTCCCAGGGTGTAGCTGGCGTTGATCAGCGGGGTCGGTACCGAGCGGGCCACGTCGGCCACCATCAGCACGTTGTAGAACACCGTGCCCACCACGATCAGAGCCAGCTTGGGCGACTCGTCGATCCCCAGCCACAGCAGGAACAGGGGAGTGAGGGCACTGGCCGGGATGTAGCGCACCATGCCGAACACCGGCTCCAGCGACGCCTCGGCCGACGCCAGCGACCCCATCGCCACTCCCAGCACCACCCCCAGAGCGAGGCTCACGGCATACCCGATGCCAACCCGGCGGAGGCTGGCCCCCAGGTCGCCCCACAGCTCACCGGAGCGGGCCAGCTCCTGCAGAGCGGTGAGCGTCTGGCCGATCGTGGGCAACAGGATCGAGTCGCCGGCCAGAACCCGGGCCGCCGCCTCCCAGCCGATGAGCAGGGTGGCCACCCCGGCCACCCCCAGCATCAGCCGGGTCCGGCCGTCGAGCTCGCCCCGCAGCTGGAACAGGGGAGACTGGCGCCGGCCCCGGGCCGTCGGGGCCGTGTCGCTCATTGGGCAGCGTCGACGTTGGCCTGGGTGAAGGAGGCGTCGAACAGGCCGTCGAGCGGGGCCTCCTGCTCGGTCAGCCCCGACTCCACCAGGAATGGGTTGATCAGTTTGGCCACCCGCTGCAGCGAGGTGGGGCCGCTGGTGTCGGTGAAGGTGGTGAGGGCGTCGGCGGCGTCGAAGATCCTGGTGCCGTCGGCCAGGCTCTGGTACTCCTCCGGGGTCAGCTCGGCCACGTCGGACAGGATGGTGAGGGCCTCGTCGGGGTTGGCCTCGATCCAATCCAGGGTGAGGTACCAGGCGTCCACCAGCTTCTGCACGTCCTCGGGCCGCTCCTTGATCAGCTCCGGTGTGACCACGATGTGATCGGAGATCGTGCCCGGGAAGTCGGCCGAGTCGAAGACCACCTTGGAACCCGGCCGTTCCAGAGCCTGGACGGTGAAGGGAGCGAACACGCCCACGCAGTCGAACTCGCCGCCGGCGAAGGCGGCCGCTGCGGCGTCGGTGGTGACGCCCCGGAAGTCGATGTCGGACTCCGCCAGGCCCGCCGAGGCCAGACCCTGGAGCAGGAGGAAGTGGTCGACGACTCCGGGCTCGGCGGCGATCGTCTTGCCCTTCAGGTCGGCGATGGTGTCGCCCACCGAGGCGTCGCAGATGATGGCGTCGTTGCCGGCCGAGTTGTCGTTGGTGACCACGATCACCTGCTGGTCGCCGGCGGCCACGGCGAACATGGTGTCGTTCAGGGTCTGGGTGTTGCCGTCGAGCTGGCCGGCCGCCATGGCGTCGAGCGAGCCGAGGTAGTCGGCGAAGAACTGGAGCTCCACGTTCACCCCGGCCTGTGTGAACAGGCCCTCCTTCTCGGCGACGGCGAGCGGGAACCAGCCGGGCCAGGCGCTGTAGCCGATCTTGATCGGATCGCCGGTGGGAGCGTCGGCCGGGGCGGCGGCCGACGAACCGGTGGCGCCGGATGCCGCCGTCGTCTCCGCTGCCCCGTCGTCCGGCGAGGAACCGCCGCAGGCGGCCGTGGCCAACCCCAGAGCGGCCGCCACGGCGGCCAGCCGGGTGGGAATTGAACGTGAACGAGCCATCGATGCCTCCTCAGCCGTACGGAGGCAAGCTAGGGAGCGCCCGTTTCTATCGAATATCCGTAGAAACAACGGCCGATTGCGTCTCGGTGACGGCAATCTGTTGCAGCAGATCCGACCGCTGGGCCCGGGCCCGGATCGAGTCCAGGCCCGACGGCCGGGTGAGCAGGCCCCGCAGGGTGAGGTCGGCCAGATGCTCGCCGATCTGGTGGGGGGTGTAGGCGGCGGCGCCGTCGTCTCCCGGAGCGGCGCCGGCTCCCCCCGCCGGCCGGTGCCAGTTCTGGCTGCCTTCGTCGCTGGCCAACACCGACAGGGCGGTGAGGCGGGGGTCGACGGGACGGAACTCGCCCGAGGTCACCCCCTCGGCCACGATCGCTTCCACCTCCCGGATCAGTTGCTGGCGCTCGGCCCAGTAGGTGGCGGCCTCGGGGGAGCCGTCGTCGACCATCCGGTGCACCTCGTTGATGTCGAACGGCAGAGCGCTGAGCGCCACCACGTCGAGGCAGATGATCGTCCACAGCCGCGCCCCGGCCGGGCCGCCGGCCTGGTTGACGTCGGCCACCATCCCCAGCGGCACTCGGTTGGCCTCGGCCACCAGCGCACCCAGGATCGCCGTCTTGTTGCGGAACCAGTAGTAGAGCGACGGGGGCTGGAGGCCGGCGGCCGCCGCGATCTCGGCCATGCTGGTGGCCGCCACCCCCTTGGTGAAGAACAGCTTGCCGGCGGCGGCCAACACGTCGTGGCGAGGGTCGCCGCTGCCGGTTGCCCCGGCGCTGCGGGGCCGACCGACCTTGCTTTTGACTGTCGACCCCTTCGACACCCAGCAGACGGTAGCCGCTGCGGGCGGGGTGCTCCGGATTGAGTCCGCAGTGTGAACAACTGCCGGCATCCCTTGACCGGGCCGGTGGCGTTAGGTGATGGTGACCGGAGTTTCGAAGCGGCGTCGAAAGGCTTGCGAGCAGTGGACGACATGAGCACGGCCACCACCCACGGGGCCCGGGATCACGCCCGGGCCCAGGCCGGCCAGCGGGCCGAGTTCCAGCCCACGATCCCGGCGGCAGGAGCGGTCGACCGGCCACCCGGGGTGGCCCCGGCCGACATGCTGTGGGAGGAGACGGTGGAGCCCGGCAACTATGCCGCCCGTGTACTGCCCCGGGGAGCCAACCTCCGCCTCACCGACCGGGACGGCGACACCTGCGTGCAACTCCTGGTGTTCAACGCCGCCGCCACCGCCGAACGGCTGAACCTTCCCGACACGGTGAAGATCCAGTGGCAGGCCTACCTCGGCCAAGGGGCCCTGCTGTTGAGCGACATGGGACGGGTGCTGGCGTCGGTCCGGGAGGACAGCTCGGCCGGTCATGACCTGTTCAACGCCATGTCCACCCAGGCCCGCAACGATGCCCGCTACGGGTCGGGTTCGGTCCATGGCGCCGCCCCCAACGCCCGCGACCGCTTCGCCGTGGCCCTCGCCAAATTCGGCCTCAGCCGACGCGACATCGGGCCCGCCGCCAACCTGTTCAAGCGGGTGATCGTGGCACCCGACGGCAGCTTCACCTGGCACGGCGACGAGTCGCCGCCCGGCGGCCAGGTGCTGGTGCGGTGCGAGATGGACGTCCTGGTGGCCCTCACCGTCACCCCCCATGTGCTCGATCCCCGATCGGCCTACACGGTGACACCGCTCGGGGTGTCGGCGTGGCGTGGCGCCGTGACCCCACCCGACGACCCCGTGCGGTTGTCGACGCCGGAACGGACCCGGGCCTTCGAGAACACCGAGGATTGGTACCTGTCATGAGCACACCCAGCGAGCTTCCGGCCGGCCGCATCGTCTACGACGAGGTGGTGGAGGCCCGGGCCCCGTGGTCCCGGGTGGTGCAGGCGGGCGAGACGCTGCGCATCGTCGACCTGGAGGGCAACCAAGCGGTCGACTGCATCCTCTACCGGGCCGACGACCCGGTGGAGCGCTACAGCGCGGCCGACACCATGACGAGTCAGAACAACGTCTACCTCGTGACCGGCACCGAGCTGCTGTCGAACGAAGGCACCGTGCTGATGACGATCACCGGCACCACGGTGGAGCGTCACGACACGGTGGGCGGGGCCTGCTCCCGGGAGTCGAACAGCCTCCGCTACGGCCACCACACCCGGGCCCAGCACGCCTGCGTGGAGAACTTCGTGCACGACAACGCACGGCGGGGGATGGGCAAGCGCGACGTGGTGCCCAACATCAACTGGTTCATGAACGTGCCGGTGGAGGCCGACGGCTCGCTCGGCATCGTCGACGGCATCTCGCCCCCCGGCGGCTGGGTGGACCTGCGGGCCGAGATCGACACCCTCGTGGCCATCTCCAACTGCCCCCAGATCAACAACCCGTGCAACGGCTTCAACCCCACACCGGTGCGCCTGATCATCACCGCACCGTGAGCGGCTCCACACCCTGGCCGTTCGACACCGTCCTGATCGCCAACCGGGGCGAGATCGCCGGCCGCATCCAGCGGACGGTGCACGCCCTCGGGTTGCGATCGGTGGCCGTGCACTCCGACGCCGACCGGGGCGCCCCCCACGTCACGGCGGCCCACGCCGCGGTGCGTCTGGGGCCGGCCCCGGCCGCCGCCAGCTACCTCAGGGTCGACGCCGTGATCGAGGCCGCCCTGGCCACCGGGGCGGGGGCCGTCCACCCCGGCTACGGGCTGCTGTCGGAGTCGGCCGAGCTGGCCCTGGCCTGCGAGGAGAACGGGATCGCCTTCGTGGGCCCCACGGCCGAGCAGCTCCGGCTGTTCGGGCTCAAGCACACCGCCCGGGACCTGGCCCGCCAGGCCGGGGTGCCCCTGATCCCCGGCTCGGGGCTGCTGTCGTCGGCCGAGGAGGCGGTGGCGGCGGCCGATGCCGTGGGCTGGCCGGTGATGCTCAAGGCCACCGCCGGCGGGGGTGGGATCGGCATGCGCCCCTGCCACGACGCCGACGAGCTGGTGCGGGCCTTCGCCGCCGTGGAGCGCCTGGCGGCCGACAACTTCGGCCAGGGCGGGCTGTTCCTGGAGCGGCTGGTGGCCCGGGCCCGCCATGTGGAGGTGCAGGTCTTCGGCGACGGCCGGGGTCGGGTGGTGGCCCTGGGGGAGCGGGACTGTTCGGCCCAGCGCCGCAACCAGAAGATCGTGGAGGAGACCCCGGCGCCCGGGATCAGCCCCGAGCTGCGGGCGCGGCTGGCGGCGTGGGCCGTCGACCTCACGGCCCAGGTGGGCTACCGGTCGGCCGGCACGGTGGAGCTGGTGGTCGACGCCGACCGTCCCGGGGTCGACGGGGCCTGGTTCCTCGAGGTCAACACCCGGCTCCAGGTTGAGCACGGGGTGACCGAGGCGGTGTGCGGGATCGACCTGGTGGCCTGGATGCTGCGCCTCGCCGCCGGCGATCCGATGCCCGAGCTCGACGATCCGCCCCGGCCCCGGGGCGCCGCCATCGAGGCCCGCCTCTACGCCGAGGACCCGGCCGACGGCTTCCGCCCCTGTGCCGGGCTGCTCACCCGGTTCGAGGTGCCGGCCGGTGTCCGGTGCGACACCTGGGTGGCCGAAGGCACCGAGGTCACCCCGTTCTACGACCCCCTCCTGGCCAAGCTGATCGTGGCCGGCGACGATCGGGAGGGGGCCGTGACCGCCCTGGCCGACGCCCTCGACGCCACCCGGGTGGGCGGGATCGAGACCAACCTCCGGTTTCTGTCCGACCTGGTGGCCGACGAACGGTTCCGGGCCGGCCGGTTCACCACCGCCGATGCGGCCACCGTGGCCCACCGGCCACCGTCGGTGCGGGTGCTGGAGCCGGGCCTGTTCACCACGGTCCAGGACCTGCCGGGCCGGGTGGGCTACTGGCAGGTGGGGGTGCCGCCCTCGGGCCCCATGGACGGCCGCAGCTTCGCCCTGGTCAACCGCCTGGTGGGTAACCCCGACGGCGCCCCCGGTCTGGAGATCACGCTCACCGGGCCCACCCTGGCCTTCACCGCCGACACCGTGATCGCCCTGGGCGGGGCCGAGCTGCTGGCCGAGCTCACCCCACCCGACGGAGTCGGGGCGCCGGTGCCATGGTGGACGGCGGTGGCCGTGCCGGCCGGAGCCCGCCTCACCCTGGGCGCCGCCCCCGGCCCGGGGGCCCGGGCCTACCTGGCCGTGGCCGGTGGCTTCGACGTGCCCCTCCACCTGGGCAGCGCCGCCACGTTCGTGCTCGGCGGCTTCGGCGGCCACGGCGGCCGCACCCTGCGGACCGGCGACGTGCTCCACCTGGCCGGCTCGCCCACCACGGCGGCCCCGCCCGGCGCTGCCCTGGGCCCGGCCGAGCGGCCGGAGCTGACGGCTGACTGGACGATCGGGGTGCTGGCCGGACCCCATGGTGCCCCCGACTTCTTCACCCCGGGTGACATCGAGACCCTCTACGCCACGGCGTGGGAGGTCCACTTCAACTCCGACCGCACCGGGGTCCGGCTGATCGGCCCCGCCCCCGCCTGGGCCCGGCCCGACGGGGGCGAGGCCGGCCTCCACCCGTCGAACATCCACGACAACGCCTACACCGTCGGCTCGATCGATTTCACCGGCGACATGCCCATCGTGCTCGGCCCCGACGGGCCCAGCCTGGGCGGCTTCGTGTGCCCGGCCACGGTGGCCAGCGCCGAGCAATGGAAGCTGGGCCAGCTCCGGGCCGGCGACCGGGTCACGTTCGTCCCCGTCACCCACGCCGGCCGGCGGGTCGGCCGCCCCGAGGACCCGGTGCTGAGCCGCCACCACGGGGCCGACGACCGCCCCGGCGCCGTCTACCGCCGCTCCGGCGATCGGCACCTGCTGGTGGAGTACGGCGACAACGTGCTTGACCTGGAGCTGCGGCTGCGGGTGAGGGCCCTGATGGAGCGGCTGCAGGCTGAGCCGCCGGCCGGGCTGGGGGAGCTGGTGCCCGGCATCCGGTCCCTCCAGGTGGGCTTCGACCCCGACCGCACCAGCCCCGACCGGCTGGTGGGCGCACTGCGGGAGGCCGAGGAAGGGCTGGGCGGGGTCGACGACCTGGAGCGGCCGAGCCGGATCGTCCACCTCCCGTTGTCATGGGATGATCCCGCCACCCGTCTGGCCACCGAGAAGTACATGAACACCGTGCGACCCGACGCCCCGTGGTGCCCGTGGAACCTGGAGTTCATCCGCCGGGTCAACGGGCTCGACTCGGTGGACGACGTCCACCGGATCGTGTTCGACGCCAGCTACCTGGTGCTGGGCCTGGGCGACGTCTACCTGGGGGCGCCGGTGGCCACCCCGGTGGACCCCCGCCACCGGCTGGTGACCACCAAGTACAACCCGGCCCGCACGTGGACGGCGGAGAACTCGGTGGGCATCGGCGGGGCCTATCTGTGCATCTACGGCATGGAGGGCCCGGGGGGCTACCAGTTCGTGGGCCGTACCACACAGGTGTGGAGCCGGTGGCGCCACGGCGAACCGGGGTCGGCTTTCGAGCGGCCGTGGCTGCTGCGGTTCTTCGACCAGATCCGCTGGTACCCGGTGGAGGCCGACGAGCTGCTCGATCTGCGGGCCGACGTGGCCGCCGGCCGTTTCCCCTTCCGGATCACCGAGACGACGTTCAAGCTGGCCGACTACCGGGCCCTCCTGGCCGGGGCGGCCGACGGGATCACCAGGTTCACCGCCACCCGCGACGCTGCCTTCGCCGCCGAGCGCCGCCGTTGGGCCGAGGCCGGCCTGGAGCTGCCCACGGTCGACATGGGCCCGGTACCCATCGCCGAGGAGGCGCCGGTGCCACCAGGCCATCTGGGGGTGACGGTGGCCCTGGCCGGCATGGTGTGGCGGTGCCCGGTGGCCCCCGGCGACCGGGTGGCGGTCGGGGAGACCGTGCTGGTGGTGGAGTCGATGAAGATGGAGAGCGAGGTCCGGGCCGGTGTCGACGGGGTGGTGACCGAGGTCCGCTGCCGCGAGGGCACCCCGGTGCAGGCCGGTCAGGTGGTGGTGGTGCTGGAGCCGGTCTGAGGCGGGCCCGCGGTAACGGCGAAGCGGGAGGCCAGGGTGGCGGCGTCGGTGAGGAAGTCGAGCAGGCGATCGACCCCGGTTTCGGGATCGAGGTCGGCCACCAGCTCGATGCCCACGAACAGCGAGGCGATAGTAATGGCTGCCTCCCGGCTGGGGATCAGGGCCCCCAACGGGGTGGTGGCCAGGGCCCGGGCCACCGCCGCCTGCACCAGGTCGATCCAGGGGGCGAAGGCACCCTGGAGGTCGGTGTACAGCTCCGGGGTGGTGGTGGCCCCGGCCATCAGCTGGGCCAGCACCTTGAGCGACCCCATCTCCCGTTCCAGTGTGTGGAGCTCCCGGGCCACCGCCACCAGTTCGGGCAGGGTGGCGACGTCGGCCAGCCGGTCGGCGTACCGGGCGGCCCGGCGTTCGCTGTCGAGCCGGGCCGCCGCTGTCACCAGACCCTCGTAGCTGCCGAAGTGGTAGAAAATCAGGGCCTGGTTGACCCCGGCCCGGCGGGCGATGGCCCGGGTCGACGCCTTGGCCAGCCCGAGCTCGGCCAGGGTGGACAGTGTCGCCTCGAGGAGGCGGTTTCGGGTCTCCTCGCCGGCAGCGTTGGCGGCGGGGCGGGTGGTGCGTGCCATCGGCCCCAGTATGTGCCGCCCGGGCCCGCTCGTCCCGCACCCGGGCGGCTCGCACTCGGATGGCCGACCCTCAGGCGGCACAGCCGCACGAGTCGCAGCTCACCGTTTGGTACCCGTCGCCGGTCTCGGGCCGGTGGCGGCGGCTCGACACCTGGTGGAAGAAGCTGCGGGCCAGGGGCCGGAGCAGGGGGTGACGCATGGTCAGGGCCAGGGCCCGGTAGGGCCGGGTGGCCCACAGGGCCACCACGAAAGCATCGGGCCCCACCCAAGCCCGGCCCGTATCGTCGATCACCGCCAGCTCCTCGGCCAGCCACGGGTGGCGGCCGTAGCGGAGGCGGGCGTCGTCGGACCCGGCGGCCAGGAACCGCAGTGGCACGTGGGCGGGCTGTTCGGCCAGCCACAGCCGGCACCGCCGGCAAAAGGCGCAGCGCTCGTCGTAGACGATGGTGAGCCCGCCGCCGCCCATCACAGCCGCGTTCACGGCCCCGTTCACGGGCCCGTTCACGGGGCCGGCAGGATCGGGGCCGGCACGGTCGGCGCCGTGGCCACCCGGTGGGCCGGCGGCATGGGGGCCGGGGGCGGGGGCGCCACCAGGTCGCCCGGGGGCAGCGGGGGCACCAGGTTGGACCGGCTGTGGGCCCGGATGCGGTTGAACACCAGCAGGTTCACGAAGTGGACCACGGCCAGGCTCACCAGCAGTACGCCGAGGTAGGTGCTCAGGGCATCCACCGCCTCAGTGGAGGTGTCGACCGACGAGTCCAGGTGGAACAGCCACAGGGCGTAGCCCAGGTTCAGCATGAAGAAGCCGGTGACCAGGAGCCGGTTCACGGCCGAGGCGAGCTCGGGCCGGCCGTCGAAGGTGTCGGTCAGGAACACCGCCCCGTTGGCGAACAAGGTGCGGGCCAACAAGATCGTGATGGCCAGCGCCGAGGCGATGTAGACGGCGTAGTACGGGATCAGATTCACGGGGCCTCTCCTTGGCTCGTTGTTCTTGATCATATGAATAAATCATTCGATCAAGAAAAGCAAGCCACCCCGTGATGGTCAGGCCAGAACCGCTCCGGGCTCCACGGTGGCGTCGGCCAGGTCCCGGGGCGGGAGCACGCCCCGCAGGGCCAGGGGCCACGCCGTCTGGAGGTCGGGATCGACGATGACGATGCGGTTGTTGCCGGTGTCGGCTACCGCCAGGTGGCCGTCGGGCAGGGCGCACACACCCATCGGGCGGCTGAGGCCGGACAGGCCCAGCGTCCTCAGCCGGCGGCCGGCCAGCCGGCGCAGGCGGTTGTTGCCGGTGTCGGCCACCACCAGCGACCCGTCGTCGAGCACGGCCATGTCGCTCGGGCGCTGGAGCAGGGCCTTGTGGGCCGGGCCGTCCTGGAGCCCGGGACGGGCCATCTCGCTGCCCGTGATCGTGGCCACCTTGCCGTTGTCGGTGAGCAGCCGGAGGTTGTTGCTGCCGGCGTCGCAGAACACCAGCCCGGCCTCGGTGCGGGCCAGTCCGGTGGGTTGGGCCAGGTCGGCCTGGCCCGAGGGGCCGTCGGCGGTGCCGGTGAGGCCGGAGCCGGCGATGCAGCCCATGCGGATGTTGTGGGGGCCGCCGTTGATCAGGCGGTAGAGCTTGTCGGCCCCGCTGTCGGCCACCACCACGCTGCCGTCGGCGTCGATGGCCACGCTGGTGGGGCACACCAGATCGGCGGCCAGGAGTTGGCGGGTGCGGCTGCGCAGATCGAGGAAGCTGACCGTGCCCTCCAGGGGCTCGACCACGTAGACACCGTCGGCGTCGTCGACGGCCACGGCCTGGGGGTGGCCCAGGCCGTCGATCTCGGCTGCCGCCGTAGCCTGGCGCCGGTCGGCGCTCAGCTCGAAGATCAGCAGGCGACGGTGCCCGAAGTCGGCCACCACCAGCTCACCCCCCGTCATCAGGGTGACCGCGGTGGGGAAGGCCAGGTCGCCCTCGGGGAGGGGGAGAGGGGCGGAGGCCGGGGGGGCCGGGATCTCGGACCGCTCCCGGGGCAGTGAGCCCAGGGCCAGGGCCACCGTCTCGGCCAGCAGGCCGGCGTCGCCGATGCCGTGGTGGGCACCTAGCACCTTGCCTCGGGCGTCGAGCACGAAGGTGGCGGGCCAGCCCTCGGGGTTGTAGCGGTCCCAGGTGAGCCGGTCGGGGTCGTGCAGCACGGGCACGTCCACCTGGTACTGGGCCAGCACCGAGCGGAGGTGGCCACCGTTGCGCTCGAAGGGGCGGCGGGGGGAGTGGACGCCGATCACGGTCACCGGCCCCCGGGCGGCCCCGGCCACGGCCGTGACCTCCCGCAGTCGTAGGAGCGACGCTTCGCAGCCGGCGGAGAAGAACACCAACAGCACCACGCTTCCCCGCAGCTCGTCGAGCCGCACCGGGGCGCTCGTCACCCATTCGTCGCCGTCGAGTCCAGGAGCAAGGGAAGCCACGTTGCCCTTTCGGCCCGTCCGGCCCGGGCCTTAGGGCCTGTTTGTGGGTACATGGCTCACAGGGGTGGTTTGGCTCTAGTCTGAGCGCGCGTACGTCATCCCAGGGAGGCTGTGGCAATGAAGGTCCCGTTGACGATCAACGATTTTCTCGACCGCGCGATCGCCGTGTACCCCGATCGGGTGGCGATCGTCGACGAGCCGAGCCAGGTGGCCCCGCCCCTGGGCGACATCACGTACGGCCGACTGGGTGACATCCGCCGCCAGATGGGCGTGGCCATGGACCAGATGGGCCTGCCCATGGGGTCCCGGGTGGCCATGGTGTCGCACAACTCGGCCCGGCTGCTCACCTCCTTCTTCGGGGTCAGCGGCAACGGCCGGGTGTTCGTGCCGATCAACTTCCGGCTCAGCGCCGACGAGGTGGAGTACATCGTGGGCCACTCCGGGGCCGACGCCCTGCTGATCGACCCCGAGCTGGAGGGCGACCTGGCCGACGTCAAGTGCGCCCGGCGCTGGATCATGGGCCCGGAGTCCGACGCCGACTGGTACGGCAAGGCGGGCACGCCGGCGCCCTGGACCCCGGATGAAGACGCCACCGCCTCCATCAACTACACCTCGGGCACCACGGCCCGACCCAAGGGCGTGGAGCAGACCCACCGGGCCCGGTGGACCAACGCCGCCGTGTTCGGCTGGCTGGCCGGGGTGACCGACCGCGACGTCTACATGCACACCCTGCCCATGTTCCACTGCGACGGCTGGGGCATGCTCTACACCGTCACCGCCATGGGCGTGAAGCACGTGGTGCTGCGCAAGGTCGACGGCACCGAGATCCTCAACCGGGTGCGGGACCACGGGGTCACCCTGATGTGCGGCGCCCCGGCCGTGGTGGCCGCCGTGCTCGACGCCGCCGAGACCTGGGAGGGAGAGATCCCGGGTCGGGACAAGGTGCGCATGGTGGTGGCCGGCGCCCCGCCCCCCACCCGCACCATCGAGCGGATGGAGACCGAGCTGGGCTGGGAGTTCATCCAGATCTACGGCCTCACCGAGACCGCCCCGCTGCTCACCTTCAACCGGAAGCGCCAGGAGTGGGACGACCTCACCCCGGCCGAGCGGGCCAAGAAGCTGGGCCGGGCCGGCGCCCCGGTGGTGGGCATCACGATGACCACCACCGACGACGGCGAGCTGCTGGCCCGGGGCAACCATGTGCTCAAGGGCTACTGGGACAACCCCGACGCCTCGGCCGAGGCGCTCGAGGGGGGCTGGTTCCACACCGGCGACGGCGGCCACCTCGACGAGGAGGGCTACTACTCGATCACCGACCGCAAGAAGGACGTGATCATCTCCGGCGGCGAGAACGTGTCGTCGATCGAGGTGGAGGACGTGCTGTTCAGCCACCCGGCGGTGGCCGAGGTGGCCGTGATCGGGGTCCCCCACGAGAAGTGGGGCGAGACGGTGAAGGCTCTGGTGGTGTTGTCCCCCGGGGCGGCGGCCACCGAGCGGGAGCTGATCGACTACACCCGGGAGAAGCTGGCCCACTACAAGTGCCCCACCTCGATCGAGGTGCGCGACGCGCTCGACCGCACGTCCACCGGCAAGCTCCAGAAGTACAAGCTGCGGGCCCCGTACTGGGCCGGTCGCGAGAAGCTGGTCAACTGACGGCTGGCCTACCGGGCCCGACCGCCGCCGCTCTGGCGGCGGTGGTGCTGCTCGTCGCGCCCGGCTGCGGGGGCGGCGCCGGCGGCGGGTTCAGTCGCGACGACGCCGTGGCTCGGGTCCGCCAGGACAACCCCGACATCACCACCGAACAGGCCGGCTGCGTGGCCGACCGCCTGGTCGAGCGGTTCGGGCTCGATGAGCTGGGCACGTTGGCCGCCGCCGATCCGCCCGACGCCGATCTGCAGGAAGCCGAGTACACCGACGCTTTCCGCTGTGGGGTGACCGGTGACGTCCGCCAGGAGATTGTCGGCCTGCTCACCGACAACGCCGTCCCGGCCGACCAGGCCGGCTGTGTGGCCGACGAGCTCGTGCCCGGCCTCACCGACGCCGACATCGACGTGATCGTGTCGGGCGAGATCACCGAATCCTTCACTCAGAAGTTCGACACCGCCATGCGAGATTGTGGAGCCGCACCATCATGACCTCACTCGACTGCACCGCCGCCGATCGGTTCGTGGCCGGCACCTGGGAACAGGAGCTCGTGCCGGCGCTGCAGCACTACATCACGATCCCCGCCCTGTCGCCCGCCTTCGACCCGGCCTGGGAGGCCAACGGCCATCTGGAGCGGGCGGTGGAGCACGTGCGGAGCTGGATGGCGGCCCGCCCGCTGGCCGGTATGTCGGTGTCGGTCCACCGTCTTCCCGGCCGGACGCCGGTGATCGTGGCCGACATCCCGGCCTTCGGTCCGGCCGCGCCGGCCGCCGGCGCCCCCTCGGTACTGCTCTACGGCCATCTCGACAAGCAGCCCGAGATGGAGGGCTGGCGGAGTGGGCTCGGCCCCTGGACCCCGGTGCTCGACGGCGAGTTGTTGTACGGGCGGGGCGGGGCCGACGACGGCTACGCCGCCTACGCCAGCCTCACCGCCCTGGAGGCCGTCCAACGCAACGGCGGCTCGCACGCCCGGTGCGTGGTGCTGATCGAGGCGTCGGAGGAATCGGGCAGCCCCGACCTGCCGGCGCACGTTGAGGCACTGGCCACCCAGCTGGGTCCGGTGGACCTGGTGATCTGCCTCGACTCGGGCTCCGCCTCGTACGACACGCTGTGGCTCACCAGCTCGCTGCGGGGGATGGCCGGCGGCACCCTGCACGTGTCGGTACTGTCCGAGGGGGTGCACTCGGGCTCGGCTTCGGGCGTGGTGCCCTCGTCGTTCCGGATCATCCGCCAGCTGCTCGACCGGGTGGAGGACGCCGCCACCGGGCGGGTGCTGCTGGACGAGGCCAACGTGGAGATCCCGCCCTATCGGCGGGCCGAGGCCGAGGCCATGGCCGCTGCCCTGGGGGAGAGGGCCGGCATCGGCTATCCGTTCCTGCCCGGGGTCGAGCCGATGGTGCCGGCCGGCGCCGAAGCTCTGCTGGCCCGCACCTGGCGGCCGTCCCTCTCGTACATCGGGGCCGACGGTCTGCCCCCGAGCGGTCGGGCCGGCAACGTGCTGCGGCCCTTCACCGGCCTCGCGCTGTCACTGCGGCTGCCGCCAACGGCCGACCCCGAGGCGGCCCAGGCGGCGCTGGCCGCCCGGCTCACGGCCGACCCGCCCTCCGGGGCCACCGTGCGCTTCGACAGCCACGGCTCGGCTCCCGGCTGGAACGCCCCCGACCTCGAGCCCTGGCTGCGCCACGCCCTCGACGGGGCGTCGGTCGATACCTTCGGCACCCCGGCGCAGCTGATGGGGGAGGGCGGCACGATCCCGTTCATGGGGATGCTGGGGGAGCGCTTCCCCGGCGCCCAGTTCGTGGTGGCCGGGGTGCTCGGCCCGGGCTCGAACGCGCACGGCCCCAACGAGTTCCTCCACCTCGGCTACGCCCGCCGCCTCACCTCGATCATCACCCGGGTGCTCGACGCCCACGCCAACCCGTCATCGCCTCAGCCGTAGAAGTTCTGTACGGCCCAGCTCTGGGTGCCGTCCTCGAGGGCACCCACGCCGACGTGGGTGAAGCGGGGGGAGACCAGGGCGCAGTAGTGGCCGGCGTCGGACTCCCGCCATCCCTCGAAGTGGATCCGGGCCGCCTGGGCCAGGTCGAACCCGGTGAACCAGGCGATGTTCTCGCCCCACGCCCCCACCGGGAGCCCGAGTTGGTCGTACAGCTCGTGGGCCTCCTCGCTGGAGCGGTGCTCGAAGTGGCCTGTGCTCTGCATGGTGGCGGCCCACGGTCGGGACAGGGCCAGGGTCACGCCGTCGTTGATCGTGAGCGGGGGCACGGCCTCCGGGAGCTCGGTGTCGGGGCTGAGGGTCAACGCGTAGAACGGGTCGGTCACGCAGCTGGGGAGGGGTTCGCGCCGGGCCAGGGCCCCGGCGGGATTGGCCCGGAGCTCGTTGGTGAGGCGGACGATCTCGGTCTCCACCGGGGTGAGCGGTCCATCGGCACCGCCCGCGTCCGGCGCCGCAGTGGGGGCGGCCGGGGCGGCGGCCGGGCCGCCCACCACGAGCGTCGTCCCGTCGTCGATGCCGGCGGTGGACGAGGTCTGAGCCCGGCCTCCGGCCACGCCGGTGGACGGGGCGGTGGCACCCGCCGGGTGGGGGCCGGTGGGCACGAGGGCGGTGAGCCCGATCATCATGATGGCAGCGCCCAGCGCCACCAGGTATCGCCGCAGCTCACCTGCTTGGAGCAGCGGCTGCCCGCCCGCTTCTCTCACACCCTTGCTCGCCCTCTGTCGTGGGCCCGGCCGAGGGTCAATCTACCCGGGTCCACCGCCCGGGGCGCGTCAAGAGGGCGATCATCTCGGCCCGATGGTTCACTGGTGAAGCTTGTTGTCGAAGCGTGTCGACCGAAGAGCGATCGACGAGCGCTCAGGCGTGGAGTGACGGTACCTGGAGGTGCCAGCTGGTGCGCTGCTGGTAGGCGTGGCCCACCGTCAGTACGAGGTCGTCGGCCCCGGCCCGACCGATGATCTGGAGGCCCAGGGGCAGGCCGTCGGGATCGAGGCCCATGGGCACCGACAGGGCGGGCCAGCCGGTGGCGTTCCACGGCGGGGTGTGGAGCGCCTTGGGGTCGATGGCAGCCGGGTCGGCCCCCCGGAAGGCGGTGGCGCCGTAGCCGGTGGTCGGCCCGACCAGCACGTCGATGCCGGCGGCGTCGACCGCGTCGAGCACAGCCCGGCGGGCGATCTGGCGCACCCTCTCCACCTGCACCAGATCACCGGCGCTGATCAGTGCCCCCTGGGCGAGGGTGAGCCGGGTGGGTCGGCCGTAGTCGGCCCAGCGGGTGGCCAGCGTCGGGCGGTGCCAGGCGAAGGCCTCGGCCTGCAGGGCCAGGAAGGCCCCCACGCACAGCTCGTCGTAGTACGGCAGCTCGATCTCGGTGGCCGTGGCCCCGGCCGCCGTGAGCTCGGCCACGGCGGCGTCGACGGCGGCCAGCGTGTGGGGCCCACTCCCGGTGCGGATGCGATGGTTGGTGATGACCCCGATGCGCAGCCCGGCCACCCCCCGGCCGAGGCCGGCCACGAAACCGGGGTGGGGGCCCTCGACGGTGGTGCGGTCGGACGGGTGAGGCCCGGCGATCACGTCGAGCATGGCGGCGCAGTCCCACACCGAACGGCACATCGGGCCGATGTGGTCGTAGGTGAGGCCCAGGGGTACGCACCCTGACTTGGGCACCAGTCCGTAGGTGGGCTTGTGGCCACTGATCCCGTTGTAGGCGGCGGGCAGGCGGATGCTGCCCCCGGTGTCGGTGCCGATGCCGCCCAGGAACAGGCCGGCCGCCACCCCGTTGCCGGTGCCCGAGCTGGACCCGCCGGTCCACCGGTCGGGGTTCCACGGGTTGCGGGGGATGGGGAACGGCTTGGCGAAGTCGGGCCGGCCGATGGCGAATTCCATCGTGGTGGTCTTGCCCGTGATCACGGCCCCGGCGGCCCGCAGGCGGGCCACTACCGGGCCGTCACCCTGCTCGCCCCAGGCGGGGTCGAGCACCAGGCTCTGCGCCGTGGTCGGGCCCTCGTCGGTGGCCAGGATGTCCTTGATCCCGAGGGGGATGCCGTGGAGTGGGCCGAGGTCGGTGCCGGCCGCCAGTTCGGCGTCGGCCCGGGCCGCCCGGGCCAGGGCCGGTTCGTCGAAACGGGCGAGGTACGTGCCGAGTTGGGGGTCGAGGCGGTCGGCGGCGGCCAGGACGGCGGTGGTCAGGTCGACCGCCGTGGTCTCGCCCGATCGCAGGGCGGCCGCCGCCGTCTCGATCGTCCAGGGCGTGGTCGGATCGCTCATCGGGGGACCTCCCCGGCCCGGAACAGGGCAGCCGGTACCTCGTCGCCCGTCGGCACGTCGTACATGCGGTCCATGGAGCGGCGCAGGCCCGGGTAGAGCTGGGCCAGCCGCTCCACCTCGTTGTCGGGCACCTCCAGGCCGGCCGCCGCCAGCAGGGTGGCCACCGTGGCCACGGTGGTGTCGTCGTCAGTGGTCATGGCGCCCCCGGTCATCGGCTCGTCCCTGCTGCCTACCACGACCGAACCTGGGCCGGCCACTTCGTACGGTGTACACCGGGGCGCATAGCCTTGATGGATATGGCCATCAACCACACGTTCTCCGCCCTGCAGCAACGTGACTACCGGCTGCTGTGGCTGGGCTCGATGCTGGCCACCACGGCCTTCATGACGTCGTTCATGATGGTGCCGGCCGTCGCCTACGACATCACCGGCCGCAACGCCGCCGCCGGGCTGGCCCAGATGGGCCAGGGCATCGCCATGCTGCTGGTGTCGCCCCTGGGCGGGGTGGTGGCCGACCGGGTGCGCAAGAAGCCGTTGGTGCTGATGGGCCAGTCGATCCCGGCCTGCGTGATCGTGGGCATGGGCGCGCTGATCCTCACCGACCGCATCACGGTGCCCCTGCTCACCATCGGGACCCTGATCATGGGCCTCGGGTTCTCCTTCATGGGACCGGCCCGTCAGGCCTGGGTGGCCGAGCTGGTGACATCGGAATCGCTGCCCAACGCCCTCGCCCTTCAGCAGATCGCCCAGAACATCGCCCAGGTGGCGGCCCCCCTGTCGATCGCCATCCTGTTGGGCCACGTGTTCAACCTGGGCCACATGTACCTGTTCCTGGCTTCGTTGTTCCTGATCGTGGTGCCCCTCACGTCGATCCTGCCCAGCCCGACCCCCCGCCCCCGGGCGGTGAAGCGCTCGATGGCCACCGACCTCACCGCCGGCTTCCGTTACGTCTGGTCCGACCTCCAGCTCCGCATCCTCTGGCTGGGGTTCGTGGGCCTGGTGGTGTGCGGGTTCGCCTTCCAGACCCTGCTGCCGGGCCTACTCCAGACCGAGCTGGGTCGGTCGTCCACCAGCATCGGGCCGATCTTCCTGTCGATCGCCATCGCTGGCCTGCTGGTCAACATCCCGCTGGCCGGCATCGTCGGCACCCGCTGGGCCTGGGTCACCCTGCTGGTGATGGGGCTCATCATGAGCGCCGGGTTCGTGGCTCTCGGCCTGGCCCCCACCTACGCCGTGGCCATCGGGGCCGGCATTCCCCTGGGGATCGGCCGGGCCGGGTTCATGCTGGTCGACAACTCCCTGCTGATGACCACGGCCGAGCCGGCCTATCACGGCCGGGTGATGTCGATGGCGATGATGGGCTACGGCTCGCAGGCCCTGCTGGCGCCGGTGTGGGGCGCGCTGGCTGACACCGTGGGCGTGCGGGAGACCCTGGTGATCGTGGGGGCGGTGGCCGCGGTGGTCACCGTGCTCATCGGCCTCAGCTACCTCCGCCTGCGCCAGGTCAACGCCGAGGCCGAGCCGGCGGGGGCGGCGCTGGCCCTCAGCGGCCGATCTTGAGGTCGACCGGGCGGGCGGTCTGGGCGTAGAAGTCGTTGCCCTTGTCGTCGACCACGATGAAGGCCGGGAAATCCTCCACCTCGATCTTCCACACCGCCTCCATGCCCAGCTCGGGGTACTCCAGCACCTCGACCTTGCGGATGGCGTCGCGGGCCAGCCGGGCGGCGGGGCCGCCGATCGAGCCCAGGTAGAACCCGCCGTGGCGCCTGCAGGCGTCGGTCACCTGCTGGGTCCGGTTGCCCTTGGCCAACATGACCAGCGAGCCACCGGCGGCCTGGAACTGCTCGACGTAGGAATCCATCCGCCCGGCCGTGGTGGGCCCGAAGCTGCCCGAGGCGTAGCCCTCGGGGGTCTTGGCCGGCCCGGCGTAGTAGATCGGGTAGTCGCGCAGGTACTGGGGCATGGGCTCGCCGGCGTCGAGCCGCTCCTTGATCTTGGCGTGGGCGATGTCGCGCCCCACCACCAGGGTGCCGGTGAGCGACAGCCGGGTGGTCACCGGGTAGCGGCTGAGCTGGGCCCGGATGGCGTCCATGGGCTGGGTCAGGTCGATGGCGACCGAGTCGGTCGACAGCTGCTCCTCGCTGACCTCGGGCAGGTACTTCGCCGGGTCGGTTTCGAGCTGCTCCAGGAACACACCGTCGGCCGTGATCTTGGCCAGGGCCTGGCGGTCGGCCGAGCAGCTCACCGCCACCGCCACCGGCAGCGACGCCCCGTGGCGGGGGAGGCGGATCACCCGCACGTCGTGACAGAAGTACTTGCCCCCGAACTGGGCCCCGATGCCGAAGTCCTGAGTGAGCTTCAACACCTCGGCTTCCATCTCCAGGTCCCGGAAGCCGTGGCCGCCGTCGGAGCCGGCGGTGGGGATCGAGTCGAGGTAGCGGGTGGAGGCCAGCTTCGCCGTCTCCAGGGCGAACTCGGCCGACGTACCGCCGATCACCAGGCCCAGGTGGTACGGCGGGCAGGCCGACGTGCCGAGCAGCCGGAGCTTGTCGTCGAGGAAGGTCCGCAGGCTCTGGGGGTTGAGGATGGCCCGGGTCTCCTGGAACAGGTAGCTCTTGTTGGCCGACCCGCCCCCCTTGGTCATGAACATGAACTTGTAGGCCGAGCCCTCCACGGCCTCGATCTTGATCTCGGCCGGCAGGTTGGTGCCGGTGTTCTTCTCGTCCCACATGGTGATGGGGGCCATCTGGGAGTAGCGCAGGTTCGACGTCTGGTACGTGTCGTAGGCGCCGCCGGCCAGCGGCACCTTGTCGTTGCCCGACGTGAGGACGTACTGGCCCTTCTTGCCCTTGATCAGCACGGTGCCGGTGTCCTGGCAGCCGGGCAGCACCATGCCGGCGGCGATGTTGGCGTTGTGCAGCAGCTCGGTGGCCACGAACCGGTCGTTGGCCGACGCCTCGGGGTCGTCGAGGATGTTGGCGAGCTGCCGGAGGTGGCCGGGCCGGAGCAGGTGGGAGATGTCGCGTATGGCGGTGGCCGACAACAGGCGCAGGGCCTCGTCGCTCACCCGGAGGAAGGGGGTGCCGCCGAGATCGACCTGCTCCACGCCTTCGGTGGTCAGCAGCCGGTACTCGGTGCTGTCGTCGCCGAGAGGGAGGAGATCTTCGAAGCTGAATTCGGGCATGGTGCCTAACGCTAGCCGAGTGGCTAGCCGGCCAGAACGCCCAGGATGTCGGCCCCGTAGCGGTCCAGCTTGGCCGGTCCGATCCCCTTGATCCGGCCCAGGGCAGCCAGCGACGAGGGGTTGGCGGCGGCGATGGCGTCGAGGGTGGCGTTGTCGAGCACCACGTACGCCGGATGGCCGTCGGCCTTGCTGCGGATGAGGCGCCACTCGGTGAGCGCCGCTCGCCGGGCCGACTCGGCTCCGTCGGCCGGCTCGGGCCGGGCCGCCTTGGCGCCGCTGCTGCCGTTCGACCCACCGGTCCCGCTGCCGCCGCCGCTGCCTTTGGGGGCGCTGGCCGAGCGGACGAGGGCCGGAGGCTGGTCGTCGGGCCAGGCCTGGTCGGCCGGCCGGGGCCGGTGCAGCTCGGCCACGAACGGGGACGGGGCGGCGTCGGGCCCCGGGGGAGCGGTGTTGACCAGCACCGAGGCCCGGCCCCGGGTGATGGCCACGTGGAACACCCGGCGCTCCTCCTCCAGATCCACGGCCAGCCGGTGGGGGTAGAGCTCGTCCCGCACGTCGTGCACGATCACATGGGGCCACTCCAGGCCCTTGGTGGCGTGGATGGTGGCCAGGGTGATCCGGGCCTCGGCCGGCGCCTCGCCGTCGGGGTCTCCTGTGCCCGTGGCGTCACCCACCAGCGGCAGGTCGTGGAGGTGGGCCCGGATCCACGGCTCGAGCTCGGCCGGGCCGGGGGCCAGGTCGGCCACCGCCCGCAGGGCGTTCAGCTCGTCGGCGTGGGCCGCCCGGCGGGCCGTGCGCTGCGACTGGTCGAGCTGCGACACCGCCCCCAACAGCCCGATGTCGCGGTAGACCACGTCGAGCAGCTGGCCGGCCGAGGCGCCCCGGGAGGCGAGGGTCTGGAGGCGGCTCAGGTCGGCCGCCAGGTCGTTGACGGTGGTGGCGTCGCGCTCGCTGGTGAGGCGTTCGGCCAGGTTGAGCAGGCGCTCCACCGAGCGCTGTTCACACACCCAGTCGGCGATGCGGGGATGGAGCGAGCGGGGCGGGCGGCGCAGGGCCAGGCGCAGGTCCTCGCCGCTGAAGCCGGCGCCGTCGCCGCTGCCGGCGGTGGCGGCCAGGCGGAGCCAGGCCAGAGCGGCGGCGATACCCGATCGCTCCAGCATGCGGTGGTCGAGCCCGGGCGGGCGGGCCACCGGATGACCGGCAGCGGCCAGGTGGAGGGCGGCGGGCAGGAGGGCGGCGTTGACCCGGGCCAGCACGGCGATGTCGCCCGGGCCGGCGCCGGCGGCCAGCAGCTCGCCCACCCGGGCCACCAGAGCGGTCTGGGGGTCGCTGCCGTCGGTCACGGTCAGCTCGCCCGGCCCTGGTGGTCGCCCGGGGGCGGGCTCGATCTCCTTGGGCACCCGGTAGCGGTTGTGGCTCAGCAGCGACGAGGCCGCCGCCACCACCGCCGGCGGGCAGCGGTAGTTGACGGTGAGCCGGTGGTCTGCCGCTCCCGGGAACCAGCGTTCGAAGTCCACCAGCCAGCGGGGTGAGGCGCCGGTGTAGCCGTAGATCGTCTGGTCGTCGTCGCCCACGGCGTAGACCTCGGCCGCCGGCCCGGCCAGCAGGCGGACGAGCAGGAGATGGGCCGGGGTCAGGTCCTGGAACTCGTCGACCAGGAGGATGGGGCTGGCCCGCCGGGCCTCGGCCCGGACCGCCGGGTCGGTGAGCAGCACCTCGATGGCGGCCAGGATCTGCTCGTCGAAGTCGAGGGCGTCGTGGCGGCGCAGCTCGGCCCGGTAGCGGCTGAGCACCTCGCCGAAGCCGGCAACGTCGGCTCCGTAGCTGGCCTCCACTTCGTCGGGGTCGCGCAGGCCGAGCCGGCAGGCCGACAGGGCGTCGATCCAGGGCTCCAGCGGATCGGCCAGCTGGCGGCGGCGCCGGCCCGGCACGAGGCGCTCCAGCAGACGTCTTGCGTCGAGCTCGGAGATCGTGGTCAGGCCCCGCCGGGCCGAGGAACCACCCCGCCGCCCGGTGGCCAGGGCCAGGGCCAGGCTGTTGAGCGTGCGGATCTCGAGCCCGGGGACGTCGGTGAGCCGTTGGCCCATCTCGGCCCGGGCCCGCCGGTTGTAGGCCACGAGCGACACCGCGGTGGGGTGGAGGCCCCAATCGGCCACCAGGTGACGGGTCCGCTCGGTGAGCACCCGGGTCTTGCCCGATCCAGCCGGGGCCAGGATGCGGGCCGGGCCGCCCCGGTGGGCCACCGCGGCCAGCTGATCGGCAGCCAGGCTGGCCGTGGGCGGGGGAGGGGCCGGCTGCTGGGCCCGGAGCCGGCCGGCCAGCAGGTGATGGCGGGGGACGACGGGCCAGCCGGCGTCGAGCGGGGCCAGGGGGCCGCCGTCGACCAGGGCCGGCGTGCCGTCGCCCAGCACGATGTCGGCCGGCTCCGCCGTCGGCCGGGCGCCGAGGGCGGCGGCCCGGGCCAGGGGCTCGAACCGGGAGCCGGCTCGGTGGGGGCCGGTGGCGCCCCGGGCATCGACGGTGTTGGCGGTGACGGCGAACCTCAGGCGTTCGCCCGGTAGCTCGGTGCCCGGGTCGAGGTGCCAGAACTCGACGCCGCCGGCCCCGCCCAAGGCGAGCACGGGTTCGTCGACGGGCAGGGGGCCGGCCCAGCGGATCACCAGCCGCTCCCGTTGCCGCCAGGCCCGGTGCAGCCGCTCGACGAGATCGGGATCGGCGCCGGCGTCGGCCTCCACCACCGGGGCGTCGGCCCAGGGGTCGGGTACCGGACCGGTGTCGTCGGCGTCGAGGAGGAGGCTTCGGCCCAACGCGTCGGGCCCGGCCAGCTCCCGAGCGGACCGGGCCGGGTGGGCGACGGCTGCCGCCACCGGCTCGGAGGTGGCCGGCCGCTCTTGGCGGGCCGCAGGGGGGGGCGGGGGAGCGGATGCCATTGGCGGGGCCGGGTGGTCGCCGAGCGCACAGGCCCGTACCTCGGCCACGGAGCCGTGGGTTCCTCCGCAATGCCCGCATGCGATCTGCTTGGCCACTGCCCTCAATCCTATGGGTCCCCGACCATGGGGGGAACACATGATCGGGCCCGCTACACTGACCTGTGCAACGGCCGGCGCATGACGCCGCGAGGCGCCCTTTGGTGCCGGTCGTGACCTGTCCTGGCTCGTTCGCTGCGCCCGGATTGGCGCCCTTCCCGAACACCCACGACAGGCCCGCGCCGCGGGCGAGGAACCTTCATGTCACCCACCTTCTCCGATCTCGGCGTGCCCGCCGAGATCTGCGCCGCTCTGGACAAGCGCGGTATCTCCACCCCCTTCCCCATCCAGGCCGCCACCATCGCCGACGCGCTCGCCGGGCGAGACGTCTGTGGCCGGGCCCCTACCGGCTCGGGCAAGACCCTGGCTTTCGGCATCCCGCTGGTGGCCACCGTCGAGCGGAGCCGGCCGGGTCACCCCCGGGCCCTCGTGCTCGCACCCACTCGGGAACTGGCTGAGCAGATCATGACCGAGCTGTCGGCCATCTCCGGCCGGGTCAGGGTGGGCGTGGTGTACGGCGGCGTGGGCTACGGCGGCCAGATCTCGGCCCTGCGCCGCGGCGTCGACCTGCTCGTGGCCTGCCCCGGGCGGCTCGAAGACCTGATCAGCCAGGGCCTCGTCCACCTCGACGAGGTGGATCAGGTGGTCATCGACGAGGCCGACCGGATGGCCGACATGGGATTCCTCCCGGTCGTGCGCCGCCTGCTCGATCAGACGGCCGCCACCCGCCAGACCGTGCTGTTCTCGGCCACGCTCGACGGCGACGTGGCCCAGCTGACGGCCGACCACCAGCGCAACCCGGTGCGCCACGAGGTGGGAGACGACACACCCGACATCACCACCGCCGACCACGTGTTCTGGTTGGCCGGGGCGACCAACCGGACCGAGTTGACGGTGGAGGCGGTCAACGCCGTTTGGCCCGCCATCGTGTTCTCCCGCACCCGGCACGGGTCGGATCGGTTGGCCCGTCAGCTCACCCAGAGCGGCATCGCCACCGCCGCCATCCACGGTGGGCGGAGCCAGAGCCAGCGCAACCGGGCTCTGGCCGACTTCTCCCAGGGCAAGGTCCAGGCACTCGTGGCCACGGACGTGGCGGCCCGGGGCATCCACGTCGACGGCGTGGCCGCCGTGATCCACTACGACCCGCCCGAGGATCACAAGACCTATATCCACCGTTCGGGCCGCACCGCCCGGGCCGGCCAGGGCGGTGTGGTGCTGTCGTTGGTCCAGCCCAATCAGCGCAAGGACACCAGCCGCCTGCAGCGCCACGTGGGCCTCGACGAGCCGATGGTGGAGCCCGATGCGGCCGCGCTGCGAGCCCGGTCCGATGCCGTGAGCCCCATCGGCGGAGTCCGTCGCCCGGTGCCCCCCGTGCCCGCCCCGGAATCGGAACGCCAGCCCGGAAACCGCAATGGGCGCTCCCGGGGCGACGCCGGCGGCCGACCCGGCAACCGCCACGATCGCCCCGAGCGCGGGGCCGACGGCGAGCGCCGCCCGTCCCGGGGTCAGCGCCCCGAGCGCGATGACCGCTCCACCGATCGCCGACCTCGGCCCGCCACGGCGGGGACTGACAATCGTCCCCGCCGCAGCAGCCGACCGGCGGCGGCCGAGGAGCGGCCCGAGCGTTCGGGAGCGGAGCGGGACGGCGCCGAGCGGGCCCGACCCAAGCGGGGCGGGCTCAACCTGACGTCGCGGACCCGGTTGTCCCGCGACGGCGGAACCGAAGGGTCGTCCGGACCGCGCCGCAACGGCGCCTCGAACGGCGACTCCCGGGGTCGGCGCGCCGACGGGTCGGGCCGCGACCCGGAGGCCGGTCGCGGCGGGGCCGGTTCGCCCCGGCGTTCCGGCGCCGGAAACGGTGGCTCGGCCTCCAACGGTGGTCAGCGCTCAGGAACGGCGGCCGGTCGCCCGGCCGGCGCCCGGGCAGGCAAGGCCCCGGCCCGGAGCAAGGCCGCAGCCGGAACCGGGGGCCGACCCTCCAGTTCCCCCAACTCGGCCGGCAACCGCAAGTCCCGCCGGGCCCACCTTCAGTGGGGTTGATCTGACCTGACCCGTCCGGCTGCCGCCCAGCCGCCGCTCAGCGGCGGCGGGCGGGGCCGACGACCACGGATCGGCGAGAGCTGATGTAGATCAGCGCGCCGCCGGTGGCCAGCAGGCCGAACCCGGTGGCCACCAGGTCACCCTGGTGCTCGACGCCCGTCTGGGCCAGCTGGCCGAACACCAACGTCACCGGGGTGGTGGTACAGGCCGGTGGGGTGGCGTTGTCGCAAGCCTGGACCGTGAAGCTGTAGGACCCGCTCCTGGAGACGGCACCGCTCCATGTGCCGTTGCTGTTGAGCGCGAGCCCCGGAGGGAGAGCGCCGCTGAGCAGCGTGACCGTGTACGGGTTGCCGTCGGGGTCGGTGTAGCCCAGGGTCGGGACCGAGCCACCGGCCGCCACCGTGTAGGTGCGCTTGCCGTTGTAGACCGGCGGGTCGTTCGGCGGGTTCACCGTCACCGTGACCACGGCGGTGTCGCAGGCGTTGGCGCTGTCGCACACCTGGTACGTGAACATGTCGGTGCCGGTGTAGCCGGTGGCCGGGGTGTAGGTGACGATGCCGTTGGCGGCGACGGTCACCGTGCCGTGGCCGGGCTGGCTGGTGATCGTCACTGTCGTGTCGGCCAGGTTGGCGTCGGCGTCGGTGTCGTTGTCGACCACGTCGATCGCCACCGCCGTGTTGTGGGCGGTCGACACGCTGTCGTCGGCGGCCACCGGGGCGTCGTTGGGGTCGCCCACCACCACCAGGGCCGTGGCCGGCACGTCGTCGGTGACCGACAGGGTGGAGTCGATCTGGGTCCCGGCGACATGGGCCACCACCGAGCTGGTGTAGTTGGCCACGGTCCCCGGCAGCATGACCTGGTAGACCAGGTCCGACGACCCGCCGTGGGTCACCGGGAACACTCCGACGAAGGTGAGGGTCTGGCCCGAGATCGATGGGTCGGGGACGGAGACGCTGTTGAACGTGGCCGAGCCCGTGACGAACGTGGCCCCGGCCGGCAGCACATCGGTGATGTCATCCAGCGTGACGTCAACGTTGCCGTCGTTGGACGTGGTCACCGTGTAGGTCACCGTGCCGCCCGACGCCGCCAGGGTGGCCGGGTTCGGCACCGTGCCCATGGTCAGCGTGCTCTCGGGCGGCTGGAGCGGATCGAGTGACCCGAAGCCACCGGAGTCGGTGTGCTTGATCTGGGTGCCGCTGGCGATGTAGTTGACCGGGCTCACCGAGGTGGGGGTGGCGGTGGTGCCCACGGCCACGAAGGTGTAAGTGGCCGTGTACTGCTGGTTGGTGCCGTTCAGGCCCGTCACCACGAGGGTGTGGTCGAACGTGCCGGAGGTGTCGAACGTGATCGAGGCATCGACCAGCTGATAGGCGTCGGCCGGCCAGGTGGCGTCGGTGGCGGGGTTGCCCTTGAACGAGCCGGCGCCGTCGGGGTGGGTCGGCGGGCCGTCGCCCACGAGGCCGGTCTCGCCGGTCACAGTGATGGTCACGATGCCCCCAACCTCGGCCGGATTGGGGCCCGACACCACGGCCGTCACCTTGTTGGCGTTGGCTTTGATCGTCTCGGACGAGATGAGCGAGAAGCTGTCGCTGCAGACCTGGGTGCCGCCGTGGCCCGGGTGGCCTTCGAAGAGCTGCACGTCATGGGTCTGGCCCGTGGAGTCGCCGGAGGCGGCCAGGTACACGTAGGCGTACTCGGACGAGGCGGTGGTGAGGGGGCCCACGTGCACCAGGCCGTCCTCGTTGGGGGCGAGCCCGATCGTGCCGCCGGCGAAGTTCGTCACCCGCACCCACAGATCGTCCACCGCAGCGTTGGCGGTGGAGATGGCGTAGCCGGCGTAGCCTCCGGTGAGCTGGGGGTCGATGCCAGTGTCGACATCGAGCTCACCGCCCGAGAGGCGGGTGATCGTGAGGTCGGTGGTGGCGCAGGCGGCGGCCCAGGCCGTGGTGGCCGGCACCACGATCTGCAGCGCAGCCGCGATCAGACCGGTGGCACTGAGGCGGGCCAGCCGGCAACGATGGGCGGGGGCGGTGGGGGCGGGCCGGAGGCGCATGGTCGCACCATCGGCGGCCTGGCGCCTCTGCTTGCCTCAGAATGGGGTCCAGGAGGTCGAAATGATCCCCTCGCCGGGGGTGGGCTGGGTCGACCGGCTCACCCGTCGGCGGGCTCCCGGGAGCCCGCCGGGCTCCTTAGACCCGCACCTCGTAGTAGAGGTTGGCGGCGTCGTTGAAGTCGTGGGTGGCGAACGAGCTGAACCCGGCTTCCCGCACCAGCTGCTCGGCCCGTTCGGGGTGGAGGCCCAGCGTGCCCAGGCCCAGGCCGCCCGGCTCCGACAGGGCCGATTGGAGGCAGGAGGCGACGGAGAATCCGTAGAACATGGCCAGCATCGGGTTGCGTCGGTCCTTCTCGAACGATCCGGAGGAGCGGATGTCCTTGATCAGCCAGGTGCCATCGGGCTTGATGGCCTGCCGGATGGCGGCTGCCGCCTTGTCGGGTCGGGCCATGTCGTGGAGGCAGTCGAAGCAGATCACGAGGTCGGCCCCGGTGTCGGCCGGCAGCAGCTCGGCCCCTGCCTCCACGAAGTTCACGTTGCCCAGCCCGGCCTCGGCCACCCGCTCCCGGGCCATCGACAGGGCGGTGGAGGACGGGTCGAACCCGATCACCTGGGTGTTGGGGTAGGTGGCGGCGATGGTGGCGGCCGTGACCCCGGCCCCGCACCCGATGTCCACCACGGTGGCCCCCGCCTCCAGCTTGGCCACCACCCCGTCGAGGGCGGGCAGGATCACCGAGGTCAGGGCGAGGCGGCTCCAGGGGCCGGTCATGCGGGCCAGGCCGGCGGCGGCGGCCGTGCCCTGCTGCTCGTAGGTGACGCCGAGACCGGAGTGGAACGAGTGGACGAGGGCGTCGAGGTGGACCGGGTCGGTGCCGCCCCGGAAGGCCCCGGCGGCGAAGCTCAGCGAACCCTGCTCGTCGGCCAGGAAGGCGGCGGCCACCGGGGTGAGCTCGAAACGGCCGTCGTCGTGGTAGTCGACGAGGCGGGCCGCCGCCTGGCCCAGCAGCCACTCCCGGACCAGGCGCTCGCTCAGGCCCAGCTCGTCGGCCAGATCCTGGCTGGTGCGGGGCCCGGCGCCGTCGAGGGCCCGGTACAGGCCGAGCCGGTCGCCCAGGTGGATCATCAGCGACACCTGCTCGCCCATCTTGTAGTTCCAGACCAGGAACCCGAACTTCTTCATCGCCTCGGTGTCGAGCTCGTCGCTCACGGTGCTTCCCCCTGGAGGTCGTCGTCGCTGGGGGGAACCGTAGCGTCCCACCTGCCTCCGTCTGGAACTCACGGTCGGGGTCCGCCGGCCGACCGGTTCGGATAGTCCGTGATTGGACCGGGTAGTGATACCGGGTGACGAGGGTCGACGGCCTACGATTTGATCCCGTCGGACGAGAGGAGACTGCGGTGACCGCACTCGACGACTATTCGCTCACCGATCGCTACACGCGTGACGAGGGCCGGGTGTTCCTCACCGGGGTCCAGGCCCTGACCCGAATCCCCATCGAGGTGCTGCGGGCCGACCGGGCCCAGGGCCGCTCCACCGCTGCCTTCGTCTCCGGCTATCAGGGGTCGCCTCTGGGCGGGTTCGACCAGGAGATGGCCCGGGCCGCCGCCCTGGTGCCCGACCTGCCGATCGTGCTGCAGCCGGCGGTCAACGAGGAGCTGGGGGCCACGGCCGTGATGGGTTCCCAGCTCGTGGTCAACCAGCCCGACCAGCGCTACGACGGGGTGGTCGGCTTCTGGTACGGCAAAGCGCCCGGGCTCGACCGGGCGGCCGATGCCCTGCGCCACGCCTGCTTCGCTGGTTCTTCGTCCACTGGCGGGGCGGTGGCCCTGGTCGGCGACGACCCGGCGTCGAAGAGCTCCACCCTGCCCACGTCGTCTGACGTCGTGCTGGTGGGCATGCTGATGCCCGTGCTCTATCCGGGCGACGTGCAGGAGGCCATCGACCTCGGCCGTCATGCCGTGGCCATGAGCCGCCTCACCGGGCTGTGGACGTCGATCAAGGTCGTGACGGCCGTGGCCGACGGCACCGGCACCGTCGATCTCGACCCCCGGCGGGTGCGGATCGAGGTGCCCGATCTGGAGGTCGACGGCCGCCGCTTCGAGGCCCACCCCAACGCCCGCCTCCTGCCCCCGGTCACGCTGGAACGGGAGAAGGAGCTGAAGGCGGTACGCCTGGAACTGGCCCGCCGGTACGGCGAGGTCAACCAGCTCAACTACTGCTCGGTCGACCCGCCCGACGCCTGGATCGGGATAGCCGCCACCGGCTACACCTACACCGAGACCCTGCACGCCCTGCGCCGGCTCGGGCTCGACTCACCGCAGGCCATCGCCGCCGCCGGGATCCGCCTGCTCCACCTGCGCCTCCCGTTCCCCCTCCACCGAGACGTGATCCGTCGCTTCGCCGCCGGCCTGGAGGAGATCGTGATCGTGGAGGAGAAAGGCCCCACCCTCGAACGGCTTATGAAGGACGAGCTCTACGGCACGCCGGACGCCCCCCGCATCGTGGGCAAGCGCGACACCGACGGATCCACCCTGATGGTCGATTACGGGATGCTCGACGCCGACAAGATCATCGACGGGCTCCGCCGCCGCCTCGCCCCCCGGCTGGGGGAGCGGCTGGCCCCGCCCCCGCCAGCCCCCCGGGAGCGGACGATGATCCCGCTGTCCACCAGCCGCAAGCCGTTCTTCTGCTCCGGCTGCCCCCACAACTGGGGTACCAAGCTGCCCGAGGGGGCTCTGGTGGGGGCCGGCATCGGGTGCCACGGCATGACCCTGTTGATGGACGAAGACAAGGTGGGGGAGATCGCCGGCATCACCGCCATGGGCGGCGAGGGGGCCCAGTGGATCGGGATGGCCCCGTTCCTGGACCGGCCCCATTTCTTCCAGAACCTGGGCGACGGGACCTTCTTCCATTCCGGCCAGCTCGCCGTCCAGGCCTCGATCGCAGCTGGCGTCAACGTCACCTACAAGCTGCTCTACAACGGCACGGTGGCCATGACCGGCGGCCAGGACGCCACCGGGGCGGTGGAGGTGCCCGACATCGCCACCATCCTCATCAGCCACGGTGTGGCCCGGGTGCTGATCACCACCGACGACCCCGACCGCTACCACGGTGTGGACCTGCCGAAGAACCGCGACGGCAAGCCGGTGGAGGTGTGGCACCGCCGCCGGATCGTGGAGGCCCAGGAGCTACTGGCCACCGTGCCCGGCACCACCGTCCTGATCCACGACCAGGCGTGTGCCGCCCAGTCCCGCCGGCTGCGCAAACGGGGCAAGGCCACCACCCCCACGTTCCGGGTGGCCATCAACCACCGCATCTGCGAGGCCTGCGGCGACTGCGGCGAGGTGTCGAACTGCCTGTCGGTCCAGAGCGTCGACACCCCGCTGGGCCCCAAGACGACCATCGACCAGACCACCTGCAACCAGGACTTCTCCTGTCTCGACGGCGACTGCCCCAGCTTCATGACGATCTCGACCGAAGCCTCGGCCGAGCCGGGACCGGTGACGGCCCGGCTGGGCCGGTGGGCCGGCCGGGCCCGAGCCGGCCTCCACACCGTCGCCCGGCGCTCCGCTGCCCTCCCCGCCACCGACACCCCGCTGCCCGATCCCGAGCCGGTGGTGCCCGCCGACCAGGTGGCCATCCGCATGGTCGGGATCGGTGGCACCGGGGTGGTGACGGTGGCCCAGGTGGTGGGCACGGCGGCCATGATCGACGGCTGGGACGTACGGGGCCTCGACCAGACGGGCCTGTCGCAGAAGGCCGGGCCGGTGGTCAGTGACCTGCGGCTGGCCCGCGGCGAGTCGGCGTCGCCCGATCTGACCATGTCGAACCTGATCGGCGCGGGCGAGGCGGATTGCGTGATCGCCTTCGATCTGCTGGTGGGGGCGTCGGAGGCGACGCTGGCGGCGGCGTCGGAGGGGCGGACGGTGTTCGTCGCCTCCACCACGATCACCCCGACGGGCGAGATGATCGGCCACCCAGACCTGCCCTACCCGGCGCTGGCCGAGCTGCAGGGCCGGGCCGACAGCCACGGCCGGCCCGGGCTCAACCGCTACGCCGACGCCGGCGCCGTCACCCGGGGGCTTTTGGGCGACGCCGCCACCGCCAACATCTTCCTGCTGGGGGTGGCGGTGCAGGCGGGCTGCGTGCCGGTCCGGCCGGAGGCGGTGGAGCGGGCCATCGACCTCAACGGGGTGGCGGTGGAGGCCAACCTGACCTCGTTCCGCTGGGGCCGCCGGTGGGCTGTCGACCCCGATGGGGTGCGGGCCGCCGCCGGTTTGCCGGCGGACAGTACTGCCGCTGACAGCCCCGTCACCATGCACGTCGACCCGCTGCCGGGGGAGCTCGACCGCCGAATCGGAGGCTTGGGGTTGGACGCCGAGACGGCCGACCTGGTCCGGCTCCTGACCGCCGACCTGGTCGGCTACCAGAGCGAGGCCTACGCCGGCCGGTTCCTCGACGAGTTGGGCCGGATAGCCGAGGCCGAGGCCCGGGTTCGTCCGGGGTCGACCCGGCTCACCACCACCGCCGCCCGGGGTCTGCACAAGCTGATGGCCTACAAGGACGAGTACGAGGTGGCCCGGCTCCTCACCGGCCCGGAAGGAGTGGCGGCAGCCGAGGCGGTGGGGGGCCCGGGAGCCGAGGTCCGCTGGCGGCTCCATCCGCCGATGCTGCGGGCCCTGGGGCTGAAGGACAAGATCGCCATCCCCACCACCTTGGGCCGCCCGGCCATGGCCACCCTGGCCGCCGGCAAGCGGCTCCGGGGCACGCCGCTCGATCCTTTTGGCCGGGCCGAGGTCCGCCGGGTGGAGCGGGCCCTGGTCGCCGAGTACACGGCGGCGCTGCGGGCGCTCGCCTCCCGGCTCGACGAGACCGGCTTCGAGCGGGCGGTCGAGGTGGCCGCGCTGGCCGACGAGGTCCGGGGTTACGAGCACATCAAGCTGGAACGGGCGGCCCGGGTGCGAGCCGAGTTGCGCGACGCCCTGGCCTGACCCGGTTTCCAGCCCGTCGGGGCGGGGGCGGGGGCAAAAAAGCAAAGGCCCGGGGGTCTGGGGTTCCCCGGGCCTGCATTGCGGCAGCAAACTGGCGGGAGGGGCGTGGCCGTGCCGCCGCGCATCGGCCACGCCCCGACCTTCAGGAAGGTTTCTTTACCCTCAGAGACCCCGCGAGGTCTCCGCCGCCCTTCCCGAGGAGAGCTTGTTGCGTCTATGAAACTGAGGACCGAGCAAGTTGCCACGCCAGCTCGTTCAAATCCGATCGTACAGCGTAGGACCAGGTCTGCACCAGGGCAGGGCGACCTGTAACAGATAAGTATGGAAACCCAGGCCGTATGACCAGGGAAATCAAACGATCTCGTAGCGGAGGAGCTCGCCGTCGGTCGACACCCGGGCCTGCTTGAGGATCCGGAGGTGCTCCAGGTGGGCGTAGGTCTCGCTCTCGGCCATGGGACCCCAGGCCCGTTCCTGGAACAGCGCCTTCATGAACTGGTTGACCGTTCCCCGGCCCAGCGTGTCGCCCGCCGTGCGCAGCACCTCCAGGCGCTCCCGGTGGTGGGCCTTGATGTCTTCGGCCCGGCCGTGCAGGTCGTGGAACTCGAGCCCGTGGGCCGGCAGCACCGTGGCGTCGCCGAAGGTCTGCATGCGGTCGAGGCTGCGGAAGAAGTCGGCCAGGGGATCGGCGGTGATGCCCATGCCCGAGATGTGGGGCGTGATCGTGGGCAGCACGTGGTCGCCGCTGATCATCACCTTGTTGGCCGGATCCCACAGGCACAGGTGGTCCTGGGTGTGGCCCGGCGTGTGCACCGAGACCCACTCCCGGCCCCCCAGCTCCAGCACGTCGGCGTCTTCCACCCGGTTGGTGGGCTGGGGTGTGACCACGAACTGGCCCGATGCCAGCTTCATCGCCATCCACCGCATCCGGCGGGCCAGGGGCAGCTCGAAGGGCTTGCCGCCCCACGGCGTGGCCTTGGTCAGCGGGCCCATCATGGCGCCGTTGATCCGGGCCGGCAGCTGGCCCGGGTCGGCGTGCTCGGGCTCGGGGCCGCCGGAGCTGGCCGGCGGCGCCTCGAACACGGTGATCGAGTCCCAGTCTTCGTTCTCGTCCCGAGGGTCGAGGAAGGTCCGGAACCGGCGATGGGTCACGATCTCGGCCCCGACCTTGCGCTGGAACCGCCGGGCCTGGCCGAAGTGGTCGGGGTGGGAGTGGGTGACGATCACGGTGTGGACCCGGTCGATGTTGAACCCGGCGGTGGCCAGCCGCTTCTTGAGCTGGCGCCAGGTGCCGACGCCGGGCAGCCCCGGGTCGACCAGGGCGATGCCCCGCTTGTCCTCCATCACGTAGCAGTTGACGTGACCCAGCCCGGGTAGCGAGATCGGGAGCTGGATGCGCAGCACGCCGGGGGCCACCTCGTCGGCGCCCTCCCGGGCCGGCTGGCGCTCCTCACGGACCTGGGGTTTGGCTTCGGCGTTCGTCGTTGCTGGGTCGCTCACCCGGGCAAGGTTACTTTGAAAGCCGCGACAGCTCGAATCGCCCGCCGGCAGTCACATCGGGTCACCGGGTCTGGCACCGCACCGGGCCCATCGGCGATCATGGGCGCCGACCAGGAGAACCGTATGGTGTTCCAGCGCCGCAAGAGCCGTGATCACAAGAGAGCTGCCGAACCGGTGGGCGGGCCCGATGCCGGGTTGGTGGCCGAGCTGCGGGCGGCGCTGGAGCCGGCCCGGGTGCGCTACGACAGCGCTGAGCGGGCCCTTTTCGCCCACGACGCTTCGGTGTTCGAGGGGGGCCTGGCCGGGCCCGTGTGCTTTCCCCTGTCCACCGCCGAGGTCCAGGCGGTCATGCGGATCTCGGAACGCCACGGCCGCTCGGTTGTGCCCCGGGGGGCCGGCACCGGCCTGGCCGGCGGGGCCATCCCGCTGGCGGCGCCGGTGGTGGTGGCGCTCACCAAGATGAACCGGATCCTGGAGGTCGACGAGGACAACCGGGTGGCCTGGGTGGAGCCGGGCGTGATCAACCTCGACCTGAGCAAGATGCTGCGGCCGCTGGGCTACCACTTCGCCCCCGACCCCTCCAGCCAGCAGTCGTGCACCATCGGGGGCAACGTGGCCAACAACTCCGGTGGCCCCCATTGCCTGGCCTACGGGGTGACCAACGCTCACGTGCGGGCGATCGAGGTGGTGCTGCCCACGGGCGACGTGGTGATGCTGGGCGGCCTCGATCCGGAGCCTCCCGGCTACGACTTGCGGGGCGCCTTCGTGGGCAGCGAGGGCACGCTGGGCGTGGCCACCCGGATCGCCGTCACGATAACGCCCAACCCCCCGGCCGTGCGGACGCTGCTGATGGCGTTCGACACAGTGGAGGCGGCGGCCAACACCGTCAGCCAGGTGATCGCCTCCGGCATCGTGCCGGCCGCCATGGAGGTGATGGACAACCGCATCACCGTGGCGGTGGAGAACTTCGTCCACGCCGGCTACCCCACCGACGCCGCCGCCGTGCTGCTGGCCGAGGTCGACGGCCCGGCCGCCGGGTGCGACATCGACGCCGAGCGGATCGCCGCCATCGGCCGGGCCGAGGGTGCCGTCAGCGTGCGCCTGGCCGCCGACGACACCGAGCGCGAGCTGCTGTGGAAGGGCCGTAAGACGGCGTTCGGGGCGGTGGCCCAGATCGCCCCCGACTACTACCTCCACGACACGGTGGTGCCCCGGTCCCGCCTGGGAGAGGTGCTGGAGAAGGTGTACGAGATCGCCGACCGTCACGGGGTGCTGGTGATGAACGTGTTCCACGCCGGCGACGGCAACCTGCACCCGCTGCTGGTGTTCGACCGGCGGGAGCCGGGCATGCTCGATCGGGTGCATGCGGCGGGGGCCGAGATCGTGGAGGCGTCGATTGCCGTCGGCGGGGTGCTGTCGGGCGAGCACGGGATCGGGGTGGAGAAACAGGGTTTCATGGACCGCTTCTTCACCGCCGACGACCTCGACCACCAGAACCGGCTCCGCCACGCCTTCGATCCCACCTGCCGGATCAATCCGGGCAAGGTGATCCCGCTCGGCCACAGCTGCGCCGACATCCAGGCCCTGCGTACGGTGCCAACCGGGGTGTGGGGATGACGGCCGCCGCTGGGTCAGCCCCCGCCGCCCCGCCCGCCCTGCAGAGCCACGACCCGGTGCTGGCGGCATTCGCCGCCGAGGTGGGCACCGACGGGCCCGTGGCCGTGGCCGGTGGCCGCACCCGGTGGGACCTGGGCGGCCCCCTGGCCCCCGGCACCCGGGAGCTGGCGGCCCCGGCCGGCATCGTGGCCTACACCCCGGCTGAGATGACGGTGGTGGTACGGGCCGGCACCATGGTGGCCGAGCTCCACCACGAGTTGGGCGCCCGGGGCCAACGTTCGGCTCTGCCGGAGCGGGTCGGCCTGGGCGGCGGCGGAACGGTGGGCGGAGCGGTGGCGGTGGGGGAGAACCACCTCGACCGCCGGGCCCGGGGCACGGTGGCCGTCAGCGTGCTCCAGGTTCGCTACGTCTCGGCCGAAGGCCGGCTGATCACGGGGGGCGGACCGACGGTGAAGAACGTCACCGGGTTCGACGTGCCCCGCCTGATGACTGGCTCGCTGGGAACGCTGGGCCTGCTGGCCGAGCTCATCCTGCGCACCAACCCCATTCCGGCCGTTTCCCGTTGGCTGGCGGCCGACGGGGCCGACCCGTTCGCCGTCGACGCCGCCCTGCTACGACCGAGCGCCGTGCTGTGGGATGGCACCCGGACCTGGGTCCATCTGGAGGGGCACGGGCCCGACGTGGCAGCCGACGCCGCCACGGTGGGAGCGCTGGGGCCGTTCGTCGAGGTCGAAGGACCACCGGCCGATCTGCCGCCCCACCGATGGTCGGTGGAGCCGGGCCGTCTCCGGAGCCTGGGCCGGCCAGCGCCGGCCCACGGGCTGCCGGCCGGCCCGTTCGTGGCTTCGATCGGGGTGGGCACGGTGTGGGCCACGGAGCCGCAGCCGGTGGCCGATCCCCCGGCCGCCATCGCTGCCGTCAGCCGGCGGCTCAAGGACAACTTCGATCCCACCGGCCGCCTCAACCCCGGCCGCCGGATCGGCTGATGAGGACGCCATGAACCGACAGACGACCAGCACACCGGCCACCGGGGCCGCGGGCCGCTCGGTCCTGCGCCTCGACGCCGAGGACCTCAACAAGTGCGTCCAGTGCGGGCTGTGCCTGCCGTCGTGCCCCACGTTCCGGGTCACGGGCGACGAGAGCCTGTCGCCCCGGGGCCGGATCGCTCTCATGCGCCAGGTCCAGGACCACGGGGCGCCGCTGACCACCGAGGTGCTGACCTCGTTCGAGACCTGTGTCCAGTGCCGGGGTTGCGAGCCGGCCTGCCCCAGCGGCGTGCCCTACGGCCACCTCATGGAGCAGACCCGGGAGGCCCTGGCCCGCCAGGGCCGGATCTCGCCCTGGTGGCAGCGCCTGGCCATGGAGGGCCTGGCCCACCCCCGCTTCCTCCGGCTCGGCTCGAGTGCCCTGGCCGGAGCCCAGCGCCTCCGGCTGGTGCCGGGCCCGGTCGCCCGCCGGTTCGGTCTGCCGGGCCGCCTCCCGATTCGACGGGAAGCGCATCGGGCGTCGGGCACCGACGTCTATCTGTTCACCGGCTGCGTGATGGACGTCTGGCAGCGGCCGGTGCACCAGGCGGCCCAGCGGGTGCTGGAGGCCGCCGGGTTCGGGGTCACGCCCACCGCCGACCGGGCCCCGTGTTGCGGGGCCCTCCACACCCACGCCGGGCTGGGCGACCGGGCCCGCCAGCTGGCCGAGGCCACGATCGCCGCCCTCAGTACCGACGGCAGCGGTGACGGGCCTCCCATCCTGGTCGACTCGGCCGGCTGCGGCGCCGCCCTCAAGGACTACGGTCACCTGCTGGGCACGGCCGCCGCCGACCGGTTCTCCCGCCGGGTGCTGGACGTGACCGAATGGCTGGCCCGACACGAAGACCGGCTGCCGGCGGCCGAGCCCCTGGCGCTCCGGGTGGCTGTACAGGATCCGTGCCACCTCCGCCACGTCCAGCGAGCCCACCTGCCCACCCGCACGGTGCTGGCCCACTACGTAACCGAGCTGGTGGAGCTGGACGACGACGGCCTGTGCTGTGGCGCCGGCGGTGCCTACTCGGTGCTGCAGCCGGAGCTGGCCGGTGACATCCGGGCCCGCAAGGTGGCCGCCATCGACCGGGCCCGCCCCGATGTCGTGGCCAGCGCCAACCCGGGCTGCTCGCTTCACCTGGCCGCCGTCGGCGTGCCCACCATCCACCCGCTGGAGCTGGTCGACCGGGCACTCAATCCTTGAGCGGGGCGGCCGGTCCCGGCGCCCGGCGGCTCAACCCAGGGTGGTGAACGACATTACCTGACTGGCCGTGTGGCCCGAGGCGTCGGTCACCGTCACCGTGACCGTGTACGACGTGCCCGACCGCAGGCTGGGGGTGACGATACCGAGCAGCAGGGTGTGGGCCGTGGCGCACGACGAGCTGGGGACCTCCCGGGCCGCCTCGCCCACGGCGGCGTAGCTGAACACGGCGGTGACGCAGGAGCCGCTGGTGAGGCTGATCCGGGCCGAGGTGGCCCGGATGCGGGTGACGTCGGCCGCGTCGATCAGCGGCAGGGTCAGACCCTGGGGGGCAGCGGTGGTGCCCGTGCCCGGAGGTTTGGATGGGGGAGTGAGCGTGGGTAGCGAGGGCAGCAGCGTGGGCCGGGGGGTCGGCGGCGGCGCCGTGGTGCCTGATCGCCGGGTGGTGGCGGTGGTGGCCGTGGTGGCGGGGGCGGTGGTGGCCGGCGCCGTGGTGGCGGGGGCGGTGGTGGCGGGCGCCGACGGGGCCGGGCTGGCGGGGGCGGTGGTGGCGGGGGCGGCGGTGGTGGTGGTCCGCTTGGGTGTGGCCTTCGGCTTGGGGCGGGGCGCGGGAACGGTGGTGTTGGTGGCTGGGGGCTCCTGGAGCACCGGCGGCACCACTGTCGGGTTGGACGAGGCGTCTGAGCTGTCGATGAAGGTGGCGAACGTGGAGTCGGGAGCGACGTTGGACGGCGGCTTCAGGTCCCTGACCAGGAGCCACACCACCACCCCAGCGATGACGGCCAGGCCCAGCACGGCCAGTAGCCCCCCGTAGGAGCGGCGCCGATTGAACCAGGCTCCCTGGACCGCCTCCCAGTGCCGCAGGAGCGGGTTCTCGGGCGGGACCGGCAGGGGCTGGCGTTCGAAGGCGGGGAACGGGATCTGATCGTCGATCGGAATCGGGCCGGCCAGGCCGTCGGATGGCGGGGGGGCCACGTCGGGTACTGCGACGGACTCGACCCCGTCGTCGAGCGGGCCGGGGCCGGCGGCGTCGTCGTCCGGGGCCAGCCAGGCCGACGGGCGCCGGGGCGGGGCCACAGCAGCGGGAACGGGGGCGGTGGTGGACGCCAGCAGAGCTACGGCGTCGAGCCGGGGGCCGATCGGGCTGCTGTCGGCGTCGCCGTTCCTGGTGCCGGCCGGCTCCGGCTCGAGCTCCACGATGGCGGCCTCGGGCGGATCGGCGGCCACGACGGTGGCAGCGGGATCGAATGCGGCGGCCACGATGGTGGCGGCGGGATCGAAGGTGGGGGCGGCGGTGGTGGGCTCGGGGTCGAGATCCGGGGCCAGAGCAGAAGCCGGGACCTGACCGGTCGAGGGCGCGTCGGCCGACAGGGGGGCGATCCCGACCGGTGGGTGCTCGGCCACGGCCGTGCTTGAACCGCTGGAGGAGCGGCTGCCGGAACCGGGCGAGCCCAGGGAGCCGGGAGGGGCGGGCGGCCGGGGAACCGGCCGGTCAGGCGTCCAGCCGGAGTCGAGGCCCAGGGGGTCGTCTTCGGCACCCGGGGTGCTGGCGCCGTCGGTCAGATCGATGATCAGCTCGTCGGGCTCGGCTCCGACGGCGCGGGAGAAAGCGTCGTTGCCCGCGGTGGTGCTGGGGGAGGCGCCGTTCGAGCTGGGCCCGAGGCCCGGTTCGGCCGGGGCGGTTGATGGGCCGAGCAGACTGTCCCAGTCGATGGGATCGACGTCGGTCTCCGCTCCCGCCACCTCGGGCTCGGCCGCCAGGGCCAGCTCCAGGGCCCGGGCCAGGTGGTTGCACGTGCCGTACCGGTTGGCCGGGTTCTCGCTCAGCCCCTGGTCGATCACGTCGAGGATCCGGGCCGGAGCCAGGCGGGCGACTTCGGCCATGAACTCCGGGGCCGGGCGACCCCGGTTGGGGGCCTGGCCGGCGATCAGGGCGGCCAGGGTGAGCGACAGGCTGTAGACGTCGGCCGGCGGAGCCGGGGTCACGCCCCGCAGCGTCTCGGGGGCGCCGTAGCGGGGGCTTCCGTCGTCGAACCGCCGGGTGGCCATGCCGTACAGCGAGATCAGGGGGGAGCTGGCGTCGGCCAGCACGATGCTCGAGGGCTTCAGATCGCCCAGCACCACGCCCAGGTCGTGGCCCCGTCCGACGATGCGGGCGGCCTGCATCACCAACTCGGCTGCCCGGTGCCAGGGGGTGGGCCCGTGCGACAGCTGATCGGCCAGCGAGCCGATACGGAAGTACGGCATCACGAGGTAGTTGGCGCCGTCGGGAGTGGATCCCACCTCGTACACCGGGACCACGCCCGGCTGCTCGGCGAACCGGTTGAGCGCCTTGCGCCGGATGTCGAATCGGCGGGGTACCAGCGGTTCCTGGAGCGGATCGAGGATTTTTACTGCTACCTGGCGATTGTGGGTGCGTTGACGGCCGCGGAAGATGGCCGAACCCTCCACATCCAGGGGCTCGACCTCGTCGATACCCCTAATCGCCAGATCGTCTGCTGTTGTCATCCAATCCTCGCCCGTCAAGGCAACCGTCGCCCTGCCGGCCCCGCGGCGGCTCGCGGAGGTGTCGGCATCGTCGTGGAGGCCACGACCCGTCCTACGCTAGCCCAAAGGTGGCCCCCGCCGCGCCCGCTCCGGCGGTATCACATGATGTTCACATTACGGCTCCACCAGGAACAATGGACGCCATGGAGATGGCTGAGATCAACGCTGTGACACTGGCGGTGACCGACATGGCGGTGTCGTTCGCCTTCTACCGCTCGATCGGGTGGGAGCTGGCCTACGGCGGCCCCGACGCCTCGTTCACCTCGTTCCGGGTGGGGACGAACTTCGTCAACCTGACTGCCGGGGAGGGCCCGCCGGCGGGGCCCTGGGGGCGCGTGATCATCCACGTCTCGTCGCCCGACGAGATGTGGCAGCGGCTACGGGACGCCGGCTACGAGCCCGAGTTCGCGCCCCGGGACGCGTCCTGGGGCGAGCGCTACTTCCACGTCCGGGACCCCGACGGCCACGAGCTCAGCTTCGCCCGTCGCTTGTGAGGGCGCCCCGAAGGGCGCCCAGGGTGTTCGCCGGAGGCGAACCCAAGACGCCCCGAAGGGCGCCCGGGGTGTTCGCCGGAGGCGAACCCAAGGCGCCCCGAAGGGCGCCCGTCAGGCTTGGAGCACGGCGATGCGGCGGGCCAGGTTGGGGTCGGGCCAGCGCCAGGCCAGCAGGTCGAGTAGTACCCGGGCCGCCCGCAGGATCAGGTCTTCCCGGAAGTGGTTGGCCACGATCTGGAGCCCGATGGGCAGGCCCAGCCCGGTCAGGCCCACCGGCACCGAGACCGCCGGCTGGCCGGTGAGGTTGAACGGCACGGTGAAGGGCACCGCATGGTCCCACCGGTCGAACAGGCTGGAGTGGTATACCACGTCGGCCCTGGGGGGTGGCGTGGGCATGGTGGGGGTGATCAGCAGGTCGAAGTCGAGGTGGAGTCGGCGCATGCGGGCTACCAGGCGGGCCCGGGCGGCGTAGGCCGCGTCGATCTCCTCCACCGTCACGTCGAGCCCCTCCTCGGCCAGCTTGCGGAAGTCGGGGTCGAGGTCGTTGTGGCGGGGAGCAGGGATCGTGCGCAGCCGATGGGCGAACCCCGCCTTCCAGTACGACTCGAACTGAGGCCGCAGGGGCTCGATCACCTCATCGAGTTCGGTCACGTCGTAGCCGTCGATGGCCAGGCGGTCCACTGCCGAGCGGCAGGCCCGGCGCACCTCGGGGTCCACCGCCGCGCCGCCCAGCCGTTCGGTGTAGCCGATGCGGACTCCTCGCAGCCCGTCGTTGAGGCCGATCCGCCAGTCGCCGCTCTGGTGAGGGATGGCATGCCAGTCCCGGATGTCGGGGCGGGACATCACGTTGAGGAGGAGGGCGGCGTCCTCCACCGACCGGGCCAGGGGCCCGTTGGCCACCAGGGTGGCGTACGGCGATTCGACGGGGGCCTGGGGCACCCGCCCGAATGTGGGCTTGAGCCCGATCAGGCCGCAGTAGCTGGCCGGGATGCGGATGGAACCGCCCCCGTCGTTGCCGTGGGCCGCCACCCCCACCCCGGCGGCCAGGGCCGCCGCCGCTCCACCCGAGGAGCCGCCGGGGCTGAACTCGGGGTTCCAGGGGCTGCGGGTGGTGCCGAAGGCGGGACTGTCGGTGACGCCTTTCCAGCCGAACTCAGGCGTGGTGGTCTTGCCCAGGATCACGGCCCCTGCTTCCCGCAGCCGGGCCACCACCGGGGAGTCGACCAGGGCCTTCAGCTCCGAGGTGACCCTCGAACCCTCCCGGGTGGGCAGCCCGGCCATGGCCACGATGTCCTTCACCGTGATCGGTACGCCCTCCAGATCGCCCACCCGGTCGCCCCGCTGCCACCGGCTGGTGCTCTGCTGGGCCGCCTGGCGAGCACCGTCTCGGTCGACAACGGCGAATGCGTTGAGCTTGGGCTCCACCCGGGCCAGGTGGGCCAGGTGGTGGTCGACGACCTCGAGGGGGGTCAGCAGGCCCCGGCGGTACGCCGCCAGAAGCCCATGGATGGTCGTGGGGATCTCGCTCACGGTCCTCCCGTCTTGGCCGTGGATCGGGCTCGCTCGCTCATGGCAGCCGGGTGGCCGCCGGTCGGGGGCCCTCGGGGCCGTCGAGTCGGGCCCAATCCAGGTCGGCCAGGGTCACCAGGCCCTGGGCCACCAGGTACTCGACCATCGTTTCCGACGACTGGACGAAGCTGGCGTTGTGGCCCCGCAGCTTGGCCCGAAGCCGTTGCAGGGTGTTATCGACCGTCTTGTGGGACACGCCCCAGATCTCGGCGATCTCGCCGTGGGTGGGCAGGGGCCCGAGCCGCCCGGTGAGCCGGCCCTGGGCCATCACCACCACGAAGTCGATCTCCCGGGGGGTGAGGAGCGGTCCGAAGGTGATCGTGTCGGCTCCCGTGGCGGGGAACGGGGTGGTGTCCTGCCAGCCCAGCTGGGTGCGCTCCAGCTGGTATTCGATCTCGTAGCGGGTGGGGCCGGCGGTGAGCGCCACCTCGCCCGACGAGCCGAGCAGGGGGCTCGAGCTGCCGGGCTGGAGGTCGATCACAGACCCCTCGGCCCCCACCATCGTCAGGCGCAGGCGACCGCCCACGTTCTCCAGCCACCAGGTGCCGTCCCGGAGCCGGAAGCGGCCGGCCTGGCGGTGCAGGTAGCTGTTGTCGTCGAGGGCGAGCTCGGCTTCGCGACCGAAGATGAGCTCCCGCAGCGGACGGTAGACCTCGCCCAGGAAGCGCACGGTGAGATCGGGGGCCGCCCCGTTGTCGATCGAGCCGTCGGTCATGGCAATTGGTATCCCGGCCGGTTCCGGTCTCTGCCGAAGATAGCGAACTCACCCGTCGGGTGGAACTCGATCAGCTCTCGGATCGTACCGGCCCCGAGCCCGGCCAGCCCCCCGAGCAGCTCCACCGCCCGATCGAGCTCGGCCTGATCGAGCGCCCGGGAGCGGGAGATCACGGCCAGCGTGCCCGGATCGGGGGCCACCAGTAGACCGTGGCCGTGGCCGTCGGGCACCCGGTGGGCCAGATCGATGACCAGGCCGGTGGTGAAGGGGCCGGCGCGCAGCAGGGTCAGCCAGCATCCGCGGCCGACGCGCCAGAGGTCTCGCTCGGAGGCCAGGGCACCGATGGTCGCTCCCGCCCGGGCCAGGGCCGTTGCCGGGTCCAGACCCCAGCGCCGGCACCGGCTGGGCCGCACCGGCTCTGCCCGGCCGCCGACGGTCAGAGCCGTCACGACCAGGGCCAGGCCGGACCCCAGGGGCCGGGCGACGACGGGATCCCGGCCGCCGCACACGGTGCCGGCCGCCGGCCGGCTGGTGGCGGTGGCCAACTGGAACCCCAGGTTGGGAGGGACGCGATCCACTGCTGCTCCTCGCCAGCGAGCTGGCCGTCGGGTTGTACCGGGGGAAGCAGGGGGAGATCACTCCCAGCGAAATTGAAAGAAGGAGAAGTAGATTAGCGGTCTTTGAAGCCGAGCACGCCCTGGGCCTCGAGGTCGGCCACCTGATCGGCGCTGTAACCCAGCAGCTCGCTCAGCACCTCGGCGTTGTGCTGGCCCAGGTTCGAGGTGGGCAGGTCGAGGTCGCCGGGGGAGTCGGAGTACTTGATGGGGAATCCGGGGACGTGGAACGTGCCGGCCACCGGGTCGTGGATCTCCCGCACCGCGCCCCGCTCGGTGAAGTAGGGGTGGTTGACGGCGCCGGCCGGGCTAAGCACCGGACCGCACGGCACCCGGTGGGCGGTGAGGGCGGCCAGCACGTCGGCGTCGGTGTCGAAGCCGGCCATCCACTCCTCGACGATGGCCACCAGTTCGTCCCGGTTGGCCAGGCGCAGCTCGTTGGAGGCGAACCGCTCGTCCTTGGCCAGCTCGGGCCGGCCCAGAGCGGCCCACAGATTGTCGATCTGGTTGACCGTGCACAGCAGCACGATCCAACCCTCGGGCCCCTGGAACGAGCCGGCGGGGGCGATCGGCTGGTAATGGCGGCCCTGGCGCATGGGCTCGAACTCGCCGTTGGTCAACGACGAGGCCTGCACCGCCTGCTCCTGGAAGTGGAACAGGGCGTCGACCATCGAGATGTCGATGTGGACGCCCCGCCCCGTCCGCTCCCGGTTGAACAGGGCGAAGCCGATGCCGGCGAAGGCGTGGACCCCGGCGTTGGTGTCTCCCATGCCGGCGCCAACGAACATGGGCGGCCCTTGGGGGTCTCCCGTCATGTGCATGATGCCGGAGTAGGCCTGGGCGATGAAGTCGAAGCTCGACTGGCTGGCGTAGGCACCTGTCTGCCCGAAGCCCGACACCGAGGCCATGATCAGCTTGGGGTTCAGCGCCGACAGATCCTCGTAGCCGAGGCCACGCCGGGCCATGACGCCGGGGGTGAAGTTCTCCACCACGATGTCGACGTGGGGCACGAGGCTGCGGACCAGGGCGATGCCCTCAGGCTGTGACAGGTCCACGCACAGGCTCCGCTTGCCCCGGTTCTGCTGGATGAACGAGCCCGACCGGCGGTTCTTCCGGGGCGACTGGGCCCGCATGGGGTCGCCGTGGGGCGGCTGCTCCACCTTGATCACGTCGGCCCCCAGCTCGGCCAGGAGCCGGGTGGAGGCCGGTCCGGCCAGGTACTGGGTGAAGTCGAGCACCCGGATGCCGTGCAGGTAGGGGGCGGGGGCAGGCGTGGTCATGCCCCACGTCTACCGGATGCGCCGGGGTCCGTCCAGCGCGCTACCGTGCACGGATGGATATCGAATTCTGGGTAGACCCCATATGACCATGGTGCTGGGTGACGGCCCGTTGGGTCGTCGATGAGGTTGCTCCCGCCCGGGACCTGAACATCACCTGGCAGCCGATCAGCCTGCTGGAGAAGAACCAGCCGGCGACCGACAGCGAGTACTACGCCCCGGTGGCCCGCAGCCACAAGCATCTGCGGGTCATGGAGTCGGTCCGAACCACCGACGGCAACGACGGTGTGTTCAAGCTCTACTGGGAGCTGGGCCGACGAAACCACCACGACCAGGACCGCACGTTCGACGTTGCCGACGCCCTGGCCGCGGTCGGGCTCGACACGTCCCACGCCGCCGCCTTCGACGAGGAGAGCTGGGACGCCGAGATCGCCAAGCGGATGGGGGTGGGCCTCGAGCTGGCCGGCACCGACATCGGCACCCCGATCATCGCCTTCGACAACGACGACGAGGAACGGGTGGCCCTGTTCGGCCCCGTCATCACGAGGGTTCCCACCACTGAGCAATCGCTCCGGCTGTGGGACGCCTTCATCGACATGGGCAAGATCCCCGGGTTCTGGGAAGTCAAGCGCACCCGCACCGAACGGCCGGAGTTCGGCGAACGCCCGTAGGGCGTCGCCGAACCAGAACGCGCAGTGGCGAACGCCCGTAGGGCGTCGCCGAACCAGCAGCACGAGCTGAAAACGAAAGGAGGCGGGTGTCGGTGACACCCGCCTCCTTGCGTTCGGTACTCGGGCGGTCAGAGCTCGATCTCGTCGTCCTCGTCGAAGCCCTCGGGCACGGGGCGTCCGCCCCGGTAATGGACGATCGTGCCGTCTTCGTTGGTCTTCAGGTAGCGGTAGCCGTGCTGCTGGCTGTCGGCGTGCACACCGAGGGGAATGCAGATCGAGGTGTCCCAGCTGGCGGGGTCGACCTGAAGGGCCAGCCCGGGGCCGTTGTCGACGTAGGCATCAGCGGTGGGGACCTTGCGCTCGGGGCGCCAGCCCACCTTCACCGCCTTGACCCGGGCCTGGAGGACCCCCTCGGTGCGGAGGTAGACCCAGCCCGAGCGACGGAGGTAATGGGGGAAGGCGTGGGCGGCCAGCCAGTCGGCCCCGACGAGGGGCTCCACGGCGTCGACCGGGAGCGACATGTCGAGCTCGCCCCCCAGGGGCGAGATCTTGTCGTGTTCGGAGGTGGGATTTTTAGTGGCACGGGGGGCGGCCGAGGGCTGGGGGGCTACCTTCTTCGGCATGGCCAGGCATTCAAGGCAAGCCGCTCGCAGCTCGGCGTGCTCACAGTAATCGAGTGCCGTTCCCGTGTTAGTCGCCATACCGCTATGTCCCACTTTCCTCGAATGCCCCGGTCTACAACCTCTGGCACTCTAGTTGGGCTGGGCGCCAGCACCGGGAAGCTCAACTCAATGTCGACACAATCACCACAGGACTGTCACGTGACTCCGACCTAAAGGTGGTGTAAGGTCCGACCCCTACTGGCTGGGTTGTTATGCCCCGGCCTCGGGTACCGTCACCGGCTCGGTGGCCGGGCTGTAGACCGAGGTGGCGGTGCCGGCCCCCGTGGCCCTGATCCGGTAGGTGTAGGTTTGGCCCGCCGCCGCCGAGGAATCGACCAGGCTCTTCTCGGTGCGGCCCTTCACGGTGAACTCGAACGTGACGCCGGTGGCCCGCGTGGTGCGCACCACTGTGTACCCCGTGACGCCGGCCGCCGTCGACGGTGTCCACGACAACTCCACCTCGGTCTTGTTGGCCGCCAGGGCCGCCGTCACGTCGGTAGGCGGGTCCAGGGGCGCCGTGGTGCCGCTCGTCGGTGTCGAGGTGGGTGGGGTGGTGGCCGACGAGGCGGTGGTGGAGCGGGTGGTGGTGGTGCCGCTGGTGGGCGAGGTGGGCGAGCTGGGGACGCTGGAGGGAGAGGTCGGAGGGGTCGTGGCCGAGGTCGCAGTGCTGGAGGCCGAGGGGTCGATCGACGACGTGGGGTCTGACGCCGCCGGGGCGGTGGTGTCAGACGGGGCGGGGGTGACGAGCGACAGATCCCGTGCCGTGGTGTCGGTGGTGGGGCCGGCTACCGCCGAGCCGTCGGGGGCGCCGGCCTGGGCGCCGTCGCTGATCGACGTGGCCACACCGCCGGCCAGGCTGGGGGCGGTGGGTGTCGGGTCGTTGCCGCTGCCCCCTCCCATGAGGGTCACCACGGTGATCAGGGCCACGATCAGCAGGATCAGGCCGCCCGCGGCCAGGACGGCCACGGTGCCCCGGGACGGCGTCGGATCGTCGTAGAGGTTGGGATCGACCGGTACGAACGGCGGCGGAACAGGGTCGTGGAACAGCCGCCCGCTGGCGGGCCGGGACGGGGCGACGGCGTGCCGGTTCACCGTGGTCTGGTTCACCGTGTTCTGGGCCACGGTCGGGGCCGAGGTCGGGGCCGACTGCTCCAAGCGGGTGCGACCGCTACCGGGTGGCGGGTAGGAATGGCCCCGCTGGTGGCGGGCCTCGTCGGCGGCCTCCGCGAGGGCCTGGGCGAAGGTGCCGGCGGTGGGATATCGGCCCTCGGGCTGTTTGGCCATGGCCCGTTCGATCACGGCGCACACGGCGTCGGGGGCTCGGTCGCGCAGGTCGGGGACCGGTTGGTGCACCACCCGGCCCACAACGGCCATGAGGGCGTTGTCGCCGTTCAGGTCACGGAAGGGGGGCCGCCCGGCGATGAGCGCCCACAGGGTGGCGCCGAGGCCGTACACGTCGGACGCGGGTGACGTCATGTCGCCCAGAAGAGCTTCGGGGGCGCTGAAGGTGGGGGTGAAGGCGGCGCCGGTGGTCTTGGAACCCCCCTGCTCCAGAAGCTTGGCGATGCCGAAGTCGGCGATGCGGGGCGATCCGTTCGAGGAGAGCAGGATGTTTGCCGGCTTGAGGTCGAGGTGCACCACCCCGCTGCGGTGGGCGGCGGCCATGGTGTTGGCCACGGCCACCATGTAGTCGACGGCCTCCGGCCAGGGCACGGGACCGGACTCGAGGCGGTCCTGGAGCGAGCCCTGGACGTAGTACGGCATCAGCAGGTACGGCTCGCCGTTGTCGGTGAGTCCGGTGCTGTAGACGGGGACGATGCCCTCGTTCTCCGAGAGTCGGCCCATGGCCCGGCGCTCCCGGTCGAAGCGGCGCACCACGTCGGCGTCGTCGCTGGCGTTGAGGACCTTCAGCGCGACCATCCGGTCGAAGTCGACCTGCCGGGCGCGGTACACCCGGGATGATCCCCCTCGCCCTATCAGCTCGATCTGGTCGAGCCCGTCTATCCCGAGTTTCAGTGTCTCCACAGCCGTCGACCCGCCGCCCGCGCCGTTCGTGGCCCGCCCGGCGGTACGCCGAGTCTAGGCGCGGCGTGGGTGCCGGTACTCGTCGCCACGCCGGGGATGTTGCCCACTGCATGTCGCCGCGTGCTGCGGCGGCCCATCAGGAGTTCTCGGCGATGGTCTGCTCGAGCCACGGAGCGAAGGCCGTCGACGAGATGTTCCGCCCGGCGTTGGCCTCGTCCTGAGGGCCGGCGAACACCACCGCTATCACCTCGTCGTTGTGGAAAACGGGGCTGCCCGAGGCGCCCTGGCCGCTGGCGAAGGTGGTTATCACCACGGCGTTGGCGATGTCGCCGTCGGGCGAGCAACCGACGCCGGGGGGCGAGCCTTCGGGGATGAAGCTGGCCTGGTCGGGGTTGGAGCAGCCGGGCCAGATGGCCCAGCTGGCCGCCTCGCCCCGGGTGGCACTGACCGGAGGCAGCCGCAGCTCGCCCATGTCGTCGAGGCTGATCACGGCGAACTCGGCCGGGAAGCCGGTGTTGAACACCGGATCGCCCAGGGTGAGGGTGTTGGAATCGCCCAGCTTCACGGGGGGCAGGCCAACCGAGCCGACCGCGCCGCCCGTGGCGTCGCCCGTGATCTGAAGGACAGCGATGTCGAGGAATGGGTGGAGGGCCACCGTCTTCGCCTCGTACTCGATCTGGGCCGGCTTGTCGACGTCTCTCGACACCGCCACCAGGAGTGTGGGGGCGAGTGCGGCCACATGTTGGTTCGTGACGATGAGCTTGTCGCTCACGAAGAACCCGGAGCCGAGGCCCTGGTCGGCCAGCAGCATCACGGTGGATTGTTTGGCCTGCGCCAACACGGCTGCTGCGTCGGTGCCGGGGGCGGCGGTGGCCACCGGGCCGGTTCCGAACGTGTTGTCGCCAGCGGCCAACGGTTGGCCGCTGTCCCTGTTCTGCAGTGCCAGGGCCAGAGCGCCGATCGCCACTGCGGCCAGCACCCCGATGGCGATGAGCAGCGGCAGGTTGCGCTGGCGGCGCACCCGGTGCTCACCGGCGGTGATGATGCGCAGGGCAACGCCGGCGTCGTCGTCGCCCAACTGGGCCAGGAAGGCGCCGTCGGCGCGGGTGGGCCCGGTGATCCTGCGGCCGTCGACGTAGGTGCCCTTCGTCGAGGTGTCCTGGAGCCACCAGGCCCCGTCGTGGTGGGTGATCGTGAGGTGACGGCGCGACACCAGCGAGTGCCGCTCGTCGACCGTGACCAGGCAACTCGGGTCCCGGCCGACGGTGATCTCGGTGCCGGGCAGGAAGGTGAAGTCGCGGTCGTCGATCGACAGCGAGATCGTCGCCTCGCCCACCTGCGTGGTGGAGGCGAGGTGGTGTACGGAGGTGGGGGCCGGCGACCAGCCGTGGCCGTCGTCACCGCCGTCCCAGGCGGGGGTGGGGGGTGAGGCGGGGGCGCCGTTGCGCCCGAGGTCGGGCTCGTCCCAGGCGGGAGCGGCGTAGGGCCCCGGTGGTGGTGCGGCGTCGAAGGCCGAGGGTGGTGCGGGTGGTGGTGCGGCGTCGAATCCGGCGGGTGGTGCCGGTGGTGGTGCGGCGTCGAATCCGGCGGGAGGGGCCGGCGGAGGAGGTGGGGGAGCGCCGAAGCTCATCGGGGCCGGCGAGGGAGCGCCCAGCAGTGAGGGCGCCGGCATGGGATCGGGCGCGAGGATCGGGGTCGAGCGGACGCCTCCCGCTGCCGCTGTGCCGGGAACGGCGAAGTCTTCCAAGCTCGGTGGCCGGGGCGGCACCTCCACCTCCACCAGGGGCGCCGGAGCGATCAGGGGATCGTGGATGCCCGGGGGCGGCGTGGTCTGCAGCTCGATCCGCAGCTCCACCCCTTCCACCCCTCCGAGGCGTACCGTGGTGTCGGTGCCGACCGTCCAGGTGGGGGCGAGTCGAACGCCGATCGGGTCGAACGAGCCGTGCGTCGATGAGTCGGCCGCCGTCCACGCCGTCCCGTTCCACACGAACTCGATGTGCCGTCGCGACACCGAGGGGTCGGTGAGAACCACCGCCGCGTCGGGTGACCGGCCCACCGTCACCGGTGAGTTGTCGGGGGCGAACCGGGCTTGCCCTCCCGGCCACGTGATTTCCAGGTCGTGCATCCCTACTCCCGAACGTCGCCGCTTGCGCCCAACTGACTCAGTCGATCGACCACGCTAGTGCGTTCGGCAGCATTGCCAAGTGCGAGCCCCGATCGCAAACCGATTGTGAGCGACCAGGCGCCGAGCCCGGGGAGTGAGAGAGCCCGGGGGAGCGACGATCAGGCGGCGCTGATGCCGTGGATGTCCGATGGTGAGATCCGGACGACGTGGCGATCCACTGCGACGGAGATTCCCTTGGCCCCGACGGCCAGGATCGTTCCGTTGATCACTCCGGTGGAGGTGGTCACCTGCGAGTAGCGGCCCAACATCATCGTGGGGTCGGTCGTGCTGTGCATGTTGTCTTCACTCCTGCGCCGCGCACCATTGAGCGGCATCGTTGACAGCTTACCGTCAGGTCGACGGGGCCGAACGGCAGCGAAGCACTATCGCCCAGCTCGAAGGTCTCATCGGTCCGGATCGGCCGGGCCTTGAGCCGGTCCGGTTGCCGTGGCCCCGGGGCGGCGGGCTCAGGCTGCCGCCCACCACGCTTCGAGCCGCTGACGGAGCACGCCCACGTCACCGTCGTTGACCACCACGTGGTCGGCCACCGCCCGGCGTTCCTCGTCGCTGACCTGGCTGGCGATCCGGGCCCTGGCGTCGGCAGGGTCCATGCCCCGCTGTTGCGACAGCCGGTCGAGGCGGTCCTGAAGCGGGGCCTCGATCACGAGCACCTCGGAGTACTGGCCCTTACCCAGGTCCGATTCCACCAGCACGGCCATGTCGAGGATCACCGTGGCTTCGGGCGGGGCGGCCGCGATTCGTTCGGCGATCACGGCGTCGATGGCGGGGTGGGTGACGGCGTTGAGATCGGCCAGAGCGGCCGGATCGCTGAACACGATGGCGGCCAGTGCCGGCCGGTCTATCTCGCCGTCGGCGCCCACCACGCCCGGCCCGAACCGCTGCACCATCCCGGGATAGGCGGCCCCGTCGGATCGGGCCACGTCGCGACCTATCTGGTCGCAGTCGACGATGACGGCGCCGAGGTCGGCCAGAACGGCGGCGGCTGTCGATTTGCCCACTCCGATACCGCCCGTGAGCCCCACGACCCGCTTCATCGCCAACCTCCGGGACTTTTCCCCCACATAGCCTCTCCTGATCTCGTGCGGAGTCTTCTCGCTCGCGTCCTACACTCGGCCTCGTGGACCGGTCACAAGGGCAGGTCCATACCGAGACGAAAGTAGTTCCATGCCTACAGGTACCGTGAAGTTCTTCAACGCCGAGAAGGGCTTCGGCTTCATTTCCCGCGATGGGGAGAACGACATCTTCGTGCACTTCTCGAACATCGTTGGTGACGGTTACAAGACCTTGGACGAAGGGCAGACTGTCGAGTTCGACATCGCCCCGGGTCGTAAGGGGGATGAGGCGAAGAACGTCCGCGCTATCTGAGAATCGAAACTGAATCCGAGGTCGGGAGCCGCCGGGCAACAACGGCGGCTCCCGCCGCGTCCGGGCCCGGGTCGGGCCCAGCCGGCAAGGCGGTCGGCCTCAGCTCTGGTCGCTCGCCACGAGGCGCCGCACGTTGTCGCTGGCGGTGATCTCGCCCTCGTCGAGGTAGCGGTCGTGGTTCCGCTCGATCTGGCGCAGCCGGTAGCGGTAGTTGACCATCATGCCCAGGCCCCGCTCCCAGCCGGCGGCACTCGGGTTGGCCTGCCAGTTGAGGGCGTCGACCACGGCCCCGTTGGCCAGGTGGAAGTGGGCCACCGGATCCAGCGCCCGGGTGTCGGACCTCTGGTGCAGCAGATACTCGGCGCCCAAGCGGAGGAGAACGGGCCGGGCCGCTTCCAGCGCCGGATCGCCGGGTGCGGGGGCCGGACCCCGCACCAGCGCGGCCAGGGCGCCGAGAGCGGCCTCGGGGTCGCCGGGGGACAGTGCATCGACCTCGGACGGGGTCAACGTGATCCGGCCGCCGTCGAGGGCGTGCTCCAGCCACCGCCGCAGCCCGGGGAGGGGCGAAAGGGTGGCGAAGGTGTTGATGTTGGGCAGCTCCCGCGACAGTTGCTCGGCCACCGACTTGATCAGCAGGTCGCCCAGGCTCACCCCGGCCAGGCCCTGGTGGCAGTTGGAGATCGAGTAGAAGACGGCCGTGTCGGCTTCGGGGTTCTCCACCCTCTGCTCGGTGTGATCCAACAGCACCGGCAGGAAGGTGGCGATCCCCTCGGTCAGGGCCACCTCCACGAAGATGAGCGGGTCGTCGGGCATGGCCGGGTGGAGGAAGGCGTAACAGCGACGACCCGGCCCCAGGCGGCCCTTGAGGTCGTCCCACGACTCGATGGCGTGAACCGCCTCATACTCGATCAGGCGCTCCAGCAGGGCGGCCGAGGTGTTCCAGGTGAGCCGCTCCAGGCGAAGGAGGGCCACGTCGAACCAGTGCTCGAGGATCCGCTTGAGATCCCGGTCCACCGGGGCCAGTGCCGGGTCGGTGGCGATGTGGCCGAGGAGATCCTCCCGGAGCCCGATGAGGAACGGGAGGCCGCCGTCGAGGCCGGCGAAACGCCGCAGGAGGCGCTCCCGACGGGGCTCCAGCGCCCTGCGGAGTTCGTCGATGGCCTGGCGGCGATCTTCGGGGTTGTGGGCCCGGTAGACCGTCTCCATGGCCTCGTCGATGGCTTCGGTGTCGTCGTCGTAGCTGGCGGCCAGCAGCTCGAAGAAGCGCCGACGTCCGGCGGCGTTGAGAGTGGAGAAGGCGGTGCCGATCGTGCGGGCCTTGCGCCGGGCCGCCGCCTCGCCGCCCCGGCCGTCGATGCAGTCCTCGATGAGGCGGCGCAGGCGCCGTATGTCGGGTTCGCTCAGTTCCGGGGTGACGGCCAGGGGGTCGTTGCCGTCGCCGGGAAGGCGCCAGCGGCGGACGTAACGGACCATCCGTTCCAGTCGGGTGGAAACCACGGCTCCGTTTCTACCAGATGCCGGTCAACCGGCCCTGGTTCTGGCCGGCCGGATGGTGTGGCCTCAGACGCCCTTGACCGGCGTGCCGGTGTAGGCGGTGGGGTCTCCGGGGCGGGGGATGATCGGTCGGCTCCAGCTCAGGATGCGGGTCAGCATCTCGGCTACCCGCCGCCAGCCGTCGGGGTCCCACCCGTTTACGACCTCGGTGTACCGGTCCGACCGGACGAAGGCGAGGCCGGGGAGCCGCTCGAAACCGAGGGCCTCCACCGCTTCCCGCTCGGGGTCGGCGAAGGTGAGCACCCGCTCGGCCCAGGGCCCGAGGAACTGGCGGCAGCCGTCGTCGTCCGCCGTCACCAGCCAGCCCACCCGGATATCGGAGGGGGCGTAGTGCTCGAGGAACCGGCCGGCCGTCTCGATGATCCAGGCGCTCTCGTGGGTGTAGGGATCGAGCGCCACCAGCAGGAGCGGGTAGGACGTCAACCAGTCCCGGAGGGGGTATCCATCACCCCGGATGGAGTCGAGCACGAGATCTGGCGGAGCTTCGGCCACGGCCGGCGAGACTAGCGCACCGTTGACCATTCTCCGAACCTCCAGCAGGCAACGAGACAACTTTGTCACCATCGGCGGGCCCACCCCGCTGATCGCCGCTAACCATACCCCCAGGCCAGGGCCCAGTAGGGAATTGCCCGCGGGTCGGCCAGGGCCGTGATCCCGCGCCCGGGCCCAACCGTGGATAATGTCGGCACCGTGCACCCGATCGAGCAGCTCCGTTACGTCGCCCGAGCCAGCGGCGCCGACGCCGGGCTGCTGGTTCAGGAGGCTGCGTCCGCCCTGGGCGTGTTCCGCAACGACCGGCCGGGCCTGGTGACCGCTGCCCGCCGGCTCCTCACCCGCCAGCCCACGGTGGGGCCGCTGTGGTGGATGTGCAGCCGCCTCACGATGGCGGCCGACCCGTGGGCCGAGGCCCGAGCCGTGATCGAGGAGCTCCGGGCCGATCGGACCGACCGGGAGCTGGCCCACCGTCTGCCCGACGGCGCGGTGGTGGTCTTCGCCGGCTGGCCCGACACGATCGTGGCCGCCCTGCCCCGGCGGGGAGACGTGACGGCTCTGGTGGTGGACGTGGAGGGCCAGGGATCGGCCGTCGTCCGCCGGCTCGACCGGGCCGACGTGCAGGCCGAGGAGATAGATCCGGCCCACATCGCCGGGGCGGTGGAGGCGGCCGACGTGGTGCTGATCGAGGCAGCGGTGGCGGGGCCGGCAGCCGCCCTGACCGACGTGGGCGGCCTGCCCCTGGCCGCCACCGCCCGGGCGCTGGCCACACCGGTCTGGCTGGTGGCGGCGGCCGGGAGGCGGCTGCCCGAGCCCTACTGGCAGGCCATCGTGGAGCGCGCTGTGCTGGGCCAGGAGACGCCCTGGCTGTCGCCCTACGACGTGGTGGCGATGGGTCTGGTCGACCAGCTCGTCACGGCGGCGGGGGTGGCTCCCCCGGCCGAGGCCGAGCCGGTCGATCCCGGCTTCGCAAGCGAGTTGCTCAAAGCGCTCAACTAGGCGCTCGGCGGCTCAGTTCTTGAAGGCGGCGAAGACCTCCTCGAAGGCCTTCATCTGGCCCCCGCTGGCCGACGCCGGTACCAGGATGGGGTAGGTGACGCCAGCGTCGAGCCAGGCCTCCACCCCGTCCCGCACTTCGGCCGCCGAGCCGTAGAGCGTGCAGTCCGACAGCCACTTGTCGCTCATGGCGGCCACGATCCCGTCGGCGTCCTTGGCCTCCATGGCCCGCTCCACGGCCGTCATCTCCTCTTCGTAGCCGGCTTCCTTCCAGTAGTTGCGGTAGTTGGGAAGGGTGACGTAGCCCTTCAGCGTGGCCCGGTTGCGGGCAGCGCCGGCTTCCTTGTCGTCGTCGATGACGGTGGGGATCATGTTGCCAACGAAGAAGCCGGCGTCCTTCTTGGCCTGGGGGATCAGGGACAGGGAGTGGCCCATGCGGGACCGGGAGGCGTTGGCCCACACCGCGCCGTCGGAGATCTCGGCCGACAGCTCCACCATCTTGTCCCTCAGCGTGGCCAACGTGATGGGAGGCAGGCCGCCGAGGTTCTCGGCCGCCTTCTGCATGTCGGCCACGTAGGCCCTGGTGTCGGCGAGGGGGCGGCCCGGGTCCACACCCAGACGGTTGTGGACCGGCCCGTGGGTGACGCCGATGCCGAGGCGGAACCGGCCCTCGCTGATTTCGTGGAGGTAGGCGGCAGAGCCGGCCAGAGCGGCCGGATGCTGGAGGTAGATGGGCTGGACGCTGGTGCCGATCGGGATCGACTTCGTGGCGTGGGCCACCGACAGGCACAGGCCCATGACGTCGCCCATGCTGGGCCCGAAGATCCCGGTGAAGCCCCTCTGTTCGATTTCGGCGGCCAGCTCCACGGTCTGGCGGCGGCGCCCGGCCACGGCGGCGAGCGACAGGGCGGGCATCTTGTTGGGGTTCGAGGTGTCGGTCATGGCGACAAGGCTGCCCGCTCGCCGGCCGCCAGGCAATACAGGGTTCTCTCGGGGGCTGGCGCCCCCGGCGGCCCTGCGGGCCTCCCCCATCTCTCGGTGGGGCCCCACCCACCGTGACCCGGCTGCGCCGGGT
>CADEDH010000019.1:59892-78362 GCA_902826025.1 uncultured Actinomycetes bacterium
CCACCGTGACCCGGCTGCGCCGGGTCAGTACAAGGGGGTCAGGGCGTTGATGGCGTCGACCACGGCGGGGGCCAGGCGCTCGGCCCCGGCCTCGGTGAGGTGGATGCCGTCGTCCTGGCGCACCCGCTGACGGTCGCCGGCGGTGTCGACCAGATGGGTGGCGTAGGCGCCTTTGGCGTCGGTCAGGAGGGGACGGGAGTCCAGGTAGCGGGCCCGGGGCACGTTGGCCACCTCCTCGGCGTAGATGCGGTCGATCTCACGCATGTCGGCGTCGAACCGCTCCTTGCGCATGACCGGCTGCCCGATCCACAACACGCCGCCGCCGTTGGCCGTCAGTTCCCGCAGGAGCGAGGCCACCCGCTCCCGGTAGGCGGCCAGCCACCGCTCGGTGCCGAAGTCCTCGGCTCGCCCGTCGATCATGAACGGCTGGGCGTCGTTGGCCCCCATCATGATCACGACCAGCTCCACCGGGGAGGCAGCCCGGACGGCGCGGAGGTGGGCCGGCCAGTCGAAGAAGTCGGGGCGGGCCAGGCCCGATGACACCTTGTAGTCGACCGTGGCCTGGGTGACCCCGGTGGGCTCCAGCTCCCGGAGCACGGCCGCCCCCACGGCATCCATGGTGGAGTCGCCCACCAGCAGGACCCGGAGAGGGTCGGCCGGGGTGGGACGGCGCAAGAGGTCGGCCGTCGGGCTCTTCTGACCGGAACCGGCGCTGGTGACGCCCTGCGTCCCGGGAACCGACGGCTGGCCGGTGGGCCCTGTATCGGTGGGCCCTGTGTTGGAGGGCCCTGTACCGGTAGGGGAGGTGGCACTGGGCGTCGCAGCACCCGGGGCCGGGGGACCCTGGGGATCGTCGCCCGCCAGGGGCCCGCCGCCGCCGCCAGAGCCGGCGCCTCCCAGGCCGGTGGGATCGAGCCCGAGCAGGCCGGTGCCGGGGCCGCCTCCAGCACCGGCCGGTACTCCGCCGGTGGCTGTGGCCGCTGCCGTCGACGGGGTGGCGGTGGGGGCGAGGCCCTGGTCGGCCGTGGGGCCGGCCGGGGCCGAGGGGAGGCCGGCCACCAGCTCGGTGCCGTCATCATCGCTGTCGTCAGGGTCGGGGTTGTCGCCACCCAGGTGGCGGAGAGCATCGAGGCCGTCGCGGGGGCCGGTGAGGCCGATCCGGCTGCTGACCGCGTGTACGGGCCGCCAGAAACCGACGGCCAGGTCCCGCCCGGGGCCGAGCGGGCTGGCCTCGGCCGAGCGCAGCATGGCGTCGGAGTTGAGCCCGGCCGCCAAGAAGAGGGTGGCCACCATCACGGCCAGGACCTGGCCCGCCGGGGCCACATCACGACGGCGCTGGTCGGCCGGGTCGGCCGCCCGCAGCCGGTGGGTCGGCGGGGGTTCCGGCTCCGGGTCGGGCTCGAGGGTCGGGTCTGGCTCGGGGGTGGGCTCCGGGGCGAGCCCGGCGGGATCGGGCGGATCCGGGGCGGTGCTGGCTGTGGCGGGAACGTCAGCGTCGGGCATGGGAGGTCTCAGAACTGGAAGTAGATGAAGGGGGCGACGCCCTGGGGGCCGAAGGCGGCCACAGCGGTGAGGAACGAGGCCAGCACCGCCACCTGGGCCAAGGGGTTGGCCGACGCCAATTGGCGGCGGGCCGAGGCGGCCGCTCGGTCGGGCACGAACTGCACGGCCAGCGCCACCGCTGTGACCGCCACCGCGGTGGCCGTGATCAGCTCGGCCGGCGGCCCGCCCGACACCAGCTGGCGGAGCAGGTCGACCGCCCGACCCATGTCGTCGGCCCGGAAGAAGACCCAGCCGAGGCAGACGACGTGGAAGGTCACGAGCCACTGCAGGGCGGCCACCAGCTCCGGCGGCAGGCCCACCGGCCGCCAGACGGCCCGGACGGCCCGTTCCGCCACCAGGGCGGCGGCATGGAGTGCACCCCACGCCAGGAAGGTCCAGGCCGCGCCGTGCCACAGCCCGGCCAGCACCATGGCCACGGCCAGGTTGCTGGCGGTGGCGATGCGGCCGCCTCGGCTACCGCCGAGGGGCACGTAGATGTAGTCGCGGATCCAGCGGGACAGGCTCATGTGCCACCGGTGCCAGAACTCCTGCAGGGAGCGCGAACGGTAGGGGGCGTCGAAGTTCTGGGGGAACCGGAAGCCGAGCAACAGGGCGCAGCCGATGGCGATGTCGGTGTAGCCGCTGAAGTCGGCGTAGATCTGCACCGCGTAGGCGTAGATGGCCACCGCCACCTCGGCCCGCGAATGTTGGCCGGGCACGTCGAACACCGGGTCCACCAGGGCCGTGGCCAGGTAGCTGGAGACCACCACCTTCTTCAACAGGCCTTGGCCGATCAGCCAGAACGCTTCGCCGGCGGGGATCGTCCGGGGGTCGGGCCGTTTGGTGATCTGGCCCGCCAGCTCGCTGGCCCGCACGATGGGGCCGGCCACGAGGTGGGGGAAGAACGTCATGAGGAAGGCGGCGTCGCCCAGCGGCATCGGGGCCAGCTTCTGGCGGTAGACGTCGACCACGTAGCTGATCCCCTGGAACGTGAAGAACGAGATCCCGATGGGCAGCACGATGTCGAGCAGGGGTGGGGTGGCCTCCCATCCGGCCCGGTGCAGGGCATTGCCGGCTGAGGTGGCGAAGAAGTCGTAGTACTTGAAGAAACCGAGCAGGCCGAGATCGGCCCCCACCCCGGCCAGCAGCATCGCCCGGCGCACCCCACCGGGGCGGGTCCGGAGCTGATGGACCCCCACCGCTGCCGCCTGGTTGACGGCCACCGACGACAGCAGCAGGGGCACGAAGCGCCAGTCCCACCAGCCGTAGAAAACAAGGCTGAGGACTATCATCGTCGCGCGCCACAGCCGGAATCTGGGTCGCAGAAGCCAGTTGGCCAGGAACGCGACGCAGAAGAAGACGGCGAACGCGACTGTCGGGAACAGCACAGCGAGATGATTGTGGCCCACGCCGGCCCCCGTTGCGGGGATGCCGGCGCAGGTCGTGTCGCCCTCCGGGGAAGGTCTACTCAGGCCGGGGAGCGGCGGGCTCCCCGACCGCCGGATCCATCAGGCTTTGTCGGCGTTCTCGGCCGCGGTCACGAGGCTGCGGGCGATGACCTTGAGGCACAGGGTCTCGTCGGCCCCCTCGAAGATCGACAGCACCCGGGCGTCGACGAAGTACCGGCTGACCGGGTACTCCTCGGCGTAGCCCATACCGCCGTGGATCTGCATGGCCTCCCGGGTGACCCATTCGGCCGCCTTGCACACGTAGGCCTTCACCATCGAGGCCTCCATCTTGCCCTCGCCCTTGGCCATCATCCGGCCCACGGCGTAGGCGAACTGGCGGGCGGCCTGGATGAGGGCGGCCATGCGGGTGAGCTTGGCCCGGGTGAGCTGGTACTCGGCGATGGGCTGGCCGAATACGAGTCGGTTCTCGGCGTAGTCCTTGGCCGCCTCGTAGGCGGCCTGCATCACGCCGATGGCCCGGGCCGCCGTCTGCAGACGGCCGTTCTCGAAACCGGCCATCTGGTAATAGAAGCCCCGGCCCTCGCCCGCCGCCTCGCCGATGAGGTTGGCGGTCGGCACGAACCAGTTGTCGAAGGCCAGCTCGTAGGAGTGCATCCCCCGGTAGCCGAGGGTGTCGATGGGACGACCCTCCATCTTGCCCCCGGCCGGGATGCCCTCGCCGGCCTCCTGGCTGAGGGTGAAGCCGTGACCCTCGCCCCGGGGCTTCTCCACGATCAGGATCGACAGGCCCCGGTGGCCCTTGCTGCGGTCGGGGTCGGTGCGGGCCAGCAGCATGAGCACGTCGGCCCGGGCGGCGAACGTGCACCACGTCTTCACGCCATTGAGCAACCAGCCGCCGTCGGTGCGGGTGGCGGCAACCTTGATGGAGGCCACGTCGGAGCCGTAGTCGGGCTCGGTGACGGCCACCGCGGCCATGATCTCGCCCGAGGCGAGGCGGGGTAGCCACGCCAGCTTCTGCTCCTCGGTGCCGCCGGCCTCGAGCGCCCGGGCCAGGATCTCGGGGCGGGTGATGAGCGAACCGGCGGCGCCCAGGGAGGCCCGGCTCAGCTCCTCGGTGGCGATGACCATGCCGTAGTAGTCGGACTCGCCCCCGCCGGCGAATCCGCCGTAGATCTCGGGGATCGACAGGCCGAACAGGCCCATCTCGCCCAGGCCCTGGATGAGGGGCTCGGGGATGTCGGTGTTGTGGCGGTGGATGTGTTCGGCGTGGGGGGCCACCTGCTCTTCGGCGAAGCGGCGGAACGAGTCCTGGACCAGTTCGAACTCGCTGTCGAGGTGACGGGGGCCGTCGCTGTAGGCCAAACCGGCCAGCGTGGCGGGGTCGCGCCAGGCGGCCACGAAGTCGCGGGCACTGTCGAGCGCGCCGGGCGTGGTGTCCCACAGGGCCTCGCGGCCCCAGATCTTGGTGGCCAGGTCGGCCACCACGTCGGCCACGAACACACAGGTGAGCCGGGCCTCCGTGTCGCCCTTGGCTCCGTAGTCGAGCATCGAGCGGGCGGTTTCCAGTGCCGCCGTGGCGTGGGCCAGGTCGTAGGCCAGCACCTGGTCGGCGTCGACCCCTCCGGTGGCGGCCAGGCGTCGGGTGGCGGCGGCCACCACACCGGCGGCGGCCTCGATGGCGTCGGCTGCTGAGGTGAGATCGGGTTCGCTCATGAGCGGCCAGAGTAGACGTGAGCCGCTGGTCCCTCACATCCCAGCCCGTTCCCGCCCCGGGCAGTGAGGCGAGCCGCGACCGGTCGAACGGCCGAGGTACTGTGCCACCATGACTGCCCGCCTGGTGCCGGTGCTCTTCGATCCCGGTGATGCCCCGCCCGCCTCCTGGCGGGTGACGGCCGCCGGCCTCATGCTGGCGGTCGCACTGTGGCTGGTGGCCAGCCCGGTACCGGCCATGGTCCGTCTCGACCCGATCATCCACTCCGAGCGGATTTCCGGCCGGCTCCTGGTCGATGGGGTCGAGCGGGGCCCGGATTCGATTGGACCGGAGGTGGTGGAGGCCCGGGAGGTTCTGGCCTCCCGCGGCCTCCTGGACGAGGCCCAGGGATTGCGGGTGCTCTGGCTGTTCCGGGACGTGCCGGCCGGTCTGCTCACCCTCGCCGCAGTGGGTATGGCTGCGCCGCGGCGCTTGGGGCGCAACGGCAGGATCGGGTTGGCCGTCGCCGTCGGGGTTGTCGGGGTGACCCTGATCGTGCCGCAGTGGCTCTACGCCGACACGATCGGCGCCGCCACCACGATCACCGACTAGTGACGGCGGTGGTGACGTTGGTGGGGGTCGCGACCGCGACCGTGCGGTAGATCGGTCAACGTTCCTTCCACAATTGGGTCAGCCGTTCGGCGTCGGCCATCGCCATGCCCTCGTAGCGGAAGGCGACGTCGATGTGGTCGTAGTCGTAGGGCTTGTCCGGCCCCCGGTACGACGTCACCTCCACCGACAGCGGGCCCAGGGCCACCCCATCGGCTGCCGCCACCGCCTGCACCAGGGTCACGGCACACGACGACAACCCGGCCAGGAACGACTCGCCGGTCGACACGGCTTCGGCCGGCCCGCTGGGCGAGTCGATGACCCAGTGATTGTGGCGGGCCGAGTTGATGACCCGGCCCTTGGTGGCGGTGCTCACCGACGTCACCGATGTCGCTGTCATTCCCTCGGCCATGGGCGTTCTCCTGTCCTCAGACGCTGCACGGCCGATCCTAAGCCGGCCCTCACCGGTGCGACATCCGGACCTCAGTTTCAACTGGGTAGCGGTATGTACCTCTGCGGGGAACATAGGGGTACACGGTTCGAACTGGGGTCCCGATGTTGCGACCGACCGAGACCGTCGGTGAGGTGGGTGGCGCGGTAGCGTCGGGACCGATGGGAGGAGGCGACCGGGACCATGCCAACCCGCTGGCAGGGGTGGACCTGGCGGGATGGTTCGAGGGGCACGGGCGGGATCTACCGTGGCGGCGGACCCGCTACCCGTGGGCCATCGTGGTGGCCGAGGCCATGCTCCAACAGACCCAGGTGGCCCGGGTGACCGAGCGCTGGCCCCGCTTCCTGGGCCGCTTTCCCACCCCCGCGGCCTGCGCCGCCGCCCCCGTTGGCGACGTGATCGACGAATGGGCCGGTCTCGGCTACAACCGGCGGGCCGTCGCCCTGCATCGCACGGCCACCGCCATCGTCGACCGGCACGGCGGACGGGTGCCGGACGGCCTGGCCGATCTCCTGGCCCTACCCGGCATCGGCCCCTACACGGCCCGGGCGGTTCGGGTTTTCGCCTTCGAGCTCGACGACGCCGTGGTCGACACGAACGTGGCCCGCATTCTGGCCCGGGCCACCGGCCGCCCTCTGCGGCCGGCCCCGCTGCAGGCCCTGGCCGACGCCGCCGTACCTCGGGGCCGGGGATGGGCGTGGAACCAGGCCCTGCTCGACGTGGGCGCCGGCTGGTGCACGGCTCGCACTCCCCGCTGCGACCAGGGCTGTCCTCTGGCCGTGGCCGGCCGTTGCGCCTGGTGGGCCGCCGGCCGGCCCCAGCCCGATCCGGCCGTCGGGTCGGCCCGGGTGTCCGGTGGCCAGAGCCGGTTCGCCGGCTCAGACCGCCAGGGCCGGGGCCGCCTGGTAGAAGCCCTACGCCGGGGCCCGGTGGCCGCTGTCGACCTGGCCGCCGTGATGGGCTGGCCCGACGACACCGCCCGGGCCGAGCGCGTGGCCGCCACCGTGGTGGCCGACGGTCTGGCCCGACGCCACGGCGGCACCCTCGACCTCGGCGCCTGATCCCCGCTGCCCTTTACCGGGGTTTTCGCCCTGTATCGGTCATTGTGTCCCGGTCGGCACGCCGAGAGAGGACTGCACCATGACGGCAACCAAACAACGCTCGGGCCGGCTCAAGCTGGTGGGCGTCATCGGGGTCCTGGCCGTGGCAGTGGTGGCCGGCTTCGTCTGGTGGTTCCTGCGGGACGACGCCCCGGAGGCCACCAACATCCGCGATGCCGCCGCCCAGGTCAGCACGACCGGGGGAACCGCCCCCGCCGGCGGATCCGGCGGGGCCACCACCGACGGCGATGTCAGCGGCACCTGGACCGTCGACACCACGATCGGCGAGTTCTCCTACGAGGACTCCACCGGCACCTTCGCCGGCTTCCGGGTGGCCGAGGAGTTGAGCGGCGTGGGATCCGTCACCGCGGTGGGTCGGACCCCTGAGGTGTCCGGCACGCTGGAGATCGACGGCACCACCGTCCGAGCTGCCACCATCACCGCCGACATGTCGGCCCTCACCACCGACGACAGCCGCCGTGACGGCCGGACCCGCGGCGCGCTGGAGACCGATCAGTTCCCCGAGGCCACGTTCGTACTGACGTCGCCCATCGACCTGGGAGCGGAGGCGACCGCGGGCGACCCGGTGGCGGTGGAGGCCCCCGGTGATCTCACGATCCACGGCGTGACCAAGCCGGTCACGTTCCCCCTCGTAGCCCAGCTGGTGGACGGCACGGTCGTGGTGACCGGCAGCCTCGACGTCGTGTTCGCCGACTACGGTGTCGAGCTGCCCTCTGCCCCCATCGTGCTGTCGATAGAGGACAACGGCCAGATCGAGCTGCAGCTGTTCTTCACCCAGGGCTGACACCGTGACGGGGGGTGGGCCCGGCCGGTTGGCCGGGCCCACCCCGCCATCAGCTACTTCTGGCCGGTGAGCTTTTCCACCAGGGCGTCGAACGCCTTGTCGGCCAGCTCCCGCATCTCATCGTCGGTGCGGTCCTGGATCGGGTGGTTCACGAAGTGCCGCTCGGGCTGGAAGCCCAGGGCCTCACCCTGGGCCTGGGCCGCGTCGACGAAGACCTCGCTGGCCACGAAGACCCCGGGCACGCCGCGGCGCTCCAGGTCGGTGATGTCGTGCACACTGCACGACGTGCAGCTGCCTCAATCGGCCAGCGCCTCGATCACGGCGTCGCAGTTGGTGGCGATCTCGTGGCGGAGGTCCACCGGCGCTGGCTTGGTGAAGGTGGGCTTGGCGTAGCGCTTCACCGTGGCTCCGGCCTCGGTGAGGCGTTCCTCGAGGCGATTGAGGAAGCGGTCGCCCCGGGGTTTGGATATGTCGAGCAGGCCGATGGTGAGGCCCTCGATGGTGGCCGGCCGGGGCGCGGTCTCGATCGAGGAGCCCACCTTGCCTGCGGTCGGGTCGAGCACGACCGTCATGCGGGTCCTCCTGGTTGGGATGGGAGATCAGATGGGAGAGGGGATGATTCGCCGGGGGTATCCGTGATGGGGCGGGTGACCGGGGCGCTGCCCATGGCCCCGCCGGCCCAGCCACCCATGATGGCCGAGAACAGCCCGGCGTCGCCTCCGGCATGGACGATCTGGAGCCCGCCGGGGCGGAACTTGGGCACCCGGCGCCCGGCGAAGGTGGCCGGCAGGCCCTCGTCGATACCGTCGACGCCCCGCAGCATCGGGTCGGCGTCGAGCATCAGCAGCTCTTCCAGCTCGGTGCGGAAGCGGGCCTTGTCCCAACCAGCCTCCCGCAGGAGGCGGCCGTGCTCGGGCCCCACGATCAGCATGGCGTCGAACCCGATGGCCAGCTTGGGATGGCCGTGGGCCCGGAGGGCGGCAGCCAGCGAGCGGGTGACCGACTCCGGGGAGCGGGACAGCTGATCGACGATGGCCGTTGGCCCGTGGCCGGCGAACAGGGTGACGGCGTCGGTGCCGGGGGCGAGGCCCCGCTCCACCGCCAGCGGGACGAACGGCGAGTCGTGCTCCCGTTCGGCGAAGGCGCAGCCGACCTTGCCTGGCGCCCCCATGAGGGCCATGTCGACGCCGGGCCGACCGGGCCGGCCCGGGCGGCCGCCGCCCAGGTTCGCCACCACCAACTGCAGGGCCCGGCCGATCGTCAGGTTGGCCCGGTTGCCCTGACCCAGCACGTTGTTGGCGCTGTTCATGCCGATCCGCTGGGCGATGGGCCCGTTTACCACCACGATGGGGCCCGAGAAGTAGGTGGTGGCCAGCAGGCCGTGGATGTTGAACTCCTCGGTGCAGGCCGCCTCGACCGCCGCCAACACCACCGGCAGGTACTCGGGCCGGCAGCCGGCCAGCACGGCGTTGATCGCCACCTGCTCGACCGTGACCGGGGTGAGGTCGGGCGGCACGACGGCCACGATGTCGGCCGGGTCCCGGGTGGTGCCGGCCAGCATCCGCAGCACCCGGGCCTCGGTGGGCGGCACCACCGGGAGGCCGTCGGTCCAGCCCCGGTCGAACGCCGCCTCCATCTCGTCTTCCAGCGCCGCCAGCTCGATCCGCCGGCTCCTCAGGACCGAGCCTCCGAAGCGGACAGCCAAATCGTCGGTGAGGTCGGGGTCGACCGACAGCGAACCGCAGCCCGGCCGGTGCTCCGGTAGCCCGGCTCCCAGCCCGTCCACGCCGCTCAGCGCCTCCCACTGGGGGCGGGACCAGCCGACAGCGCGGTTCACCTCGGACCCGTCCTTCACCCGGATCAGCGTGGGCACGGTCTCGATCCCGTGGTGCCAGCTCACAGCGAGCGCGGTGTCGTCGGCCACCGGCACCGCCGATACCGGAAACGCCAGATCGTCCTGGGTGTAGACGGTGAGGCGACCGCCGCCGGCCCGGGCTGCCAGCTCGTCGAGCACGGGTGCGACCAGCACGCACGTGGGGCAGTCGAGCTTCACCACGGCCACGAGCCCGTCGGGGAGGACGGGGCCGGCGGGTGGGGTCGGGCCAGCCATGACGCAACCCTAACGGACCGGGGGATGGACGGTCGAACGCACGGACAGGGCGCGTAAGGTAGACCGATGGCGCTCGACGATTACCTCGCCCAAGAGATCGCCCTCGACTGGGCCGACGGCCACCTCAGTCGGCGCGAGGCGCTCCGCCGTCTGCTCCTGCTCGGTCTCAGCGCCACCGGGGCGGCGACGGTGCTCGCCGCCTGCTCCAGCTCCGCTGGCGACAGCGCCAGCACGGCTGCCACCCCGGGCCCCGGTGGCCCGGGGAGCAGGGCGCCAGCCGGCGCGGAGCCGAGCACCACCGCCCCGGCGGCCTCGCCCGCCTCGGTGGCGGGTGATGGAGGGGAGCAGATCACGTTCGCCGGGCCCAACGGCGACCTGTTCGGCGTGCTGGCCACCGCGGCCGAGCCGAAGGGGGCCGTGCTGGTCATCCACGAGAACCGGGGCCTCACGTCCCACATCGCGTCCCTCCCGCCCCGCATGGCGGCCGACGGGTTCACAGCACTGGCCATCGACCTGCTGTCGGAAGAGGGGGGTACGGCCTCGCTGGGGGGAGACGGCGAGGCAACCGCCGCCCTGGGCCAGGCGACAGCGGAGCGAATGATCGCCGACCTCCGGGCCGGGCTCGACGAGCTGGCCCGCCGCGCCCCGGGGGCCGAGCTGGGAGTGATGGGCTTCTGCTTCGGGGGCGGTATGACGTGGCAGCTCCTGGCGGCGGGCGAACCCCGCGTGGCCGCCGCCGTGCCCTTCTACGGTCCGTGCCCGGCCGACGCCGACTTCTCCGGCTCGCCCCGGGCCGCCGTGCTCGCCGTCTACGCCGGCCTCGACGACCGGGTGAACGCCTCCCAGGGCGCGGCCCGGGCTGCGCTGGAGGCGGCCGGGCTCACCTACGAGGTCAAGGTGTTCGAAGGCGTCGACCATGCCTTCTTCAACGACACCGGCCCCCGCTACAACGCTGAGGCCGCCGGGCAGGCGTATGACGCTGTTCTGAACTGGTTCGGACAACACCTGACGGCGTGACGAGGGAAAACGTCGCCCGCCGGCCTGATCGGCGGCAGGCCGGTTTGAGACCTTGTTCACATCCTCTTCGTCTCGGCGACATCATCCACTAGCCTTGCCGAACCGCTTGAACAGGGGGAACCGACGGGATGTTGCCAGCCACATGCTGACAGTCACCTTCTACGGTGTGCGGGGCTCGACCCCCTGCTCCTGCGACGACACCCGCGCCCACGGCGGGAACACGTCGTGCGTGCTGGTGGAGGTGGAGGGCGAAGTCGACCCCATCATCCTCGACCTGGGCACCGGGGCCCGCTACCTGGGCGGTGATCTGGTGGCCCGTCATCCCGAGGGCTCGCTGCGGGCCACGGCCCTGATCACCCACCTGCACTGGGACCACATCCAGGGGATCCCGTTCTTCAAGCCCCTGCTGGTAGCGGGCAACGAGGTGGAGATAGTCGGACCACCCCAGGGGGCCAACTCGATCGGGGCCGAGCTCACGAGTTTCCTGCGGCCTCCGGCTTTCCCTGTGTCGCTCGACCAGCTGCCGGGCCGCGTCTCGTTCCGGGACGCAGCCAACGAGACCTTCCAGATCGGTTCGGCCCGGGTCACGGTGTTCGACGTGCCCCACGTGGGGGCCACCAACGGCTATCGGATCGACGCCGGCGACGGCTCGATCGCCTACATCAGCGATCACCAGCAGCCCCTCGACGGGTCTCACGACGTGCCCGGCCACATCGTGGAGGCGTGCGCCGACGTCGACGTGTTGATCCACGATGCCCAGTACGACGCCGCCGAGTTCGCCCAGCGGGCCCACTGGGGCCACTGCACCCCCGACTTCGCCCTCGAGTTGGCCCGCCGGGCCGGCGCCCGGAGGCTGGTGCTCTACCACCACGACCCCAGCCACGACGACGAATGGGTGTCGGGCACGGTGGCCCGAATCCAGGCCGCAGCCGGCCCGTCGATCGAGGTGATCGGGGCCTCCGAGCGCCTCAGCCTGCACTCGGGCACGCAGCTGTTGACGGGCCGTAGGGTCGGTTAGGCTCTGCCCGCCCGGCTGGAGCCCGTCGTCGGCTGGGCCAGCGAGACCCACGAGCAGCGTCCGGCGGCGCCGGACCCGGTACACGAGGAACGGCCCATGTCCGAGCACAACGACCCCGCCATCGATCCGAGCGAGTTCCGCCGTGTCCTCGGCCATTTCCCCACCGGCGTGACCGTGGTGACGGCCCAGGGGCCGGAGCGACCGGTCGGTGTGGCCATCGGGTCGTTCGCCTCGATCTCGCTCGATCCGCCCCTCGTCGGCTTCTTTCTCGTCACCGAGTCGAACAGCCGCTCGGTGATCGAGGAGGCCGGGCACTTCTGCGTCAACGTGCTCAACAAGGATCAGGCCGAGCTGTGCGGGGTGATGGCGTCGAAGGCGGAGGACAAGTTCTCCGGCATCTTCTCGTATCCGGCCCCCGGCAGTGGGGCACCGGTGCTGCCCGACGTCCATGCCGTGATCGACTGCCGCCTCGATCAGGTCGTGGAGCTGGGTGATCACGTGCTGATGGTCGGCCGGGTGCTGCACCTCGAGACCCCGAACGCCGAGGGCAACCCGATGGTGTTCTACAAGGGCCAGTACGGCGGTTTCGGGGTCTGAATCCCGGCCCCGGCCCGGCTGGCCGGAGGGAGCCTCTGGTGGGTCGCTGGGCCTATTTGCCCGTCCCGTAGTTCACGCTCCGTGTGGTTACCTGACTCTTCGTGGTGGAAGGTCGGGTCTCGATCGGTTGGGCGGCGGCAGCCGGGCTGTCGGTGGCGGCCCTGGCGCTGCTGGCCCCCGGCGGGCTCTACCTGCTGGGTTTCCTGGCTCTGGTGATCGCCCTCCACGAGGGGGCCCACTACCTGGTGGCCCGCCGGTCGGGCATGGGGCCGGTCGAGCTGTTCTGGGGCTTCGGGCCCGAGGTGTTCTCCTTCGAGCGGAACGGGTGCCGCTACGGGGTGAAGGCCCTGTTCCTCGGGGGCTACGTCAAGCTGCTGGGTATGACGCCGGGGGCCGAGGTCCCCGACGGCTTCCCCGAGTCCCGCACCTACCGTGCCGCCCGGTGCCGGGGTCGGCTGGCCACCATCCTGGCCGGGCCGGCGGCCAACCTGGCCACCGCGGTGGTGGCGTTCACCCTGGCCGCCGTGATAGAGGGCGAGTCGGTGGGCCGGGCGCTGGTGCAGGGCTGGGCCGACCTGTGGTTCGTGCTGCACGGCACCGTGGCCGCCATCTGGACGTGGGCCACCAACCTGGGTGCCTACGCCGCCTCCGTACTCGACCGTTCGGGGGCGACCGAGCCGCCGGTGCGGTTCCTGTCGCCGGTGGCGCAGGCCCGGATCAGCCAGTACGCCGTGAGCGAGGGGGCGGCAACGGCCCTGCGCTGGTTGGGTGTGTTGTCGGCGGCGGTGGGCGCCGTGAACCTGCTGCCGCTGCCTCCGCTCGACGGGGGGCACGCCGTGGTGGCGGCGATCGAGGGCGTGCTGGGCCGCCTGCGTCCGGCTCGCCCGGCCCGGCTCGACGCCACCCGTCTGCTGCCGCTGGCCTATGCCACCGTGGGCGTGCTGGTGTTCCTGTCGCTGTCGGCCCTCGTGCTCGACCTGCGCGACCTGGGGTGAGCGCCGGGCCCTGAGCTAGGTTTGGCCCATGCCGATCTACGCCCTGGGGGACGTCGAGCCCACCATCCATCCCAGCGCCTTCATCCACCCCGACGCCGTGATCATCGGCGACGTGGTGATCGGGGAGCAGTCGTCGGTCTGGCCCCGGGCCGTGCTGCGAGGCGACGCCGGCTACATCCGCATCGGCGACCGCACCTCGATCCAGGACGGCACGGTGATCCATGTGACCGACGAGCTGAACACGATCGTGGGCGACGAGTGCGTGATCGGCCACCTGGTGCACCTGGAGGGGTGCACGATCGAGAGTTTCGCCCTGGTGGGGTCGGGTGCGGTGGTGCTGCACCGGGTGGTGGTGCGCTCCGGGGGGCTGGTGGCGGCGAACGCCGTGTGCACCAGCGACATGGAGGTGCCGGCCAAGGGCATGGCGGTGGGGATCCCGGCCAAGATCCGGCCCGACACGGTGACACCCGACATGATCTCCGACGGGGTCAACAAGTACCTGCGCCGGGTGCGGACGTACCCGGGGAACCTCCGCCGAATCGGGTAGGGGAGGGTTGCGGCTGCGACGTAGCAGCCCCGCCGTGGAATTGTTACTATCGGGATAGGAGAAATTGGGCGGGGCATCCGCCCGACGCCCGACCCGCTCCCGAAACGCCAACGGCCCCCGGAGGCACCTGCTGTCATGACCATCACCCCCGACAACCTTGACCTCGGCCGCTACAAGCTCGGCTGGAGCGACGCCGAAGACTACGTCTACAAGCCGAAGAAGGGCCTGAACGACGAGATCGTGCGGGAGATGTCGTGGATGAAGGGCGAGCCCGACTGGATGCTCGACATGCGTCTCAAGTCGCTCCGCCACTTCGAGAAGCGGCCCATGCCCCGGTGGGGCGGCGACATGTCGGAGATCTACTTCGACGACATCTTCTACTACATCAAGCCCACCGAGGGTCAGGTCAACGACTGGGAGGACCTCCCCCAGGCCATCAAGGACACCTACGAGAAGCTGGGTATCCCCGAGGCCGAGCGCAAGTACCTGGCCGGCGTGACCGCCCAGTACGAGTCGGAGGTCGTCTTCCACCGCAACCGGGCCGACCTGGAAGCAATGGGCGTCATCTTCTGCGACATGGACACCGCCCTGCGGGAGTACCCGGAGCTGGTGAAGCCCTACTTCGGCAAGATCATCCCGATGAACGACAACAAGTTCTCGGCCCTGAACACCTCGGTGTGGTCGGGCGGGTCGTTCATCTACGTGCCACCGGGCGTTGAGGTGGACATGCCCCTCCAGGCCTACTTCCGGATCAACGCCGAGAACATGGGCCAGTTCGAGCGGACGCTGATCATCGCCGACGAGGGCTCCAAGGTCCACTACATCGAAGGCTGCTCGGCCCCGGTGTACACCTCGGACTCGCTGCACTCGGCCGTGGTGGAGATCGTGGTGAAGCCGAGTGCGCACGTCACCTACACCACCATCCAGAACTGGTCGAACAACGTCTTCAACCTGGTCACCAAGCGGGCCCGGGTTGAAGCCGAGGGCCACATGGAGTGGATCGACGGCAACATCGGCAGCCGCCTCACGATGAAGTATCCGGCGGTGTGGCTGGTGGGCCCGAAGGCCAGCGGCGAGGTGCTGTCGGTGGCCTACGCCGGCCCCGGCCAGCACCAGGACACGGGGGCCAAGATGGTGCACGCCGCCCCCGAGACCACGTCGAAGATCGTGTCCAAGTCGATCTCCAAGGACGGCGGCCGGTCGAGCTACCGGGGCCTCGTGCGGGTGGAGGACGACGCCTACGGCTGCAAGAGCCACGTCCAGTGCGACGCCCTCATCCTCGACGACGAGTCGGTCAGCGACACCTACCCCTACATGGAGATCGGGGCCCTCGACGCCCAGATCGGCCACGAGGCCACTGTGTCCAAGGTGGCCGACGAGCAGCTGTTCTACCTCATGAGCCGGGGTCTGTCGGAGCAGCAGGCGGTGGGCATGGTGGTCAACGGGTTCATCGAGCCCGTCACCCGCACCCTGCCCATGGAGTACGCGGTGGAGTGGAGCCGCCTGATCGAGCTGCAGATGGAGGGCTCGGTCGGGTAGCCCCGTGGCCGTCCGCTAGCTTGTGAGCCGCATGGCGACGTTGCGGTTCAGCTTCGGCACGATGGGTTCCGGTAAGAGCACCGTGGCCCTCCAGATCCACCACAACCTGGCCAGCCGGGATCTCCGGGGGCTCCTGCTGACGGCGTTCGACCGGGAGGGGGCTCAGGTGACCAGCCGGCTGGGGGTGGCGGCCGAGGCGGTCGAGGTGAACCCGGAGCTGGACCTGTACCAGTTGGCCCTCGACCACGGGGCCCTCGACGTCCGGCCTCTCCGGTACCTGGTGTGCGACGAGGCCCAGTTCTACACCGCCGAGCAGTGCGACCAGCTGGCCTGCGTTGTCGATGACCTGAACGTCGACGTGTTCGCTTTCGGCCTGATCACCGACTTCCGGGGTCTGCTGTTCGACGGCACCCGCCGCCTGCTGGAGATAGCCGACGAGCGGGTGCCGATGCAGGTCGAGGCCCGGTGCTGGTGCGGGCAGCGGGCCACCCACAACGCCCGGGTGGTCAACGGGGTGATCGTCTACGAGGGTGAGACGGTGGTGGTGGGCGACACCGACGACAACCAGCCCCAGCCCCTGTTCGGCGATGTGGTCCACTATGAGCTCCTGTGCCGCCGCCACTACCGCCAGGGCGACGTGGGCCACTGAAGCCGGCCAGCCAAGGGGGCCGGCGGGGTGCGGCCCCACCCGGCCCATGACGTAGGGGTATGCTCCGGCCGTGGGCGATACGGCGGAGCAGGCGGTGCACGTACCCGACAGCGGGCCCGGCTCTGAGGCGACGGCGCTGCGTCGCCTGGCGTTGGCCGCCGTGCCGCTGTCGAGCGGTGGGGCGGTGATGGTCGCCATCGTCACCTCGTCGGGTTCGCTGATCGCCCCCACCCTGCTCCTGCTGGCAGCGACCGGCGTCACCGCGGTGGCGGTCGGGCGCGGCCTGGGCGACGAGGCCCGGCGGGCGTTGCGGCGCCGGCTGGCCGTCGGGCTCTGGGCCGGTGTTCCCGCCACCGCCGCCTATGACCTGGTGCGGTACGCCGTGGTGGCCCTGGCCGGCTGGAGCGTGCGCCCGTTCACGGTGTTCGCCCTGTTCGGCCAGATGCTCATCGGGAGCGACCAGCCGCTGTGGGCCCGGTACCTGGTGGGAACGGGGTTTCATCTGTTGAACGGGTTCGGCTTCGCCGTCGGCTACGCGCTGGTGTTCCGGCGGCCGGCCGTCGCCACCGCCGTGGCGTGGGCGCTGGTGCTCGAGGCCCTCACCGTCGTGCTCTACCCGTCGTGGCTGGGAGTCACGGCACTCGGGGAGTTCGTCTCGATGTCCATGATCGGACACCTCGCCTACGGGCTGGTCCTGGGTCCGGCCACGCGCAAGCGGCTTGCCATGGTCGGCGCCGACGGCGGGGAAGCGCGCCCATGACCGCCGCCGAGGTGGTTCCGGGAATGGCCGATGAGCCGGGCGACGGTGCTCGTCTGGCCGATGTCGTGTGGGCGCGCTGGCCGGCATGGCTCTGGAGCCGCTCGCCGACCGCCGGTCTGATGGCCGCCGACGGGGGCTGGCTGCGGGCGTTTCCCGGGGCTGGTGCGGGAGTTCCCCTGGTCGCCGCGTTGGCGGGGCTCTGGTGGGGGGCGATCAGGCCGGCGAACCAGGTGACCTACTCCTCGTCCACCGCCTTGATGCTGGCCATGATGGGTGTGGCGCTCCTGGGATGCGGTGTGGCGGTCTGGCTCTGGCTCGGGTTCGTGGTGGGCGACCTCATGTTCTTCGCCCATCCGGCGCTCGTCTCGGCGAGCGAACGACCCCGCCCCTGGGATCTGGTCGTCCGGTTCCTGGTGCCCCAGTTGCTCTCGTACCTGCTCCTGGCGGTGCTGCTGTTGGCCGTGCCCCTCACGGCGCTCGTGGCCCGGGGGACCGTCCGCGGGTTACTCCGACCCCGCAGCCCCGTGGCGGCGGTGGTGGCGGCGCCGGTGGCGGCCGCGTTGGGGGCCGGCATCCAGGCCGCGGCGTGGTCGCAGTCGTTCCCCCTGCTGATACGGCCGTTGTGGATCTGGCGTGACAAGAGCCCTGTCGCCGACGCCATCGTGCCGGTTCAGGAGCATCGCTGGTGGTTCGGCCTGGTGGCAGCGGCGGTGGCCGGTCTGGTCGCGCTGATCGCCCCGCCGGCGCAGCGGCGGGTCCAGGGCCGCCGACCGCTCGTGGTGGTCGCCGCCGGCTCTGGGAGGCGGGCGGCGAACACCGCCGGTCGTGGCAAGGCCGTGGCTGGCTCGCTGGCCCGGGCCGTGGCGACGACGCTGCTGCTGGCTGGTTTGATCGAGACCTGGGTGCGGGCCGGCGTCGTGTTCGGCGTGCTGCTCGTCGCCTTCGTGTTCCAGGCTCGTTTCGCCGCCCTCACGCCCGTGGGCCGCTGGTGGCTGGCCAGGGTGCCGCTCGGGTTGCGTCTGCTGATCGCCGTGGTCGTGGCCGGCGCAGCGGCGTGGCTGGTCGGCCGTCGAACGGTGGAGAGCTCGCTGGGCTTCTCGCGCATCGTGGCCGACGACTTCGGCCCCATGCTCGCAGCCTCGGTCCTCGCCATCGTGGTGGTGGCGCTGCTGCTACCCCGGCCCCACGACGGGGAGGACGCACAACCATGAGCCGGGGGAGGGCACCGGCCGCTCGTCGACGGCTGCTGCTGCTCACCACGACGGTCGCGGTATTGCTGTCGACGGTGTTCGACCTCGTCATCCCTCGCCCGGCGGCCGCCGACAACTGCGGGGACATCAGCGACTGCTTCCCGTCGGCCAAGGGGATCCTGTTCGCCCTGGCGGCGGTGCTGATCGTGGTGGGGATCCTGGCGTTGCTGTCGGGCGGGCCGGGCGTCCTGGCGCTCCTGGCGGCGGCGGCCGAGACCGGCGGCGGCGGCCTGGCCCTCGCCGGGGGCGGAGTGCTCACCGAGGCGGGGGTGGTGGTGACTGCGGCAGAGGTGATCGCGGTCGTGGCCGGCACCACAGCGATCGCCACAGGCAGCCACATCGTGCTGTCGGAGGCGGCGAGCAGCGGCGGCGGCTCGTCCGG
>CADEDH010000019.1:78462-95146 GCA_902826025.1 uncultured Actinomycetes bacterium
TCCGGGGGCTCAGGCTCCGGCGGCTCAGGCTCCGGGGGCGGCCAGAACCTCTCCAGCCGCCCCGGTCAGATCGCCGACCGGTTCAATGTGACCACCCGGCAGGCGAAGGACGCCATCCACGCCGTCAAACGGAACATGCCTCGCAGCGGTCCGACGAGGAACCCCGACGTGATGGTGGACCTGAACACCGGCGAGGTGTACCCGCAACTTCCCGAAGGCGGCGTCGGCGACTCGATCGGGAATATCCTCGAGTTCCTGCCCGGAGGAGGGTGATGTGGCCGTCGACCAGGTGAGTATCCGCCTCCAGTCGCCCGATCTGGATGCGCTCGGGCTGCAGCGGCTGGTGGGTTACGCCGCGGGCCGTGTGGCCGACCGGGGCACGCCGGTGAGCGCCAGGACACCGGACGGTCCGACCCACCAGGTCACGACGATCGTGTACGAGGCGGTGGAGCGGTCGGACCTGCTCGACGATCGGGTGCGGGGCCTCGGCCCGGTGCTCACCCGCCTCGTGGCACTGGCCTCCACCCCGGCATGGAGTGAGCACGGGATCACGGCCGATCTGGTCGTCAGCGTGACGGGGGCCCCACTCGGCTTCGAGATGTCGTTGGAGCCGGCGACGGTGGTGGCCCTGGGCCAAGCCCGCTGCGGGCTGGTGGTCGACGCCTACGACTCCGAGGAGGACTGAGTCCCGGCGCTCCTTCGTTGCCGGGTCCCGGTTGGGACACCGGCCCGATGACGATGGGACACGTCCGGGACGAAGCTCAACTGAGCGCCGGATAGGCCGGCGTCTACCATCAGAGCAGGAGAGGGGTCCGAATGACCGCTGTATGCTGGCGGCCTTCGCCCTGGGGTTGGTCGGCGTGAGGTCGAGCTACGGGGTGTGGAGGCCGGTCTCCACCAGCCGCCGCCCGGGTGACCGCCCGTAGGCTCGCCTTCGCGGGGGCTGCGCCCCCGGGCCCCATCCGGGCCGGGGCCCCAACCCCGGCGGCAGCTACGCTGCGGCCATGTCCGTGGTGAAGATCAATGCTCTGAACATCCCACCCCAGGCCGGTGAGGAGGTGGTCAAGCGGTTCTCGGCCCGCCTCGGCGAGCTGTCGAAGGTCGACGGCTTCGAGGGATTCGAGCTGCTCAAGCCGACCGCCGACAACGAGCCCCGCTGGTTCGTCTACTCCCGCTGGCGCGACGAAGCCGCCTTCCAGGCCTGGCGCAACAGCGACACCTTCGCCCAGGGCCATGCCGGGGCCAACGCCGGTCCGCCGGCCGGCGCCGGCGGGGGTCACCCCGGCGGCGGCCACCCCGGTGGGGGCAACGGTCATCCCGGCGGCCCGCCACCGGGTGGTCCGCTGGCCAGCGGCTCCGAGCTGCTGGAATTCGAAGTCACGGTTTCGGCCGAACCGGCCTGAGGGCCCGTACGCGAGCAGGCCCGCCCCGGTTGGGGCGGGCCTTTGCCGTTCTGTGTCCCGGTTAGCGGAGGATCACTCCTGGGCGCCGCCGGGAATCTTGTCGGTCAGCTCGTCGACCTTGTCGGCGACGTCGGTGACCTTGTCGCCCATGTCGCCGGGAAGCTTGTCGGCATGCTCACGGGCCAGGTCGGCCGCATCGTCGGCCTTCTTGGCCAGATCCTTCATATTGTCCATCAGTCCCATGGTCGCTCCTTGCTCGGGGCCGTGCACCGAGAGCTTATCGGGTCGCCGTCACACGCCAGCGGGCAGGACGGCACCCATGCGCTCCAGGTCGGCGGCCGTCGGCTCGGCCACCTTGTACAGGGCTTGGGCGTTGTCCCACATCACCATGCGCTTCACCTCGGCCGGCTGGGTGGCCAGGCCGCCGTCCAGCCGCCGGCGGGCCTCGTCGGCGTACAGGCTGGTGGGGTGGGGGAAGTCGGTCTCGAACAGCACCCGGTCGGCGCCGATCCGCTCGATCAGGTCGTTGGGGGCGTGCTGCTCGAACCAGTAGCACACATAGACCTGGCGGCGGAACAGGTCGCTGGGCAGCATGTCGCCGTACACCGGCCGCTGCTTGGCCACCTGCCCGTCGACGAAGGCGTAGTCGCAGGCTTCGAGTACGAAGGGCACCCAGCCGATGCCCGACTCCACCGACACGAACTGGAGGTCGGGGAACCGGGGCAGCACGCCCGACAGCAGCAGGTCGGCCACCTGATCGCCGTTGCCCAGCGTGAGCGCCACCGTGGACCGGGCGTAGGTGGCGCCCGAGCCGTGGGCCGCCACCCGCCGCTTGTCGAAGATCGTGGACATGTCGCCCGAGCCGATGTGGAAGCTGATCGGCAGGTCGCACTCCTGGGCCGTGGCCCAGATGGGGTCCCAGTGCTCGTCGCCCAGATAGGGGAGCCCGAACACCTGGGGCTCACCGGTGAACAGGACCCCCTTGTGGCCCTGCTCGGCACAGCGCCGGATCTCTCGGGCCGACGCCTCCACGTCCCAGAACGGGGTGGCAGCGATGGGGAGCAGGCGGCGGGAGTCGGCCGAGGCCCAGTCGGTCTGGAAGTTGTTGTAGGCCTCCACGCAGGTGAGCATCAGGTCGGGATCTTCCAGGCGGAGGAACACCTGACTGCCGAAGCCGGCGACGTTGGGGTACAGCACCTGGGCCCAGATGCCGACCGAATCCATGTAGCGGAGCCGCTCCTCGGCCTTCCAGCTCGCCGGGTGGACGTCGTCGAACCCCTTGGGCGAGTCGGGGAACGGGCCGCCGTCGAACCCGGCCACGGCGCTGAGCCCGACGCTGGAGATCCGCTGGCCCTTCAGGTACCAGTAGTCGCGTCCGTCCTTGTTGCGCTCCACGTAGGGCACCTGGTCGGCGAACTTGGCCGGCACCCGGGCCGTCCACGTGTCGGGCGGCTCGGTGATGTGGGTGTCGACGTCGATGAAGAGCTCGTGGGTCATGCGGTCCCCCTGGGTCTGCTGATGACCACACCCTAGTTCCGGCGCCCGACCGCCCTCGACTCGGGCCCGCCCCCTCCTCCGCTCAGCCGTAGGTGATCGTCACCCCACCGCCTGACGACCGGGCCTTGATGCGGTGGCCCGAGTCTTCGGCCGTGTCCACCTCGACCTTGGTGTCGCCTCCCGACGACGAGGCGTCCACTGCGTAGGCCTGGCCGTCGTCGGGCACGCTCAGGGTCACACCGCCGCCCGAGGAGTCGAGGTCGATGCTGGCGGGGGAGCGGGTGAGGCGCACGGTGACCCCGCCCCCCGAGGCGTCGGCCACCACCTCGGAGCTGGTCGACTCGGTCACGGTCACGCCACCGCCCGAGCTGTCGAGGGTGAGCGCGCCGCTGGCCCTCGTCACGTCGATCCCGCCGCCCGAGCTGTTCAACGACGCCGGGCCGGTGGCGTCGGTGACGTCGATCCCGCCGCCGGAACTGTCGAGGGTGAGCGCCCCGGTGGTGCCGGTGGCGTCGATCCCGCCCCCCGACGACGACACGTCGACGTCACCGGAGAGGCTCCGCAGGTCGAGCCCGCCGCCGGATGCCGACCCCGTCACCCGGACGCCGGCCGGGACCGTCAGCTCGTAGCGGACGTCGCAACGGATGCTCACCCAGCCCGCGCACCGGCTCTTCAGATGGAGAGTGGAGCCGTCCATCCATTCGGTCACCGTGGGTTTCCACAGGCCCGACCGCTCGGTGCGGGTGCCGGTCACCTCGCCCCTCGGCCCTGGGCCCGAGCCGGTGGCGTCGGTGCCGGTCAACACCCCGCTCCCGGCGCCGAGGTCGAGCTCGATGGCTTCCACCCCCTCGAACGACACCGGCGCCTGCGTGGTCTCGCTGTTGATCAGGTCGGCGGCGGCGGCCGAGCCGGTGGCGGCCACGGCCACCCCCACCACGGCCACCGGTATCAGCCACAGCTTGCCCATCCCTCGCTCCTTCCGGTGGGGCACCCGTGGGTGCCCGTTCACACCATCCACGGTACGGGTGGGGCCCGGCGCGGGGAATGGGGTGGGCCGGCCGGGCTGCGGTGGGGTTAACCCCCGGTCGACCGATCCATCCGGTTCAGGCGACCACCCCGTCCAGCACGACCTGGATCATGGCGTCGAACCCGGTCTGGCGCTCCTCAACGCTGAGCGCCTCGCCCCGGGTGATGTGGTCCGACACCGTGGCCACGGTGAGGGCGGCGATCCCGCACTCGGCCGCCACCCCGTACAGGCCGGCCGCCTCCATCTCCACGGCCAGGATCCCGTACCGCTCCAGCAGGGAGAACGTGGTGGACCCCTCGGGCTCGTAGAAGAAGTCGGATGTGTAGACGGGGCCCACGTGGACCGGCACGTCGGCCGCCTCGGCCCGCTCGACGACGGCCCGGGTGAGGGTCCAGTCGGCCACGGCGGGGAAGTCACGACCCCCGAACCGGGCCCGGTTGACCAGCGAATCGGTCCCGGCCCCCAATGCCACCACCAGGTCGCGCAGGTTCACCTTGCTCTGCACGGTGCCGCAGGAGCCGACCCGAACGATCCGGCGTACGCCGAAGTGGCGGGCCAGTTCGGTGGCGTAGATCTGGATCGACGGGATCCCCATACCCGACGCCTGGACCGACACCGGCTGACCCCGCCAGGTGCCGGTGTAGCCGTAGACGTTGCGTACCGCCGTGACCTGGCGGGCGCCGTCGAGGAAGTGCTCGGCGATATAGGTGGCCCGGAGGGGGTCTCCCGGCATCAGGACCACCTCGGCGTAGTCGTCGGGTTGGGCGCTGATGTGGGGTGTTGGCATGGGCTGAAGATACCGGTCCTGGTCCGGGGCACGATCGCCCGACGGGCCGCGTTCCTGGCACAATTGGGGGTATGTCGATGCGGGAGGAATGCAAGCACTTTCAGACGCGTACCTACCCCAGCGGGGACACGATGCGGAAGTGCGCGCTCGATCTGGCCCCCGAGGCACCGTGGCGGTGTCCGGCGAACTGTACGAGCTACGAGCGGCGCATGGCCGACGTGAACTGGAAGCACGGCACCCTGGTGACGCCGCCCACCCCGGCCGCTCCGTCCAGCATCGGCCACGACGAGACGATCGGGGCCCTGCTCGACGAGGCGGAGGACATCGTGAACGCCGTGAGCGCCGAGCTGCGGGCCGAGGTGGACCAGGAGAAGGCGGTGGCGGCCCGCAAGGCGGCCAGCCGGCGGCGCCGGTGGTGGCCGTTCAAGAAGTAGGCCGGGCTCGTTCCCTGAGGCGATAATTTCTCCTAGCCGCATAGTGGAAATAGCCGGTAGCCTGGACTTCCGTGAGCGACCTGTTGACCAGTTCCCCCGTCGCCGGCCTCGCTGATCCCGAGCGCCGGGCCGCCGCTCTGGCCGCTGCGGCCGAGGCCGGTTGGCCCAGCACCGAGACCGAGGAATGGCGGTACAGCCCCGTCAACGACCTGGGTATCGAGGGCCTGTCACCCGCCCCGGCCCCCGGAGCCCCGGCCGACGTTCCCGATCTACCTCTGGCCGACCGGGCCGCCAGTGTCACCGTGGTCGACGGCGCAGTGGTGGACATCGTGATCGGCGCCGGCTGGGCCGAGAAGGGCCTCGTGGTCGAAGTACTGACCAGCCCGGGCCGTCTGGCCGACAGCGGCGTCGACGCTGACGTCGGCGACGAGGAGGTCACGGCCTACGACCTGCTCCACCAGGCCTGGAGCCCCGGGGCGCTGGTGATCCGCACCCCCGCCGGGCTCAGCGTGCGGGAGCCGGTGGTGGTCCATACCCACCATGCCGCCGTCGGCGCCGTCAGCTTCCCCGACCTCGTGATCGAGGCCGGGGAGGGTTCGGACCTCACGGTGGTGGAGCATCAGACGTCGGCCCCCGGAGCGGGGGCCTCGGTGCCCCGCGTCGAGCTGCGGGTGGGCGACGCTGCCCGCCTGCGCTACCAGGTGCTCCAGGATCTCGGTCGCGACCATGTACAGCTGGCCCGCCAGCGGTCCTCGGTGGGGGCCCAGGCCACCCTGGTGAGCGGGATCGCGGCCTTCGGTGGCCGCTACACGCGGCTCCGCTCCGACAGCGCCCTGGTGGGTCGGGGCGGCACGGCCAACCTGGTGGCGGCGTACTACGGTGATGGCACCCAGATCCACGACTTCCGCACGTTCCAGCACCACCACGCCCGCCACACCCGCAGCGACCTGCTGTTCAAGGGGGCCCAGGACGACGCGTCGGGCTCGATCTACACCGGCATGATCCACATCCACCCCGACGGGGCCGGGTCGAACGCCTTCCAGACCAACCGCAACATCAAGCTCAGCCCCGACGCCTGGGCCTGGTCGGTTCCCAACCTGGAGATCGAGAACAACGATGTGCGGTGCAGTCACGCCTCCACCGTCAGCCCGGTCGACGCCGACCAGCAGTTCTACCTCCAGGCCCGAGGCGTGCCCCCGGTGGCGGCCGACCGGCTGATCGTGGCCGGCTTCTTCGACGAGGTGATCGAGCGCCTGCCGGCGGCCGGCCTGCGGGACGAGGTCCGCCGTTTGGTGGCGGCCAAGCTCGATACGCGGGGCGCGGTGGACGCGCCCGAGACCCCTGGTGCCGAGGCGGTCGATCGGTGAGCGGCCTGGGACACGCGGTGACGGTGTGCCGGCTGGATGACCTGAAGCCCACGTCGGCCCAGCGGTTCGATGTCGAGGGCCACCGGCTGGCCGTGATCCGCTTCGACGACGATGTGTTCGTGATCGGCGACCGCTGCTCGCACGCCGACTACTCCCTGGCCGAGGGCGAGATCGACACCGACGAGGGCACGCTCGAGTGCTGGAAGCACGGGTCCACGTTCTCGGTCACCACCGGCGAGCCGACGACCCTGCCCGCCACCAAGCCGGTACCGGTGTACGAGGTGAGCGTGGTCGACGGCGAAGTGCGGGTGGTGCTGCCGTGACCGTGCAGATCACCGAGACGACGAACGAGAGGGAAGATCGACGATGAGCCAGCTCGTGATCCGGGGCCTGCGGGCCGCCGTGGGCAGCCGGGTGATCCTCAACGGGATCGACCTGGAGATCGGCTCGGGCGAGGTGCACGCCGTGATGGGGCCCAACGGGGCCGGCAAGTCGACCTTGTCCCATGTGCTCATGGGCCGGCCCGGCTACGAGGTGCTGGGCGGCACGGCGACCCTCGACGGGGCGGACCTCCTGGCCCTGGCCCCCTGGGAGCGGGCCCAGGCCGGGCTGTTCCTGGCCATGCAGTACCCCACCGAGGTGCCGGGGGTGTCGGTGGTCGACACGCTGCGGGCAGCCGAGTTGGCGACGGTGGGCGCCGGGCAGGCCGTGCCCGATGGTGCGTTGGAGGACCGGCTGGCGGCCGAGGCCACACGGGTGGGCCTGGACAGCGCGCTGCTGGAGCGGGCGCTCAACGTCGATCTCAGCGGCGGGGAGAAGAAGCGGCTGGAGACGGTGCAGCTGACGGTGCTGAAGCCCCGGTTCGCCATCCTCGACGAGCTCGACTCGGGCCTCGACGTCGACGCGCTGCGGGCGGTGGCCCGACGGGTGGAGGATGCCACCAATGCCGACGGGCTCGGTGTGCTGGTGATCACGCACTACAGCCGGCTGCTGACCGAGCTGCGGCCCGACCGGGTCCATGTGCTGGCCCAGGGGCGGATCGTGGCCAGCGGTGGGCCGGAGCTGGCCGATGAGCTGGAGGTCAGCGGTTACGCCGGTTACGCCGAGGCCGCCGATGGTGGTGGCGAAGGCGCTGGCTCAGGTGCCGGCCGTCCGGCGGTGGATCCGTTGGCCGATCCCTTCGCCGATCCGCTGGCCTGATCGGTCATACCAGGCGTCAGCAGAAGGCGAGCTCCACTGACGTGGCGGCGGTGACCTCCATGAGGCGTCCCTGCACGGTGCTGGCCCGCACGGCGCTGAGATGGCGGATGTCGTCGAGAATGTCGGCCACCAGGCTGCGGATCGGCTCGGTGGGGGCGGCGTTGTAGAGGTCGAGGAGGCCGTCGACGCAGCGGTCCTGGGAGACCAGGATCTGGGCGTCGAGGGTGCGCTCGAGCCGGGTGAGCGCCTCGGTGAAGGCGGCGCCGGGGCCGGTCGTAAGGGTTGTGGTGGAGTCGGTGTGCTCGGTCATCGTGGGTTCCTCCCCTGTCTCGACTGCGAAGCCGCCTGGTTGATACACCGACCGTACGATTCCGCGCCCCGGGGCGAATCGGGGATGCCCCCCGAACCCGTGGCACCCCATGGGGGTAGGCGCTGCGCTTCTCCCACCAGAACGGCGGCCGGGCGGCCGGGCCGCCGGCGGCGTTGTGGCCCCGCTACCCGGGGTCGCCGCCGGCCAGGAGGGCTCCGACGGCCTGGTTGAGGGGGGTGGGGATGCCGTGGCGAATGCCGCCCCGAACGACGGCGCCGTAGAGGGCGTCGTGCTCGGTGGACCGGCCGGCCCGGCGGTCCTGGAGCATGGAGGTGATGCCGGGGGCGCCGCCCAGGCCGGTCAACAGCGGCTCTATGCCGTCGTCGGTCAGCGTCGAGCCCTCGGCCCGCCCAACGGCCCAACACTCGGCCAGGATGCCCCGGGCCACGGTGCGCAGCGGCTCGTCGGCCACCACGGCGATGGGGCGGTCGGTGAGGGCCGTGAGGCCGTTGACCACCACGTTCAGGCCCAGCTTGCGCCACGCCTCGTCGACGTAGCCGGCGGTGGGGCGGATCTCGGCCCGGGTGCCGGCGAACAGCTCGGCCAGGCGGTGGGCGGCCGCCACGTCGGGGGTGAACAGGTGGCCGGCCCGGGCGTGGACGGTGTGGCCGGGGGCCGCCAGCTCGGTGCCGCAGTAGACCACGGTGGGCAGGATCTCGGCGCCGTGGGCGTGGGGGGCCAGGCGCTCGGCTCCTTCCACCCCGTTCTGCATGACCACGATCGTGGTGCCCGGGCCGCACAGCCGGTCGAACCAGGGGCCGGCGCCGTCGGTCTGGTGGGCCTTCACCCCCACCAGCACCCAGGGGACCGGCCCCTCGAGCTGCTCGGGATCGGTGGCCACCCGGGCCGGGGCCGTCACCGAGGCCCGGTCGGAGTCGACGACGTACTGGGTGAACGGCCGGCGGGCGCAGGCCACGACGGCGTGGCCGGCGGCGGCCAGGTGGGCGGCGAAGAAGGTGCCGACCCCGCCGGGGCCGACGACGGCGATCTCGGGTGCTGTCATCTCGGTCATCAGTGAGGTGTCGCCATCAGTAGGTGAGCAGATCGGCGGCCCGGAGGAACGAGTGCTCGTTGAGCGACTCGATCACCCGGCGGCCGTGGCCGAAGCGGATGCGGTGCACCGAAGCGTGGGCCGGACGGTAGATGAAATCGATGTCGAGGCCGAGGATCTGGGCCACCACGATGTTGATCACGCCACCGTGGCAGGCCACGATCACGGTCTCACCCGGGTGGTGGGCCAGGATGCCCTCCACCGAGTAACCGATGCGGCGGCGGAAGTCGAGCGACGCCTCGCTGTGGGGGTACACGTCCCACTGGCGGGTCTGGACGAAGCGGCTGCGCATGCCTTCCAGAGCCCGTTCGCCCAGCACGTCGATGGCCCGGGTGGACCCGTCGAGGTGCTGGAACATGCGGTACTCCTCCAACTCGTGGACCACGGTGACGTCGAGGCCGTGGTGGCTGGCCACGGCCCGGCCGGTGTCGTTGGCCCGGAGGAGGTGCGAGCTGTAGATGGCGGAGGGGTGCTCCTCGGCCAGGTACTTGCCCACCGCCTCGGCCTGGGCCCGCCCCAGCTCCGACAGCGGGGGGTCCACCCAGTCGCCGGTGGTGGAGGTCTCGGGGTCGGGCCACTGCTGCTGGCCATGGCGGACCAGGATGAGCATGCCGGCGTCGGGGTCGTTGGTGAGGAAGGCCTGGTCGATCGGCGACGGGGGTCGCTTCGCCTCGGATCGGGTCGTTTCGGACATCGAGCCAGTTAATCACCGTTCAACCCCGACGAACTCTGACATCCCGTGGGGGAAACCGGTACCTGGCGTCAGAGTTCGCAGGTGAGTGGGATCAGCTGCGGGCGGTGGCGACCTCGTCGAGGGCCTGGGTGAGGGTGTTCCAGCTGAGGGTGGCGCACTTGATGCGCACCGGGAACTTCACCACGCCCCGCAGGGCCTCCAGGTCGCCGAGCTTCATCTCGGCCGTGACATCGTCGGCCGGGTCGGCCTCGGCCTCGGTTCCGTCGCCGCCGATGTCCTGTTCGTGGATCGACATCATCGACTTGAACGTTGCCGTGAGGGCCCTGGCCTCATCGATCGTGTGGCCCTTCACCGCCGCCGACATCATCGACGCCGAGCTCTGGGAGATCGAGCACCCCTGGCCGTTGATCTTGATGTCGGCGATGCGACCCTCGCCGTCGACCATCACGTACACCACCACTTCGTCACCGCACAGCGGGTTGAACCCCTCGGTGCGATGGGCCGGCGGCGCCTCCAGCTCACCCCGGTTCCGGGGGCTGCGGTAGTGGTCGAGGATGATCTCCCGGTAGAGGTCTTCGAGTCCGGACACGGGCAGCCTCCCGGCTACAGCTTGAAGAAGTCCCGGGCCGCCACCAGGGCAGCGGCCAGAGCGTCGATGTCGTCGGTGTCGTTGTACACGTAGATGCTGGCCCGGGCCGTGGCCGGCGCCCCGAGCACCCGCATCAGGGGCTTGGCGCAGTGGTGGCCGGGCCGGATGCACACAGCCTGGGTGTCGAGCACCTGGCTGATGTCGTGGGCGTGCACCCCCTCCAGGGCGATCGACAGCACCCCGCCCCGCTCCGAGGGCTCGCTCGGCCCGTAGATGGTGAGGGCGTCGCCCACCTCGGCCCGCAGCGTCCGCAGGGCGTACCCGGTGAGCTCCACCTCATGGCGGTGGACGGCGTCCATGCCCAGCCCGGTGAGGTAGTCGACGGCGGCGGCCAGCCCCACAGCCTCGGCGATGGGCGGCGTGCCGGCCTCGAAACGCCCGGGGGGAGCGTCGGCCACGAAGCCCTCCGTGGTGACGTTGAGGATCATGCCGCCTCCGCCGAGGAACGGCGGCATGGCCTCCAGCAGCTCAGCCCGGGCCCACAGCACGCCGATGCCCGACGGGCCCAGCATCTTGTGGGCACTGAAGGCCACGAAATCGGCCCCCATGGCCACCACGTCGGTGGGCAGGTGGGGCACCCACTGGCAGGCGTCGACCAGGGCCAGCGCCCCCTTCTCGTGGGCCGCCGCGGTGAGCCGGGCCACCGGGTTGAGTGTGCCCAGCACGTTGGACATGGCGGTGAAGGCGAACAGCTTGGCTCCGTCGAGCAGCCGGTCGAGGTCGGTCAGATCGAGGTGGCCATCGTCGGTGAGGGGCACCCAGCGGATCTCGAAACCGAGCTGGGCCGCCAGCATCTGCCACGGCACGATGTTGGCGTGGTGCTCCATCAGGGTCAGCACCACGGCATCGCCCGGGCCCAGGTTGGCCCGACCCCAGCTGCCGGCCACCAGGTTGATGGCCTCGGTGGCGTTCTTGGTGAACACCACCTCGTTCGAGCTGGGCGCTCCGATGAAGCGGGCGACCTTGCCCCGGGCCCCTTCGTAGGCGGCGGTGGCCCGTTCGGCCAGCTGGTACACGCCCCGGTGGACGTTGGCGTAGCTCGTCTCGTAGAAGCTGGTCATGGCGTCGAGCACCTGGCGGGGGTGTTGCGACGACGCGGCCGAGTCGAGGAAGACGAGCCGGTGACCGTCCTGGCGCTGGCTGAGCACCGGGAAGTCGCGCCGGATGGCGGCTACATCGAGCGTGGCCAGAGGGGGTGACGGGGGAGTGGTGGTCATCGGAAGCTCTCGTAGCCTTCCCGTTCGAGCTGGTGGGCCAGCTCAGGACCACCGGATGCGACGATACGGCCGCCGTAGAGCACATGGACGTGATCGGGCTTCAGATGATCCAACAGCCGCTGGTAGTGGGTGATGGCCAGGATGCCGAGGTCGGGCCGCTCGGCCCGGATGGCCTGCACCCCGTTGGCCACCGCCACCAGGGCATCGATGTCGAGCCCGGAGTCGGTCTCGTCGAGCACGGCGATCTCGGGTTCCAGGATCGCCATCTGGAGCACCTCGTTGCGCTTCTTCTCTCCGCCGGAGAACCCTTCGTTGACGTACCGGGTCATGAACGCCGGGTCCATGCCCAGCTTGTCCATCCACTCCATCAGAGCCAGGCGCAGCTCGAGCACGCTCATCTCCACGCCTTTGCGGGCGCTGAGGGCCTGGCGCAGGAAGTTGAGCACGGTGACCCCGGGGATCTCCTGGGGGTACTGGAAGCCGAGGAACATGCCCGCCTTGCCCCGCACGTCGGGGCCCCAGCTCGTCACGTCATCGCCTTTGAGGCGGATCCGGCCCGCCGTGATCTCGTATTCCGGCGACCCGAGCAGGGTGGAGGCCAGCGTGGACTTCCCCGACCCGTTCGGACCCATCAGGGCGTGGACCTCGCCCGCCTGCACGGTGAGCGACACACCCTTGAGGATCTCGATCCCGGCTTCGGCCGTGGGCCCGTCCTCCTGGGAGGGGGTGGAGACGTGGAGATCCTCGATCTCGAACAGAGGAGGTGCCATAGACCCAGTCTAACGACCGGGCCCAATTGCACAATCCGCGTAGTGGAAATTACCGGCCGGCCCCGGGGCCCTGCTACCAGCCCCGATCGACCCACTCCTGGAGGTGCGGTCGCTCCGAGCCGATGGTGGTGTCGTCGCCGTGGCCGGGCAGCACCAGGGTCTCGGGAGGCAGCACGAACAGGCGCCGGTCGATCGACTCGATGATCGTGCCGAAGTCGCCCCCTTCGTAGCCGGTGGCGCCGGGGCCGCCGGGGAACAGGGTGTCGCCGGTGAACAGGACCGGCTTGTCGACCAGGCGGAAGCAGATCGAGCCCTTGGTGTGGCCGGGGGTGGTGATCGTGTGGAGCCGCAGGTTGCCCACCTCGATCATCGTGTCGTCTTCGAGCAGATAGTCGTAGCTGGGCAGCATGGCCGCATCCTCAGGGGTGACGCCCACCTCGTAGCCGGCGTCGCGCACCTGGGGGATGGCCTGGATGTGGTCCCAGTGGCCGTGGGTCTCCAGTACGGTGCGGACCCCGAGGGTGCGGCACAGATCCAGCAGCAGCTCGTGCTCGTTGGCGGCGTCGAGCATCACCGAGGCGCCGGTGTGGCGGCAGCGGACCACGAAGACGTTGTTGTCGTAGGGGCCCACCACGACCTTGTGGACCTCAGCGTCGGTGTCCGACCAGTGGAGGGTGCGAGAGATGTCGACCATGGGAGCAACTTAGCCCTCTTGCCCTGGGCCGCGCCGCCCCGCCGCCCGGCCCGGCCTGAATAGGCAACCATGCTCTATCAACAACAATCAGACATAGTTACCTTCTGAAGCAGGGCAGTTGGAGGACGATTGCGGACGAAGGTTGGCCGGGTGTCATTCACCTCGGTGATGGCAGGGCTCGGTGCGGCGGTATCCGTGCTCTTGGGTGCGCTCTACACGGCATACGCCGTGATGGCAGGCGACCCGACCGGTGCCTTCGTCCGCTTCGTCGGGGCGATCGCTCTCGGGGGGTACTACGTGTACCTCTACCACCTGTCCCGGGGGCGCCGGGTGTTCTCCCGGCCACCGGCCGGGCGCTGAGCAGCCTGACCCCTCCCACCGTGTTCGGTCCGTCCCGGCGCTTGTGCTGTAGTAAGCGGCCATGAGTGCCGAGCTTCGTGCAGTGGCCCTGTCCCGGGGCGAGCGGCGATCGTCGTTGTGGCTCTACCGCTTCGTCCGGGGGACGGTGCGGGCCGTCGTCCATCCGCTGCTGCGGGTGCGGGCCCGCAACGCCGAGGTGCTCGACCGGCCCGGGCCCACGATCCTCGCCCCCGTCCACCGGTCGCACCTCGACAGCGTGCTCGTGGCCTGCCAGAGCCGACGCCGGATCCGGGCCCTGGGCAAGGAGTCGCTCTTCACCACGCCCGGGGTCAGCTACGTGTGCGCTGCCCTGGGGGCCATCCCGGTGCGGCGGGGCGAGGCCGACCGCGACGCACTGCAGGCGGCCAAGGCCCTGCTCGACCGGGGTGAGTCGATGATCGTGTTCCCCGAAGGGGGCCGCCGCTACGGCAACGAGATCGGGCCGCTGTTCGACGGGGCGGCCTGGCTCGCCGCCCGTACCGGCGCCCCGGTGGTGCCCATCGGGATCGCCGGTACCGAGGCCGTGCTGCCCATGGGGGCGAAGCGGCCCCACCGGTCCCGGGTGGCGATCGTGGTGGGCGACCCGATGACGCCTCCTCGCCCCCCCGACGGCAAGGGCCGGGTCACCCGCCAGGCCATCAGCCAGTTCACCGCCGAGTTGAGCGCCGAACTGGCCCGCCTCCAGGCCGAGGCGGTGGACATGGCGGCGGGCCGCAGCCGGGCCGCCAGCTGACGGCCGTTCCCGGCCCAACTACGCTGGGCGACGAGACACGTCACGCACAGCACGGCCACGCACAGCGAAGGAGGCCAGATGGCGCTCAGCCACGACACCGGGGCGGTGTCGACCCCTCTGATCGACCAGACGATCAGCCACAACCTGGCGGCCACGATCGCGGCTCACGCTGAGCGGGAGGCGCTGGTGGTGCGCCACCAGGGCGTCCGCTGGACCTACCGGGAGCTAGGGGAACGGGTGGACGAACTGGCCCGGGCGCTCGTGGCCCGGGGCTTCGCCCAGGGCGACCGGATCGGCATCTGGGCCCCCAACTGCGCCGAGTGGGTGCTGGTGCAGTTCGCCACCGCCCGCATCGGGGTGATCCTGGTCAACATCAACCCCGCCTACCGCACCCACGAGGTGCAGTACGCCCTCCAGCAGTCGGGCTGCAAGGGCCTGTTCGCCGCCACCACGTTCAAGACGTCGGACTACGTGGCGATGGTGGGGGAGGTGCGACCGGAGCTGCCCGACCTGGAGCAGGTCGTGTTCCTCGGCACCGACGACTGGACGGCGCTGCTGGCCGAAGCCTCCTCGGTTCCGGCGACCCGGCTCGACGAGATCGACGCCTCTCTGGCCCCGGCCGACCCCATCAACATCCAGTACACATCGGGCACCACGGGCTACCCCAAGGGGGCCACGCTCAGCCACGCCAACATCGTCAACAACGCCTACTTCGTGGCCGAGGGCTGCCGCTACACCCCGGAGGACCGGGTGTGCGTGCCCGTGCCCTTCTACCACTGCTTCGGCATGGTGATGGGCGTGCTCGGCTGCACCACCCACGGGTCCACCATCGTGGTGCCGGCCGACGCCTTCGACCCTGACGCCACGCTGGCCGCCATCGCCGAGGAGCGGTGCACCAGCGTGTACGGGGTACCCACCATGTTCATCGCCGAGCTGGCGTCGCCGCAGTTCGAGAGCTTCGATCTCACCTCGCTGCGTACCGGGATCATGGCCGGGTCCCCCTGCCCGGTCGAGGTCATGAAGCAGTGCATCGAGCGGATGCACATGGACGAAGTGACGATCTGCTACGGCATGACCGAGACATCGCCGGTGTCCACCCAGACCGCAACGGATGACCCGATCGACAAGCGGGTGGGCACCGTGGGCCGGGTCCATCCCCACGTGGAGGTCAAGATCGTCGACCCCGAGACGGGCGAGACGATGGAGCGGGGCCGGCCCGGCGAGTTCTGCACCCGGGGCTACTCGGTGATGATCGGCTACTGGAACGACGCCCAGCGCACGGGCGAGGCGGTGGACGCCGATGGCTGGATGCACACCGGCGACCTGGCCGAGATGGACGACGAGGGCTACGTCAACATCGTGGGCCGCATCAAGGACATGATCATCCGGGGCGGGGAGAACGTGTACCCCCGGGAGATCGAGGAGTTCCTCTACGGCCACCCCCGGATCCGCGACGTCCAGGTGATCGGCGTGCCCGACGAGCGCTACGGCGAGGAGATCATGGCCTGGGTCCAGACCGAAGACGGGGCCGACATCACGGTGGAAGAGGTGCGGGAGTACTGCCAGGGGAAGATCGCGCACTACAAGATCCCCCGCTACGTGGCCGTGACCCAGGACTTCCCGATGACGGTCACGGGCAAGATCCAGAAGTTCAAGCTGCGGGACGACGCCGTCGAGCGATTCGGTCTGCAGAAAGCGGCAGGAATCGAGACGGCATGACCAGCGACCAGACCACTCCACCCAAGGCCGATGCCGGGGGCACCACGATCACGGTGGAGATCTTCTCCGACGTGGTGTGCCCCTGGTGCTACATCGGCAAGCGCCGCTTCGAGAAGGCGCTCGACGCCTTCCGGGCCGCTCACCCCGAAGCCAGCGTCGACGTCCGGTTCCGGGCCTTCCAGCTCGACCCCACGGCTCCGGCCGGGGTGTCACAGCCGGTGAAGGAGGCGTACGCCCGCAAGTTCGGCGGGCCCGAGGCCGCAGAGCAGATCATCGACCGGGTGTCGGGTGAGGCAGCCAAGGAGGGGCTCGAGTTCAACATGGACCGGGCCCTGCGGGCCAATACCCTCTTGGCCCACCAGCTCCTGGCCCTGGCCGAGGAGCGGGGGGTGCAGGACGCCATGAAGGAGCGGCTGCTGGCCGCCTACTTCACCGACGGTCTGCCCATCGGCGACCCCGACGTGCTGGTGGACCTGGCGGCCTCGGTGGGTCTCGACGCTGACGAGGCCCGGCGCTGGCTCGACGGCTCGCTGGGGCGGGCCCATGTGGCCGAGGATCTGGAGTTCGCTCTCGACAACGGCATAACCAGTGTCCCCACCTACGTCTTCGACGGGCGCCTGGCGGTGCCCGGAGCCCAGGAGCCCGACCTGTTCCTGAAAGTGCTGGAGCGGAC
>CADEDH010000019.1:95246-99729 GCA_902826025.1 uncultured Actinomycetes bacterium
CGGGTTCGCCTGCGGCGAACACCGCAGGTGCCGGTTGATCGACACCTCCCGAACGGGTCGTCCGAATCAGGGGAATCTGTGGCAAGATCGACGGCGTGATCGCGCCCCCCAGCCTCCGACCCCTGGCCCCCGACCCGCCACGCCCCGTCGCGGCCGGGCGGGGCCTGGCCCGCGGCTAGCAGCGGGAGCAGTCGGTTGGCGGAACCGAGCCCGAGCTCCTACCTGATCTGCGGCGCCGACATCCTGACCCCGGCCGGGTGGCAGGAGTTCGATCTGAGCGTGGTGGACGGCCTGATCTCCGACGGCAGCGACGGTCGGGGGGCGGTCCTCGACGCGTCCGGGTTGCGTATCGTGCCCGGCTTCATCGAGCTCCAGGTCAACGGCGGGTGGGGTCACGACCTCCAGCGGGAGCCGGCCACCCTGTGGGCCCTGGCCCGCCGGCTGGCCGAGGTGGGGGTCACCACCTTCCTGCCCACCCTCACCACCAACGGTTTCGCCCGGCGCCGGGAGGCGCTCAGCATCTGGCGGGCCGGGCCCCCGGCCCGGGCCGACTACATGGGGGCCGAGGCTCTGGGCTGGCACTTCGAGGGGCCGTGGCTGGCGCCGTCGCGCCACGGCGCCCACTCCCGCGAGCTGCTCCAGCCGATCCCGGCCGAGGCCCCAGCCGACTACACCCCGGCCGACGGGGTCCGTCTGGTGACCCTGGCCCCCGAACTGCGGGGGGCCACCGAACTGATCCGCACCCTCACCGAGCGGGGGGTGGTGGTGTCGTGCGGCCACACCGAGGCCACGGCCGACCAGATCCGGGCCGCCCTGGCGGCCGGAGCCACCATGGGCACCCATCTGTTCAACGCCATGTCGGGCCTTCACCACCGCAACGTCGGGGCGGCGGCCGGGTTCCTGCTGGAGCCGAGCTACATCGGCCTCATCGCCGACGGCGTCCACGTCGCCCCCGACATGGTGGCGCTGGCCTGGCGGCTGGCCGAGGGGCGGCTGGTCCTCACGTCCGACGCCGTAGCCGTGATGGGAACCCAGGCGGCCGACGTCACCGGCGACGCCGTCCGGCTGTTCGACGGCACGCTGGCCGGTTCGGCCATCGGCCTCGACACCGCCGTGCGTAACGTGATGGCCTTCACCGGCTGCTCGCTGGCCGCCGCCGTGGCCGCCGCCACCGAGGTGCCGGCCCAGTGTCTGGGCCTGACCGACCGGGGTCGCATCGAGCTCGGCCGCCGGGCCGACCTGGTGGCCCTGGACGAGGCCAATCGGGTGGTACTCACATTCGTGGCCGGCCAGCTCGTGGTCGACCGCCGGACCGCTCGCCCACTCGGCTAGAAGCCCAAGTCTCGCCTCGCCCCGGTCAGCGGATGAAGCGGATCGACAGCGGGTACCGGTACCACTCGCCCCGGTAGGCGGCCACGCTGGCGACGATCGTCAGCACGAGGAACGCGCCGACGGTCGCCAGCAGGAGGAAGAAGCCGACGATCAGGAGGATCAGAAGGACGCTCACGATCATGGCGATGAAGTAGGTGAGGTGAAAGTTGATGGCCTCCACGGCGTGGTGGCGAATGAACGGTGACTGGTCCTTCTTGGTGAGGTAGATGATGATCGGCACCAGGATGCTGGCGAACGCCCCACCGAGGTGACAGAGCATGGCCAAGGTGTTCTCGTCGCCGGGCCGGGGCGGCGACGAGGGGGTGATGTGCTCGGTCCAGGTCACCCCGTTCCACCAACGCATGGCCCCTCCGGGTACCGGGTACCAGCCGGGCGGGGGTGAAACGGGATGGGAAGGTTCGAAGGACGACATGACGTTCAACCGATGCGGATGTCGGACAGGGGGTCGTGGCGGCGGTGACGGGCCCGGGTCACGGCGGCTGCCGCTCCCACCAGCAGGGCGGCCACGACGATCGCCGCCGGCAGCAGCCAGATCGAGCTGGGCCCTCTCTGGCCAACGACCACGGCTCCGGCCCCCAGCAGGGTGGCCATGGCCCACACCGGCAGATGGGTGCGGATGAGGCCCCGGGCCACGGCCGGATCCACCTGAGGGTCGCGGCGCAGCCACCAGGAGGCGTCGGCCACCACCAGGGCCAGGCTGGCCGCCACGCCCATGCCGATCACGGCGACGTGGCCGGGCAGCGTGCCGGGAGTGGCGATGGCGGCGGGCACAGCCACCGCGCACAGGCCGATGGCGGTGACGAACCCCAGCCCATACCAGACGCCGACGGCGAAGGCGATGGCCCCCACCAGAGCCGCCGGCACCAGCACCGACACCCCAGCCAGGGCGAGGGCGGCCACCACCCCGAGGCCCGCCACCCAGATGGCCAGCACGGCGGCCCGGCGGGCCAGGTCGATCATCGGCGGACTCGCAGAGGGACGGCCCGGCCCCGGTGGGCCTGGCGGGACCGGAACAAGGTCGACTCGATGGGCTCGCCGTCCATCCAGGGCGACACGGCGGCCCCCAGGTCGGCCAGGGCCCGGCGCCGGAGGTGCTGCTCCAGTTCGAACACCCGACGGGCGATCGCCGGATCGCCGTTGTCGTCCCGCGACCTCACCTGGATGCCCGACGGCAGCTCGTACCGGGGCTCGATCACGTTCACCTGCTGGCCCCGGGCCAGAAGGGGTTCGAGCAGATGGCCGAAGGTGTCGTTGAGCAGGGGGGAGATGGCGATCACCACGGCGTCGACCGGGATGAGGCGGTCGAGCCGTTCCCGGCGGTGCTGGTGCTCGGCCCAGTCGTTGGTGGACAGGTCGAGCAGGGCATCGGCGATCGTGGCGAAGTGGCTGATCCCGAGCCGGGGCTGGATCCAGCGCCGGCCCTGGCCGGTGAGTAGCAGCCCCACCTGGTCCTGGGCGTTGAGGTGGAGGCGGGCCAGGCCCATGGCGGCCCGCACCGAACGTCGCAGTGTGTCCTGGCCGTCGCTGGCGTAGTTGGCGTGAGCGTCGAGGACGAGCACCACCGTGGTGGACCGGTCGGGGTGGCGCAGCGTCACCCACGGCTCGTCGAAGCGGGCCGAGATCCGCCAGTTGATCGTCTGCAGTCGGTCACCGGGTTGGTAGGGGCGGATGTCGGCGATCTCGCAGCCCTCGCCCCGCTCGGTGGCCAGGTGGCTGCCCACCACCCGGCGGAAGGCGGTGGGTTCCAGCGGGGTGCGGGCCGGCTCCTCGTTGATATGGACCCGGAGCGTGCTGATGCAGCGGTACTGCACGCTGGAGGCGAACAGGCCTGAGCTGCGGCGGGTGCGGACGGTGAACGTGGGCAGCTCCAGCACCCCCCAGTTCAACGGGACCAGGTGGAGCTCCACCGTCCGGGGCCGGCCCCGGCGGACGGCCACCACGTGGCGTTGGGCCCCCTTGGCCCGGAAGGCCGGAGCCAGACCCATCTCCAACTCGGCCAGGCCGACGTCCACGTCGGCCGTAAGGGTGATCCGGAGGCGGGTGTCGTCGCCCTCCAGCGCCCGGGGGGTGTCCATGGCGGCCCGCACGGTGACCGACGGGTAGCCGCCGTCGAGCAGGCCGACGGTCAGGAGCACGAGTGCCGGGGTACCAAGGGCCAGGAGTTCCGGGCGTTGCAGGGCCAGGGCCGCAGCCAAGGCACACAGAGCCAGCAGCCCATTGGCGAAGAACAAGGGAGTGGGGGTGGTGATGCGGGCGCCCGGGCTGAGCTCCACCGGCGCCTCGAGCTGGTGGGCCTGGGTCGGCGCCGCCAGCGGCCCGTCGGGCCCGAAGGCGTCGAGGCCTTCCAGGTCGCCGAGGTCGAGGCCGGCGGCGGGCGCGGTCACGGTGGTCACCCGGCCTGCCGTGGCGGCCCGACCCGGCCCCTCATCCGACCCGATCCTCCACCGCTCGGGGCAGCGGGGTCTGGGCCAGGCATTCGCCCACCACCTGTTCGGCCGTCACACCCCGCAGCCATTCGTCGGGGCGGAGCATGAGCCGGTGAGCCAGCGCCGGGGGGGCCACCACGTGGACATCCTCGGGGGTCACGAAGTCACGGCCCGACATGGCGGCCCAGGCCCGGGCCGCCTTGAGCAGGGCCAGCGATCCCCGGGGCGAGGCGCCCGACTGGGTGCGGGCCGACTGGCGGGTGGCGTCGACCAGGCGCACCATGTAGTTGGCCACCGCCGGGTCGACGTAGATCGTCTCCACCACCTTCTGGAGCCGACCGAGCACCGCTCGATCGGCCACCGGGCTCAGCACCACCTGCTCCTGCTGGCGTTCCGACCGGCGCACCAGCATCTCGGATTCCTGCTCGATGCTGGGATAGCCGATCCCGAACTTGAGCAGGAACCGGTCGAGCTGGGCCTCCGGCAGGGGGTACGTGCCGGCCGACTCGATCGGGTTCTGGGTGGCGATCACGAGGAAGGGACCGGGCAGGGGGCGGCTCACTCCGTCGATCGTGACCTGGCGCTCCTCCATGGCCTCCAGCAGGGCGGCCTGGGTCTTGGGAGGGGCCCGGTTGATCTCATCGCCCAGCACCAGGTTGGCGAAG
>CADEDH010000020.1:0-70289 GCA_902826025.1 uncultured Actinomycetes bacterium
GACGGGAACCAGGAGGCGGCCCGCGTCCAGGCTGGCCCGACCAGGGCGAACAGCAGTTCGCTCCCGGTAGGCTGGCCCTTGTCCCCCGAGACCGACGGAAGCGAGGATCGAGCACGACATGGCGTCCCGCCAAGATCAGGGTGAACTGATCCCCTTCGCCCGAGAGGTGACCGACGTCCCGGTCGATGCCGAGCTGGGCGAGTCGTTCCTCGCCTACTCGCTCTCGGTCATCACCTCCCGGGCCATCCCCGACGTGCGCGATGGGCTCAAGCCGGTGCAGCGCCGCATCCTGTACTCGATGCGGGAGATGGGCCTTCGGCCCGATCGACCCCACCGCAAGTGCGCCCATGTGGTGGGCGACGTGATGGCCAAGTTCCACCCCCACGGCGACAGCGCCATCTACGACACGCTCGTCCGCCTGGGCCAGGACTTCGCCCGCCCCGTCACCCTGATCGACCCCCAGGGCAACTTCGGCAGCCTCGACGATCCCCCCGCCGCCTACCGGTACACCGAATGCCGCCTCACCCCCGCCGCCCTCGACCTGCTGGCCGAGATCGACGAGGAGACCGTGGCCTGGCGGCCCACCTACGACGGTGAGACGGTGGAGCCCGAGTACCTGCCCGGCCTGCTGCCCAACCTGCTGGTCAACGGCACGTCGGGCATCGCCGTGGGCATGGCCACCAACATGGCCACCAACAACCTGGGCGAGGTGTTCGAGGCCATCAAGCTGGTGATGACCAAGCGCCGCCCCCGGCCCACGATCGACGAGCTGTTGGCCGTGCTCCCCGGGCCCGACTTCCCCTCCGGCGGCACCGTGATCGACGAAGGCATCCGCGACGCCTACGAGACGGGCCGGGGCACGATCCGGATCCGGGCCAAGGCCACCATCATCGACGTCACCCGGAGCCGGAAAGGCCTCGAGATCACCGAGCTCCCCTACCTGGTGGGCCCCGAGCGTGTGGTCGCCAAGGTGAAGGAGCTGATGAACGCCGGCCGGCTCGACGGGGTGGCCGACATCAAGAACCTGTCCGACCGCCACAGCGGGCTGCGGTTGGTAATCGAGGCCAAACCGGCCGTCAACCCCCAGGTGCTGCTGGAGCAGCTCTACCGGCTCACGCCGCTGGAGGAGACGTTCGGCATCAACAACGTGGTGCTGGTGGAGGGCGTGCCCACCACCCTCGGCCTGTACGACCTGTGCCGCCACTACATCGAGCACCGCATGGACGTGGTGGTCAAGCGCAGCGAGTACCGCCTGCGCAAGGCCCAGGAGCGCCTCCATCTGGTGGAGGGCCTGCTGATCGCCATCGACAACATCGACCGGGTGGTGTCGATCATCCGCACCTCGGGCGACACCCCCGAGGCCCGCAGCCGCCTCATGGAGGAACTGACGCTCTCGGAGGTCCAGGCCGAGTACGTGCTGGAGCTGCGCCTCCGCCGCCTCACCGCCCTGGCCTACGACGAGCTGGTGGCCGAGAAGGCCGAGCTGCTGGTGCAGATCAAGGAGCTGGAGAAGATCCTCGGTTCCGAGCCCCGGCGCCGCACGATCGTGATGGACGAGCTGAAGGCCCTGGTCGACAAGTACGGCAAGCCCCGCCGCACCCGCATCATCGGGGTCGACGAGGTGCCGGTGGTGGCGATCACGACCGACGCGTCCGCCGGAGTGGCGGCCGAGGACAGCGTGCCCGACAGCCCCTGCGTGGTGTCACTGTCGAACTCGGGCCTGATCGGCCGGGAGCCCCAGGGCACGGCCCGCAGCTACAGCCCGTCCCGCCACGACGTGCTCGACGGGGTGCTGGTCACCAGCCTCCATCAGCCGGTGTTGGCCTTCACCTCCGGCGGCAAGGTGGCCCGCACCCGCGCCCTGGAGCTGCCTGAGGTCGGGGGCCGGAGCCGGGGCAAGGCCACCAACGAGGCCTTCGCCACCGAGCGGGCCGACTCGGTGCTCACGATCACGGGCGCGGTGGGCGGCCCGCTCCTGCTGGTCACTGCGCTGGGCCTGATGAAGCGGGTGGACCGGGAGGCCCTGGCCGACGTCCGGCCGGGGAAGCCGGTGATGGCGCTGGCCGCCAACGACCGGGTGATCGCCGTGCTCGAGACCGTCACCGACGACGACGTGGTGTTGGTGTCGACCGACGCCCAGGCCCTGCGCACCCCGGTGGCCGGGGTCAGCGTGCAGGGGCCGGCAGCCAAGGGCGTGGCCGGCATGGCCCTGCGGGGCACGGCCCGGGTGATCGGGGCCGGCGTCGCCCGCGACGGCGTGATCGTGGTGACGGTGACCGACCGCTCCACGGCCAAGGTCACCCCGGTCGACGAGATCCCGGTGAAGGGCCGGGGCACGGGAGGCGTCCGGCTCACCAAGTTCCGTGACGAGCAACGCATCGACTACGCCTGGGTCGGCATCGCCGACCGGGCCATGTGCGTGGTGGGCCAACCCGGAGCCCAGACCAAACCCGACAACACACCGGTACCCCTGTCCATGCGCCCCTCCCGGCGGGACGGGGCCAGCGCCCCCACCGCCAACCGCATCCTGGCCGTCGGCTCCCTGCGGTGGTGAGGGCGATGGCACCGAAGAACACAGCGACCCCAGCCGAGAAAGCAGCCAGCACCACGGTGAGCACCAAGCGGGCATCGTCCATCCCAGCCTCGTCGAAGCCGAAGGCGAATCCCCGCAAGGCGGCGGCCAAGAAGGGCTCGGCCGACGCCTACGACGCCTCCAAGATCCAGGTCCTGGAGGGTCTGGAGGCGGTGCGCAAGCGGCCCGGCATGTACATCGGCGGCACCGGCACCGAGGGTTTGCACCACCTGGTGTGGGAGATCATCGACAACGCGGTCGACGAGGCCGCCGCCGGCTACGCCAACCACGTCGACGTGGTGCTGCACAAGGACGGCTCGATCGAGGTGTCCGACAACGGCCGGGGCATCCCGATCGACAACAAGCGCGACGGCCGCTCGGCCCTCGAGGTGGTGTTCACCGAGCTCCACGCCGGCGGCAAGTTCGGCTCCGGGGCCTACACCTCGTCGGGCGGCCTGCACGGCGTGGGCGCCTCGGTGGTGAACGCCCTGTCCACCAAGCTGGTGGCCGAGGTCGACCGCGACGGCGCCACCTGGCGCCTCGTCTTCCTCGACCGGGTGCCGGGCAACTACGCCCCCACCGGGGCCTTCAAGGCGTCGTCGAAGCTGGCCAAGGTGAAGAAGATCCCGGCCAGCCGCACCGGCACCATGGTCCGCTTCTGGCCCGACCTCGACGTGTTCGACGCCGACGCCCGTATCGACTTCGACCGGGTACGGGAGCACGTGGCCCGCGTCTGCTTCCTGGTGCCCGGCCTTCAGGTGCGCCTCCACGACCGGCGCACGGCCGGCACCGAGCCCGAGACGTTCGTGGCCAACGGGGGCCTGGCCGACTACGTGGAATACCTGTCGATCGGCGAGCCCGTCACCGACATCATGACCATCCACGACGAGGCCACCTTCAACGAGAAGGTGCCGGTGGACGGCCAGCTCACGCTGGTCACCCGGCCCTGCACGATCGACGTGGCAGCCCGCTGGGTGAAGGGCTACGACACCACGATCGTCAGCTTCGTCAACACCATCCCCACCTCCGAAGGCGGCACCCATGTGGCCGGCTTCGAACGGGCGCTCTCCTGGGTGGCCAACGAGGAGCTGCTGGGTGACGCCAAGAAGCTGAAGAAGCTGGCCAAGGAGGGCCAGGACCGGGCGCTCCCGGCCGACATCCAGGAGGGGCTGGTGGCGGCGGTGAAGGTGACGTTCCCCGAGCCCCAGTTCAAGGGCCAGACCAAGCAGGAGCTGGGCACCCCGGCGGTGCAGAGCCTCGTCTACGAGACGGTGAAGACCGGCCTGGGAGACTGGATCGCCAGCGGCGGCAAGCGGTCGCAGATCAACGCCCTGCGGGAGAAGATCACCCAGGCCGTGCTGAACCGGGTCACGGCCCGTCAGCAGCTCGACCTGCGGCGCAAGGCGGCCACCCTGTCGTCCACCGGCATGCCCGACAAGCTGGCCGACTGTCGCACCCACGGGCCCGACGCCGAGCTGCTGATCGTGGAGGGCAACTCGGCCGCCGGCCCGGCCAAGCAGGGGCGGGACGCCAACACCATGGCCGTGCTCCCCCTGCGGGGCAAGGTGGTGAACGCCGGCAAGGCGACGCTCAAGCAGGTGATCGAGAACGCCGAGGCCCAGGCCCTGATCACGGCGATCGGGGCCGGTTCGGGCAAGGACTTCGACATCGCCAACGCCCGCTACGGCCGCATCATCATCCTGTGCGATGCCGACGTCGACGGCAGCCACATCCGCTGCCTGCTGCTGACCCTGATCTACCACCAGATGCGGCCGCTGCTGGAGCACGGCTACGTGTACGCCGCCCAGCCTCCGCTGTTCGCCACCAAGCACCGGGGCCAACCGGTGTACGCCTACGACGACGCCCAGCGGGCGGCACTGTCGACGGAGATGGGCATCGGGCTCGACAAGTGGAAGCGGTTCAAGGGTCTGGGCGAGATGAACGTCGACGAGCTGGCCGAGACCACGCTCAACCGCGAGACCCGGATGCTCAAGCGCATGACGATGGCCGACGCCCAGGGCGCCACCCGGGCCGCCGAGCTGTTCTCGGTGCTGATGGGCAACGACGTGGCCACCCGACGCGACTACATCATCGAGAAGTCGGGCCTGATCGACAAGGAACTACTGGACATCTGAACCTAGGATCGAGCCCATGAGCCTGCTTCACACGCTGCGTGACCGCCTGTTCTTCTGGCGCAAGCGCCAGGCTCCGGGCGACGATCTGACCGTAGACGGCTGCTTCACCCTGCCCGGGGCCCGACTGGACGACGGCGCCGAGGTCTGTGAGGGAACCCTAGGTTCCTTAGGTTCGCCTTCGGCGAACGCTGAGGTCGATCCGGCCAGCCCCGCCGGGGCGGCCGACACCGCCGGTTGATCACCAGCGCCCGCAACCCGTCGGTCCGGGCGGCCCAGGCCCTGGCCAAGCGGCGGGACCGGCTGGCCCGCCGCCAGTTCCTCATCGAGGGCCGCCGCGAGCTGAGCCGGGCTCTGGCCGCCGGGGTGGAGGTGGTCCAGCTGTTCGTCGACCCGTCCCGCCTCGGGCCCGACGAAGCCGAGCTGGTGGATCGGGCGGCGGCCGGCGGGGCCGATGTGGTTGAGGTTTCGGGCGAAGTGCTGGAGCGGCTCGGCTACCGGGCCCCCACCGAGCCCCTGGTGGCAGTGGCCGCCATGTTCGACACCTCGCTCGATCGTTTGGCCCGCCCCGCCGCCGCTCCCCTACTGCTGGTGATGGCCGGGGTGGAGAAGCCGGGCAACATCGGCGCCATGCTGCGAACAGCGGCCGCCGCCGGGGTCGACGGCGTCGTGGTGGCCGACCCCGTGGCCGACGTGTTCAACCCGAACGTGGTCCGAGCCTCCGTGGGGGCGCTGTTCACCGTGCCGGTGGCTGTGGCCGACGGAGGCGAGGCCATCGCCTGGCTGCGGGAGCGGGGCATCGCCGTGCTGGCCGCCACCCCCGATGGCGGGCGACCTCACTGGGAGGTGCCGCTCACCGTTCCGGCGGCAGTGGTGGTGGGGGCGGAGCACGCCGGGTTGTCACCGGAATGGCTGGCGGCGGCCGATGACCATCTCACGATCCCCATGCCGCCCGAGACGGCGTCGGGGGCCGACTCGATGAACGTGGGCACGGCGGCCGCCGTCCTGCTGTTCGAAGCCGTCCGCCAGCGGGCCACCGGCTGTTAACCGTCGAGGGTGAGCGCGGCGGGCAGGGGCTGGGTGTGGACGATGCCGAGGTGCTGGACGGCTCGGGTCATGGCCACGTAGAGGTGGCGCAGGCCGTTGTCGAGGGCGGCGATCTCGGCCGGCTCGACCACCACTACGGCGTCGAACTCGAGGCCCTTGGCCGTGGCCGGGCCCAGCACGGCGACGGCGTCGGCCCCCGGTAGACCGGCCGAGCCCACCGTGCCGACGGTCCCGACGGAGGCGCCGGCGGCGGCCAGGGCGGCGGTGAGTTGGTCGAGGCGGTGGTCGGCGGCCACCACGGCCACGCTCGTGACCCGCTGGCGCAAGGCGGTGATCTCACTGGCCACGGTGGCCGCCAGGTCGGCCTCGGATACGGCCAGCACCAGGGGCGGGTCGCCGCCGGGCCGGACCGACCGGGCCGGGGTGACACCGGGGGCGGCCTCGGGCAGGAGGCGGTTGGCCACGTCGAGGATGGCGGCCGGTACCCGGTAGCCCACGGTCAGCTCCGTCCGCCGCACCTGCGCCGCCGCCCCGTCGTCCATGGCGGCGGTGAGCGCATCGAGGGCGGCGTCCCAGGAGCCGGCGGCGTCCACTGCGGTGGCCTGGGCCAGGTCTCCCAGCACGGTCATCGAGCCGCCCTCGGTCCGGCGGGCCAGCATGCGCAGGGCCATGGCCGACAGGTCCTGGGCCTCGTCCACCACCACGTGGCCGTAGGTGGCGGGCACGCCGGCGCACAGGTGCTGGGCCTCGTCGAGCAGAGGCAGGTCGGCCGCCGTCCACGGGGTGTCGTCGACCTTGGGCGTGCCCTTGCGCCGCAGCAGCTTCTGGTCGGCCGGTGACAGCAGGCCGGCCGACGCTTCCGTCAGCCGCTTGGGCGAACCCATCAGCGCGGCCACCACCGCCGCCGGGCTCAGCGTGGGCCACATCTTGTCGAGCGCCGTCTTGAACCGGCTGTCGGACCGGAGGCCCCCGGTGAAGATCGGCTCGGAGCCGGGGTCGACGCCGGGCCGCACGCTGTGCCGCCGCCACGCCTCCTGCAGCACCAGGTTGCGGAACACGTCGCGGCCCTGGTTGGCCGGGAGACGCCGGGCCTGGACCGTCTTCTGCAGCTGCTCCAGGTCGGCCTCGGTCAGGCGGACCGTGTAGATCCCCGACCGAAGCTCCAGCCCGCCGGCCAGGGGCCCGATCCGGGCCCACACCGCGGCCCGCACCACCTCGGCCATCACCGGGGAACCCTTGAGCCGGGTCACCTCGTCGGTGTCGGTGGCCCGCACCCGGAACCGGGCGGCGAGCAGGCCGGCCACCGTCGTCTGGGTGACAGCGGTCTCGCCCAGCGACGGGAGCACATCGGCGATGTAACGGAGGAACACCGGGTTGGGGCCCACCACCAGCACCCGGCGGTCTATGAGCCGGGTGCGGTGCTCGAACAGCAGGAAGGCGGCCCGGTGGAGGCCGACTGCCGTCTTGCCCGTGCCCGGACCGCCCTGCACCACCAGCAGCTCGGCCAGCGGAGCCCGGATGATCTCGTCCTGCTCGGCGGCGATGGTGGCCACGATGTCGCGCATCTGGCCGGTGCGGGAGCGCTCCAGCTCGGCCAGCAGGGGGTCGGGCAGGCCGCCGGCGGCGGGGCTGTCGGGATCGTCGAGGGCCTCGTCGAGAAGGGCCACGATCCGGCGCTCCTCCACCACGAACCGGCGGCGATGGGTGAGCCCGCACGGATCCACGGCGGTGGCCCGGTAGAAGGCGGCGGCCACCGGGGCCCGCCAGTCGATCACCACCGGCCGGGAACGCTCGTCCTCCACGTGCCGACGTCCGACGTACCACTGCTCGGCGTCTTCGGTGCGGATCCGGCCGAAGGCGAGGGGGCCGCCGACGTCGCGCAGGGCCGCCTCCCGCCGCTGGAGGTGGAAGCGGGCGATCCGGGCGTCGACCGTGTTCTCCTGGGCCACGGCCCGGTCGGTGACGGCCCGGGCATCGGCCGCCCGAGCGGCCATGGCGGTGAGATGGGCGTAGGCGGCGTCGAGCCACCCTTGCTCGGCTGCGAGCTCGGGGTCGGTGTCGGGCACCATGTCGACACTACCGGGATGACCGCCGGCGCCACGCCGGTTTGGGCCGGGCTCAGCGCCGTACCCGGGCGCTCCCTCCGCCGGCCAGGCGCTGCACCTCGGCCAGCGTCGCCATCGACGTGTCACCCGGTGTGGTCATGGCCAGGGCGCCGTGGGCGGCGCCGTATTCGAGCGCCACCTCGATCGGGAGGCCCTGGATGAGACCGTAGATGAGCCCCGAGGCGAAGCCGTCGCCGCCGCCCACCCGGTCCAGGATGTCCAGGTCGCCCCGATGGGTCGCCTGGTGCAGGCATCCCCGGGCCCAGGCCAGGGCCCCCCAGTCGTTGCGGCTGGCTGAGCGCACCGTGCGCAGGGTGGTGGCGATCACGGCCAGATGGCCGTGGGCGGCGGCCAGCCGACCGAGCATCGCCCCGTAGGCGTCGACGTCGAGCGCGGCCAGGCTGGCGTCCCCGCCGTCGACCTCGAAGCCGAGTGCGGCGCCGAAATCCTCCTCGTTGCCGAACAGCACGTCGACCTGGGACACGAGCCGCCGGTTCACCTCCTGGGCCCGGGCCTGGCCGCCGTACGCCTCCCACAGGCTGGGCCGGTAGTTGAGGTCGAACGACACGACGGTGCCGTGACGCCGGGCGGCGGTCATCGCCTCCTCCACCACGGTCGGGGTCTCGGCCCCCAATGCAGCGAAGATGCCGCCGGTGTGGAACCAGCGGACGCCGTCGCCGCCGAAGAGCCGGTCCCAGTCGACATCGTCGGGCCCCATCTGCGACGCCGCAGTGTGACCCCGGTCGGACACGCCGACGGCGCCGCGCACCCCGAAGCCCCGCTCGGTGAAGTTCAGGCCGTTGCGGACCGAACGCCCGAGGCCGTCGTAGGGGACCCACCGGATCAGCGAGGTGTCGACCCCGCCCTGGCACATCAGGTCCTCCACCAGGCGACCCACCTCGTTGTCGGCCAACGCCGTCACCGCCCCGGCCCGAAGGCCGAAGCACTTCCGCAGGGCCCGAGCCACGTTGTACTCGCCCCCGCCCTCCCACACCTGCAGGGCGCGGGCCGACCGGATCCGGCCCTCGCCCGGATCGAGCCGGAGCATGACCTCGCCCAGGGAGACGAGGTCGTACCGGCACTCCCCGGCCGGGCGCACCACGACCGGCGAATAGGCGTCCGGGCCGGCGCCGCCCGTTCCCGAGCCGGGCGCGCTCACGGCCGGACCTCGGCGGCGGCCGACACCGCCGCCCGGCACGACCCGACGATCTCGGCGAAACGACCGGCGCCGATGAGCCCCTGGTCCACCATCCAGCTCCCGCCCACGGCCAACACCGCCGGCTCGGCCAGGTAGGTGGCCAGGTTCGCCGGACCCACCCCACCCGTGGGCACCACGCGCAGGCCGGGGAACGGGGCGATCAGTGCCCGCACCCCCGGCGGGCCACCGAGCTGGGCCGCCGGGAAGAGCTTCACCACCTCCACCCCGGCGGCCAGGGCCCGCATGATCTCGGTGGCGGTGGCCACGCCGGGCAGAGCCGGGACGCCGTGATCCCGGCAGCAGGCGACGACGTCCTCACTGAACCCGGGACTGACGATGAACCGGGCCCCGGCCGCGATCGCCCGGCGGGCCTGGCCGGCCGACAGCACACTGCCGGCCCCCACCAGGAGATCGGGGCGACCGGCCAGGACCCGGAGGGCTTCGAGGGCGGCGGGGGTGCGCAGGGTTACCTCGGCGCAGGGCAGGCCGCCCTCGATCAGTGCGTCGGCCAGCGGACCCGCCGCCGCTGCCGAGTCGATGACGATGACCGGCACGATCGGCCGGTCACGGAACAGAGTGATCAGGGAGCTGCCCATCGGTCCTCTCTCGTCGGCCTCATCGGGGCCGGGGATCGTCGGGTCCGGGCGAGCCGGATGCGGTATCGGGTGGCGAAGCCAGGATCTGGCGGACGTTGCCGGTCCACAGTCGGCCGGCCAGGCCGGTCACGTCGGAGGCGAAGGCCCGGTGGGTGGGGTCGCTCCGGTCGAGGAAGCCGGGCCGCCACAGCAGGGCGTCGACCGCCGCTTCGGCCCCCGACCGACGGACACCGGCCGGCACCACAGGCCTGGAGGTGGATCCACCCGCCGTCCGGGCCGAGGCCAGAGCGGGGTCCGACAAGGCGAACGAGGGGGCCCGGGGCCCCGCCGTGCAGGTCACCCAGGCGGCCAGGACCAGCGCGGCGCGGGGCGCCGGGAGGCCGGCGGCCAGGCGGGCCCGGATGGTGGGCAGGAGTCGGACGGCCAGCTTCTGGGAGCCGTCGCCGGCGACCTTGGCCGTCGTGTAGGGAAGGGACCGATTGGCGAACCGGCCGAGCACCTGGGCGGCATAGGCCGCCAGGTCCCAGCCGGGCGGAGCCGTCAGGGTGGGGATCACCTCGGCGCTGATCAGCTCCCGTACGGCGGCCGCCAGCGCCGGGTCGGCCGCCGCCCCGGCCACCCGGTCGTGCCCGGCGAGCAGGCCCCAGTACGCCAGGGCGGAGTGGGCGGCGTTGAGGATCCGGAGCTTCGCCTGCTCGTGCCGGTCGACCCCGGCCACCAGCTCGACCCCCACCCGCTCCCAGGGGGGACGTCCGGCCGGGAACGTGTCCTCCAGCACCCACTGGGAGAACGGCTCGGTGACCACCGGCCAGGCGTCGTCGATGCCGAGGCCGGCCAGGTGCCGGCGGTCGGCGTCGGACGTAGCGGGCACCATGCGGTCGACCATCGAGGACGGAAAGGCCACGTGATCCCGGATCCAGGCGGCGAGGGAGGAGTCGCGGTGCTCGGCCAGCTCGGTCACCACCCGGCCCGCCGCCGCCCCGTTGCGCGGGAGGTTGTCGCACGAGGCGACGGCGAACGGGGCGATGCCAGCGGAGCGACGCTGAGCCAGCGCCTCCACCAGCAGGCCGGGGAGCGAACAGGGTGCGTGCGGTCGCCCGAGGTCGTGGACGATCTCCGGCCGCGAGGTGTCGAGCGGACCCCCGGGGTCGACGGCGCAGTAGCCGTGCTCGGTGACCGTGATCGTCACCACCGTGACGGCCGGGTCGGCCAGCCGGGCCAGGGCCGGGCCCGGTTCGCCAGCGGCGACGTCGATACCGAGCAGCGCCCCGACCGGGCGGGGTGGGGGCCGGCGCCCGCCGTCGCCGTCGCCGTCGCCGTCGCGTTCCAGCACGTGATAGAGGTAGCCGGCCGGCGCCAGGGCGTCGCGCACGGAGGGGGACCGCAACGACACCCCCCAGATGGCGCCGGCCGTCGACCCGGTACGGAGCACGTCGTCGGCGTAGACCGCCTGGTGGGCCCGGTGGAAGACGCCGGGCCCGATGTGGACGACCGTCGGGCGGAGCGAACCGCGGCGGTAGCCCAGCTCGGCGCCCCCGGCGACCCGGGCCGGGCCACCGCCCCCGCTCATCGGGCTGTCGGCAGGCACGCGGGGCCCGCCGGCTCGGCCGACTTGTAGGTGAGGACGAACTCCCGGTGGCCGAGCCGCTCGCTGGCCGTCTCCCGGCCCCCGGCCACAGCGGCGATCAGGGCCAGTAGTTCCTCGGCCACCTCGTCGAGCCGGGCCCGGCCCTCCAGGATCCGGCCGGCGTCGATGTCCATGTCGTCCGCCATGCGGCGGAACGTCTCAGGGTTGGCGCACACCTTCACCACCGGGGCGATGGCGGAGCCGACCACCGAGCCCCGCCCCGTGGTGAACACCACCACCTGGGCTCCAGCGGCGATGATCTCGGCGATCTCGGCGTTGTCGTTGATGTTGGGGAACCCCCAGCGGGGGTCGCCCTCGGGCACCACGTCGAGCAGGTAGAGGCCGGGGCCGGGCAGGGCCTGGCCCGGGGTCACGACCCCGCTGATGGGTCTGGTTCCCGACTTCGAGTAGGCGCCGAGCGACTTCTCCTCCAGGGTGGTGAGGCCGCCCTCGGCGTTGCCCGGGGCGAAGCTGCCGTGGCCCATGGCGAGGTGGTAGCGGGCGGCCTTGGCCACCCGGGCCTCGATCTCCCGGCCCAGCTCGGGCGTGACGGCCCGGCCCGCCATGTGGTGTTCGCAGCCGATCAGCTCCCCGGTCTCCTCGAACAACGCAGTGGCGCCGGCATCGATCAACCGGTCGAAGGCCCGGCCCACGACCGGATTGGCGGTGATGCCACTGGTGCTGTCGGACCCGCCGCAAATGGTCCCCACCACCAGGTCGGCCGGGAGGAGAGGTGCGGTGCGGGCGGCGGCGAGCGTGGATGCCTGCTCGTCGATCCAGCGCCGGCCGGCGTCCACCGTGGCCGCCGTCCCGCCCACCTGCTGGATCACGAACGTGGTGACCGGGCGGCCCGAGGCGGCCACCACCCGGGTGAGGTGCTCCCGGTCGAACCCCTCGCACCCGAGCGACACCAGGGCCACGGCCCCCACGTTGGGATGGGTGCACAGCCGCTCCAGCATCTGGCGGGCGTAGGGGTTCGGGTAGCAGCCCCCGAAGCCGATGACGTGCACGTCCCGGCGTCCGGCGGCGATGGCGTCGGCCACGAAGCGGGCACATTCCACCAGGTACACGACCACCGTCAGGTTCCGGATGCCGATCCGGCCGTCGGCCCTCGGATAGCCGTGGGCGACGGGCTCGATGTCGGGCCGGCTCACCGGTTGCCTCCCCGGTGGGCGAAGGTGGCGATGTAGTCGCTGGCCAGGTTGTGCACATGGACCCAGGCCCCGGTCGGGATCGTCTCGGTGGCCGAGCCGATCGGCATACCGCAGCGCACCACGGGCTCGGCGGCGGCGATGGGTCGGGCCGCCACCTTGTGGCCGAGGGCCACGGGCCCGGTCACCACGACCGTGGCTCCCGTCGAGGCCAGGTGGGGGCCGGCGTCGAGATCGGCGACGGCGATCAGCACGCTGTCACCCTCGGCCAGCAGGAGCAACGCCGGAGCGCCGGCGACCCGGGGCCCCTCAGCCATCGTGGGCACCGCCGATCTCCACCACGGCCTTGACCACGGCCCCCGGATCGGCGGCCAGCCGAGGGAGGTCGTCGACGATGCCGGCCAGCGTGGTGCGGTGATTGATCCAGCCGGTGGCGTCGAGCGAGCCGTTGGCGACCGCCCCCAGCACCCCGTCCCAGTCGGCGGTCGTGGCGTTCCGGGAGGCCCGCACGTCGAGCTCGCGGGCATGGAGCCCCGGATTGGCGAACTCGATCGGCCCTCGCGTATGGCCGACGAGGACCAGCGTCCCGCAGGCGGCGGTGAGCCCGAACGCCGCCTCCATCGACGCCCGGCTGCCGGTGGCATCGAACACCACCGATGGCAGGGCGCCCCCCAGCAGGTCGCGGACGTCCGATTCGAGACCCTCGCCGGCGGGGAGCGTCTCGAACCCCGACGCCCGGGCGAAGGCGGCCCGCCCCGGAGACAGGTCGGCCAGCACGATCCGGGCGGCGCGGCTCCGCGTCGAGTGGGCGACGGCGAGGCCGATGGGCCCGGCGCCGAGCACGAGGACCGTGTCGTCGGGACGGGCCTTGGCCCGGGCCATGGCGTGCCAACCGATGCCCAGCGCCTCCACCAGCACCAGCTGATCGAGGCTGAGGCCGGGCAGGCGGAACAGATGGGCCTCGGGCAGCACCATCCGCTCGCACAGCCCACCGTCCCGGGTGACCCCGAGGACCGAGATCCGCTCGCAGGCGTTGGCCCGTCCCTGACGGCACGGGCGGCAGAGCCCGCACGACAGGTACGGGAGCACGGCGCAGGCGTCGCCGGGGCCCACCCGGGTGACCCCGGGTCCGGCCTCCAGCACCTCCACCGCCAGCTCGTGGCCGAGCACCCGGGGGTAGTCGAAGAAGTTCTGGGTACCCCCGTAGGCGTGATGGTCGGTGCCGCAGATCCCGACCCGCCGCACGGCAGCGAGGACCTCACCCGGCCCTGGGGCCGGCGGATCGGGACGGTGCTCGAGCACCAACTGCCCGGGTCGGGCCAACACTGCCGCCTGCATCGCTCTCCTCTCGGGCCGGGCCGGCCGCTCAGCGGAAGTTGAGGAAGTCGGCGGCGTTCTTGTCGGTCACCAGCTCGGTCCCGGTGTCGACGAACGGTTCGACCTTCTCGCCCCGGGCCGCCTTCACCGCGGCGTCGAGCCCCAGCTCGCCCATCTTCCCGGGGAACTGGGCGATGGTGGCCCCCATGTCACCGGCCTGGATCGCCTTGGCCGCATCGGGCAGCCCGTCGTAGCCCATCACCAGCACCGTCTTGCCCTTGTCCTTGGCCACCTTGGCCGCGGCGATGGCGGGATCGTCGCATGCCGAGTAGATGGCGGCGAGGTCGGGCTCGCGGGTGAGGAGGTCCTCGGCCACGGTGGCGCCCTGGGCCGAGTCGCACTTGGTCTCGGCCCCGCCGATCACCACCTCGACGCCGGTGCCTTCGAGCGCATCCTTGACCCCCTGGATGCGGGCGTCGAGCGCCGGCACGCCCCGTACTCCTTCCATCAGGCCGATCTTGTCGCCCGACTTCAGCACCGACTTGAGGTAGGCGCCGGCGGCCTGCCCACCCTTCACGTTGTCGGTGGCGGCCACCGCTGTCTTCTTCGTGAAGTCGTCGAGGTTGTTGTCGGCCAGCACCACCTTGACGCCCTTGTCGCTGGCGGCGTCGAGGGCCGGGATGACCTCGGTGCCCATCGGGGTGATCACGATGGCGTCGAACTCCTTGGCCACGGCGTCCTCGATCTGGGCGATCTGGCAGGCCGTGTCCGATGGCGACTTGCAGCTGAAGTAGGTGACGTCGACCCCGGCATGGTCCTCGGCGTAGACCTTGGCCGCGTCTTCCATGGCGGTGAAGAATGCCACCGGGAACTTGGTGATGAAGGCGACCGTCACCGCCTCGGAGGACCCGCCGGTGGACTCGTCGGTCGTGGCCGCCTCGGTCGTCGGCGCGGCGTCGGCCTTCGTGGTGGGGGCGGCGCTCGTGTCCGAGCCGGTGTCGCTGCTGCTGCCGCAGCTGGTGGCGAGCAGGGCCAGAGCCCAGCCCGCGGCCAGGGCGGTATGACGGAATCTCACGGTTGAACGCTCCTTCGGGTTGTGGTTGATGGAGACCTCGGTGGCGACGAGCCCGCCGGCGGGCCGGTCACCCGGCGGCGCCGGCGGAGGCGCCGACGATCCAGGACACGAGCAGCTCGTGATTCTCGGCGGTCGGTACCGCCTCACCCACAGCCCGGCCCCGGCGCAGAACGAGGGCCCGGTCGGCCACGGCCTGGACCTGGTCCATGCTGTGGGAGATGAGGATGACGGCCACCCCGTCGTCCTTCAGGCGCCGCACGAGCTCGATCACCCGGCCCGACTCCCGCAGGCCCAGGGCAGCGGTTGGCTCGTCGAGGATCACGACCCGGGTGGAGAAGGCCACGGCCCGGGCCACCGCCACCGCCTGGCGCTGGCCGCCCGACATGAGCGCCACCGGGGCGTCGAGGTCGGGCAAGCTCACCTGGAGCCGGTCGAGCAGCTCCCGGGTCCGCTGGGCCATCTGGCCATGACGGAGGAAGCGGAGGGGCGGAGGAAGCCAGGCCGGGCCGGCCAGCTCACGCCCGGCGTAGAAGTTGGCCGCCGGATCGAGATTGTCGAACAGGGCGAGGTCCTGGTACACGGTCTCGATCCCGTTGGCCCGGACGGTCATGGCGTTGGCCCCGGTCAGGTCCACGCCGTCGAGCGTGACCGTTCCCGAGTCGAGGTGGTGCACGCCGCTGATCGCCTTGATGAGCGTCGACTTGCCGGCCCCGTTGTCGCCCAGCAGGGCGAGGACCTCGCCGCCCTCGACAACGAGCGACACCCCATCGAGGGCGGTCACGGCGCCGAACCGCTTGCGGGCGTCGCGGACCTCGAGGACCGGGCGGGAAGTGGGGTCGGAGCCGCTCATTGGGCCGCCACCGCCTGCAGGCTGCGGACCCGGCCTTCCACGTGGCCCCGGAGCACGTCGAGCTCGACCGCCAGCACGATCACGGCCCCGGTGGCCATGTACTGCCAGTTGGGGTCGATGCCCAGCAGGTTGAGGCCGTTGCGGAGCACGGCGATCACGAGCGCCCCGGTCAGAGCGTTGATCACACGGCCCCGGCCGCCGAGGAAGCTGGCCCCGCCGATGATCACCGCCGCGATGGCGTCGAGCTCGGCCAGGCTGCCCGACGTCGGCGACGCCGCGTTCCCCTTGCCCATCGTCAGCAGGGCAGCCACCCCGGCCATCAAACCCGACAGGGCATAGACCGAGATGAGCACCGACGGGACGGGGATGCCGTTGCGGACCGCCGCCTCCGGGTTACCCCCGACGGCGTACACCCATCGGCCCCACACCAGCCCCCGGGTGATGAGCACCACCACGGCGGCCACGCCCACCACCACCAGTGTGGCCACCGGGAACCAGCCGATCGGGCCGGCGCCCGGGATCCAACCGAGCCGACCGGCCCCCAGGGTGTTCACCACCGGAGGTGCGCCCTGGATGGTCTGGGCGTGCGACAGGTACAGCGCGAGGCCGCTGGCGGCGGTGAGCATGGCCAGGGTGGGGATGAACGGGTGCGGCAGCCGGCCCTTCACGTAGAGCAGCCCGTTGACCATCCCGACCACGCACCCCGTGGCCAGCGTGGCCAGGATGGCCGCGGCGGCCGAGCGGTGGTCCCGCCAGACGATGGCCCCCACCACGCCGCTCAACGACAGGTTCGAGCCCACCGACAGATCGATGCCCCGGGTCAGGATGACCAGGAGCTGCCCCAGAGCCAGCACGCAGACGACGGCCGACTGCTTCATCACGTTGCCGGCGTTCTCGAAGGAGAGGAACACGTCGGAGAGCAGGCTCAGGACCACCACCAACGTCACCAGGATCATGGCCGGGCCGAGCTGCATCACCCTCAGGCTCAGCGTGAGGACGTGATGGCTGGCGGCCGGTGCCGCCGCTGTCGGCTCTCCGCCCGCCGTCGCTGTCGCCTCGTTCTCGACCTCCACCACCGCGACCGTGGCGCCACCCGGTTGTTTCACCGCTCTCCTCCCACCCCGCCCGGCCGCGATCCCCGCAGTCGCCGACGGCTATCCCGAATATGACATTTCCTATAGGATCTTGGCAAGAGGAACATACGATATGCTCGCACCCGTCGAGACGAAACAGGGAGATCCGTACCGTTGACCAACATCGACCCTGAGGCCGCCCTTCGTGCGTCCCAGGCCGGGCGAAGGCTCAGCGAGCGCCAGCCGCTGGTGGACGACGTGCACGACGTCCTCGTCGACATGGTGATGAACCACCACGTGGAGGCCGGGGCCCGGCTGAACATCGACGCCCTCTCCCGGACGCTGGGGGTCTCCCCCACACCCGTGCGGGAAGCCCTGGCCCGGATGGAGGCGGAGGGCCTCGTGGCCAAAGAGCCCCGGCGGGGCTACACCGTCGCCCCGTTGATCGGCCTGGAGGACCTCAGGGCCATGATCGACTTCCGGCTCCTCATCGAGCCGGCAGCGGCGGCCGAAGCCGCTCGCCGGGCGTCCGGGGACGACGGGCGCGCCCTCCTGGCCTTCGCCAACAGCGGTGGGGCCGGTCTGCACGACGACACCGCCAACCGCCTCGACATGACCTACGACGCCGCCTTCCACGACCGCATCGCCGAGTTGGCCGGCAACCACTGGTTACGCGAGGCGCTGGCCCGGCTCCGGGGCCACCTGCACATGTACCGCTTGTACCACCACGCTCAGGCCTCGGCCGCCACCAAGCCCGAGCACGTGGCCGTCGCCGCCGCCATCGCCGCCGGCGACCCCGAAGGAGCGGCGGAGGCGATGCGGGTGCACCTGCAGACGGCCATGCACCGGCTGGACGCCGTGTTCGCCTCGGGCCGCCTCAACACGACAGCGGGGGGACAAGCGACATGACCGAGCTCGGCACCGACCACGCCGACCACGCCGGCGCCACGGCACCCGAGCAGGACCTGGCCGGACTGGTGGCGATCGTCACCGGTGGCGCGTCAGGTATCGGCCTGGCGACGGTGAGGACCCTGGCGGCGCGAGGGGCGTCGGTGGCGGCGCTCGACGTGGCCCCGCCCCCAGCTGCTGTCTACGGCATCACCTGCGACGTGACTGAATCCCGGTCGATCGGCGCCGCCATCGACACCGTGGTGAAGCGCTGGGGCCGGCTCGACGTCGTGGTGGCCAACGCCGGGATCGGGGCCCAGGGCTCGGTAGCCGATGCGACCGACGAGGAGTGGCACCGGGTGCTCGACGTGAACGTCGTGGGCACCGCCCGTACCGTGCAGGCCGCGCTCCCCCATCTGCGGTCTTCGCCGGCGGCGGCCGTGGTCGTCACCTGCTCGATCGCCTCCTGGGCCGGCCTGCCCCGTCGGGCCGTCTACAGCGCCAGCAAGGGTGCGCTGTACGCCCTGGTGCTGGCGATGGCGGCCGACCACGTGGGCGACAGGATCCGGGTGAACGGCGTGGCCCCGGGCACGGCCGATACGCCATGGGTCGGGCGCCTCCTGGACGCAGCGGCAGACCCTGCCGGTGAGCGGGCCGCCCTTGCGGCCCGCCAGCCGATCGGGCGGCTCGTCACCGCCGACGAGGTGGCCCACGCCATCGCCTACCTGGCCTCCCCCCGTTCGGCCTCGACCACCGGGACGATCCTGCCGGTGGACGGCGGGATGCTCGGCCTCCGCCTGCCTCGCTGAGGCGCCGGCGGCTACCGGTCAGGCATCGGCCGGACCGGCGCCGGTGGTGGCCAGGCCACCGCCGCCCTCGCCCTCGCCCGACTCGAGATCCGCCGACTCCTCGACCGGGCCCAAGAGGTTCCGATACAGCAGCGAGAGGGCGATGCCCCACAGCACCGTGGCGGCCCCGTTGCCCAGAGCGCCGAACAGTTGGCGGATGGCCAGCACGGCCGGGTTGGAGCCGAGCAGCTCCTGCAGGGGGATGCGCTCGGCCCCGGGCTGGAGGTTCGACGCCCCCTCGCCCCCGATGGCAGCGAAGGGGCTGGCCACGAGGCTGGCCAGGACGCTCAGCATCAGACCCACCAGGACCAGCAGGAGGCAACGGCCGAAGACGGCCCAGAACCGGCCCCGGGTGAGGTCCCAGCTGATGGCCAGTGATCTGGTACCGGGTGGAGCCAGAGCCGCCGCCACCGGGGCCAGGCTGAGGCGGACCATGGCCAGCAGGGAACCGACCAGCCACAGGGGGAAGGTCAGCAGCACCAGCGCCGGGGCGAAGGCGACACTGGCCACCACCATCCCGTACAGGCCGCCCAGAATGGCGAGCAGTGCGGCCCCCACGCCCAGACTGCGTAGGAGACGGGCACCGGTGCCGGCCAACGACACCGACCACGGCTCGGGGCGTTCGGCCACCTCGGCCTGGGCCTGGCGGGCGGCCGACACCACCAGCACCAGGCTGGCCACCGCGACCAGCAGCGACGTCAGGCCGACGAGGGCGTAGGGGCCGGCGCCACCGCCGGGATTGTCGAAGTCGATCGTGCCGGCCTCGGTGTCGGTGGTGATCACGGCCTGACGCAGGGCCAGCCACAGGGCGAGCCCGTTGAGCAGGCTGGTGGGCACCATCAGCAGCACCACCAGGGGAAAGAAGTGCCCGGCGCGCGCCTTGCCGATGCGGACGGCCTCCCGCAGCCACTCGCCGGGGGCCACCAGCCCGTGGCCCGGCCCGCTCGGACCCGAGCCGATGCCGGGCACAGGGGCGGGCGGCGAATCACCGACGTGCTCGGTCCACGTGGTGCCATCCCACCAACGCAGGCCGATACCCGTGCTCGGGTCGGGATACCAGCCCGGGGGCGGGCCGCCGATGGGCGGTGGGGGCGGATCGGACATTGGGAGATCGGTTCCTGAGGCTCGTCGGAGGGGGGCTGGGAGCGATGGCGGGGGTGGCGGCCCGGTGAGATGCCGAGGCGGGGCCCGATGGGCCGCTCCTTCAGCTCTCGGCCGGTGGACGGTCGTCGAGCTCGACCAGTACACCGTAGTGATCGGAGGGCACGACGCCTCCGCTGCCGGCGCTGGTTCCGATCAACCGGGCCGACTGCGGGTTGCCGGTGGGCTTGGGCCGGGGCCAGGTCACGAGCACGTAATCGAGCCGGCGGCGGGGCCACAGGGCCTCCGCTGCATTCGGGTTGTCGCGGGTCCAGGTGTGGCCCGGCCCGTCGCCCACCGCGGCCCAGCAGTCGGTGAACACGAGACCGGGCCGGTACGGGGCAGCCAGGCCGGTGAGACGACGTATCTCGTCGGACTCGGGTACGGCGTTGAGATCGCCGCCCAGGATGACGGGCGGGTGGCGATCGGGCTCGGCCGGTAGGTGACGACCGATGAGGTCCACCACCTCGGCCAACTGGCGCTGGCGCAGCTCGCTCTCGTCGTAGCGCCAGGCCAGGTGGGTGACCACCACCAGCCAGGGCTCGGGTGGGGCGTCCACCCAGCAGGCCAGGGCGCTGCGGTGCGAGGGACGGCCGTCGGGCCCCACCAGGCGGATGGCTTCGGCCACCCGCAGGGGCCATCGGCTGAGGATGGCGTTGCCGAACTGATCGATGCTGCCGTCGGGCGCATGGGTGCGGGCCAGATGGAGTCCGGTGGCATCGGCCAATATTCGGGCCTGATCCCGGGTACCACCGGGTAAAGCTCCGTCGGGAGAAGCCCAGACCTCCTGCAACAGGGCGAGATCGGGGGCCACGGCCGCCAACTCCTCGGCGATGGCGGGCTGGCGCTGCTCCCACGGCCCGAACCGCCACCAGAGATTCCACGTCACGACCCGCATACCGCATCCGAGGTTAGCCATCGATCGGATGATCTGTATGCCTAACATTTGACCGATCGCTCAGCCTTGCTAGACTTGAGCACGGACGCCTACCCGGGCACCCGCCCCCGTCGGCGCTCACCAGGGAGGTGCCATGGACACCGAGTACGGCCTACACCCCGAGACCGATGTGACCTGGGCGGAGCAGGCGATATGCCGTGGCCTCACCCATGTGTTCTTCGGGCCGGCGTCCGAGCGGCCCGAGCGCCGGGCGGAGCGGGAGGCCATCGCCGCCAGCTACTGCATGGCCTGTCCGGTCATGTTGCCATGCCGGCGGACGGCCAGGCTCAACCGGGAGCACGGGTTCTGGGGCTGTGAGAACGACGAGCAACGGGCGGCGGCCGGCTTCGCTCCCCGCTCCCCCAGCCGTCGGGCCGTCATCCAGGCCCGCGACAACGCCCGGCGCGAAGCCGACGGGCTGGTGCCGGCCAAACGCTGACGGGAACCCTTCGGGTTCTTCGGGTTCCTTGGGTTCGTCCGGCGAACACCGGGAACGCTCGTATCCTGCGATCCATCGCTACCGACGCCATCCTCCTGCTGTCGTTCGGAGGCCCGGAAGGGCCCGACGACGTCATGCCCTTCCTCCGCAACGTCACCCGGGGCCGCGGCGTTCCCGACGAGCGCCTGGCCGTGGTGGCCGAGCAGTACGCCCTCTTCGGAGGCCGCTCGCCGCTGAACGACCAGTGCCGTGATCTGCTGGCGGCACTTCGGACCGAGCTCGACACCCACGGCATCGACCTGCCCCTGTACTGGGGCAACCGGAACTGGGATCCCTTCCTGGCCGATGCCGTGGCCGCCATGGCCGCCGACGGTGTCACCGACGCCCTGGTCCTGGCCACGTCGGCCTTCGGCACCTACTCCGGGTGCCGCCAGTACCGGGAAGACCTGGAACGGGCGGCCGCCACCGTCGACGGCGACGCGGGCCCGGCCGCCCCCCGGCTGGCGAAGCTGCGGCTGTTCTACAACCACCCGGGGTTCGTCGAAGCGGCCGCCGACCGGCTGGTCACGGCCGTCGACGGCGGCCGACCCGGCCCCGGCGACCGGCTCGTGTTCACCGCCCACTCCATCCCCCGGTCGATGGCCGCCGGCTGCTCCTACGTCGAGCAGCTCCACGAGGCGGCCCGCCTCGTGCTCGACACCGCCGGCTGGCCCGGCGTCCCGTACGACGTGGTGTTCCAGAGCCGAAGCGGCCCGCCCCAGGTGCCGTGGCTGGAGCCCGACGTCAACGACCACCTGCGGGCCCTGGCTGCCGCCGGTGACACCCGCCGGGTGATACTGGTTCCCCTCGGGTTCCTGTCGGACCACATGGAGGTGTTGTTCGACCTCGACACCCAGGCCCGAGCCACGGCCGACGAGCTGGCCCTCGAGCTGGTTCGGGTACCCACCGTGGGCACCCATCCCCGGTTCGTGGCCGGCATCCGGGAGCTGATCGAGGAACGCCTCCACCCCGGCACCGCCCCCCGCCTGGCCCTGGGCACCGACGGCCCCTGGCCCGACGAATGCCCCGCCGGCCACTGCCCCGCCCCCTCCCGCCCGGCCTAGCTGTTCGGGGCGCCAACCCCGCCGGGTCAGAAGGTGAGGACGGCGCGGCCGGCGATCCGGCCCTGCTCCAGGTCGTGGACGGCGTCGTCGATGGCGTCGATCGGGTACCGGGCCGTCACCAGGGAAGCCAGATCGAGCTGGCCTTTTGCCTGCCAGTCGAGGAAGCGGGGGAAGTCCTCGCCCGGCGAGCAGCTCCCGCCCAGGCTGCACCGGTAGCTGCGCTCGCCGATGAACATGAGGCGGCTGTCGAGCTCGATCGGGGTCTGGGGCACGCCCACCAGCACCGCCGTGCCGCCCCGGGTGAGGCCGAACTCGCCGGCCCGCACCACCTCGGAGATCTGGCGCATGGTCACCGGCACGCCGATGCAGTCGAAGGCGTAGTCGACACCTTCCAGCGGGTTGCGCAGGATGTCGAACCGGCCCTCCTGGCGGGTCATGGCCCGGATGGTGGCCACGGCGTCGACCGTGCCGGCGTTGACCCCGTGGGTGGCCCCGAACCGCTTGGCGAAGTCGAGCTTCTCGTCGTCGAGGTCCACGGCGATGATGGGATCGGCCCCGCAGGCCTTGGCCGCCGCCACTGCGCTGAGGCCAACGCCGCCCACGCCGAAGATGGCCACACTGTCGCCGGGCTGCACCATGGCGGTGTGGAGCACGGCGCCGGCCCCGGTGATCACGGCGCAGCCGATGATCGAGGTCGACTCCCGGTCGATGGCGTCGGGCACCTTCACCACGAACATCTCGTCGGCCAGGGTGTGGGTGGCCCAGGTGAACACGTTGAGGGTGGCGGCCCGGCGACCATCAGGCAGGTCCAGGTGGAGCGGGGCGCCTTGGCGGCGGGCCGTCCGCTCGTCCTTGGGCACCCAGGTGACCATCACCGTGTCGCCAACGGCTAGGTCTTCCACCGCCGACCCGACAGCCAGCACCTTTCCCGTCGACTCGTGGCCCAGGATGGCCGGCGCCGTGCGGGGATTGTGGATGGTGTGGAGCTGGCTGTGGCACACGCCGGAGGCGTACTGCTCGACCACCACCTGGTGGGGGCCGGGATCGGGCAGGTCGAGATCGACGACCTCCAGCGGCTGGCCCTGCTCCTGGGGAACGACGACGACGCGGGCTGGTGTGGGCATGGTGGCCTCTTCTCTCGGCTTCTCTCGGCGGGTCGCCCGGGGCGACGACCCTCATCGATCCGCCAATCATGTCCGAGCAGCCCGCGGTCACGCCAAGGGCGGCGGGCGATCAAGCCAGGGTGAGGAGGCGCACGGAGCCGTCGCCGTCGCAGCCGACCAGCACGGCGCCAGCGCCGTCGGCCTGGAGCGGGGTGAAGGCGTGCGGGGCCCGGGCCCCCTCCACGGCGAGGCCGATGGGGGCGTCGGTGACGAGGTCGCGGCGCTGGCCCGATATCGGATCGAGGCCCACCACGGCCCGGCGGGACGGGTCGGCCACCACCACCGTGGCCCCGCCTCCTCCCCCGGTGGCGACGACCACGGCGATCCCCTGCGGGGTGCCGAAGCCGTCGTGGCGGGCCGTCACGGCTCCGTCCCGAACGGCGCACACGGCACCGGCGGCGCTGGTGACCCACAGGGTGCCGTCGGCAGCCTCGGCCACCGCTTGGGGGCGGTCGAGCCCGGTGACCACCGGCTCGAGCCCACCCTCGCCGTCGATCCGGCTGACCCGGCCGGCCCGGCTCTCCACCAGCCAGGCCCCGCCGCCGGCCGCCGACACCAGGGCCGTTGCTCCCTCCAGCCGGCCGGCCACCGAGTCGAGCCGGCCGTCGGGCCGGCGCCGCAGCACCTGGCCCCGGGCCAGCAGCACGAGAGGATCATCACCGGCGTGGGCCACGTCCACCGCCATGGCCGGCAGGTCGGCCAGCAGGCTCATGATCACCGTCGACTCGCCGTCAGGGCCGGTGCGGTTGACGGCCAGGGCGTCGGCGCTGAGCAGGGACCCGTCAGCCATACGGTCGAGGCCGAACGGCCCCACCAGGCCCGACGGCGACAACACCCGCTCCACCCCACCCGTCACCTCGGCCACCCGGCCGTCGGTGAAGTGCGACACGAACAGCCGGCCGTCGGCGGCGATGGCGAAGTTGTCGATGCCGGGGTTGACCTGGATCAGGGTCTCCCGGGCCCCGGTGGCCAGGTCGATCCGGGTGAGGCGACCGCTGCCGCCCTCGCTGGTGAGGAGCCGGCCCTGGGTGTCGAACTTCACCGCCGTGGGGGTGGCCAGGTCGGCGAAGCGGCGCTCCAGGGTGCTGCGGTCGAGGTCGTAGCGCCAGATCTCGCCCGCCAGCACCTGGGGGAACCACAGGGCGCCGTCGGGGCCCATGGCGAAGGCGTTGGGCATGGCCAGGTCGTCCGCCAGCACCACCGGCTCCTTCTCACCGGCCGGATCGAGCTCCAGCAGGCGGCCGCCGGGGCGGAATTCGTCGGCGAACAGGCGCCGGCGGTCGTGGCTGACGGTCATGCCGTTGACTCCGGGCAGGTCGTCGCGCACGGTGCGGTAGGTACCGTCGGGCCGGCGGGCCGACACGGTGGCGTTCATGGGCTCGGTGGCGAAGAACGTGCCGTCGATACCGAATGCCCCGTCGTCGGGGGCGGCGATGCCCCCGCCGAGAGCGGCGAACGCCGTGTGCTGACCGGAGTCGACGTCGATGGCGGTGACCTGGGAACCGAAGACCTGGGTGACCATCAGGCGTCCGTCGGGCGACCACACGATGCCGTTGGCCCCGCCCAGGCGGGCCGGAGCCACCACGGTGTCGAGCCGACACCCCGGCGCCACGGTCACCGGTGCACTGACGTAGGTGGTCCAGCGGTCGCTCATTGACGGTCCCCTTCGGTTCGATCGTCCCCGTCCGGGACACTAGGTCTGGTAGCGGCGCAGGTGAAGCCCGGCAGCGGATTGGGCTACCGTTCAGGGGGAGGAGCAGACCCCAGGGGGTGGCGGCCAACCATGAGCGGACCCGGGACCCGGCCCGACGGTGCAGCGGAAACCGACGTGCCCTGCACCGCACTCGACAGCCGCGACGACTGGGCCGCCCTCGTGGTCACGCCACCCTGCAACTGTCCCCGGTGCCGGGGCGAAGACGTCTACCGTCCGGCCCCGGTCGACGACGGCTGGCTCCGTATGAGCGGCACCACCCAGCGATTCCGGGTGGAGCGCTTCGAGCTGGGCGACACCGGCCGGGCTGTCCTGGGCTGACCCCGGGCCCGGGCGATCAGGGAGCGGCCTGGGCCAGGAGGCCGACGTCGAGGGGGTGGCCGTCGAGCCCGAACAGGGTGCCGGCGACCTGGCTGTCTCCCAGGAGGCGTTCCCCGGCGTCGAACCCGGCCAGCAGCGCCGCCTTGGCCAGCACCTCGGCCCACCAGGCGGCGCCGGTGGCCACCACCACCGTGCCGACGGTGGAGGTCGAAGCGGCGCCGGTGGTGGGATCGAGCAGGTGGTGGCGGTCGCCCCGGCCCGTGGTCCAGCGCCGCTGGAGTTGGCTGCTGGTGGCCACGCCACCGTCGGCGAAGCCGAAACGGAACAGGTCGCGGCCCCGCTGGGCCGGGTCGTCGATGGCCACCGTCCAGGTCGATCCGCCGTCGGGGTGCTCCCCGATGATCCGCAGATCGCCGCCCAGCTCCACCATCGCCCCCTCGGCCCCCCGCACCATCAGCTCGGTGGCCACCATGTCGGCGGCCAGCCCCTTGCCGATGCCACCGGGATCGAAGGCCACGCCGGCCGGCAGCGTCACCAGGTGCACACCCGGCTCCAGGGCGATGTCGCCGCAGCGCGACCATCGCCGGCCGGTCCCCACCGCCGTCGTCGCCGCCGCCGATGCCGATGGTTCCGACCCGGACGCCGGCGGGACGGCCACCGGGGGCGGGAGCAGACCGTGGCTCCGGTCGTACCCCTCGGCCAGCAACTCGCCCAGCATGGTGGGATCGAACCAGCCGTCGGTGGCCGACCAGGCCTCGACGGCGTGATGGATCAGGGTGAAGGTGTCGGCCGAGACGATCGTGGGCACTCCGCCGGCCCGGTTGAGGGCGCAGATCTCGCTGCTGGGCCGGAACCGGCTCCAGCGGGCCTCCAGCCCTTCCAGGCGGCGCTGGGCCCACACCGCCAGCCTGTCGGCCTCCCGGCCGGTGACGACCACCCGGGCCCGGTTCCCCATCACATGGAAGGTCACGTCATCGTGCAAGTCCTGCTCCTCGCTGCGCTCCGACCATCGGGTAGCGGCCGCGGTCAGGGGCGGGCCGACCGGCCCGCCCCTGAGCGCACGCCGTGATCAGCCGCCGCTGGGGGCCGACTTGGCCGGCGCCGTGGTCGACTCCGACACCGACGGGCTGATGGTGCCGCCGGACGGCGAGACGAACGAGGCCACCGGGGCACCGTTGGTGAGGGTGACGGTGAAGTCGCTCTCACCCGAGGCGTCCTGGATGAGGACCACGACCTTGGCGCCCGTCCTGGTCTTGGCGTACCACTGGTAGCCGGGAGTGTTGATGGCCCAGTAGGTCAGCACGCCGTTGTTCAACTCCACGGTGAACGTGCCGGCCGGGGTGCTGTAGGTGAGGTACTTGGCCGCCGGAGCCGGAGGCGGGGTGCTGGGCGGCACCGTGGTCGGCGGCTGGGTGGGGGGCAGCGTCGGCGGCGGCTGGGTGCCTCCACTGCCGGGGTTGGTCGGGGGCGGGGTGCCAGCCGGAGCCGCCACGGAGCAGCGGCCCAGATCCGCCTCAACCGACAGACGACCCCTGCGTTCGCCGTTGAGGCGGAACGACACCTTTCCTTGCTTGTCGAACACCACGTCGACGCCCTTCTTGCGGCTGTCGAGGTGGTTGGTGGGGCCTGTCACCTTGTTGACGGTCACTTTGCCGGCGGCCACCGCGTAGCGGATCTCGAACTTCTCACCGTTGCAGAACTCGCCTGTCCAGACCCGCTCACCTCCCGATGAGATGGCGGCATCGGACCGGTCGTGGTCGCCCCGCTCGCCGTCGGCCAGGGCGGGGGCCACCGCCCATGCCAGGAACAGGGAAAACAAGCCCGCGACAAGCAGGGCGAATTTCTTGATGGACATGAAGATGCAACCTCGCAGTTGAGTTGACGTCTGCCCCGTTCGGAGAGCGCGTCAAATCGACAACCACTGCTCGACGCACCGGGTCACGTGAGCCGAACTAGAGGCTGGATTTGCTCTCCGTCAATGACCTAGACGACGCCGACCACCAACCGGGTTTGGAAGAAACCGGGAAATTCTCCCTAGTCCCTGTGCCCCCTGATCAGTCAAAGGAGATCACGCAGCGGCCCCGGGTGCCTCCGGCCTCGAGACGGCGATGGGCGTCGGCCGCCCGCACGGCCGGGTACACCTCGGCCACCCGCAGGGTCACGGCACCGGACTCGACCTGCTGGCGGAGCCGATCGAGCCGGGCCTGCTCCCGGGCGTAGTCGCGCACGAAGGTGGCGGTGAAGCTGATGCCCCGGGCGCCGCCCTCGGGCCCGGTCCATCCCCGGACCGAGGTGAACGCCCCGCCGTCGCGCACGGCGCCGACCGCCAGATGGTTCTGCACGGCACCGTCGGCCATGGCGTCCACCCCGTCGGGGAAGTGGCGCCGGATCTCGGCCGCCACCCCGTCGCCCCGGGGGACCACGATGTCGGCTCCGAGCCCTTCGACCAGTGCACGGTCGGCCTCGGAGGCGTCGGCGACAACCGTCAGACCGTCGGCCTTGGCCAGCTGCATCACGTAGCCACCGTAGGCCCCGGCCGCCCCCGTGACCGCCAGCACCTGGCCGGGCGCCAGGCCCATCAGGTCGAGCGAGAGGCGGGCGGTGAGCCCGTTCATGGGCAGAGTGGCCGCTTCGGCGTGGGACGACCCGGCGGGCGCCCGGGCCACCGAGGCGGCCGGCACCACCAGGCTCTCCCGGTAGGCGCCGTGGGACCCTCGGGGCAGCACGATGGCCATGGCCCGCTCGCCCACCTGGAGGTTGGTGTCGGCCCCGGGGCCGATCTCGTCGATCACGCCGGCGGCGTCCATCCCCGGCACGTAGGGCGGCGGATCCACCTTTTGCTGCTCGGCCCGCGAGCCGTCGCGGGCCAATGTGTCGGTGGGGTTCACGGCGGCGGCGTACACCCGCAGCCGGATCTGGCCCTCGCCGGCGTGCTGCTCCGGCACGTCCACCAACTGCAGGGCCTCCGGGCCCCCGTACTCGATAACCCCGACTGCTCGCATGGAGCAAATGTAGGGAGGCTGGCCCCTTTAGCGGTGTTCGCCGAAGGCGAACCCGAGGCGCCCGAAAGGGCGCACTTATACCCCGTGCAGGTCGAGATCCTGGCTGCGGCGCCAATCCCGGATGATCTCACCCATGGGCGTGGAGGGCGCAGCGGCGGTGAACGGCCACAGCTCCATGGCGATGCGCTTCCAGTTGGCCGTGGCCTCCAGCTGGGCGAACAGGCCGATCAGGCCCAGGGTGATCCGCTGCACCACCACGAACGACGGAGGCACGTTGAGGTACCGCATCAGCTCCTTGTAGGGGCCGTTCATGTCGAATAGATGGGCCACCCCGCCGGCGGCGTACTCCTCGTCCAGCGTGACCGGCCCGTCGGTCATCACGTACCGGTAGTAGTACGAGAAGTACTCGTTGACGGTGGCATCGTCGAAAGGGGCGCCGCGGCCGAGGATGCCGGCGTTCTCCACCACCAGGCGGAAGGCGGCGTGGTCGCCCGTGATCACCATCTGCTTGATCAGATCCTCGAACAGCACGGTCTCGGCCGCGTCGAACCGTTTCACCAGCCCGAAGTCGAGGAAGGTGACCTGGCCCCCCGGGTTGAACAGGTAGTTCCCGGGATGGGGATCACCGTTGAAGGCGTGGAGCCGGTAGATGGCGCCGAAGGAGAACCGGAACAGGGTCTCGGCCGCCAGGTTCCGCTCGGGCTCCGACCATCCCACCACCTCGCCGAAGCGGCTGCCGGTGGCCAGGTCCGTGGTGAGGATGCGCCCGGTCGACAGCTCGTCGACCACCCCCGGCACCGACACGAACGGATGGCCGGCCACGTAGCGGTGGAACAGGCGCTGGTTGTCGGCCTCCCGGCGGTAGTCGAGCTCCTCCAGCAGGCGGGCCCGGATCTCACCCACGATCGGGTCGGGGTCGACGCCGGGGAACATGGAGGCCAGTGCCCCGAAGATCCAGCCGGCGTTGCGCAGGTCCGACGCCACCGCCTCGGCCACCCCGGGGTACTGGATCTTCACCGCCACCGCTCGCCCGTCACGGGTGATGGCCCGGTGGACCTGGCCGATCGAGGCCGAGGCGATGGGCACCTCGTCCCAGGTGTCGAACAGCTGATGGGGCCAGCGGCCGAGCTCGTCGAAGATCTGGCGAGCGGCCAGCTCAGGCGACATGGGCGGGGCGTCGTGCTGGAGCGAGGCCATCGTGGCCCGCACCGTCTCGGGCAGGCCGGTGTCGAGATACGACGCCATCTGCCCGATCTTCATCATGGCGCCCTTCATGTTGCCCAGCTCGTTGGTGACGTCCTGCGCCGTTCGGAGTTGGAACGTCGTGTCGAGCTCGGTGGCGCGGGCGGCCGAGGCGAACGTGCGCCGGGCCTTGTACAGGGCGTAGCGGCCCCCGCCCCGCAGGCCCAGCCGGGCCAGCCGGAGGTTGCGGGTGGCCAGGCGGTGGCTGCTCACCGGCCATCCCCGGCGATGACGCCGGCGCCGCCGGGCGACGAGAGCCGCCCCGGCGGTGGACGCCACCCCTGCCGCCAGGACCTGGTTCCTCGAGACCATCGAGGACCAGAGTAGGCAGTGGGGCGGCCCGCTCCTCGGCGGAGCGCCCCGGGCCCCCGCAAACGCTGGTTCCGGGTGGCGGGGCGAGGACCGACACCCGGCGTCCGAGATCGCGTCGATTACGCTGGCGGCGTGGCCTCCTCTCCCGGCGGTTCCTCCGCCTACCGCCTGCGCCGTCGCCAGCCGGCCGGAACGGCCGGGCCCCGCATCCGGCCCCTGTCAAGTGCCGAGATCGCCTCCTACGACCATCTGGCGCCCGATCTGGCCGCCCGGGTGCGGGTGGTGCGCCTCCCCATGATTCCGGGCCGCTACGTGGGGATCACGCTGGGCCGGTTCGTCTGTCTCGACCGGAACCTGCCCCCCAACGGGGCCAGCCACCTCCTGGCCCACGAGCTCACCCACGCCCGCCAGTGGGCCGAGCTGGGTGTGGTCGGGTTCCTCGCCCGCTATCTGGGCGGGTTCGGGCGGGGGGTGGTCCGGCACCGCCGCTGGCACCCGGCCTACCGGGACATCGAGCTGGAGCAGGAGGCCCGGGCCCAGGCCGACGCCTGGACCCAACGGCGAGGTGGCGTCGGCGCCTGAACCCGTCTCACCGGACGGGGCGCGCTGACCCAGGCCCCCTGGCCGCCGGGGACCGGTAGGCTCGCCCCGTGCGCCGGATGGTCCTCTCCCTCGTCGTCGCCCTGCTCCTGTGCCTGGCGGGGTCGCCCGGGCACGGGCCCATGGCCATCACCCCGGCGGGGGCCCAGTCCGCTCCCCCGGCCGACCAGATCGCCGACCAGCTCGACTCGAGCGGCCGGTACCTGCAATTCGACGCCACCCCAGCGGAAGACCAGGCCATCGCCGCCGCCAACGAGCGGGGGGTGGCCTTCGTGTGGCTCGATGTCGACGACGACGCCGAGCAGCTGGCCGAAGCGGTGGCCGACGAGCTGTTCTCCCGCCCCGCTCGCTACTCCACCGTGCTCGTGCTCACCGCCGACGGGGTGGGCGCCCGGTCCGACACGGTGGGCTCGGGCGAGCTCTCCGACGCCATCGACGCCAGCTTCGACAGCCTCGGGCAGGGGGCGGTGGCCGACGGCCTGTCCGAGTTCGTGGCCAGCCTGGCCGGCGAGCAGACCCCGCGCACCTCGGTGGCCTCCCCCGGTTCGGGCACCGACAACGACGGGGGTGGGGGCGGGGGCGGCGGCTCGATCCTCCTACCGGTGCTGGGCGTGCTGGTGGTGGGCGGCGGCGGTCTCCTGCTGCTCCGCTCCCTGTCCCGCCGGCGCAAGACCCGCCAGCTGGCGGCGGCCGAGATGGAGTCCGACCGGGCCGAGATCACCGAGCAGCTGCGGGACAACGCCGATCGGGTGCTCCAGCTGGGCGACCGGGTGATCGCCTCCAAGGACAACGATCTGATCACGAGCTACGAGCAGGCCAGCGCCGCCTACCAGGAGGTGAGCCTGGCCATCGCCGGGGCCACCACGGCCGAGCAGATCGACGCCCTGGACGACAAGATCGACCATGCCGAATGGCAGCTCCAGTCGATCGAGGCGCGGCTCGACGGCCGCCCTGCCCCGCCCCCGCCCGCCGATGACGATGCCGGTCGCGGCGCCGGTAGCGGCCCGCCTCCGCCTCCCGGCGGGCCCACCCCGCCGGCCCCGGGGGCGCCGGTTCCGACGTCGTCCCGCTCGGGTGACGACGGCCCGGCGCTGGGCCCCGACGACTCGATCTTCGGCGGCCGGAGCGGCGGCTTGCCGTCCGGCCCCACCGCGCCCGCGCCGTCCCGACGCCGGGGCGGTGGCCTCGGCGGCGGGCGGGGCGGCGGCCTCGGCAGCATCCTGGGCAGCATCGTGCTCGGTGGGCTGGCCCGGGGCGGCGGTGGCCTGGGCGGCCTGCCCACCTCCCGCCGCAGCCAACGGCGACGAACCGATTCAGGCAGCTCCGGCGGGTTCGGCGGCTCGCTCGGAGGTGGCTCGATCGGCGGTGGCTCGATCGGCGGCGGGCTGGGAGGCGGCGTGCTGCGGCCCGGCGGTTCCGGCCGATCCGGACGGTCGGGAGGCGGATCCGGGGGCCGCAGCTTCGGTCGACGCTCCTCGGGCGGCTCGGGCGGGCGCCGGTTCTGACGGCCCGGGACCGAACCGGCACGTCAGGTCCACCATCCCCGTGACTGTCACACCCTTCGGTCATGATCTCCCCCATGGCTGAGCTGCCCCCACATCTGTCTCCCTCGTCGGCCAGCCTGTTCGACCAGTGCCCTCGGCGCTGGCGGTTCAAGTACGTCGACCGGCAGCCCGAGCCGTCGGGCCAGGCCGCCCTGGTGGGATCGTTCGCCCACAGGGTGCTGGAGCTGACCTGCGGGCTGCCGGCCGCCTATCGCACCCTCGACCAGGCCAAGGCGCTGGCCAAACAGCTGTGGCCCGAGGTCGAGGCCGACCCCGACTACCAGGCGCTGGAGCTGGGCGAGGAGGCCGCCCGGGCCTTCCGGTGGCAGGGGTGGCTGGCCATCACCGGGCTGTGGGCCCTGGAAGACCCGGCCCAGGTCGATGTGGTGTCCACCGAGCAGAAGGTGAAGGCGTCGCTGGCCGGCGTGCCCTTCGTCGGTGTGATCGACCGGGTGGACCGCCAAGGCGACCATCTGGTCGTCAGCGACTACAAGTCGGGCTCGCTGCCCGGCGCCCGGTACCGCCAGGGGCGGCTGCAGCAGGTGATGCTGTACGCCGCCGCCCTGGCCGCCACCGGCACCGAGCAGCCCCACCGGGCCCGGCTGTTGTACCTGGGCCAGCGCATCCTCAACGTGGCCGTCACCGAACGGCGGATGGAGGAGGCGGCCGGCCAGCTCGCCACCACGTGGAACGCCGTCACCTCGGCCTGCGTTGGCGAAACGTTCGCCGCCAAACCTGGCGTGCTGTGCGGCTGGTGTCCCTTCGTCGACCAGTGCCCCGAAGGCCGGCGCGAGCTGGAGCGGCGGGCCGAAGCCGGCACGCTACCGGCCCACGCCCCGGCCGCCGCCACCGTCCTCGCCGCCACTGCCGCCTGAGCGCTTTTGGCCAAACTTTGTCACCTTGTGCCGCCTCTGGCGGCATTAAGTGACAAAGTTCGGCCGGTTTGGGGGCCGTTCGGGCCGGGGGCGGGGCTACAGCAGAGAGGCGAAGAGGGCTTCGCCGTCGATGGGGTGGCCCTTCTGGGTGAACCACTGGGCCACGTTGGTCACGTCACGGTGGAGGAAGTTGAGCCCCTGGGGGTTGGCGGCCAGGTCCAGGGCCTGGGGGAAGTCGATGAACCACAGCTCCCCCTCCCACCACAGCAGGTTGTAGGCCGACAGGTCACCGTGAACCCAGCCCTCCCCCACCATCAGGGCCAGCCCGGCCTCCAACTGGTGGGCGGCGTCGGCCAGCTCTCGGGGGCCGAGCTGGGCCCGGGCCAGCTGGGGGGCCGCCCCGTCGGGGTCGCCCACGTACTGGAGGACGAACGTGTCCTCGGTGTACGACACGGGATAGGGCACCCGCAGCCCGGTCTCCCACAGGGCGGACATCACCCGGTGCTCGTGGCCGGTCCACCGGTCCTGCATCAGGCGGCGGCCGTAGGCCGACATGCGCTCCACGGCCCGGCGGTCGCGCGTCTTGCGGAACTGGCGGCCCTCCCGGTACTGGACATCGTGACGGAAGGCGGAGGCCCGCTCGATACCGAGCGACTCCAGCTCCCCCTTGGCCGACACGGTGCGGGGCACGTAGCGCTTCTGGACCAGCAGGCAGGAGCTGCCGTCGGCGCCGGTGCGGCGGATGAGATCGATCTGGGCCTCCTTGCCCGGGCGGAGGAGGCCGAGGGGCTCGTCGAGGAACGGTTCAGGGACCAGCCAGGCCGGCTGGTTGACGGTGGACATGACAGGGTGACTCCGGCGTTCGCTACAGACAACGGGAGCGGCCAAACGGGCCGCGGACCCGGTCGCTCGCCGGCTTCAGGGCAGCGCACCGCTCCAGCTACGGGGAACCCGTGCGAGCGGCCAACCGCGAGCCGGCGGTCAGGCCCCTTCGGAGGCGCGACCGGGGATGGCCTGGACAACAGCTGCAGTCATGGAACGCACACCTCCCCTTCCCCGGTGACGGGGCTCGATCCGCTCACCCTACGCCCCGTACCCCGCCCGGTCATCTGAATTTCAGCCGCCACCCACCAGATCGGCCACGGCGGCAACGGCGGCGGGTAGATCGTCGACCTCGCGCTCGACGGCCTCGCCGTCGGTGCGCAGGAACAGGAACCGGCAGCCCGCCACCGGGCGGCCGGTCACCTCCTGGAGGGCCAGGGCGTAGGCTGCGCCCTGCCACCGGTGGTGGGCCATCTGACGGTCGATCTCGGCTTCGGGCACCCGGTCGGTCTTGTAGTCAACCACCACCAGGCCCCCGTCGTCGGTCTCGTAGCACAGGTCGATGAAGCCCTCGAGCAGGGCGTCGCCCACCGGGGCGGCCACGTACAGCTCGCGCCACAGCCGGGGGGCGGCCGCCGCCTCGGCGATGGCCGGCGCGGTGAGGGCCGACGCCGCCAGGGTGGCCACCTCCCGGGCGTGGTCGGGCACGCCGGCCTGGGCCGCCGCCCGGGCCGCCAGCGGAACCAGCTCGGCCGCGGTGGCGGTGAGCGCCGCCTGCTCCAACGTGGCGTGGACGGCGGTGCCGATGGCGGTCGACGCCCGACGGGCCGCCGGGGCGACCTCGTCGCCGCTCTCGGCCAACTCGTCCACCACCTCCGCCCCGGCCCCCGCCGGGCTTCCATGCGCCATCTGGTGCCCGGGGGCGTCACCGGTGACGGCGGGGGATACCAGATGGGGAGCCAGCGTCTCGGCCACCCGGGTGGCCGACCAGGTGGCGGCCCGGCGGTTGCCGTCGAGCAATCGGTCCTGCTCCTCGGCCCACACCCGGCTGGTCTCGCCCCACGAGCCGGCCGACAACCGGAGCTGGGTGGGGGGCTCCACCCGGTAGCGCTCGTCGCCCCGGCGCTCGAACGGCCGCCACAGCTCCTCACACCCCTGAATGGCGGCCCAGGTGCGCTGACCGCTGCTCTGCAGCCCCTCCCGGTGATGGGCCGACAGGACCAGCAGGTCGCGGGCGCGGGTGGTGGCCACGTAGTGGAGCCGCACCCGCTCGTGGCGATCGAGCACCTCCTCCACCGAGGCGTGCACGTCGAACCCGGCGGTGGTGCGGTCTTTGCCCACCTTCACCTCGGGCGGCCGTCCCGGGGGGAACAGCACCTGAGGCCCGGCACCCCGGTTGGCGTCCCGCGTCGGGGCCCCGGCCACCACCACCATGGGGAACTCGAGGCCTTTTGAGCCGTGGATGGTGAGCACCCGTACGGCATCGTCGTCGGGCTCGGCCGGGATGGGTTCGGTGACCCGGGCCAGGTCGCTCGACTGGACCTCCACCCAGGCCACGAAGTCGAGCAGGTCGCCGCCCCGGGTGGCGGTGAACTCCCGGGCCTGCTCGGCCAGGAACCGGTAGCGGCGCCACCGGTCTCGGGGCCGGGGCTCGGCCAGGGCCGCCTCCCGCAGGCGCCGCTCCCGCACGATCCGCTCGATCACCGCCGAGGGCTCCATCCACCACCGATCGAGGTGCCAGCGGGCCAGTTCGGCCAGGGCGGCGACCACCGGGTGGTCGGCAGGGGCGGCCGGGGGCGGTGGTTGGAGATAGTCGAACGAGCCCCCGACCAGGTGCCACGACAGCAGCTCGTCGTCACCCAGGGCGAACAGGCCCGAGCGGAGGGCGGCCACCACGTCGATGGCGCTGCCCGGGTCGACCACGGCCCGCACCCCGGCCAGCACGTCGCGCACCTCCTGGGTGGCGTAGACGAGGGAGCTGGTCTCGGGCCGGAAGGGGATGTTGGCCGCGCCGAACGCCGCCTCCAGGGCCGGCAGTGACAGGCGGGAGGGGATGAGCACGGCGATGTCCTGCAACCGAACCGGCCGCCACGAGCCTTCGCGCTCGCACCGCCAGCCCTCGTCCATGGCCCGGCAGATCACGGCGGCCACGTCGGCCGCCTCCAGCTCCCGGATCTCACCCACCGGGACGGTGCGGGGATGGGGGCCCCCGATCACCAGCACCGGTGCCCCCGGCGCCTCGGGGTCGGGGCTGCGGACGGCGCCCAGCGGCGTGTAGCGGGGCTGGGCCCCAGGCTCGCCCTCGCCGATGAGCTGGCCGAACAGGGCGTTGACCAGCTCCACCACGCCGGGCACGGACCGGAAGTTGGTGGTGAGCCGCAACGGCTCGCTGACCAGGGCCTCCTCGGCCTCGGCGTAGACGGCCATGTCGGCCCGGCGGAACCGGTAGATGGACTGCTTGGGGTCGCCCACCACCACCAGGCGCCCCGGGCTGAGGGTGGCGGCCAGCTCGGGCCAGGCCTTCGTGCCCACGAGGCCGTCGGCCCCGATGAGCACGGCCAGCTCGATCTGGATGGGATCGGTGTCCTGGAACTCGTCGAGCAGGATCCGGCTGTAGCGCTGGTGGAGGTCTTCCCGCACCAGGGCGTTGCGCCGCAGGAGCTGGCGGGCCAGCACCAGCAGATCGTGGAAGGCCAGCTCGCCCCGCTGCTGGCGGTCCTCCACCCGGCCCCGCACGAACCCGGCCACCCGTTCCACCAGCTCGCCGATCACCTCATGGCGCCAGCGGGCCACGTCAGCCGCCACCGACTCCTGGGCCTCGGCCACCTGGCGTCGCACCTCGTCGACGTCGAGGCGGACCCAGCTGGCCTTGCGCCCAACGTTGCGGCGGGGCCACTTAACCTGGTCGAGCCAGCGGAGCTGGGTGATGGCGTCTCGTCCGAGGGCGATGGTGGCCTCGTCGGCCAGCGCGGTGAGCCCCACCGCCAGGTGATCGGAGGCGTCGAGGCAGTGCCCGACCAGCGATCCCAGGGCCACGATCCGCTGTACCACCGGCGCCGGCTCCAGCGGGGACAGACCGGGGGCGGGGGCCAGGTTGTCGAGCAGGTCCCAGTTGTCGTCGAAGCGGCGGGCCACGTCGGCGAAGTGGCGCAGCTCCACCCCCAGGGCGGCCGCCCGCTCCAGTAGGTCGAGCAGGCTGAGGTCGTCGCCCAGCTGGGCGGCGAAGGTTCGCCAGGCGTCCTGGAACTCGAGCAGGGAGCCGATCTCGTCGGCCACGGCGAACCCCGGCGGCAGGCCGGCCTCCACCGGATGATCGGCCAGGATGCGCAGGGCGAAGCCGTGCAGGGTGGTGAACGCCGCGCTCTCCACCTGGCCGGCGGCGTTGAGCAGCTGCCGGTCGTTGCGGTCGGCCCCTTGGCGCTCCAGCTCGTCCCGCACCCGGGTGCGCAGCTCCCGGGCCGCCGCCTCGGTGAACGTGATGGCCGCGATCCGGCCGACCGGGGCCCCGTTGGCCACCAGGTTGACGATCCGCTCCACCAGCGAGCTGGTCTTGCCGCTGCCCGCGCCGGCCTCCACGAACAGGGTGTCGCTGAGCGAGGCCCGCACCCGGCGCCGGGCCTCGGCATCCTCCAGGGGCACGGCGCCCCGTTCCGAGGTGAGCGTCACTGCCGGTCTTCTTTCGGTCGCAGCAGGATCTCCACCGGGGCCAGCGCCGGGTCGGGGCGGACGTTGTCCCACTCCCGTTGGCGGTCGGTGGGGCAGATCTTGTCGAAGTCGCAGTACCGGCAGTGCTCGTAGCTGACCCGGGGCCAGCCGATGGCGTCCCCCGGTACGCCGGGGAACAAGCCGCCCGAGATCCCGTCGAGGGCCGCCCCCACCATCGTGAGCAGCTCGGTCTCCAGCTCATCCTCCAGCTCGATGGGCCGCAGGTCGGCCTTGGCGGTGAGCCAGTAGAGCGCCGTGCGGGGGCCGTCGTAACCGAGCTTCTCGGCCACCACCCGGGCGTAGAGCGGGAGCTGGAGACGGCGGCCGCCCTTCAGCGGGTCGTCTTTGATGCCGTCGAAGGCCCGGCCCGAGCCGCCCTTGTAGTCGATGACGAGGAGCCCGCCGTCTTCGGTGGCGTCGACCCGGTCGACCCGGCCCCGCAGGCGCAGGGTGCGGCCGTCGGGCAGGGTGAGCACCGTGTGGTCGTCGTCGAAGCCGAAGGCCAGCTCCACATGCGACGGGGTGGACCGCCGGTCGGCCCGCATGGCGTTGTCGGTGGCCAGGAACTGCTCCATCTCCACCCGCAGGCGCCGCTCCAGGATGATCGTGCTCACCCGGCCGCCGGTGAGGCCCCGACCCTGCGCCCCGGCCAGCTCTTCCACCAGGACCCCCAGCAGGTGGGCCCGCCGGTCGGCCGACCACGGCTCTCCTGGGGCCGGCACCTCGCCCGACACGATCGACTCGGCGATGAAGCGCTCCAGCACGGCGTGGGTGAGGTTGCCCCGGTCCAGCGGGGTGATCTCGTCGATCCGCTCGGGACGCTCGTCGTCGGCCAGGCGCAGCACCCGCTCGAACAGGTAGCGGCGGGGGCAGCCGGCGTAGGTCTCCAGCGCCGTGGCCGACAGCAGCCATTCGGTGGCGTCGATGGCGCCGGCCGGAACCCGGCCCACGTGGGGATTCAGGTCTCCCCGGCGCCGGTTCAGGTTGCGGGTGAGGTTGCGGGACAGGACGGGATCGAGGTGGGCCAGCTCGTGGGTGTTGACCGGATCTCCCCCGTCGACGTGGCCGATCAGGTCTCGGAGGCCGGCGTCGGCGGCCGACGCCGGGCGGCCGTGATCGACCAGGCCCCGCCGGTGCGACTCGAGCACGTTGCGGGCGGCCACCAGCGGGTTGAGCACCCGGGGCCAGGAGCGGGAGCGGATGCTGCGCATGTCGCCCCGGGCCGTGAGCAGCAGGGGGGCCTGACGGGTACCGGCCAGCACGGCGGCCACGGCCCGGACGTCGAGCTCGCCCACCGCCTCGGTGGGGGCCAGCAGGCCCCGGGCCTCGGCCCGCAACCGGTCGGGCAGGAGGGAGTCTTCCCGGGGTGTGCGGGGGAACGACCCCTCGGCCAGGCCCACCACGGCCACCCGCTCGAAGGCCAGCCCGGCGGCCGAGTTGACCGGGGCCACCAGCAACCCGGTGCCCAGCGGCCGGCCCTGCATCCGGCGCTGATCCAGCTGGGCCGACACCATGGAGGCGAACCCGGACAGGCCGGGGCGGGGCTGCAGGGGTTCGAGTCGGGTGAGCTGGGTGAGCAGATCCACCACCGCCGCCCGGGCCGTGCGCTCCTCCACCGGCCAGGCCCCGGCCCGCTCCGGGGGCAGGTAGCGGTCGAGCAGAGCCCGGGCCCACGCCCCCCACGCCTCCCAGGTGACCGGCTCGGGATGGGGCCAGAGCCGGTCGCTCAACTCGGCCACGAAGGTGGCCAGGCCCCGGACCAGCCCGGCCTCGGGCTCGGCGGTGTGGGCCGCCATCTCCTCCAGCCGGGGCAACCAGTGGGCGTGCTCCACGATCCCGGCCCGGCGCGACAGCCGGTCCCAGGCCGGGGCCGGCACCGGCGTGCCCTCGGCGGTGGTGACCGGACCGGAGGCCAGGAAGGCGGCCACGGCTGTGCGCTCCAACCCGTCGGCGGCCAACGCCAGCAGACGGCCCAGGAGGCGCCCGGCCAGCGACGACGACAGCGGGCGGTGCCCCGGCCCGCACCACGGCAGCCCGGCCCCCTCCAGGTGCTCGTGGAGGAGGCTGGCGTAGGGGTCGGCGGCGGTGTGGAGCACGGCCATGGCCGTGAGCGGCACGCCGAGGGCGGCGTGGGCCACCAGATCACGCACCGCGGCCCGCACCTCGTCTTCGGGGTCGGCCACCTCCAGCACCACGGCCTGATCGGCCGCCCCCGCCGCCACACCCTCGATCTGGATGCCCCAGGCGGCCAGCCGGTCGAGGTGGCGCCGGTCGACCCCGGGCTCGCCGGTGACGCCCACCACCACCGTGCAGTCGGTGCGGCGGGCCAGGGCCGCTACCAGGCGGCCCTCGAAGGGCCGGGCCGGCTCGGGCAGGTGGAGCAGGATCGGACCCCGGGCCAGCGGGGGCATCGCCTCCAGCTCGGCCAGCGCCCGGTGCAGCAGCCGTTGGCGGATCTCGGCCCGGCCGGTGCGCCCGTTGGCCCCCCGGATCACCCGGATGGCGTCGTTGGCCAGGCCGGAGCCGGCGAGCTGCATCCGCTCCAGCACGTCGTCGTCGAGGCCGTCGAGCTGGCGGTGGAGGACGACCAGGCGCTCCTCGGTGGTGCGGTGGTCGGCCACCCGCCCGAACAGGCCGGGCTGGGCCGCCAGCTCGCCCCGGATGGCGGCCTGGATCTCCACCGGATCTCCGACGTGGCGGCCGTCGGCGGCCAGGCCAGGCCCGGCCAGGTCCTCGGCCAGCTGGTCGAGCGTGACCACGGCGACGTTGGCCACCCCACCGGCCCGGCGACCGAGCGCCCGGCGCACCCCCACCGCCACCAACGCCCCGGAGCACACCACCAGGGCGGGAGCCAGCGGGTCCGCTCCCCGGCGATCAGCCAGGATCCGGCCCAGCGTCTCGACCGCGGCCGAGCCGAACCCCGTGGTGGTGACGGTAGCCATCGCCCGTTCAGGCTACGGCGCCCCTGTGACAGTCACAGTCACTGGGGCTCTTCACCCCCAGGGGCTCACTCCCACAAACGGTCGACGACGTCGAGCCAGAGCTGGACGGTGAGGCGGAGCGACTCGATGTCGATGCGCTCGTCGTGGCCGTGGAAGCGGCGGAAGAACTCCTGGGTGTCGATGTCGGCGCTGAGCAGCCCGGCCCCGTAGGCCACAGCGCCCTTCTTACGGAAGAAGCGGGCGTCGGTGCCACCGGTGACGATGCTGGGCACGATCTTGGCCTGGGGGTAGGCGGCCCGCATGGAGCCGGCCAGGGCGTCCCACAACCGGTTGTCGGTGGGCGAAGCGGTGGACGGATCCTCGTGGATGACCTCCAGCTCCACCCGGTCGAACAGCTCGCCGAGGGCGTTGCGCAGGTGCTGATTCACGTCGTCGCGGGTCTCGCCGGGCAGGGTGCGGATATCGACGTCGATGGCCACCTTGTCGGGGATCACGTTGGTCTTGACCCCGCCGTGCACCACGTTGGGGCTGAACGTGGTGTGGCTGCAGGCGTGGGCGTTCGCCGCCAGCTGGGGCGGCAGCTCGTGCAGGGCGTCGCGCAGGCGGCCCGGATCGAGCAGCTTGGCCGTGAGATCGTCGGGTAGGCCCATGGCCGCCACCCGGGCCGCCCACAGCTCGTCGAGCTGGGGGGCCGGGGCGTAGGCGCTGATCCGGCGCACCACCTCGGCCGCCGTGACCAGGGCGTTGTCGCTGCCCCAGGGCATCGAGCCGTGGCCCGGCGTCCCCTTGACCGTGAGGCGCCGCCAACCGATCCCCTTCTCGGCCGTGGTCACCAGGATGCTCGACCCCTTCGGGCTGTGGAGCGGGATGCCCCCGAACTCGGTGAGCACGTAGTCACACCTCAGCTCGTCCCAGTTGCTCGCCACCAGGGACTCGGCCCCCCACCGGCCGCCGGCCTCCTCGTCGGCCACGGCGAAGTAGACGACGTCGCCCGGCAGGCGGCGCCCGGTGGCCACCAGGTGGCGAAACACCGTGGTCATGGAGGCGGTGAGGTTCAACATGTCCACCGCCCCCCGACCCCAGATCTCGCCGTCGATCAGCTCCCCGCCGAACGGGTCGTGGGTCCAGCCGTCGGGCGACACCGGCACCACGTCGGTGTGGCCCATCAGGCACAGGGCCGGAGCGTCGGGGTCGGTGCCGGGCCAGCGGGCGATCAGCGAGCTGCGACCGGGCAGGATGTCGAACATCTGGAGGTCGACCCCGGTCCCCTCCAGCTCGTCGCGCAGGAGGCGGGCGCTGCGCTCCTCCTGGCCCGATTCCCGGGTGCCGTCGTTCACGCACTGGTTGCGGATGAGCGCCTGCAGCAGCTCCACCGTCTCGTTGGTCAGGGTGTCGGTGACGTCTCGGGCCATGGCCGCCATCCTCGCACCGGTGGGAGGCCGTAGCCAGTGTCGGGCGCAGTGACTCTTCCCGGGCGACCGGGCGCCAGGATCGCCCCACCAGCCAGTACGGTGATGCCCGGACGGGCGGTCCGGTCCCGGGCGGGCGGACGACGAGGTCGCCCCTCATCTCCCCAAGCATGACTCCACGCGCGCAGCTCTCACGTTCCGGCTCCGGCCGCCGCCGGCTCCTGATCGCCGTCGCCGCTGTGCTGAGCACCCTCGCCGCCTGCTCCGACGACCGCGGCAGCCAGGGGTCGGCGCCGTCGTCGGTGACGCTGGGCAGCGCCGAGGCCGGCGATCCCGCCGTGCCGGCGGCGGCCGACGTCACCGTTCCCGAAGGTCCGATCGGGCCGCCGCTGGCCGCCGCCGCCCCGGCCGCCGACATCCTGCAGGCCGTCGAGGACGCCCACGGGCCCACCGTGGACGCCACGGCCCAGATCCGCCGGTTCACCGACTTCCCGGCGTTGGCCACTCCCGACGGGGCGGTGCTCACCGAGCTCCGGGCTGACGCCCGCAACACGGTGGACGGCCAGGCTGTCACCATCACGTCGGATCTGGCTCTCTCGGCCCGGCTCGGCCTCGACGAGCTGACCACGTTCTACCGAGACCAGTTGGTGGCCCTGGGGTGGGCCGTCACCCTCGACTCGGCGGCCACCGGCCCCGGAGCCGACGCCGCCGTCCACCGTCTGGCCTTCCAGGCCCCCGAAAGCCCCTACCCACTCGACGACCTCACGATTGAGGTGGCCCCCGGCCCGGTCGCCCCCGCCGGGCCCGACGGCGGCCAACCGCCGCCGACGAGCACGGCCCGGCTGCACTACGTGGAGCAGGTGCCCGCGGGCGAGACCACCGTCCTCCAGCGGTTCCAGGGCTGGGCCACCGGTCTGCCGCTGCCCGTGGGGGGCACGATCACGGGCGCCGGCATCCAGACCAGCAGCGAGGGCCGGGAGAGCCTGTATTACACCCTCACCGTCACCTACGGCTCGGGCAGCGACCCGGCGGCCCTGGCCGACGCCGTGCGCCGCTCGTTGCCGACGCCCGAGTTCTCGGTCGATCCCAAGCCCCCCACCGGCGACGCCCTCGACAACTGGGTCTACCTCACCAGCCCGTTCTTCGCCGACGCCCGCTTGAGCCCCCACCAGACAGCGGCCGGTCCGATCCTGGTGAACGTGAACGCCCGAGTGCCGTTCACCCCCCGGTGACCGTCAGCGACCGCTGACGGCCGGGCACCCGCTGGCCGCCAGGTCGCCCGTGAACGGGCCCCGATCATGGCTGACGGCATGGCTGACGTCCCAGAACTTCTGCCCGTATGGCGTGAGGTTGCCGCTGTTGTCGGCTGTCCAGAACCCGCTCCGGTCGTTCTTGAGAGCGTAGAGGGAGAAATAGGCCTCGTCGCCGGTGGCGTGCCACCACAGCAGGCCGACCCCGTACCGGGGGCCGAGCTCGACCATGGCGTCGAACCCGGTGATGTTCCACTCCCACGGTCCGGCGTTGCCCCACTCCTGGGGTGTTGCCACACCCATCTCACCCACCACCAGTGCCATCCCCTTGCGCTGGGCCGCCTGGATCATCGCCTCGTGGTCGGCCACCGTGCCCTGCTTGCCGGCGATGGCGCCGTAGGCGTGCCAGCCGAATACGGTGTTGCAGGCGGCATTGATCTTGTCGCCGGCTTTGCCATTCACCACCAGGTCGATGCCCTGGGACCACATCGGCAGGTCGACCACGATCAGGTTGTCGGCCCCGGCCTTGCGGATCCGGTCGACATAGAACTCGTGGAGCTTGGCCCAGCGGGCCGTGTTCCCCTTGGAGTCGGGCTCGTTGTAGATGTTGAACCACACGTACGGATTGTCCTTGTACCGACGCACCATCTCGTCCCAGAAGCGGCGGATCCGCTTGTCCCGGGAGCTGCCCAGCGTGGGGTTCTTGCCGGTCTGGTCGTGGCATTCGAGCATCACAACGATCTTGGCCTCGGTGAGCTGGCGGATCACCGGGTCGATGCCGTTCACCAACTCGGTGAACCTGGGCACGCCGGAGCGGTTGTCGCAGATCAGGCTGGCCCGGATCGTGTTCCAGTTCCAGGCCTTCACGCTGTCCAGGTGGTCGTTGACCCCACCGTTGTTGCCCTCGAACACGTAGCCGTAGGGAGTGAACTTGATGGCGGCGTTGGCCCCGATGGGATAGAAGATGTGGCCGTCGGGACCGACGATGTCGGATCCCACCACGTAGAACCGCCCGGTGGCGGGGTTGGGCGGGGCGGTGGGCCCGGCCGGGTCCCCGGCGCCGGTAGCCGGTGTGGCCGGTGTGGTGGCCACCGCCAGCACCAGGCAGAGCAGGGTGGCGAGGGCGGCCAGGACGCGGCGGACGGCGGGCGGGAGCGCCGGGGCGGGAACCATGCCCCTCCCGTCGGTGGCTCACCGCCCGCGGTTGATGGGTCGAACGACCGGGTGGCAGAAGAACGACCGAGCCGGCGGTCCCGGGTGGGAGCCGCCGGCCCGATCGGGGTCGTATGCAGTTCGGCGTCAGCCGGCCCGGTGGGCCGGCCGGGCCCTCAGCGCTTGGACAGCGCCTCCAGGATCTGGGGCATCACCTTGTGGACGTCGCCCACGATGCCCAGGTCGGCCACGGCGAAGATCGGGGCCTCAGGATCCTTGTTGATGGCGATGATGTTCTTGGACCCCTTCATGCCCACCAGGTGCTGGGTGGCGCCGGAGATGCCGCAGGCGATGTACACCGTGGGCTTCACCACCTTGCCGGTCTGGCCCACCTGCTGGGAGTAGGGCACCCAGCCGGCGTCCACGATGGCCCGGGAGGCGCCGGCCGCCCCCTTGAGCGCCTTGGCCAGATCGGCCACCATCGAGTACTTCGACGCCTCACCCAGGCCCCGGCCGCCGGACACCACGATGGCGGCCTCGTCGAGCTTCGGGCCCTCCGACTCCTCCACATGGCGCTCGGTGACCACGGCGCCCCCGGAGGCGCCCAGGTCGGGCACGTCGAGGTCTTCCACGTCGGCCGAGCCGCCGCCCGAGGGCTCGGGGGCGAACGACTTCGGGCGGACCAGGACGATGAACGGGCCCTCGCCGGTGAACTTGGTCTTCACGTCGGTGGTGCCGCCGAACACGGGCTCGGAGGCCACCAGGGCGTCTCCGTCGAGCTCGAGGTCCACGCAGTTGGTGAGCACCGTGCGGTCGAGCTTGACCGACAGGCGGGCGGCCGTGTCGCGGCCGTCGTAGGTGGTGGCGGCCAGGATGGCGTCGGGGCCGTCGCCCGCTTCCACCGCGGCGACGATGGCGGCGGCCAGCGGCACGCCCACCAGGGCCCCCTCCAGGTCGCCGGTCTGGTGGACGGTCTCGCAGCCGTACTCGCCGAGCGTGTCGGCCAGGTCGTCGGCGTCGTCGCCGGCGTAGACGCACTCCACGGTGTCGGCCAGCTCACGGGCCTTGGTCAGCAGCTCCAGGGTGGTGGTGGCCACCTCGCCGTCGACGGCCTCGGCCAGGACCCAGATCTTGGACAGTGTCATGTGCCTCTCCCGCTCTCAGATGACCTTCAGGTTCTCGAGGAACTCGATCACCTTGGTGTAGGACTCGCCGTCGTCTTCTACGACCTCGCCCGCCGACCGGGCCGGGGCGGCCGCGATGTCGACGATCTCCTGGCCGGCGCCGGCCCAGCCGACCTGGCCGGCGTCGAAGCCGAGGTCGGCGGCGGTGCGCTCGTCGACCGGCTTCGACTTGGCCGCCATGATCCCCTTGAACGAGGGGTACCGGGGCTCCACGACGCCGGCCGTCACGCTCACCACGCAGGGCAGGGAGCAGGTGACGTCGTCGTAGCCGGCGTTCGTCTGGCGCTGGATCTGTACCTGGCCGCCGTCGACGGTGATGGCCTTGGCCGCCGTGATCGACGGCAGGTCGAGCACGGCGGCGATCTGGGTGGGCACGGTGCCGGTGTAGCCGTCGGAGCTCTCCGACCCGGAGATCACCAGATCGACCCCATCACGCTCGCCGATGGCGGCGGCCAGCAGCTTGGCCGTGGTGAGGGCGTCGGAGCCGAGCAAGGCCGGATCGGAGATCAGGGTGGCCGAGGCGGCGCCCATGGCCAGCGCCGTAGCCAGACCCGAACGCTCGTTGTTGGGGGCCATCGAGACCAGGTGGACGGAGCCTTCGCCCGCCTTGTCGACCAGCTGCAGCGCCATCTCCACGCCGTAGGTGTCCGACTCGTCGAGGATCAGCTTGACGTCCCGCTTGAGTGTCTTGGTACCGGGGTCAAGCGCCCCCGGATCAGCCGGATCAGGGATTTGTTTCACGCACACGACCACATTCATGGCGGGGATGGTAGGCGACTGGATCGGCCACGGCACACTTGTGCCGGTGCGACTGGCCCTGATCGTCAACCCCATCGCCTCGTCGGTCACCAGACGGGCGCTGGTGGTCATCCAGAAGGCCCTGTCGTCGGACCATTCGCTCACCGTGTCGGAGACGAACCGCAAGGGCCAGGCCATACGCCTGGCCCACGCCGCGGCCCGGGCCGGGGCCGATGTGATCGTGGCCCTGGGGGGCGATGGCACCATCAATGAGGTGGCGAACGGGGTGCTGGGTGAGGCCTGCGCCGTTGCCCCCCTGCCGGGCGGTTCCACCAACGTGTTCGCCCGGGCCGTGGGCTACCCCAACGACGCCATCGAGGCCACCGGGGTACTGCTGGAGGCGCTGGCCGCCAACCGCTCGGTGATGGCCAGCGTGGGCCTGGCCAACGACCGGGCCTTCCTGTTCCACTGCGGGGTGGGCTACGACGCGGCGGTGGTGGACCGGGTGGAGCGCCGGGGTGTGCTGAAGCGCTACCTCGGCCATCCCCTGTTCATCGGCGCCGCCGTGGCCACCTGGTTCCGCGACGCCGAGCGCCGCCGGGGCGGGTTCTCAGTGGAAACCGACTCCGGGCTGAGCGCTCGGGGGATCAAACAGCTGGTGGCCATGAACACCCGGCCCTACACCTATCTCGGCGCCAAGCCGATCGACCTGGCGCCCGAGGCGGGGCTCGACACCCCTCTCACCGTGCTGGCCCTCACCTCGCTGTCGCCCCGGGTGCTGCCGTCCCTGGCCCAGGGCCTGAGCCGCGCCGGCGGCCTGCCCAGCCGGGGGGCCGCCCGCCATTGGGCCGGCGTGCACTCAGCGGTTGTGACCTCGGCGCGGCCCGTGCCCTGGCAGCTCGACGGCGAGGCCATGACCCCGGCCACCGAGCTCCGCCTGGCCCATCGGCCCGAGGCGTTGCGCCTGATCGTCCCCGACCACCACTGAGCCCCCCGCCCGAGTCAGAGATCCCGGAGGGCGGCCACGGCGGAGGCCGGGTCGTTGGTGATGATGGCGTCGACCCCGAGGCGGGCCAGGGCCCGGATGCGGTCGGGGTGGTCGACCGTCCAGACGTTCACGGCCAGTCCGGCGTCGTGGGCGGTACCCACCAGCCCGGCATCGACCAGGGTGTCCTGGGGGTTCAGGGCCTGCATCCCGGCTCCGGCCGCCCGGGCCACCCATGCCCCGGCGTCGCCCGGGGTGCCGGTCCACACCAGCCAGGCCACGGCCAGATCAGGCGCCGCCTCCCGGGCCCGACGCACCGTGGCCCAGTCGAACGACGACAGCAGCACCCGCCGCCCGGCGCGGTGGGCCGCCACCTCGTTCACCACGTGGTCGACCAGGGCACCCGACGGGTCGTGGTCGGGCTCGTCGGGATCGTTCTTGATCTCGATGTTCACGAACCACGGACCAGCGGTCAGAACCTCACCCAGGCTGGGTACCGACGGTGGCAGTTCACCACGCCGGGTGGCGCCGACTAGACGGCCGTCTGAAAGATTGGCGTCATGATGGACTACCAGGTCGCCGCCAGCGGCCCACCGGACGTCGATTTCGATGCCATCTGCCCCCTGGGCGACAGCTAAGCGAAAGGCGGCCATCGTGTTCTCGGGTGCCGCGGCCGACGCCCCCCGGTGGCCGATGACCTGCGGTTTCACCGTTCCCCCCACCATCCCCGAGCGAGGGTACGCCTGCCGCTACGGTCACCCCGTCACCCGGTCGAAAGATCTTGTGAACTGCGTGTGACATCCAGCGACATCAACTCTTTACGAGGTTCTAACCAATCGACTAGACTCCGTGACACGGATCACGTCGGCCAGGTCAGCAGCCTAGCAGCTGCACCCTTCCTGGTCTGACGCGCCCGTGAGCAAGCGAGCTGAGTAGCCGTTGTGCAATGAAGGACAAACGTAGCTACACGACTGAAGTTGTACCCAACGCCACACCGGGGAGGAAGAGTGGCAGTAGCTAACTGGGACGTCGTTTCACCCGAATTTGCTGAATTCGAACGAATTGCCCAACGGCTGGCCGATCGGTCAGTTGCCCCTAAGCCCGACTTGTCCTGGCGCCTTGAGGCGTCATGCCGTGACACGAGCCCCACGCTGTTCTTCCCTATCGGGACGACCGGCCAGGCCGTGGATCAGATCGCGGCGGCAAAGGAGGTGTGCATGGGCTGCCCGGCCCGTGTTCCCTGCCTGGAGTTTGCTCTGAGCACCAATCAGGACTCCGGTGTATGGGGTGCCACCTCGGAAGAGGAGCGCCGCCACCTGCGTCGGACCTACCTGAGCCGGCGTCGTTGATTCGTCGTCGTCGATAGCGAGCCGGCGGCACATCAGCGAGTGCCGCCGCCTCAAACCACTCGTCTCCGTTCCGGCGGTGCCGACCCGCCGGAGGCGAGACGTCAGCGGGGAGCGAGTGAGACCGTGAGCTGAGCCACGGTCCCCCTTTCCGGTGCTGTGGCCGGACGGATGGTGAGTCGGCCGCCGAGTTCACCTTTGACGAGGGTGTTGATGATCGTCAGGCCGAGGCCAGGCTCGGCGTCGAGGTCGAAGCCGTCGGGCAGACCGACCCCGTTGTCGTGGACGCTGACCGTCATCTCGGTGTTGGAGTAGACGAGCTCCACCGTCACCGTGCCCCCGTCGGACCCGGGTGGGAACCCGTGCTCCACCGCGTTCTGCACCAGCTCGTTGAGCACCACGGCCAGCGAGCTGGCGGCGGTGGTGTTGAGCACCGGGCCGTCGCCCAGCAGGCGGATCTGGATGGGTGCCACCCCGTTGTGGGCGGCCATGTCGAGGATTGGACGCACCACATCGCCGAAGATCACGTCGTCGCCGCCGCCGCGGGACAGCAGCTCGTGCACGATGGCGATGGTGGCGATGCGCCGCTCGGCCTCGTTGATGGCCTCCTTGGCCTCCGGCGCTGTCACCCGCCGAGCCTGGATCCGCAGCAGCGACGACACCGTCTGCAGGTTGTTCTTCACCCGGTGGTGGATCTCCCGGATGGTGGCGTCCATCGATACCAGCAGCCGCTCCCGGCTCCGCAGCTCCGACACGTCGCGCATGAGCACGAGCGCCCCGTCGACCACGCCGTTGGTGATGAGGGGCACGATGCGGGCCATGATCGTGACGTCGTCGGTGCGCTCCAGCTCCTCGGTGGCCGGCACCTTGAGGGTGAACACGGTGCGGGCCGTCTCGCCCCGGAACCCCAGATCCTCCAGCTTGCGGCCGGCGATCGTTCCGTGGAAGCCGAGCCGGTGGAACGCCGACACGGCGTTGGGCGAGGAGTACACGACGGCGGTGAGCCGGTCGAGCACGAGCGCACCGTCGCCCACCCGGGGCGACTCCTCCGACTCCTCCTCGAACGGGAACGGGAAGTTCCCGTCGGCGATCATCTGGGCCAGCCGGTGGAAGACGCCGAGGTAGGCCAGCTCCAGATCGCCCAGCGGGCGATGGCCGAGGTGGGGCGACTCCCGGCTGACCACGGCGATCACGCGGCCCTTGCACGTGACCGGAATGGCGGTGACCCGGGCCCGGGTGCCGGCCTCGGCCAGGTCGATCTCCTCCTCCACGATCTTGCCCGTAGCCAGAGACTCGGCGATCATCGGCCGGTTGGCCATCGGCACGAACCGGCCGATCTGGTCGTCGCGGTAGATGGTCTGGGCCGTGGTGGGCCGGATCTGGCCCAGGCAGACGAGCCGGTCGCCGGCCGAGGTGGGGGTCAACAGCAGGAGGTCGGCGAAACACAGGTCGGCCACCGGCCCCCAGGCCGCCACCAGGCGCCGCAGGTGCTCCCGTTCCTCCGACCCGAGCTCGGTGTGCCCTCGGGCGATGTCGCTCAGGCTGGCCATCGGCTCAGGTTACCGGCGGCCCTGAAGACATCTGGAACTGTGGCGCCAGCGCGCAAAATGCACCATCTGGGGCCACAGATCGGCCCCGACTACGAGAGAAGCGCCAGCAGCTGGGACACGGTGTTGACCGTGCCGGGCTGCCAGTCGACCGATCGGACGGCGAGCCCGGCCGGGCCGGCCGACCGACGGCCCCGGTGCAGGGCGGCCAGCGTCTGGTCGTGGCGGAGCAGATCGGTCATGGCCCGGGCCAGCGCGGGATCGTTCACCGCCCCCTCCACCATCTCGGCCGCCACCGCCCCCGGCGGCACGGCGGGCAGGGCCCGGTTGTGGAGCACGACGTCAGGGGCGTGACCCCGGACCGCCAGCTCGTCGAGCAGTAGGCCGGCGGCCTCCAGCGCTGCCGGTTCAGCCGTTGTCACCAGCACGTAGCCGGTGGCGGGATCGTCGAGCCGGCGACCCACCTCCGCCGCCCGGGTCACCAGGCTCGGTTGGAGCTGGACGAAGAGCCAGAAGAACTCGGCGATGCCGGCCAGGAAACCCTGGCCCAGCAGGCGCTCGGCCACAGCCAGGAACGGCTTGGCCGTGACCCGGGCCAGCCGGGTCTGGTAGGGGGCGATGAGCCACCGCAGAAGTCGGGAGTCGAAGAACTCGACCATCCGACCGGGGGCATCGAGGATGTCGATGGCGTGGGTGGACGGCGGAGTGTCGATCACCACCAGGTCGTAGCGACCGTCATCGGCCAGGTCGCACATGAGGTCGAGGGCGATGTAGTCGTGGCTCTGGACGAAGCGGGTGGTGAGCGAGCGGTACAGGGGGTTGGCCAGCAGGGCCTCGATCTGGGCCGGATCGGGCCCGTGGCGGCGCACCAGCTCATCCCACGAACGGCTCATGTCCACCATCAGGGCCCACAGGCGGCCGGCGGGGGCCGCCTTTCCCTTCACCTTCAGGGGAACCAGCACCGGGTCGGTCGGGAGCTGCTCCACCCCGAGGGCCTCGGCCAGGCGGCGGGCCGGGTCCACCGTGACCACGAGCACCCGACGACCGTGGTCCTGGGCCGCCCGGGCGGCCAGGGCGGCCGCCAGCGTGGTCTTCCCCACCCCGCCGGGGCCCACCACCAGCAGCACCGCCCGACTGGCCAGCAGCTCGTCGATGTCGGCCTCCGGACCACCGGTCGGGGTCACCACCGGGCGGCCGCCAGAGCATCGACCACGGCCTCGACCGGTCGGGTCGGCTGGTCGGGCACCTCCATCACGGGGCGGCCGAGGGCGGCCAGCCGCTCCCGTTGGGCGCACCAGGACCGGTGGCGGGCGACGGCCAGCGTGGCCACCGGAGCCAGTTGATCGTGGGCCGCCGCCAGGCGACCGGCCTCGGCCTCGCCGGCCGGCCCGATCGCGGGCGGTAGACGGTTGGCCACCAGCGCCGACACCGTGACCTTCGTCTCGGAGGCCAGCCGGCCCACCAGCTCGGCCGTCTCAGTCACCACCAACTCCTCCCCCACCGACACGGCAACGACCCGGGTGATGGCCGGGTCGGCCAGCAGGGCCGAGAGCCACACCGTGTCGTCGCGCAGCGGGCCCCGGCCCACCAGCGGGCGCAGGGCGTCGGGCGCCCCCAGCAGCTCCACCACATGGCCGGTGGCCGGGGCGTCCACCACCACCCGGTCCCAGGCTCCGGTCCGGACCTCATGCCCGATCTTGCCGATGGCCAGGATCTCCCGCACGGCCGGCGCGGCCGTGGCCACGAACTCGAGGATGCGGGCCAGCGGACCGACCACCCGGGCCCCGGCGGCCAGCTTCAGATTCATCCGGAGGTACTGCTCCAGCGCCGCCTCAGTGTCGAGGGCGAGCAGGCTCGGACGACCATCGCCGCCCGCCGTGATCAGGCCCGGCGTGACCGGGCGGTTCCAGGCCAGGGCCGAGGCGAGGCCGCCGGCGGCGGTGGCGTCGACGGCCAGCACCCGCTCCCCGGCCGCTGCCGCTCGTCGAGCGACGGCGGCCGACACGGTGCTACGACCGGCGCCGCCCTTGCCCACCACCACGAGCAGGCGGGCGTCGAGGGGCGAATCGGACGTGGCGGGGCCCCTCAGCGGGCGGAAGGGGTCAGACCCCGAAACCGATGCGGCGCTCGGGGTCGGCCGTGCCCAGCTCGAAGAAGCTGATCCGGGCGGCCGGGACGCCGATCTCCTTGCCCTTGCGATCGGTCAGCCACAGCACGGCACCGTCCTCGGCCAGGGTCTGATCGACCTGCTTGCGAAGCGCGGCCCGATCCGTCTCGTCGGCGAGCTCGAGCTCGATGATCTGGCCGGTCTGGGCGATCCCGATGCGGACATCCATGCCTGCAACCTATCAGACGATCTTCAGCTCGCTGCGGAAGCGTTTGCGGGGGGCGAGCTCCACGTCGACCCGCTCGGCGAGGGCGGCGAACGTGGCCCCGGCTTCGCTGGCGGTGTCGAGGGCGATGGGGTCGCCGACGTCGCCCCCGGCCCGCAGGGCCGGCACCAGCGGGATCCGGGCCAGCAGGGGCACGCCGAGGTCGGTGGCCAGCTCCTGGCCCCCACCGGCCCCGAACAGCTCGTAGCGCTTGCCGTCGTCACCCGTGAACCAGCTCATGTTCTCGATCACGCCCGACACGGTGATGTGGACCTTGTGGGCCATGTAGGCCGCCCGCTGGGCCACCTTCTGGGCCGCCGGCTGGGGGGTGGTGACCACCAGCAGCTCGGCCCGGGGCAGGAACTGGGCCAGCGACAGGGCGATGTCGCCGGTGCCGGGCGGCAGATCGACGATCAGGTAGTCGGGGTCGTCCCAGAAGACGTCGGTCAGGAACTGCTCGAGGGCCTTGTGCAGCATCGGGCCCCGCCAGATCACCGGCTGGTTCTCCTCGACGAAGAATCCCATCGACATGCACCGCACCCCGTTGGCCTCGGGCGGAACGATCATCTGGTCGATCACCACCGGATCCCGGTCGACCCCCAGCATGCGGGGAATGGAGAAGCCCCACACGTCGGCGTCGACCACGGCCACCCGCCGGCGGGTGCCGTCGGGGCCGGTGCGGGCGGCCAGGGCGACGGCCAGGTTGGTGGTGACCGAGCTCTTGCCCACCCCGCCCTTGCCCGAGGCCACCAGGATCACCCGGGTCCGGTTGTCGGCGTCGGCGAAGGGGATGGCCCGGCCCTCGGCGTGACCGTGGCCCTGGTTGGTGCCGGCGGTGGCCGACGGGTCGCCGTGGAGCTTCTGGCGCAGGGTGGCCCGCTGCTCGTCGGTCATGACACCGAACTCCACGACCACGTCGTTCACGCCGTCGAGGGCCGTGACGGCGGCGGTGACGGCTCGGTTGATCTCGGCCCGCAGGGGGCAGCCGGCCACCGTCAGGTCCACCCCCACGGTCACCGTGGGGCCGGCGATGGCCACCTGGCGGACCATGTCGAGCTCGACGATGCTTCGCCCCAGCTCGGGGTCGTTCACGGGGCGGAGGGCCTCGATGACAGCGGATTCGGTGAGGGCCACGAGCTGCTCCTGGAGGGGGGTTCGACTAGTCCCGAATTTCTCCTACGGGCATAGGAAGAATCTGTCAGCTAGGCTATCCATGTGGCCCAGCGAGCCCTCAACCCGACGGAATTCGCAAACCTGGTGAACGCCATCACCTCGGCCTTCGGCGACCCGACGCGGCGGGACATCTACCTGCTGATCCACGAACACCCCGACGGGTTGACGGCCAGCGAGGTGGCCGAGGCCACCGGACTGCACGCCAACGTGGCCCGTCACCACCTCGACAAGCTGGTGGGTGGCAGCTACGTGGAGGTCAGCCAACGCCAGTCGTCGGGTGCCGGCCGGCCGGCCAAGGTGTACCGCGCCGCCGAGCCCGGGCTGGCCCTCGAGTTCGACGTCCGCCACGACGACATCCTGGTCACCCTCCTGGGCAAGGCCCTGTCCCGCCTGGGCGAAGCCGAGGCGGCGGCCCTGGCCGAAGAGGTGGGCCTCGAGTTCGGCAAGCAGATGGCGGCCTCGATGGGCACCTCCACCGAGGGGCAGCGGTCGTTCCGCTCCGCCCTCCACGTGGTGGCCGACGCCCTGTCGGCCCACGGTTTCGCCGCCCACGCCGAGCGTCACGGGGAGGAGTTGCGCATCGTGTCGAGCCACTGCCCCTTCGGCGACGTGGCCATCGAGCACCCCGTGATCTGCGCCGTGGACCGGGGCATGGTGAAGGGTCTGCTGGGCTCGCTCTACGGGGAGACCCAGGTGGCGCTGAGCTCGTCGGTGGCCATGGGCGACGACTCGTGCATCGCCGATGTGACCGAGAGCCCGCTGGCTGCCCGCTGATCAGCTGGCGGGAGCGGAGTGGGGGTGGTCGAGATACCACTCCAACACGGGGGCCAGATCGTGGTAGCCGAGGTCGCGGGCCGCCTGCAGCAGGTCGATCAGCTCCCGCCGGGCTTCGGCTCCACCCAGGTACACGAGCACGAGCACCGAGGCGAAGAACTCGTGGTGGGGCCATTCGGCCGCCCGGACCCGGGCCCCGGGGGTGGCGTCGCGCATGATCTGCAGCACGTCGGGGGTGGCGCCGGCGGGATCGTGACGCATCACCGTCCACAGCACCGCCCGGTACAGACGCTGGGCCTGCTCGGTGCGGGGCGGCGTGTGGGCCCCCAGCCGGAACAGGGCCTCCACCAGCTCGAGCATTCCGGGCACAGGGGCGATCTCGGCCAGCAACTGGTCTATCGGGGTGACGATCTCCCCGAGCGGCTCGTTGGGGAACTGCGGCGTGTCGATATCGATCAGCCGGAGGAACAGCCGTTCCACCTCAGGGTGACATTCGAAGCGGTTGGCCAACGACTGGCCCAGGAACAGCGCACCGACCCCGAACGGGTCCGATCCGTCGATTCCGTAGTCCACGACCACCAGACTAGGCCAACCCTCCGGGTTGCTTGAGTTCCGCCCGGGGGGCGAAACTTCTCGGGTCCGGCCGGCCCCTTCGAGCCCTGCTGGACGACTACCCAATCGGTTCGCCCCCCGTCTCCGGCCGATCAACCTCGCCGCCGGGCCCGGGTGGAGCCCAACCCCCGACGGAGCAGGAACACTCCACCGACGGTCATGGCCGTGGCCGCCAGCAGCGCCCCGATCTGCACCACCCGACCGAGGCCGGACGGGCCCGACCCGGCCTCGATCAGACCGGTCCGCCCGTCGGCCACCGCCTCGGCCAGCAGGGTCACGGGATTCTGGCCGTCGCCCTGGTCGACGGAGACCGTGATCAGGGTGGTCGGCCGCAACGGATCGTCGCCCGGGCGGGCCACGGCCAGCTGGGCGAACAGGGCCGTCTGGTCGGGGCAACGACGGTCGCCGCCCTGCCCCGAGCCGGCCACCAGGCCGGCCAGCAGTGCATCACGGAGATCGGCGCCGCCGGCCCGACTGTCTTCGAAGGCGGCCAGAGCCTGCGTCACCACCTCGTCGGACACCACGAGATTGCCCTGGACCGACACCGTGGACCCCTGTCGGTCGAGGGCCTGGGGCGACAATTCGGTGCCGGTGTAGGCGGCGGCGCCGGTGGACGAAACGACGGCGTGCTGGCGGGTGGGGGCGGCGGCGTCGTAGTCGGGACGGATCAGGTCATCGACGATGGCGGCGGGGGCGGCGTCGGCCTCCACCAGCTCGACGATGCGATCGGGGGCGGCCAGGTTGAGCTCGCCCTGGGTCACCGCCGCCCCCTCCCCCGGTACGAGCACGATCGGCACCAGCGGAGTCTCGGGCCGGCCCAGGATGGAGGGCGGCACGCAGGAGGCGAGGGCGGCGCCGACCTCGCCCGTCTCGGGGTCGACGGCCACCACCGACCAGGTGGCGGCGGCCGGGGAGGCCACCAGCAGGGCCAGCACGACCGCCCCGGTCAGGGCACGGAGGGCCAGGATGCAGTGATGTCGGCTCACGCCGCTCAGTGTGCCCGGCCCAGACCGGGGCCGGTGTTGTACCCATCGCGTCACGACAGGATCCGCCGGAGGCCGCCGGTACCGTTTTGTGCCATGACCAAAGCTGGGACCCGATCTGCTGATTCTCCCGCCGATGAGCAGGCCGGAAGGGCGAAGCGAACCGAAGACTACGATGCCCTGTCGGAGGTGCTCCACCGCATCGAGACCCGCACCGCCCGGGTGGCGGTGCTGGGCCAGGGCTACGTCGGCCTGCCGGTGTCGATGCGGGCGTCCGAGATCGGTTTTCCCACGATCGGCTTCGAGATCGACGCCGGCCGCTGCGCCTCGCTGCAGGGCGGGCGGTCCTACGTGGAGGACATCCCCCACGAGATGCTGAAGGCGGCGCTCGACCGCAACTACAAGGCGACCTCGGACCTGGGCGACCTCGTCGGGTTCGACGTGGCCGTGATCACCGTGCCCACCCCACTGCGGGACGGTGCTCCTGACCTGTCCTACGTGGCCGCCGCCGGCGAGCAGCTCACCCGGGTCCTGCGGGCCGGGGCCCTGATCGTCCTCGAGTCGACCACCTACCCCGGCACCACTGAGGAGCTCCTGCGCCCGATCCTGGAGCGCAGCGGGCTGAGGGCCGGGGTCGACTTCTTCCTGGGCTACTCCCCGGAGCGGATCGACCCGGGCAACAAGACCTGGAACTTCGTCAACACCCCCAAGGTGGTGTCGGGCATCGACCCTGGCTCGCTGCAGGCGGTGTCGGCGTTCTACGCCAGCCTGGTGGACCAGGTGGTGGAGGTCGAGTCGGCCGCCACCGCCGAGCTGGTGAAGATCCTGGAGAACACGTACCGCCACGTGAACATCGCTCTGGTCAACGAGCTGGCCATGTTCGCCAAGGAGCTGGGGGTCGACGTGTGGTCGGCCATCGACGCCGCCGCATCCAAGCCGTTCGGGTACACCGCCTTCCGTCCCGGCCCTGGGGTGGGCGGGCACTGCCTGCCCATCGACCCCTCGTACCTGTCGTGGCGGGTCCGCCAGAACCTGGGCCACACGTTCCGGTTCGTGGAGTTGGCCAACGACGTCAACGACCACATGCCCGACTACGTGGTCAGCCGCATCGGCCTGCTGCTCAACGATCACGAGCGTTCGGTGAAGGGCACACGCACCCTCCTGCTCGGCCTCACGTACAAGGCCGGCACCTCCGACTGGCGGGAGTCGCCGTCGCTGGCCATCGCCCGCCAGCTGGCGGCCCTGGGCGCTGACCTGCGGCTGTGCGATCCCCACCTGGCCGAAGGGGCCCGGCTGAACCTTCCCGGCCCGCTGGTGGACCTCACGGCCAACGAGCTCGCCGCCGCTGACCTGGTGGTGGTGCTGGTGGATCACCCGGAGTTCGACCCGGCGTTGATCGCCGGCCACGCCCCCCTGGTGTTCGACGCCAAGGCCCTCCTCCGGGGCCAGACCTTCACCGGTGAGCTGCTCTGATCCTGCCGATGCGACTGTTCCTGATCCGTCACGCCCAGGCCGGAGACCGCACCAACAGCCAGCGGGACCGATTCCGGCCGCTCACGCCCAAGGGCCACCGGCGGGCCGAGGAGCTGGCCGCGATCCTGGGCCATCAAGGCGTGGCTCGGGTGCTGTCGAGCCCGGCCACCCGGTGTTGGCAGACCGTCGCCCCCCTGGCCAAGGCCGCCGGGGTGGAGGTGGAGGAGGTCGACGAGCTGTGGGAAGGCTCATCGCTGGACGACGTGTTCGCCCTGTTCGATGAGCTGGTGGTGCCGGTGGTGGTCGCCTGCTCGCACGGCGACATCATCCCCGAGGTGGTCGACGCGCTGCACCGCGCCGGTGTTCCGGTCACCGGGCGGGGCTGTGAGAAGGGCTCGATCTGGGTGCTCGACCACGACGGCCGGCAATGGACGGCGGCTTCCTACGTGTCGAAGTCGAACGGCCAGCTTCCCCCCGTCCCGAGCTAGCCCTGTCGAGAGTCCCAGGACGTCAGGGATGTCGTCGTCCGGCTCCAGCACATGGTGCTGGACAGCCGCTTCGAGGGCGGCCAGGGCGGGGTCGGTCCCGGCGCTGGGATCGACATCGACATCGGCATCGGCATCGATGCGAGGGGGGCGGGCGAAGGTGGCGGACTCGACGGCGGCGGTGGCCGCCGTCACCACGGCCGGGTCGAGCCCGGCCGCCAGCAGGTCGGCCGCCTTCTCCCTCACCGTCCTCGACGCGGGCCAGGCCAGACCCAGGGCCGCGCCGCATCGGTCGTAGCGGCGGCCAGCCACCACCGCCGCCGCCACCGGTCCGCCGGCCCCGGTGATCGTCGGGCCCAACCGCTCCCGGGCCCGCAGCCGGCGTCCGACCACCCCGATGGCAACAGCCAGCCCGACCGCCGTCACCACCGTGGCCCGGCCCGGCAGCCCGAGCGCCGCCGACAGCCACACCGGCCGCCCGTCGATCCGGGCCGGCTCGGGCGGGGCCCCACCCGGGTCGAGCGGCACGGAAGCGGTGGGATCGAAACCCTGCCAGCCGATGCCGGGGAAGTAGACCTCCGCCCAGGCGTGGGCATCGGACCCCCGCGACACCCATTCGCCCGTGGCGCCGTCGAACTCGCTGGGCACGTAGCCCACCACCAGGCGGGCCGGGACGCCGAGCGACCGCAGCATCACCACCAGCGCCGTGCCGATCTGCTCGCAGAACCCCCGGTGGCTGGCAAACAGCAGCTCGTGGACGGCGTCGCGCCCCTCGGGCAGGACCGGGATGTCCCGGGAGTAGGTGATGTTGGCCGCCATCCAGGCCTCCAGGGCCCGGATGCGGTCGTAGGCGGTGGGGGCGGCGCCGGCCGTGATCGTGCGGGCCAACTCGGCCACCTCGGGGTCGACGTCGTCTTCGGAGGCATAGCGAGCCAGCACGGCGGAACCGGCCGGGAGCTGCCCGGGGTCGGCCCGGCGGAGGTCGTCGGCCGACGGGGTGACCACCGCGCTGACCACCCGCCAGGTGGCCCCGGCCTCCAGCGGGGTGTCGAGCTGGAGCGAGCGGTCCTCGCCGAGAGCGGCCGACCGCACGGCGGCCTCCACTTCCACCGGTCGCCACGCTGCCAGGAGCACGTCGAGGCCGCCGCCGACGGCCGTGAACACCTGCTCCTCCCGGGCCATCGGCACACCGCCATCAGCGGCCGCCTCATCGGCCCCGGCCGTGGCTCCCTCGCCGACACCGGTGCCGGCCCCGCCGGCGGTGGGATCGAGCGCCAGCACCTCCGAGGCCCAGGTGACGGTGCGCGCCGGGCCGGTGGAGCGCCACCGCCGGCCGTCCCAGTCGTCGTAGGTGACACCCCGCCAGTACCGGGGCTGCGTGGCCTTCACCCGGAGCACCACGTCGTCGCTGAGGTTCACCGGCTGCCCGGTGTCGAGCCCTCCGGTGAGGCCGGGGTGGGAAGCCACCGCCGCGCTGCCGTCGGAACCATCGCCGGCCCCGCCCGGGGCTGGCACCACCGAGGCCAGGCCGTGGGCCGCCAGCACCGCCACGGGAAGGGTCAGTACCACCACGACCAGGGCCTGAACCGCGCGCCGGGGGCTGAACACGAGCCGGTGGTGGCGCCCGCCGGCGCGGCCCGGCGACGAGCCGGCCGCGTTCCGGGTGGCGGCGGGCGAACCGGCCGGCCCCCCGGGGGGCGGATCGTCGTCGCCCAGCCACGCCCCCCACTCCACCGGGCTGGCCCGGTTGGCCAGCACCACCATGGCCACCACCGCCGCCACCCAGGCGCACAGCAGCGTCAGCGGCAGGGTCGTGCCCCGGCGGAAGGCGAACGTGAGCAGCGGCAGCCCCAGGGCCGGCACCGCCCGCTCCATCCCGGCGAAGCTGAAGCAGGCGAACCCGATCAGGCTCAGGGCCACCAGCGCGGCCAGGCCCCACAAACCGGCGGGCGGGGCCAGGGCCAGCAGCAGCACCGACGGCCCCACGATCCAGGCCGCCCAGTGGTCGTAACCCGGCATCACCGAGGCCAGAGCAACCCCCAGGCTGAAGGCGGCCAGCGCCATGAGCCGCTCCGACCCCGTCACCGGGGCCAGGGCCGCCACCAGGCACACGGCGGTGATGCCGATGAGGCGGACGCTCAGGCTGGTGAGCGCCACCGCAGCCCGTCCTCGTCGACCACCAGACGGGGCCCCGGCTCCCGCCGACCGTCGGCCGGGGCCGGCTCGCCCGGGTCGAGCCGGGCCAGGCGCACGATGAGATCGTCCCGCCCGTGTACGGCTTCCACCACCCGGACCCCCGCCTCCACCGAGTCGATGCGGACCTGATAGCCGGCCTGCAGCAGCTGCTCGGCCGCCCCCCGGGCCCGGCCCACCACCCGGTCGAGTTCGGCCTCGTCGGCCGCCCGCACCGCCACCGTCACCTCGGGGGCGAACGCCGGCCCGGGTGGCCGCTCCCGCACCATGAGGGTGCCGGTCCGGGCCACGGTGGGCCAGTGGACGTCGCGCCCCGGGTCGCCGGGCACGTAGGGTCGGAGCCCGACGGGGTCGCCCGGTCCGCCCCCGCCCGCCACCAGCACCCGGCCGTCGGCGACGCCGGCGTCGGGGCTCAGGCCCGCCGGCGGAACCCGGCCGGCCGGCCCGCTCATCGGCCGGGGTGGCGTGGCCGGTACCGCCAGCGGCGCCACCGGCTCGGCTGCCGGGGCGGCGTGCACCGGGGCCCGGGGGGCCACGGCCAACTCCCGCACCACCGCCACCAGCCCCAGCGGGATCGCCGACTGGAGCCGCACCGTGATGCGCTCCGCCACCCCCCGGCTCCGGGGCCGCCACAGCACCACGCCCTCGCCCGGCATCTGAGCCGGAACCCAGCGTCGCACCCCACCCCGCACCCCGAGCGCCCCTTCCAGCCGGTGGGGGCCCGACACCGCCACCGTCAGGGGCACGGCGCTCCCCACGGTCACCGCCGCCGGCGCCTGCACCGCCACGGTGAACGACCGCAGCGCCACCAGGGCCCATACGGCGTTGGCCACCAGCACCAGACCCGCCCCCAGGCTCAGCGCCATCAGGGACCGCTGGCCCGATGCCGCGCTGACCAGCAGCCCGGGGAAGCAGAGGGTGATCACTCCGGCCCCGGCCGGCGTCAGCGCCAACCGGTACCGGTTCGGGCGCCCGCTCCCGCTGCAGCCGCCGGTCGGCCGATGACGCCACCGGCCGACGGTGGTCACGAGCGGACCAGGTCCGGGACGGGGACCTCTTCCACCGCCAGGCGGACTTCGGCGCTCCTGGCGTCCACCGGCTCGCCCTCAGCCGCCAGGCGGTGGGCCAGACACGGCCCGGCCAGGGCTTTCACGTCGTCGGGCACCACGTAGGAGCGGGCGTCGAGCACGGCCAGGGCTCGGGCCAGCGAGACAACCGAGCGGGAAGCCCGGGCGCTCAGGTGACCCAGGGGCTGGAGGGCCTGGCACAGGTCGAGTACGTAGTCGAGCACCAGGTCGGCCACGTGGACCGACGCCACATAGTCCTGGAGCTCGGGCAACAGGGCGGCGGGCAGGACGGGTTCGACGTGGCTCAGGGCGGCCGGGCCGCCGTCGCCCCGCAGCACCTGGCGCTGCACCGACCGGGTCACCGGACCGAGCGACAGCGCGGCGCCGAACCGGTCGAGCTGGCCGGCGGTGAGGGGGAAGGTGCCCGCCGACCCCGCCGGGTTCATCGTGGCCACCACCACGAACGGCCGCGGGACGGGCCGGGTGACGCCGTCCACCGTGACCTGGCCTTCGGCCATGGCCTCCAGAAGGGCCGATTGGGTACGGGGGGTGATCCGGTTGACCTCGTCCACCAGCACCACGTTGGCCTGGAGTGGCCCGGGCCGAAAGGACCATCGGCCGGTGTCGGCTTGGTACACCGAGCAGCCGGTGAGGTCGGTGGGCAGAAGGTCAGGGGTGCCCTGGATCCGGCCGAAGGAACCCTCGATCACCCGGGCCATCGCCGTGCCCAACGTGGTCTTGCCCATGCCCGGCAAGTCGTTGACCAGGAGATGCTGGCCGGCCAGGAGCGCAGCGGTGGCCAACCGGACCGGTGCCGGCTGGCCCAGCAGCACCGCCCCGACACGTTCCTCGATGGCGCGGGCGGCCGACACGATGGCCGCGTCGACATCCGTCCCGAGTCCCGCTCTCACCTCGCAAGGGTCGGTTCGTCACGGGTTGCTATTAGAGGGAGCCTGTAGCCGGAGGTTCAGCAGCCGTTGCGTTCGGCCAGAGCGCTCGTCTGCTGGAGGAAGAACGGTGGCGGGTCCAACGCCTCGAGGGCGGCCACATCGGCGCAGGCCTCCTCGGAACGGCCCAGGCGGTCGTAGGCCACGGCCCGGAAGGCCAAGGGGTCGGGCAGGGTGGGGTCGGCATCGATGGCCCGGGTGAGATAGTCGAGCCCACCGTCGATCAGAGCCTCGAGGTCGGCTGGGGGCACGGTGTCGCTCGGGCCGCCTCCCTGCTGCACCGAGCCGGCCGCCAGCAACAGGTACCAGCCCCGGTAGGCCAGGGCCTCGGCGTTGTCGGGGTCGACCGTGAGTACCTGGTCGAAGCACTTGATGGCGCCCAGCAGGTCGGCCTCGGGCCCTGCCCCCTGGGACTGGCACTCCATCACCCGGGTGCGGGACGAGGGATCCACCGCACCGGTGAGGCTGTCGTTGACCCCCCGCTCCCCCAACCCCTGGGCCAGGGCCAGGCCGGCCACCACGGCGAACACGGCCAGCCCGCCGATCACCAACAGCCGCCGGGTGAGCCTCGTACGGCCCGCCGCCTCGGTGGCCGGGCCGGCGGCGTTCCCGACGGTGGGAGCCCTGGTTGCCGACGCGGTGGGTTCGTCCAGCTGCCGCAACACCTCGGCCGCCCGCTGCGTGTAGCTGTCCCGCAGGGCCTCGTAATCGTCGTCGTCGAGGTCGCCGGCGGCGTGCTCGGCGTCGAGGTCGTCGAGCGAGCGCAGCAGCAGGTCACGCTCCTCCTCCAGCGCCGTTCGGCGGCTGGTGGTGGTGTCGGTGGCCGGCGCCACGCTACAGGTCCTCGTCGGCCACGGCGTCGGGGCCCGACGTGCCGTCGGACGTGACTCCCAGGGCCTCCCGGGCCCGGCGCACCAGCTCCCGGTCGGCGTCGCTCACTGTGGTGCCCGCCCGCTGGCGCCGGCCCATCATCGTCGCCACGCCGGCCGCCCCGCCCACCGCCGCCAGCACCGGCAGCAGCCACACCAGGGTGGCCACCCCGTCGGCCGGCGGGTTGCGCAGCACCTTCGCCGTGTAGCCGTCGACCAGGCGATCCCGGATCTCGGCATCGGAGCGGCCGGCGGTCACCTCGTTGGCGATGAACTCCCGGATCGTGGCGGCGGCCGCGGCGTTCGACTCGGCCACGCTCTCGCCGTTGCACACGGGGCAGGCGAAGGACTCGGTGAGGCGCTGGATGCGTTCGGCGTCGGTCTCGGCGCCGCCCCCGTCGATCGAGGCCACCACCAGCAGGGCCAGCGCGGCCACCACGATGGCCACCCACCCGACCCGGCGGACGGCGGGGCTGAGCCGTCGGCTGGGGCCGGCCGGAGGGGCTTCGGCAGCGGCCGCAGCAGGGCCGGCCGTCATGACTGGCCCGCCCCGGAGGAGTCGACGCCGGCACCACTGCCGTCGTCGGCCGAGGACTGGGCCACCACCGAGCGGATCTCGTCGGCCGTGATGCCGCCCTCGTAGTGCTGCACCACCTGGCCCGCCGGCGACACGAGGAACGTCTCGGGCACCTGCGCCACCTGGAACTCGATGGGGATCTCGGGGTTGTCGAGCACGGGCCAACCACCGCCCTTCTCGTCGAAGAACGTCTTTACCGTGTCGACCGGGTCGTTGAACACCACCGCCACCACCTCGGCTTCACCGGTGGTACCGCCCCATTCCTCCAGCTCCACCAGCTCCGGATGCTCCTGCACGCAAGGGCCACACCAGGTGGCGAAGAAGTTCACCACCACCCATTTACCCCGGGCGCTGTCGATGTCGTACGTGCCACCGTCGAGCGTGGGGCCAGCCACCCGGGGCACCCGCTTACCGATCCACACGTTGGCCTGATCGGTCTTGTCTCCCCCGAAGGCCAGGATCCCGACGAAGGCCACGAGCACGGCGCCCACGGCCAGCGCCGTCCACCGGGCCCGGTGGGAGCCGGGCCCGCCCTCGATCGCCTGGCCGTCGAGCGGCTCGGCCCCGAGATCACGGGCACTGTCGACCTGCTGCTCAGTCACCGACGAGCTCCGGTTCGCGGGCCGAGGGCGGCTCCGACGGCGGCTCGGCGTCGGCGTCGGTCGGGCCGGCGGCCTCCGCCTCGGGTCCGGCCTTGATCGGGCGGCGGCTGGAGGGCACGAGGGCCAGGGCGGTACCGAGCGCCATCACCCCTCCGCCGACCCACAGCCAACCCACCAACGGGCGGATCACCACCCGGAGGCGGATGGAATCGTCGGCCCGGCTCGGCACCTGGTCGAGGACGAGGAACACGTCTTCGGTGAGGCCGGTGCGCACCGACGGGGTGGGCACCACCTGGCCCGACTGGCGGAAGCTGGTCATGGCCGGGGCGTAGGTCTTACCCCCGTCGAGCTGGATCTGGGCGAAGGTGCGAACCCGGCGCTCGTTGATGTCGGCCCCCGGTTCCACGTAGGTGAGCTGATGGCCCTCGAAGTTGACCGTCTCGCCCACCTTCATGGAGAACGTGCGGTCACTGCGGTAGCTGCTGCTGGCAGCCATGGCCACCGCCACCAGCACCACGCCGAGGTGCACGATCATGCCCCCGTTGGTGCGGCCCACCACACCCCGCCAACCCGAGCGGCGGCAGGCCAGCACCACCTGACGCAGGGCCGATGCCCCGGCGAAGGCGCCCAGGCCGAAGGCGGCCACCGCCGCCGTGCCCCGGGCCCCCACCACGAGGGCTATCGCCATGGCCCCCACCCCGGCCACCGCCGGCCAGAACAGCCGGGTGGAGAGCAGTTCGGTGGAGGCCTTGCGCCACGGCAGGAGGGGGGCGGCGGCCATCAGGAACAGCAGGGCCAGGCCCAGGGGGCGGCCCATGGAGTTGAAGTAGGGCGGGCCGATCGTGAGCCGGCTCCCGTTCCAGGTCTCGGCGATCAGGGGGAACACGGTTCCCAGCAGGATGACGAAGGCCAGGGCCCCGAACAGCAGATTGTTGACCAGGAACGACGCTTCGCGCGACACCGGGTTGTCGATGGCCCCGGTGGAGCGCAGGGCGTCACCCCGCCAGGCGATGAGCCCGATGGAGGTGGCCGCCACCAGCCCGAAGAACGTGAGCAGCCACGGCCCCACCGCCCCTTCGGTGAAGGCGTGGACGCTCTCCACCACACCGGAGCGGGTGAGGAAGGTACCGAGGATGGTGAGCGAGAACGTGGCGCACAGCAGCGACAGGTTCCACACCCGCAGCATCCCCCGCCGCTCCTGGACGATCACCGAGTGGATGAAGGCGGTGCCGGTGAGCCACGGCAGCAGGGAGGCGTTCTCCACCGCGTCCCAGGCCCAGTAGCCGCCCCAGCCCAGCACCTCGTAGCTCCACCAGGCGCCGAGCACGATGCCGAAGGTCAGGAAACCCCAGGCGGCCACCGTCCAGCGCCGCGTCTCGAGCAGCCACCCCTCCCCCAGCCGGCCCGTGATGAGGGCGGCCAGGGCGAAGGCGAAGGGCACGGTGAAACCCACGTAGCCTAGGTACAGCATCGGCGGGTGGAAGGCCATCAGGATGTGGTTCTGGAGCAGGGGGTTGGGCCCAGGGCCGTCGAACCCGACCGGCACGTCGGCCGTGGTGAACGGGTTGGCCGGGCCGGTCATGAGGGCGTAGAAGAAGGCGGTCACCGCCAGCATGACGACCAGGGCCCAGCCCACCAGCGGGTCGGCGGCCCGGCGACGGAACTTCACCAGCACGGCGGCCAGGTAGCCGCCCAGCACCAACGCCCACAGCAGGATCGATCCCTCCAGGCTCGACCACAGGGCGGCGACGTTGAACAGGGGCGGGGTGTGGCTCGAGCCCACCTTCTGGACGTAGGACAGGCTGTAGTCGCGCTGGAAGAGCGCCACCTCCATCACGGCGAAGGCGCCCACGGCCGCCGCCACCACCAGCCAGGCCCACTGGCGCACGGTGCGCAACAGCTTGGGCTGGCCCGTGACCAGGGCGTAGGCCCCGCCGCCGGCCCCCAGAACGGACGCCGACAGGCCGAGGATGACAAAGGCGAAACCGACGGTGGCGTTCATCGGCAGGGTCCGTGGCGGCCCATCACGGTGCGGTGCGCGTGGTGCTCGGCGTCTCGTACTCGAGGCGGTCGGGGTTGTTCTCCACGTACTCTTCGGAGTGCTTCAGCAGGATCTGGCGGGACTCGAAGGTGTCGCCGGTCCAGCGACCGTCCACCACCACCTTCTGGCCCACGTCGAACAGGTCCGACGGTTCGTCGCCAAGATGGCGGACGGTGGCCGAGGTGTCGGCGTAGGCCATGGTGAACACCAGCGCGCCGGAGGCGTCGGCCCCGTCGACCTGCATCACCTCGCCCTGCATACGGAAGGTCTGGCCACCCAACTCGGTCTGTCGGGCCACCGCCTCGTCGACGTTGAGGTAGAAGACCCGGGCGTTGGTGAGGGCCTGGTACAGCACGAAGCCCAGCACCACGGCGAGCACCGACAGCACGGCCACGTTGCGGTAGGAGCGCCGTTTGCGCCGCTCCGTCGGGGAGCGGCCGAGATCCCGGGGGGTGAGATCGATGCCGGTGAGGTCGGGGTTGGCGCTCTCGTCGCCGGCACCGACGTTGGTGCTGGTCTCAGTCAAGGAACCGTCTCCGCTCTGGCGGGAGCTTGCGGGACAGGCGGCGGCCCTGGCGGAGCACCCAGCTGGTGTAGAGGGCGAGCCCCACGGCCACGAAGCCGTAGCCGCCGGCAACGTACTGCCAGTACATCAGCGTGACCTCCCGACCAGGCCGGTGGCATCGGTCTCGGCCCGCCGTTCGGCCAGAGCCTGAGCCAGGCCCACCTGCTCCACCTCACGGGCCAGCCAGGACACCCGGAACCGGTGGATCAGCAGCCAGGCGGCCAGCACCAGGAAGGACATCAGGCCGAGGAAGACCGTGAATAGCATCAGGCCGTCCATCTTGGTGTCGGCCCCGAACGTCTGGCCCTGGTGCAGGCCCCGCCACCACTTGACCGAGTAGTGGACGATGATCACGTTGCCGAAGCTCACGATGCCGAGCACGGCGGCCCGACGGGATCGCACCTCGGGCGGCAACTCCAGGCGGCGCACCGCCAGGTACCCCAGGTACATCACGAACAGCACGGTGGTGCTGGTGAGCCGGGCGTCCCACTGCCAGTAGACGCCCCACGTGGGCTTGCCCCACAGCGAGCCCGTGACCAGTACGAAGCTGCAGAACAGCACACCGATCTCGGCTGCCGCCCCGGCCACCAGGTCCCAGTAGACCGAGCCCTTACGGAGGTAGAGAGCGCTGCCCACGGCGGTGGTGAGGAAGGCCAGGTAGGTGACGGCGATCGACGGGAGGTGGAGGTACATCAACCGCACCGCGTCGCGCTGGCTCACCTCCGGGGGCGAGAGCACCAGCCCGAACAATAGTGTGAGGGCGAGAAGCACGATGGCGGCGACTCCCAAGCGGCGGGTCGCCACCGACCCGGTGTGGGGCGGGTTCACCGCCGACGCCACTAGTGGTTTGTCTCCCGGCTCAGCGCCGGTCGGTTCAGCAGCGGTGGTGCTCACGACTCCTCCAGTAGCGGACCAAAGGCGAGCATCCCAACTCCCAGGTAAAGCAACGAGAAAACCGCCAGCAGCCCGGCCCACGACCAGCCCGGTACGCCGGGGTCGGCGAACAGGGCATCCCGGGAGGCTTGCGTGGCTCCCAGCAGCACAGGGGCCAGCACCGGCAGCACGAGCAACGGCACCAGGGTATCCCGCACCCGTAGCCCCGCGGCCAACGCAGCGTAGAGCGTGCCGGCCAGCGTGATGCCCACGGTCGCCAGCAGCACGGTGGCGGCCAACAGGCCGGGGCGGGCCACCGGAGCCCCGAACACCACGAAGGCGCCGAAGCCGAGCACGGTCTCCACCGCCACCAGCTGCACGGTCACGGCCAGAGCCTTGCCCAGGAAGACGCCGGCCGGGTCGAGGCCGGCCATGCGCAGGGCGTCGAGGTTGCCGTCGTCGGCCTCCAGGGCGAAGGCCCGACCGAGGGCCATGAGGGCCGACAGGAGCACGGTGAGCCAGAACAGGCCGGGAGCGATCTCCTCGATCACCGGCCGGCGGGCATCGCCCACCACCACCAGGTCGGGTGAGATGGCCAGGCCGAACAGGATGAGGATGAGCAGCCCGAAGGGAAGGATCTGGGCCATCACCACGCGCGACGTCAGCTCGATCCGCAGGTCCTTCACCGTCATCAACCAGGTGTCTCGTAGCACCGCGGGTCTCCGTTCAGCCTGATTCCGCCGGGGCCCGGCGGCGACCCCGCCACCGGGAGCCAGGTCCGGCCCCCACCGCCGGGGGCTGGGGCGGGCCGGAACGCCCGGTACCGGACCCGTCGCCCTCGCCGTCGGCCGGGGCGGGCTCCGGGGCCGGGTCGGCCACCGCCTCGTTGCCCGCCGCCCCATCGATCGCGGCCCGGCTGGGCCGGGGCGGGTCGGCAGTGGCCCGGCCCCCGAGGCGGGAGCCGGCGGCCTCGACCCGGGGCGGCCGCCCCACCAGGGGCGAGCCGGCGCCGGGGTCGGGCGGGGGTGAATCGTCGGGCTCATGGCCCCAGCGGGGCGGGGGGGCGACGTAGGGGGCGGGGGCCACCGGCGGGCGGCGGGCCATCCGACCCTCAGGGCTGCCTCCGAGGCCGGCCGGGTCGGTCTCCTGCACCTGGCCGCCGGCCACGATGACGGTACGGGTGGCGATCTCGGCCGCCCGGTCGAAATCGTGCGACGCCAGCAGCACCGTTCCGCCGAAAGCCACGGCGTGCTTGATCAGGCCGTCGACGAAGTCACGGCCGTTCACGTCGAGCCCGGCGTGCGGTTCGTCGAGCAGCCACAGGCGGGGGCGACGGCACACGAGCACGGCGAGCGACGCCCGCCGCCGCTGACCGGCCGACAGGTTGGCCACCCGCACGTGGCGAAGCCGATTGGCCAGGGCCAGCCGGTCGAGCACGGGCTCCACCGACGCCTCGTCGAGGCGGTTGGCCCGGGCCCAGAACATGAGGTTCTCCTCCACCGTCAACTCGTCGTAGAGGAAGGTGGCGTGGGCCAGGAGGCCGGTCTGACGGCGCAGTTCCCGCCGCTCCCGGCGGCTCGACAGGTCGTGGCCGAGCACCTCGCCCCGGCCCCCGTTGAGGGGGGCCAGGCCGGCGCACAGGCGCAGCAGGGTGGACTTTCCGGCCCCATTGGGCCCCCGGAGCAGCACGATCTCGCCTTCGCTCACGGTCAGATCCACCCCGGCCAGGGCCGGGAACCGCTCGATGAGGCTGATGGCCTGGCGGAGCTGGATGACGACGGTACGCCCAGGCTGGCCCACGTCCAAGGGGCCGGCTGGGGTCTTGTCGCCGTCACTCACGGGCCCCACGATAGGTCGCCCATACCCATCCTGCCCCTCCATCGGCCGCCATGTGGCAGGAGTCCACCAGCCACCGGCGCCCGGTTGACCTGGGCCGGACGGGTCGACCGTGATTCCGGAGCCCGAACGGTGGCCCGGGAAGAACTACCCACCATGCCGGCGGGGGCCCACGGTGAAGTTCCGGGTGGACCGGCCGACAGGGGCCACGATGGCCGCCCTCACCCGCACCACCGCCGAACCCGGGCCCCGCCCGGCCGTGGCCGGCCCGTGCCCCCGGTCGACGGTGCCGACCGCCTCCCCCGCCCCGCCTGTGGATCTGGCCGTTCCCTGCTGGACCCGGGTGGCGGGCCAGATCCTGGTGGCCCTGGGCGGGCTCATGGTGGCGTTCGCCGCCTTCCAGCTGTGGGGCACAGCCCTCATCGAATGGCGGGCCCAGCGGGCGCTGTCGGCTGAGCTCGCCCCCGTCACCGCCCGCCCCCAGCTCGGTTCCCAGGTGCTCGACGCCCCCCTGCCCACGTTCGTGTCGGGCTCCCGCTCCGCTGATGACGCCCGACCGGCCCCGGCCGACGCCCCTGCCAGCGCCGCCGCCGAGGATGCTGGCTCGGCGGACAGCGTCGACCCGTCCACTGTCGGCCCCGACGCTGGCGCCGTCCGCCTGCCGGCAACTCCACTGGGCTGGTTGGAAAACGGCGACCCCGTGGGCCGGATCGACATCCCCACCATCGGGCTGTCGAAGGCGTTCGTGGAAGGGGTCGACCGCGACGTGCTGCGTCAAGGCCCGGGCCATTACCCCGGGACCGCCCTGCCCGGCCACCCCGGCAACACGGCCATCGCCGGCCATCGGACCACCCACGGCGCCCCCTTCTACCATCTCGACGAACTGGCCCCCGGCGACG
>CADEDH010000020.1:70389-96048 GCA_902826025.1 uncultured Actinomycetes bacterium
CGGACCACCCACGGCGCCCCCTTCTACCATCTCGACGAACTGGCCCCCGGCGACGAGATCGTGCTGACCACCGCCGAGGGCGAGTTCCACTACCTGGTGGACGGCCACCCCGACGCTGACGGCGGTACCGTGGGCCACCTGATCGTGACGCCCGACGACATCGGCGTCCTGGCCGATGCCGGCGACAACCGCCTCACCCTCACCGCCTGCCATCCCCGCTACTCGGCCCGCCAGCGCATCGTGGTCACCGCCCACCTGGTGGGGCCGGCCCTCACCTTTCCTGCCCCCACCGCCACGCCGGCCGGCCCGGGGGCCGGCCCCGACGCCGGAGCCGGCACGAGCACAGGCGCAGGCACCCCCGCCGCAACCGTTACCCCCGCCACCGGACCCGTCGGCGGCCCGGACGGAGCACCGGCCACCGAACCGGAGCCGGTCCCGGTGGCCGCCACGGCCGAGGAGCTGGCCGGGCGGCAGGCCATGGTGGCCGTACCGGCGGCCATGGGCGGGGCCGGCGCCGTCACCCCGCTACACCGCACCGCCGCCCCCGTCGATCCGGCCGATTTCGGCCCCGGCCTGGGTTGGCAGGACGATCAGCTCGCCCCGACCATCCTGTGGGCCACCGTGTGCGCCGTGCTGGCCCACGCCGCCTGGATCGGGGGCCGGCTGTGGCGCCGCCGGTGGGCCTACGGCACGGGAGCGGCGGCCATCGTGCCCTGCCTGTTCGCCTGCTTCGTCCACCTCGACCGGGTCCTGCCCGCCTTCTGAACACGGCCCGACACCCCCGGCTCCGTCCCGGCACCCGGGCGGCAGGCCACATTTCGTTCCACAGTTCGCCGTGCCACGTGGCCGAACCGGGCTCTGATACGGCAGGCTTGCGGGGATGACCGACTCGGGTGACCCCATTCTCGAACGCCGGGCCCAGGTGGCCCGTTGGGTCGGCCTGGGCCTACGCACCGGCTACGGCCTGTTCGGCCTGTCGATGGTCCTGTTCGTCGTGGCCCTGGCCACCGACTTCCGTGAGGTGCTGGGGGCGGCCCTCACCTTCTGCCTGATCGCCGGTTCCATCGTGCTGGCCCCGGCGATCGTGTTCAGCTACGCCGTGAAGGCGGCCGACCGGGCAGACAGGGAAGGGACGTGGTAGCCCACGGGGCGGAGGGGCCGGCCGCCCACGACCTCGTCGCCGGCCCTCCCGCAGCCGGCCCGTTGCCCGGGGCCCGCACCTCGCCCGTCAGTGGGCGCCTGCCGGCGGCCCAGCGGCGACGCCAGCTCCTCGACGTTGCCCGCCAGGTGCTGGCCCAGCGCGGGTTCTACGAGACCACCATGGCCGAGATCGCCGAGGAGGCCGGGGTCACCAAGCCGGTGCTGTACCAGCACTTCGCTTCCAAACGCGACCTCTACACCGCCGTGCTGGAAGACATCGGGGCCCGGTTGCGGGCTTCGGTGCTGGAGGCGGCGGCCCAGGCCGGCACGGCCCGCCAGCAGGTGGATGCCGGCTTCCAGGCCTATGTCCGCTTCGTCGACGACGACACCGAGGGCTTCCAGATCCTGTTCAGCGGGACCTCCCGCCAGGATGGCGAGTGGGCCACGATCACCAGCGCGGTGGAGCACTCGATCGCCCAGGGAATCGCCGACCTCATCGACGTGCCCGGCATCAGCACCCAGCACCGCCAGGCGTTGGCCCACGGGATCATGGGGCTGGCCGAGGGCATGATGCGCTACTGGCAGTCGGGCAACGCCGAGGGCCTCGACCGCGACGACCTCGTCCAGGACCTGATCGCCCTGGCCTGGGGCGGGCTGCGGGGCCTCACCCCGTGACCGACCTCCGACCATCCCCGCCGGCCGTGGTGCCGGCCAATGGGATCGAGCTGTGCCACCAGACGTTCGGTAACCCGGCCGACCCACCTCTGCTGCTGGTGATGGGGCTCGGCGCCCAGATGATCCTGTGGCCCGAGGAGCTGTTCACCGGCCTGGCCGCTCGGGGCCGGTACGTGATCCGGTTCGACAACCGGGACGTGGGGTTGTCGACCAAGACGCCGGGCCCGCCGCCCGACGTGCTGGCCCTGATGACTCGGCGGGCCGCCGGGGGCGAGGTGGGTCCGGCCGATGTGCCCTACACCCTGTCCGACATGGCGGCCGACGCCGCCGGCCTGCTCGACACCCTGGGCATCGAGCAGGCCGACGTGGTGGGGGCGTCGATGGGCGGCATGATCGCCCAGCACCTGGCCTTCGAGCACCCGGAACGGGTGCGGACGGTCACCTCGATCATGTCCACCACCGGTCACCCGGCGGTGGGCCAGGCGTCGCCCGAGGCCATCGGCGCGCTGCTACGGCCGCCGCCGGCCAGCCGCAGCGAGGCCATCGCCCAGGGGATGGCGGCCAGCAAGGTGATCAGCGGCCCCCTGTGGGACGCCGATGACGCCCGCCGCCGGGCCACCGAGTCCTACGATCGGATGTTCCACCCGGTGGGTCCGGCGTTCCAGCTGGCCTCCATCGTGGCCTCGGGTGACCGGACGGAGCGGCTGGGCACGGTGCGGGCCCCGTTCCTCGTGATCCATGGCCGCCTCGACCCGCTGATCGACGTCTCGGGCGGGGTGGCCACGGCCGATGCCGTGCCGGGGGCCGAGCTGATGCTGTTCGACGACATGGGCCACAACCTGCCCCGCCCGCTGTTTCCCCAGCTCATCGACGCCATCGACAACCTCGCCCGCCAGCCCTGAACTCCCGGCGAGCGCGCAGCGGCCGACGGGGCGCAGCCCCCCCGGTGGGGTTGGGGCCCCCACCGGAGATGGGGGAGGCCGCGAAGCGGCCGACGGGGGCGCAGCCCCCGAACAGCACAGCCCCCGAAGAATTCAGCAGAAGCCGGGGCGGAGGATGGCCATGGCTTTCTCGTGTAGCTCGGGGGTGGCCGATGCCAGGGCGAATCCGCCCTCCAGGGGGAGCTCGCCATCGAGCCCGGTGACCACGGCTCCGGCTGCGGCCAGTATGGGCAGCAGGGGCACGATGTCGTAGGGGGCCAGGCCGTTGTCGATCACGAGGTCGACGTGGCCGGCGGCCAGCAGCCCGTAGTTAAGGCAGTCGCCCGAGAACCGTGACAGCCGTACCGACGCCTCCAGGGCATCGAACGCCGCCCTCTCGGGGCCGGGGGCGAACATCGACGGGTGGGTGCACAGCAGGATGGCCTGGCTCAGGTCGGTCACGGCCGACACTGCCAACGGCTGTGGCTCGCCTGCCGACCCGATCAGGCGGGCGCCAGTGGCCGGCGTGGCCACGTAGGTCTCGTCGAGCACGGGGACGTGCATCCAGCCGGCCACCGGGGCCCGGTTGACCTGGAACCCCACCAGCGTGCCCCACATGGGCTGCCCGCTGATGAAGGCGCGCGTGCCGTCGATCGGGTCGATCACCCAGCGGTAGGGGCCGCTGCCGGTCTCGCCCCGCTCCTCGCCGAGGATGGCGTGGCCCGGGAAGCGTTCACCCAGCCCGGCCCGGATCGTGTCCTCCACCGCCCGGTCGGCCTCGGTTACGGGGTCGAAGCCAACAGCCAGCTTGTTCTCCACCGGGAGCGGGCGGCGGTGCCAGGCCAGGGCCTGCCGGCTGGCCGAGCGCACGAGCTCGGTGATCCCTGCGGCGTGGGCCTCGATGTCGAAGTCGTCCGTGCCTGCGTGCCCCCCGGTTGCCGGGCCGCTCATGACTCCCCGTCGGCTCCTTGCCCGTCGACCTCGTCGTCGGGGTCGTCGTCGCCCCCGCCGGCGATGGCCTTGAACCCAGCCTCGGCGTCGTGCAGGTGGTGGACGACGTCGTGGTACAGGTAGGTGGCGAGTCGCTCGACGGTGAAGGGCTGGCCGTCGGACCGCTGGCCGGTTCGCCCCCACTGGTTGTCCCGCACCCGCTCCAGCGCGTCGGCCACCTTGCCTGCCGTCAACGCCAGGTCGTAGCCCACCCGGTGGGGATCCTGTTCGCTGTAGCGCTTCTCGACCGCCGCCGCGTCGGGATCCCAGTTCAGGAATCGAGGGTCGTTCTTGGTGAGCATGAGCTTCAGCCGCTCGGCCATGACCTGGTACACGTCACGGACGTGGGCCCCGTACTCGAGGGCCGACCACACCGGCCCCCGTTCGGGGTCTTCGGGCGGCCGCATCGACACCACCGCGCCCCGGTTGAGCACGGCCCGCCAGGCGGCGGCGTTGCTGCGGACCTTGGCCGCCAGCTGGTCGCGGGGCACCGCGGCGGCGTCGAAGCCGCACTGGGGGCACGGACGATCCAGTACCCACGTCCAATCCTTGTCTTCCGGTCGAGGCTGCTCCACAGCTTGACCCTATACCCGCTCCGGCTCCCGCTCATCCGACTCCGCCGGGTCGTGGCCTGCGGCCTCGGTGCCCTCGATGTTGAGGTTGGGCAGGATCCGGTCGAGCCAGCGGGGCAGCCACCAGTTGCGGGCGCCCAGCAGCTCCATGGTGGCCGGCACCAGCAGGAGCCGCACGAAGCTGGCGTCGAGCAGCACAGCCAGCGACAGGCCAAGGCCGAACAGCTTGATGATCCGGTTGTTCTCGAACATGAACGACCCGAACACCACGATCATGATGGCGGCCGCCGCCGAGATCACCCGGGCCGTGCTGGCCAGGCCGTCGGCCACCGAGTTGCGGGCGTCGCCCGTGCGCTCGTACTCCTCCTTCACCCGGGACAGCAGGAACACCTCGTAGTCCATGGACAGGCCGAACACGATGGCGAACAGCATCATCGGGATGAAGGGTTCGATGGGAGCGCCGGCGATGTTCAGGTACTTGCCACCCCAGCCCCATTGGAAGATCACCACCACCACGCCGTAGGAGGCGGCGATCGACAGCACGTTCATGATCACCGCCTTCAGCGGCACCACCACGGAGCGGAAGACGGCCATCAGCAGCAGGAAGCTGAGGGCCAGCACCACGCCGAAGAACAGCAGGATGCGGGCCCCGAGGAAGGTGGTGAAGTCGATCCCGGATGGCACGGCGCCGGTGACGTTGACGTCGAGCCCGGCGCTGTTGGCCGGGATCACGTCGTCCCGGAGGTGCTTGACCAGGTTCTCGGTCGCCACGTCCTGGGGCGACGTCTCCGGGGTGACCTGGATCAGGAAGGCCTCGGCCGCCGCCGGGTTCTCCAGGTTGTCGGGGATCGGGGGTGAAGCGTCGGCCACACCCTCGGTGGCGGCGACGGCAGCCTGCAAGGCCTGCAGGTTGGCCGCCCCCTCGGGCGATGTGGGCACTGCCGTGATGAGGAACGGGCCGTTGAAGCCGGGCCCGAAACCGTCGGCTATCAGGTCGTAGGCCTTGCGGGTGGTGGTGTCTTCCGGGAAGTTGCCCTCGTCGGAGAAGCCCAGACGCAGGCCCAGCACCGGGGCTGCCAGCACCAGCAGCACGGCGGTGCCGGCCAGCAGGGCGATCCACGGATGGCCCTGGATCGTGCGGCTCCACCGGTAGGGCAGGGTCTCCCGGAGCGGCTTCTCGGGGCGGTGGGGCACCTGCCGCTTGAGCAGTGTCTTGATCCCCAGGGCGAAGCTGCCGAGCACGAGGACTACGCCGGCCAGGGCGAAGGCGGCGCCGGCCACCGGGGCCGCACCGATGCCGAAGGTGAACAGACCGACGGCCACCAGCCCGGCGGCCACCACGCCCCGCACCCGGGACAGCTCCACCCGGTGGCCCACCAGGCCCAGCAGGGCCGGCAGCAGGGTGACCGAGGCCAGCATGGTGACGGCCACGGTGGAGGCGGCTCCGATGCCCAGGCCGGAGATGAACTTGAGGCCGATCAGCAGCATGCCGAGCAGCGACACCACCACCGTGAGCCCGGCGAAGACCACAGCCCGGCCGGCGGTGTCCATGGCCAGGCCGACCGAGTCTTCCGGCGAGCGGCCGGCGGCCAGGGCACCGCGGTAGCGGGTGACGATGAACAGGGCGTAGTCGATGCCGACGCCGAGGCCGATCATGGCCCCCACCGTGGTGGCGAAGTCGGGCATGGGCAGGATGTTGGTGAGCAGGTTGACGATGCCGATGCCGGTGCCGACGCCGGCCACCGCCACCCCGATGGGCAGGCCCATGGCCATCACCGAGCCGAACGCCAGGATCAGCACGATCACGGCGAAGCCGAGACCGATGGCCTCGGTCTGCGGGGGCTCGAACCCGGCCAGGTAGGCACCGCCCAGCTCCACCTGCACCTCGTCGGCCAGGTCGGCCTCGGCCAGCAGCTCGTCGGCCTTGTCGGTGATCTCGCCACCGATCTTGCTCCCCTCCACCTGGTCGATGTCGAGATCGAGGTTCAGGCTGGCGAAGGCGATCTTGCCCGCCTGGGGGCCGACCAGGGCCACCTGGGGCCGGGGCAGGTTCTCGTCGTAGGGGCTGGTGACCTGGAGACCGGGGTTGAGGGTGGCGGTGTAGCTGAACAGTTCGGTCATCACCTGCTCGACCTCGGGGTTGGCGACCCCCAGATCGGTGCGGAACACGATCGAGCCGGGATTGCCGCTGCCCTGGCCGCCGAAGTGCTCGTTGAGCACGTCGAACCCGTCGCGGCTCTCCGACGCCGGGATCTCGAACGTGGTGTCGAAGGCGGGGCCCACTGCCTGGGCCACGATGCTGACCCCCACCAAGGCCAGCACCCACGCACCTACAACCAGCTTCCATTGTCGGAAGCACCATTGACCCAGCGAGCGGTACATGCTCGAAGCTCCTCCCCCAGCGGGGATCGACAAACAGACTTTGCAACCCTAGTTGGGCGTGCCTACCGTGCCGTCTCTTTTGGCCACTGGGCCGGTGAGACCGATGTCACGCACCGGGGCCGGGAGCCGGGGCGCGCAGGCGGCTGACGAGGAGATCGAGGGCGGCCAGGGCCGGCTCCCGTTTGAGAGCCCAGGCGCCGGGCGACAGCATGGCCACCGAGCGACGGAGCTGCTCCCACTCCTCGGTGGTGGTGGGCAGCCGTCGCCCCGGGGACGCCGGAGGGCGAGGGGTGGGATGTGGGTCGTCGGTGGGGGTGTTGGTCATAGCAAGAGCCTAGCCCGAGGATCGAACATATGTTCGAGTCCGATGGACTTTTTCGGCCGGTACCGTCCCGCTCCTGTGTACACCCGCTCTGTGACAGCCACCCCACGGCGACGGATGGCCCGGGGGGGCGCAGCCGCTCTGCTGCTGGCGCTCGTCGCCCTCTGGATCGTGCCGGCCACCGCCGCTCCCCCCTCCCCCACCGGCCCGGCCGTGCCGGCGGCCGACGACAACGGGGGCGGGGCCGAGGGCCTGTCGGTCGTGTCGGCCGTGGTCCTCGGCCTGGTGGAAGGGCTCACCGAGTACCTCCCGGTCAGCTCCACCGGCCACCTGCTGGTGGCCGAGCACGCCCTGGGACTGGGTGGCACCGAGGATTCCGACAAGGCCCTCGAGGCCTACGCCATCTGCATCCAGGCCGGCGCCATCCTGGCCGTGCTCGTGCTCTACCAGCAGCGGGTCCGCCAGATGCTCGACGGCCTCATCGGCCGCAGCGCCGAGGGCCGGGCCGTGCTGCTCGCCGTGGTGGCCGCCTTCGTGCCCACCGCCGTCATCGGTTTCGCCTTCAAGGACATCGTGCGCGACAAGCTGTTCGGCGTGGGCCCGGTGGCCGCCGCCTGGCTGGTGGGCGGCGTGGTGATCCTGGGGCTGGAGCGCCAGGGGTTCTTGCGCCGCCCCGGCATCGCCCTGCACCAGGTGACGATCCGCCAGGCCCTGGCCATCGGCGTGTTCCAGGCCGTGGCCCTGTGGCCGGGCACGAGCCGCAGCCTGGTCACGATCATCGGGGCGGTGGCCGTGGGGCTCTCGCTGGAGGCGGCGGTGGAGTTCAGCTTCCTGCTGGGCCTGATCACGCTGGGGGCGGCCACCGTGCTGACCGGCGCCTCCGACGGCCAGCTCATGCTCGACACCTTCGGGGTGGTCACCCCCCTGATCGGCCTGGTGGTGGCGTTCGCCGCCGCCGTGGTGTCGGTGCGATGGATGGTCGCCTGGCTCCAGCAGCGCAGCTTCGACGTGTTCGGCTGGTACCGCCTGGCCGTCGGCGTGCTCGCCGTGGGGCTGCTGGCCGCCGGGGTCCTCTGACCCCGGGGGTGCTCTCGATTCAGGGCCGTCAGGACCGCTTGAGCGGCCTCGACATCGTCCACCCGGTGGACCGGCTGGCCAGCCCGAGCATGATGACGCTCCAGAAGATGATCATGAAGAAGTTCAGACCCTGAGTCCCGGCTGTTCGCTCCCACCGGCCGTTGGAGCAGGTGGCGTTGAGCTGGGCGTTGGCGTTGCCCGGCAGGTTGCAGTTCTCGGCCGTGCGGATGTCGACCGACACGGCGGCGGCCGACGACCCCCACTGCACCGGGTTGAGGTAGGTCAGCTCCTGCACCCCGGTGCGACCCGAGGTGGGCACCACCAGGCCGCTCAGCAGCAGGGTGGGGATGATCACCAGGGGCAACAGGGTGAGGGCCCTCGGGGTGTCGGTGACCAGGGCGGAGATCAGCAGGCCGATCCCCACGCTCACCACGCCCACGCCGATCAGGGCCAGGATCAACTCGATCTCGCCGGCCCGCAGCAGAGCGCCCTGGCCGATCGGGTTCTGCTGGCGGCTCGACGCCACCAGGTGCAGCACGACGGCCTGTACCGCGGTGGCCACGCTCAGCACGATCCAGCGGCTGACGACGAAGGCGGTGGCCGACACCCCCACCGCCATCTCCCGGCGGAACACATCGCGCTCCTGCACGATCTCGCGCACGCTGTTCGACCCGCCCAGCCACGACATGGCCAGCACGGTGGCCAGCAGGTACTGGCGCGTGGCCTGCCCCGACCCCTGGACGAAGGCGTTGCGGAACAGCACGGCGGCCAGGATGGCGCCCAGAACGGGGGCCTGGGCCAGCAACAGGATCAGGCGGCGCCGGTCGCCGATCAGCGACCGGATGTAGCGCACCAGCATCACCCGCAGGTCGGACATGAACGAGCGGGGCGGTAGCGGGGTCTCGGGAGCGGCAGCCGAGATGGGGGCGGGGGCGCCGAACTTGAGGTAGGAAGTGGTCTGGGCGAACTCCAGCTCCCACTCGGCCCGCTGACGGGTGCCGAGCAGGTGGAACACGCTGGCCAGGTCGGGGCAGCCGAAGTGCATGCTGACCTTGGACGGGGGGCCGATGAAGGCCAGGCGGCCGCCGGGGGCCAGCACCAGCACCAGGTCGCACAACTCGACGCTCTGCACCGAGTGGGTGACCACGATCGTGGTGGTGCCCTTGTCGGCCAGCTGGCGCAGGGTGACCATCAGGTCGCGTTCGAGGCCCGGGTCGAGGCCCGAGGTGGGCTCGTCGAGGATCAGGGCCTGGGGCGTGCCCACCAACTCGTAGCCAACGCTGACCCGCTTGCGCTGGCCGCCGGACAGGGCCTTGACCTTCGTGTCGAGCCGTTCCCGCAGGCCCAGCTCAGTGGCCACCTGCTCCACCGAGGAGCTGATCTCGGCCGAGTTGGTATCGGCCGGGAGGCGGAGGCGGGCCGCCGCCTCCAGGGCCCGGCGCACGGTGAGCGTCTCGTGGACGGGGTCGTCCTGCGGAACGAAGCCGATCCGGCGGCCCAGGCCCTCGTCGGAGCCGTAGAGGTCGCGGCCCCCCAGCACCACCCGGCCCTGGTCGGCCGGACGGCGGCCGGTGAGCGCGTTGAGCAGGGTGCTCTTGCCGCTGCCGGACGGGCCGATGACGGCCGTCATGGAGCCGGGAGGCAGGGAGAAGCTGACATCACGGAGCAGCACGTGGTCGCCGTTCACCTTCACCGTGAGGTTGGCCGCCTGGAGGGGCAGGCCGTGAGCCACGTGCTGTTGCAGCCGGCCCCCGGTGAGCACGAACTGGGACCGGCCCATCTCGATGAGGTCACCCTCGGCCAGCGGGCTGTCGGTGATGCGCTGGCCGTTGACGAACGTGCCGTTGTCGCTGCCCAGGTCGATGATCCGACCGCCGGCCGGGCCGATCAGGAGGCGGGCGTGGCGACGCGACATGAGGGGATCGGCGATGGAGATGTCGCACTGGGCCGAGCGGCCGACGATCAGGTCGCTGCCGGCGAGGTTGATGACCTGGCTGAGGCCGCCGAGGTTCTGCTCCACCTGGAGGCCATTGGCGTTGAGGGCGCTGGTGTAGGCCCCCGGGCCGGGAGCGGCTGCCGCCCCACCGGGCCGGAACGGCTCGGGCCTGATGCCGTTGCCCAGCGGCGACGCCGGCGATCCGACCGGAGGCGGCGGACGGTTGCCGGCTGCGCCCGGTGCCGACTGGGGAGCTGGCGCCGGGGCGGGAGCGGGCGCCAACGGGGCGCCGAGAACACCCCCGGCGCTGATCGGCGGGCTGCCGACCCCGACCGGGGGCGGCGGCTGGAATGATCCTCCGCCAGGAGACGCGGCCGGGGCCAGGAGGCCCGGAGGGGACGCCGGGGCCGCCGCCGACCCGGCGAACGACGGCGGAGCACCGTGGGCCGCCTGGGGGCCACCGCCGTAGGGGCCGGGGCCGCCCCCGGCCTGGGGGCCACCGCCGTACGGTTGGGGACCACCGAACGGCTGGGGGCCGCCGCCGCCGGGTTGGGGCGACGGTTGGGCGCTGGGCTGGGGTGGCGGCCCTCCGGCCGGCGTCGGCACGTCGAAGTAGATCGACGGCGAGCTGGCCGGCGGTCCCAGCCACACCTGGGTGCGGCCGGGCCGCAACGGGATGGCGTCACGCCGACCATTGGCGTCGTGGATGCCGTTGACGCTGCCGAGGTCGCGGATCGACCAGGCGACCCCGTCGAAGGCGAGCACGGCGTGCCGCCGGGACACCTGGGCGTGGTCGACCGTGATCGAGGCGGCGTTGTCGCGCCCGATCACATGGCCGTCGAGGCCGTACCAGGCCTGGCCGTTCACCCAGACGATGATCTGGTTCTGCTCTCCGGTGGTGGACACGGTCCTCACGTGGGGTTGGTGCTCGGGATCGTGGGCAAGGCTAATCGCGCCGGGTCGACAACCTGCGCCGGGTTTCCGGTCCGGCGGCGGCCACGGGCGTCGGCCCCGTCACCGGGCACCGCCCTCGGGCCGGTGGAGATGGGGCGGGGGCCAGGTGGCCGACACCTCGCCCGACGCCACCAGATGGCCGGCCACCGGTTCGAGGGCGGCCAGGAGATCGCCCAGGTCGGTGCCGAGACGGGTGACGGGGCCCATGGCCAGGGCGTCGGTGTGGTGCTCGATCGCCTCCCGCCCCTGGCGGCCGGCGTCGGTGAGCGAGCCGTCGCGCCCGGCCCAGCCCCGCTCGTTGAGGCGGGCCACGGCGCCGTCCCACTCCTGATCGTTCCAGCCCCGGATGGCCTGGATGGTGGGCCGGTTGCCGTGGCCCCGGCCAGCCATCAGCACATGGGCCATCACCCCGTCGACCTCGGCCGCGGCCAGGGCGGTGGCGTGGCAGTCGCCCCGTAGCTCCCGCAACAGGGTGCAGCCGTGCCACACCGCCTCCAGGTCGTCGGTCGGCCACACCAGCTCGGCGTAGGCCCCGAACACAGGGCGGCCGGCGATGCTGAGGCCATCGAGGGCCCGGCGCAGGAGGCGGGCGGCGGACGCCGCCTCGGGCGACCGCCCGCCGCTGCCGGCCGGGCCGAAGATCCGGTCGATCGCTTTCACCACCCGCTCGTGGCGCAGGGCCACGGTGTCGGCCGGCGAGCGAATGGCCCACACGCCGGGGACGGCCCGCTCCACCATGCGGGGGGCGAAGTTGTAGAAGGCGGCGGTGACAGTGCCGGCCGAGACCGCCCCCATGGGGGCGGGCCGATAGGCGAAGTAGGCGTGCCACCAGCCCCGGTAGCCGACATCGGTGAGATCGGTCAGCTCCCGGCTGTAGTAGGTGAGGGCGTGGATCGGCTCGGCCAGCTTGGTGAGGGCCCGGGGCCCAGGACGGGACGGGGCGGGCCAGGAAGCGGAGGTGTCGGCGGTCATGGTGCGATCTCCTGGTCACCGCCGGCCAGGGGCGGGACCCGGTAGCCACCGGTGAGGCGTTCGATGAGGCGGGCGGCGGCCAGCGTCGACCGGTCGCCCAGGTACGGGCCGACCACCTGCACACCCACCGGCAGCCCGCTGGCGGTCCAGCCCACGGGCACCACGGTGGAGGGCAGGTAGGCCATGCCGATCAGGATCGTCCACCAGATGATGTCGGCATAGGGCCGGTCGACCCCGTCCACCCGCAGGGTCCGGGTGTAGAGCGTGCCCTCCTGCTGGTGCTCGAAGGCCGTGGTCATCAGCACCGGGCACAGCAGCACATCGAAGCGGGTGAAGAACTGGGCCCACCGCTCCCGCACCCGCTCCCGCTCCTCGGTGAGCAGGAGCCAGTCCCGGTGGTGCATGGCCGACGCCCGGGCCCGCATCACCAGCGTGGGATCGTGGCCCTCGGGGCTGTCGGCGATGCGGCGGAAGTGCTCGAACTCGTCGTCGGTACGGCCGGGCGACGTGGCCGCCGAGACCAGCGGCAGGCCCACCCGCCGCACAACCTCGGGGTCGATCCCGGGCCGGGCCGCCCGATCGACGGTTCCCCCTGCCCCCTCGATCGTGCGCACCAGGCCGTCGAGGGCGGTGGCGGTGTCGGACGAGACGGGGCAGGCGGGATCGTCGAGCCAGGCTGCGATCCGCAGGTCGGCCAGGCGGGAGCCCCGGGGCCCGGGAAGCTCCAGGCGCCAGCCGGGGGCCCGGTCGTCGGTGGGGCCGGCGATCACGTCGAGCAGGAGCGACAGGTCGTCGACGGAGCGGGCCAGCGGCCCCAGCACGTTGACGTCGGGTTCGGTCAGCCCGGCGGTGACGTGGTCGATGTAGCCCAGGGCGGGCACGATGCCGAAGCTCGGCTTGTGGCCGCAGATCCCGCACAGGTGGGCGGGCCCCCGGATCGAGCCGCCGATGTCGGTCCCGATGTCGAACGCCGACAGGCCGGCCGCCACCGCCGCCGAGGCCCCGCCCGACGAGCCGCCGGGCCCCCGGGTCAGGTCCCACGGGTTGTTGGTGGTGCCGAAGATCTCGTTGAAGGCCTGCATGTCGCCCGACCATCGGGGCAGGTTCGACTTGGCGAACACGTTGGCCCCGGCCGCCGCCAGCCGAGCCACCACCGGGGCGTCGACACCCGGGACGTTGTCGGTCAACTCGACGGCTCCGCCCGTGGTGCGGACGCCGGCGGTGGCGAGAGCGTCCTTGATCGAGCAGGGCAGGCCGTGGAGGGCACCCAGGGGCCCGCCGGCCATGGTGGCCTGATCGGCCGCCCGGGCCCGGGCCCGAGCCCCGTCGAGGTCGAAGGTGACCAGGGCGTTCACGGTGGGATTGAGCCGGTCTACCCGGTCGAGATAGTGGTCGAGAAGTTCCACCGCGCTCAGCTCGCGGGCTCGGATGGCCGTGGCCAGCTCGATTGCCGATCGCAGACCCGGCTCGGTCATGGTGCCCTCGCTTCCGCCGCTCGGCCGGGTCGCGGCCCGGCGCTCCTGAAACGCACGGTAGCACGACGCCTCCGACCGGCTTTTCGCCGAGCCGACCTACTCCTCGAGGCCGGACGACCCGCGTTCGAGCTCGTTGAGGGTGGCGGAGACGGCGTCGATCGGCCCGATCCGACCGGTGGTGAGGTCGACCTTGATCGGGGGGTCGGCGCCGCTGGCGCTGCTGGCGAACACCGACTGGCCAGCGGCGAAACCGTCGTTGTCGCTGAAGACGACGTCGGCGATGTCGAGCTCGCCGAACGCCGCGGCCACGTCGACGCTGATCCGGCGCTGACCGGTGCCCGATCCTTCGGTCAGATCGACCACGGTGATCTCGCTCGCCTCGGACGCATCGGGCGGCGGGTTGGCCTGGCTGGCGTCGGGCCCAAAGTCGACCCATCCGACGAAGCGGCCGGACGGGTCGATCGTGAAGGCGAACGGGCAGACGCTGCAGTCGCTGTAGGCGGCCTCGAGCCCGAGCTCGGCCGGGGTCGGTGCGGTTGCCGAGCCGATGGCCGCCAGAAAGATGGCGTCGGCCGCCGATTCGTATTCGGCGCCGACCACAAGCCCGTTGTCGGCCAGCTCCAGCCCGGTCCAGCCCCCTTCGAACACGATCTTGCTGGCGATCTCGGTGGACTCACCGGTGTCGGGCTCCCACGCCATGACGGCGCCGATGCACACGTTCGGGTCGGTGCAGGCGCTCGGCCGTGTCACGTACAACAGGGTGACCTCGCCGTCGACGGTGGCCACGTCGTGAAGCTCGACGGTGTCGTCGGGGCCGCTGTCGGCCGCCAGGGGTGGGTCGAGGGGGACGATCTCATCGGTCTCCGGTGACCACATCAGCAGGGAGGTGTCGGCCCCGGTTTCGTCGGTGTCGGTCGAGCGTTGCATGAAGATGCGGCCGTCCCGGGCGGTGGCGGCGAACGCCATCGGTTCGGTCACGATGGTTGATTCGCTGCCCTCCGGTACGCCCACGGTGACGCCAAACGACCCGGCCGTGGTCAGCGCCGCCGCTGGGTCGTCATCTGCAGGCAGGGACGGGTCGACCGTCGGGGCCGGGTCGGTCGACGGCGGCCGGGTCGAGGCCGACGTGGTGGCGACGGCCGAGGTGGTGGCGGCGTCCCCGTTCCCGTCGCCGTCGGTGCTCGACCCGCAGGCCGCGAGGACGAGTACGCCGGTGACGAGGGCGGGGAGCAGTGAGGAACGGCGAGATCGCATGAAGTAGGAGTGTTCCACCGTGGGCGAAGGCCAAACGGGACGGTGGCCCGACGATGGGTGGGGCGATCGGTAGATTCGAACGACACCCCGCTCGGCCCGGGCGGGGCCGACGGGGAGGACGACCGATGCGGATCCTGATCACGGGGGCGGCTGGCATGCTGGGCCGGAAGCTGGCAGCCCGACTGGCGGCCGACGGCTCGCTGGCCGGCCGACCCATCGAGGCCCTCGACCTGGCCGACGTGGTGCCGGCCGACCCGCCGGCCGGGCTGGGAGCCGATGTGGCCGTCGAAGCCGTGGTAGCCGATCTGGCCGAGCCGACGGTGGCCGCCGAGCTGGCTTCCCGCGCCCCCGATGTGGTGTTCCACCTGGCCGGGGTGGTGTCGGGCGAAGCCGAGGCCAACCCGGCCAAGGGCTACCGGGTCAACCTCGACGGCACCCGCCACCTGCTCGACGCTCTGGCCGCCGCTCCCGGCCGGCCCCGGGTGGTGTTCAGCTCGTCGATCGCCGTGTTCGGGGCGCCGTTCCCTCCGGTGATCGACGACGACTTCCACCTCACGCCGCTCACGTCGTACGGGGCGCAGAAGGCCATGGGCGAGCTACTGCTGGCCGACCATTCCCGCCGGGGCCTGATCGACGGTGTCGGCATCCGCCTACCCACGATCACGGTGCGCCCGGGCCGACCCAACGCCGCAGCGTCGGGGTTCTTCTCCGGCATCATCCGGGAGCCGCTCAATGGCGAGCCGGCCCGCCTGCCCGTGCCTCCCACGGTGCGTCACCCCCACGCCAGCCCCCGGGCCGCCATCGGCTTCATGGTCCACGCCGCCGGTGTCGACACCGACGTCCTGGGCCCCCGCCGCAACCTCACCATGCCCAGCATCTCGGTGTCGGTGGCGGAGCAGATCGAGGCCCTGGGCCGGGTGGCCGGCCCCGACACCGTGGCCCTCATCCACGAAGAGCCCGATGAGGCGGTGGCCACCATCGTGGCCGGCTGGCCCGAGGCCTTCACCGCCACCCGGGCCCGCCAGCTCGGCTTCGTCTCCGAGACCACCTACGACGAGATCATCCAGGTCTACCTCGACGACGACCGGTCCGCCGGTTGACCAAAACGTAACTCAGTTCGAACTGGGTGCCCTTCTGGTCTTCCACTAACCAAAAGTCAACCCAGTTCGGGGTTCGGTTAGTGCTTTCTCACCACGAAGGTCTCGTCGTTGAACCACAGGCCACCGCGACGGCGGAGGACCTCGGCGGTGGCGTCGAGGTACTTGCCGTCGAGGGTGGCCTCTTCCACCCGGTCGTCCTCGATCTGGGCCACGTAGATGGCGGCGTTCCACGCCGCGAACAGGGTGGAGGTGCCGATCCGGTTGCCGATCTCGGTGGGCAGCGTGTGCATGCGGTAGGTCAGGTTCGACTCGGCGTCTGACATGGCCAGCAGATCGAACGAGCGGGCCTCGTCGCCCAGCTCGACCCGCAGGGCATCGAGCAGCTCGTGGCGGTCGACCGGGAACGGCTCCTCCCCGGACCAGATCTGGCGCACGATCTCCAGGCCCGGATCGTCGCCCCGGGACTGGATGCCGAGCAGGGTTCCTCGGCTGCGCAGAGCCCGCGACAGCGGGGCCAGGATGCGGCTCACCTTGAACTCGGCCGGCATGCGTGACCGCCAGGGCTGGGAGGCCAGGATCAGGTCGTAGTCGGCCCGCCCCTGGCCCGCCCGGGGCATTACCTGGTCCAGGGCGAAGGCCTGGTCGGCCCGGTGGATAATGAGCACGGAGGGGGTGACGTAGAGCGGGTTACCCGTCTTCTCGCTGGGCTGCACGTCCCAGTTGCTGGCCAGGAAGTCGTCGAGGTTCCGGAGCTGCTCGTCGAACCCGTAGGCCGAGGTGCCGTCGAGGGCAACCGTGTGGTGCACCAACCGGGCCCGTTTGGCCTCGGTGTTGGGCAGGAGGTACGGGGCTTCGGCGTAGTGGAGGTTGGTGAGCACCACCACCGTCTGGGGGTGCTCGACGAACCGGTCGGGCAGCTTGCCCAGCGTGAGGCGTACGTCCTCCAGGCTGATCTCCTTGCCCACCACGTAGAGGGGCACGGTGGGGAACTCGGCGTGGACGGCGCTCAGCAGGTGCGACAACACCGTGCCGTCGCCCACCCCGGCGTCGAAGAGGCGCAGGGCCGGCGGTTGGGGGGCGAGCGTGCGCAGCTCGCGGGCGGCCCGTTCGGCCACCGTCCACTTCTCGTCGCAGGTGGTGACGAACGTGAGGTACTTCTGGCGGTTGTCGTAGAACCGGAACGGCCGGGTGCCGCTAGCCCCGGAAAACTGAGCGTGGTCATCCACGAGGCCAACGGTAGCGCAGCGCCGCCATCCATGCCTTCGACCGGACCCGACGCCCGCCACGGAGCGGTAGGCGCTGTCGGGACGCCGCAAACACGCTAGAACCGGAGGGTGAGCGATCGACCCGACGTGGTGGTGGTGGGCTCCGGCATCGCCGGGGCCGCTGTGGCCTGCCGCCTGGCCCCCGACCTGGCCGTGACCCTGGTGGAGCGGGAGCCGACCCCCGGCCTCCACGCCACCGGCCGCTCGGCCGCCATGCTGAACGAGACCTCGGGCGACCCGGTGGTGTGCGCCCTGGCCACGGCGAGCCGACCCTTCCTGGCCGATCCACCGCCGGAGTTGGGCCTGGCCGCTCCCCTCCTCGGGCCCCGGGGCCTGCTGTGGGTGGGCGGCGACGGCACCGGCGACCAGCTCGAGGCCCTGGTGGCCAAGGCGCCCTGGGCCGCCCACCGGGTCGATCGGGCCGGGGCCCGGGAGCTCGTGCCCTCGCTGGCTGACGGCCCAACGGCCGCCGGCGGGGTGCACGAGCCGGGAGCCATGACGATCGACGTGGCCGCCCTGCTCGACGGCTACCTGCGGGCCTTCCGGGCTGCCGGCGGGGATCTGCGGCTCAGCGCCGAAGTGGCCCGCTGCACCCGCACGGCCGGGAGTGGCGGCTGGCGGGTGGAGGCCGGCCCCCACCGCCTCACGGCGCCGCTGGTGGTGAACGCGGCGGGGGCCTGGGCCAACGCCGTGGCCGCCGGGGCTGGGCTGTCGGCCCTGGGCCTGCAGCCCATGCGGCGCACGGCGGCGCTGGTGGCCGCCCCCGACGAGGTGGCGGCATGGCCGATGGTGATGGACGTGGCGGGCCGCTGGTACGCCGAGCCGGAGACCGGCGGCCTGCTGATCTCCCCGGCCGACGAGACGCCAATGGAACCGGGCGACCCCCGCCCCGAGGAACTCGACGTGGCGCTGGCCATCGACCTGGTCAACGACGCCCTGGGCCTGGAGCTGCGGAGCGTGCGGCGGGCGTGGGCCGGACTGCGCACGTTCACCCCCGACCGGGTGCCGGTGGCCGGCCCGCACCCCGACGACCCGTCGTTCGTATGGCTGGTGGGCCAGGGTGGTAGCGGGATCAAGACGTCGCCCGCTCTGGCCGCGGTGGTGCACGATCTCGTAGTCGGCGGGCGGGACGTTCCCCACGACCTGTCGCCCGCCCGCTTCGTCTGAACCGGGAGGCGGGCGCACCTTCGCCCACCACCACCGGCGGAACCGGCACCCTAAGCTTGACGGATGACCCGCCCCGTTCCCGCCCGCCAGCCGTGAGCGACACCCCCTGGACGTCCAGCTCCACCGGCAGCCCGGTCGGGTCGGTGGACCACCTGACCCTGGTCGACGGGGGCAGCTTCCTGGTGGGATCGCGCTCCGGGGAGCTGGGCAGCGGCGGGGTGGAGGGCCTGTTCGTGTTCGACACGAGGGTGCTGTCCCGCTGGCGCCTGGAGATCGACGGCGCCCCGCTCACCACGCTGCAATCGGTACCCCAGGGCCCGTTCGGCGTGATGATGGTGGCCCAACCTCGCACCGCCACCACCCACGACTCACCCCTGCTCGTGCTGCGCAGCTACCACGTGGGCCGGGGCCTTCACGATGACATCGTGATCCGCAGCCACGCCGACGCCCTGATGCACCTCACGGTGCGCCTGGCCTTCGACGCCGACTTCGCTTCCCTGTTCGACGTGAAGGGCGGGGTGGCCAACGAGCCGGCCGGCAACACCCGACAGATCCACCCCGACCGGGTGGAGTTGGCGCTCCACGACGGGGCCGGACCCCAGCTCTGCACCGTCGTGCGTTTCGTGCCGGCGCCGTCGCACGTGGGTGACGATTACGTCTCCTGGGACGTGGAGCTGGCCCCCCGGTCCGAGGTGAAGCTGTGCGCCGAGGTGGGGGTGGAGGTGGACGGCGTGCGTCTCGAGCCGGCGGTGCGGTGCGGCGACCCGTCGCTCCTCAGCGCCCAGCTCGACCGTTACGCCCAGTGGAGCGAGTCCACCGCCCGCTTCCGGTCGCCCGACACGAGGCTGGCCGGGGCAGCCGGCCAGGCCATCGACGACCTGGGCACCCTGCGCATCTTCGACCCCCTCCACGCCGACCGGGTGGTGGTGGCGGCCGGCGCCCCCTGGTTCATGACCCTGTTCGGCCGGGACTCGATCCTCACCGCCTGGATGGCGCTGGTGGCCGACCATGAACTGGCGGCCGGCGTGCTGCGGTCGTTGGCCGACCTCCAGGGGACCAAGGAGGTGCTGGCCACCGAGGAGGAGCCGGGGCGCATCCTCCACGAGGTCCGTTACGACCATCGCAGCCTGGGCCTCCTCGGTGGCTCCAACGTCTACTACGGCACGATCGACGCCACCCCACTGTTCGTGATGTTGGCCGCTGAGTACCTGCGCTGGAGCGACGACCGGGCGCTGGTGGCCGAGATCCTGCCGGCGGTCGACCGGGCGCTCGACTGGATGGCGTCCTACGGCGACCGGGACGGCGACGGCTTCATCGAGTACCTGAGGGCCCACGACGGCGGTCTGGCCAACCAGGGCTGGAAAGACTCCTGGGACGGCATCCGCTACGGCAACGGCCAGGTGGCCGAAGCCCCCATCGCTCTGTGCGAGGTCCAGGCCTACGCCTACGGCGCCTACCAGGCCCGGGCCTACCTGGCGCAGGTGCTGGAGGAGCCGGGCGACGCGGCCGACCGGTGGCGGCAGCGGGCGGCCGACCTGGCCACTGCGTTCGACGCCGCCTTCTGGAGCGATCGGCTCGGTACCTACTGCGTGGGCCTCGACGGCGACAAACGCCCGATCGATTCCAGCACGTCGAACGCCGGGCACTGTCTGTGGACCGGGATCGCCTTCCCCGGCCGGGCGGCGAAGGTGGCTCGCACCCTGGCCGACGGCCGCTTGAGCTCGGGCTGGGGGCTGCGCACCCTGGCCGACGACAACCCCGGCTACAACCCGCTGAGCTACCACTGCGGCTCGGTATGGCCCCACGACACTGCCTTGGCCGTGGCCGGCCTGCGCCGCTACGGCCACCACCGGGAGGCTGACGTCCTGCAGGACGGCCTGCTGGCGGCGGCCGCGGCCTTCGACGGGCGGCTGCCCGAGCTGTTCGCCGGCCTGGCCCGGGCCGAGATGCCCCGGCCGGTGGTCTACCCGGCGTCGTGTTCGCCCCAGGCCTGGGCCGCCGCCGCTCCCCTGCTGATGATCCGGGCCATGCTGGGCCTCGATCCCGACCTGCCCAACGGCACCGTGGCCATGAACCCGGCGGTGCCGGCCGAGACCGGCTCGTTGGCGGCCCTGGGCGTGCCGCTGGGGGGCAGCCGCATCGACGTCCGGGTGGACGGCGCCGCCCTCAGCGTCACCGGCCTACCCCCCGACGTCGAGCTCCGCCAGCCCTGACCCGCCCCCCAGATCCTGGTGCACGGCGCACCGCCAGCGGTGTCTCACGCACCGAGAACCACCGGCCCCCGATCCCGGTGCAGTGCGCACCACGGGCGGTGCCCTACGCACCGAGATCGGGCGGGACGACGGGGTCGGTTCAGACGGGACGGCGGGGGGCCAACACCATGGCGCCGTGCCCCACCGGGGCCGCAGCGGCAGGAGCGGCGGTCATCGGGACCGGAGCGGTGACGGGGCGCCGCAGGGGCCGGGATGGCGGGGCGATGGTGGCGGCGGCCGCCACGAGAGCGGACGGCGGTGCGGCGGCGGCCGCCGACCGCGGTAGGGCCGCCGGAACCGGGACCCGGCGACCCCGGGTGGCGGCCACCGTACGGAAGAAGGCCACGTGGTCGGCGACCATCCGCTCGGCCGAGAACTCCTGCTCGGCCCGGGCCCGGCACGCGACCCGACTCAGCCCACCGGCCGCCCGTACGGCGTCGGCCAGCTCGGCCTCGTCGTCGCTCAGGAAGCCGGTTTCGCCGTGGGTCACGATCTCGGGCGCTGCCCCGTGGTTGGTGGTCACCACCGGTGTGCCGCAGGCCAGGGCCTCGATCATGACCAGCCCGAACGGCTCCGACCACCGGATCGGGTTGAGCAGGGCCCGGGCCCCCTGGAGGAGGCGGATCTTGTCGGCGTGGCCCACCTCGCCGATGTAGCGGATCTGGTCGTCGAGCAGGGGCTCGATCACCTCGGTGTAGTACCGGTGCTCGGCCGGCTCCCGCATCTTGGCTGCGATCAGCAGCGGCAGCCCGGCCCGGCGGGCGATGTCGATGGCCCGGTCGATGCCTTTGTCGTGGTTCATCCGCCCCAGCGCCAGCAGGTAGTCGCCACCGTCGGGCCCGTAGGGGTAGCGGGCCATGTCGAGCCCGTGGTGGATCACGGTCGACACCGGCACCTCGGCCGGCGCCGTGCTGGCCTGGTGGCGGGAGATCCCGATGATGGGGATGCGGTCCACTACCTGGCGGTAGATGTCGACCAGGTCCTCGTTGAACGGGCCGTGGTTCGTGGTGACCACCGGCGTCTCGGGGTAGAGTTCGCTCACGAACAGTCCGGCCAGGGTGTGGTCGTGGACGAGGTCGCACTGGTGCAGCGCTTCATAGGCGGCGGCTACGTGCCGCAATTCGAGCACGCTGGCCCCCATACGATCGGGATCGCAGCGCTCGAACAGCCACTGCCGGGGAACGTCGCAGGTGGCGTCGCCGGTGGTGAACAGCACGACCTCGTGGCCTGCCCGCACCAATCCTCGGGCCAGCACGTCCAGCACCAACTCGGTGCCGCCGTAGCTGGGTGGGGGAACTGGCACCCACGGGGGCGCGATGATTCCGACACGTAATCGTGCTGGAGACATGCAGGCACATCCTTGTGGCTCGTCCGCCGCTCCGAATCCTCCGCCAGCGCCGCACGAGGCGCTTCCTGGGCTCGGGGCCGTGGCCATAGTACCCATGGCTGGGGGAGCAAAACCTCCCAACCCCCCGGCACACACAACAATTTGCTACGAAATCCCTGCTCCGGCGGCTCGTAATTCTTCTACTGCGGCGGCCCCATCACCGGGTTGGAGCTCCACCGGACGGCTTCCGGCCTCCAGCACGGTGACCCCGTAGCCCAAGCGGAGCCCGTCGAGGGCGGTGGCCTTCACGCAGACGTCGAGGGCCAGGCCCGCCACCACCAGCGCCGTCACCCCCGCCTGGCGGAGGAGCGGGTCGAGCTCGGTCGGGATGTCGACACCGGTCACCGGGTCCCGCATCGTGAACCCGGAATAGCCGTCCTCCCCGCCGGTGCCCTTGCGCACCACGGGGGCCCCGGCCACGTCGAGGCCGGCCACGAGGTCCGCCCCCCAGGTGTCGCGCACGCAGTGGACGGGCCACACCCCGCCCTGGTCCTGGAAGTGGGGGGTGACCGGGGGGTGCCAGTCCTGGGTGAACAGCACCGGGGCCCCGGCGGCCCGGGCCGCCGCGATCTCGGCGTTGAGCAGGCCCAACAGGGCGTCGCCCCCGGTCACGAACAGCGAGCCGGAGGGGTCGGCGAAATCGTTCTGCATGTCGACGACGACGAGCGCTATGGCCGGGCTGTATCGGGCAGTCATGAGTGCACCTCCGGCGTGCCGTCGCCGCCACCGGTTGTGGCCGGCGCCGTTGGGCGTGAGGCTACTGCCATGGACAACGGTGCACCGACCCCTGCGGCCCCGAACGGCGACGCCCCGCCGGTGATGACCCGGGCCATGACCGAGGGGATCCTGTTCACCGACCAGTACCAGCTCACGATGGCCCAGCTCTACTTCCGGGAGGGTCTGGCCGACCGGCCGGCCCTGTTCGAGCACTACTTCCGGGCCAACCCCAACTACGGCTCCCACCAGGCCGGGTTCTGCGTCAACGCCGGCATGGCGTGGCTGCTCGACTGGATGGAGGCGGCCCGGGCCACGAGGGCCGACATCGAGGTGCTGCGCAGCCACCGCTCCCCTTCCGGCCAGCAGGTGTTCGGCGACGACTTCCTGGCCTGGCTGTCCGAACACGGCTCGTTCGATCAGGTGTCGATCCGGGCCGTCCCCGAGGGCCGGGTCGTCCACCCCAACGTGCCGTTGGCTGTGGTGGAGGGCCCGCTGGGCATGGTCCAGATCCTGGAGACGTCGCTGCTGGCCCACTGCAACCACCAAACCCTGATCGCCACGAAGGCGGGCCGGGTGGCCGAGGCCGCCCGCGGCCGCCCGGTGCTGGAGTTCGGCATGCGCCGGGGCCCCGAGCGGGGGGCCAACGCCGCTACCCGAGCCGCCCTCATCGGCGGGGCCATCGCCACCTCCAACGTGGGGGTGGGCCATTTCGTGGGGGTACCGCCGGCCGGCACCCACGCCCACGCCCTGGTCCAGGCGTTCATGGCCCTGGGCCTGGGCGAGCTGGGGGCGTTCCGGGCCTACGCCGCCACCTATCCCGACGCCTGCCTGCTGCTGGTCGACACGATCGACACCCTGGGCAGCGGGGTACCCAACGCCATCCGGGTCTTCGAGGAACTCCGGGCCCAGGGCCACCGACCGGTGGGCATCCGGCTCGACTCCGGCGATCTGGCCTACCTGGCGGTCCAGGCGTCGCTCCTGCTCGACCAGGCCGGCTTCGACGAGGTGGGTATCGTGCTGTCGAGCTCACTCGACGAGATCACGATCTTCCAGATCCTGGCCCAGATCGATCAGGAGGCCGGCCGCTACGGGATCGACCCCGCCCGGCTGGTGTCCCGTCTCAGCTTCGGTGTGGGCTCGAAGATGAGCACGTCGGACGGCAAGCCCTACCTCGACGGGGTGTACAAGCTCGTGTCGATCCACGACGGGGCGCAGTGGGTGCCGGCCATCAAGATTTCCGACAACCCGTTCAAGCTCCAGACCCCGGGCGACAAGGACGTGCACCGCCTGTACGACCGGCGGGGCCTGGCCACCGCCGACGTGGTGTCGATCGCCGGCCATCCCCTGCCCACCGATCCCCTGGTGCTGCGCCATCCGTTCGATCCGGCGCTGCGGCGCTCACTCCGGCCGGGCGACGTGAGCGAGGTGGAGCCGCTGCTCACCGACGTGCTGGTGGAGGGCCGGCGGGCGGCCGAACCGGCCACCATGGCCGAGCTCCGTGAGCGCCGCGAGCGGGACCTGGCCCGTCTCGACCCCGGGGTCCGGCGCCTGGTCAACCCGCACACCTACCATGTGTCGATCACCGACGAGCTGCTCAGCCTGCGCCAGGACCTGGTCGACGCCACCCGCACCGACGTCACCGACACCGAGGCGGTCCAACCGTGATCATCCTGAGCCCCGATCTGCCGGGCGACCCGCCGCCGGAGCGGGGCGTGTTCGTCAACCGCACCCTCAACCTCCGGGCCGTCGGCGCCATCGGTTACGACATGGACTACACGCTGATCCACTACCGGGTCGACGAGTGGGAGGGCGCCGCCTTCCGCACCGCCCGTAACCTGCTGGCGGCCCAGGGTTGGCCGGTGGACAGCCTCGAGTTCGACCCCGACCAGTTCACGCTGGGCCTCGTGTTCGACCTGATGCTGGGCAACATCGTGAAAGCCACCCGCTTCGGTTACGTGGTGCGGGCCCAGCACGGCACCCGCACCCTCAGCTTCGACGAGCAACGTGAGCAGTACCGGGAGACCGTGGTGGAGCTGTCGGAGCCCCGGTTCCAGTTCATGAACACCCTGTTCGAGCTGTCCCGGGCGAACCTCATGGCCCAGCTCGTGGAGTTGCACGATGCTCAGGCTCTGCCCGGAGTGTCGGGCTACGCCGACCTGTACGCCAAGGTCGACGCCGCCCTGTCCGAGACCCATATGACCGGCGTGCTGAAGGCCGACATCGTGGCCGACCCCGACCGCTACGTGGAGCCCGATCCCGAGCTGGTGCCCACCCTGTTGGACCAGCGCGCCGCCGGCAAGCAACTGCTGCTGATCACGAACTCCGACTGGACCTACACCCGCCACATGATGGCCTGGGCCATCGACCCCCACTGCCCGCCCGGTACGACCTGGCGTGACCTGTTCGATCTGGTCATCGTGTCGGCCGACAAGCCCCGGTTCTTCTCCGAGCGGAGCCCGATCTACCGGGTGGTGGACACCGAGCGTTCGCTGCTCTCCCCCCACCACGGGCCGCTGGTGGCCGGCCACGTGTACTTCGGCGGCAACGCCCGGCTGGTGGAACAGAGCCTGGGCCTGGTGGGCCAGCCCCTCTACGTGGGTGACCACCTGTTCGGCGACGTGCACGTATCGAAGGATCTGCTGCGGTGGCGGACGGCGCTGATCGCCCGGGAGCTGGAGTCGGAGATCAGCGACGCTTCGACCTTCGCCCCCCGCCAGCGCCAGCTGGAGGAGCTGATGTCCCGCAAGGTGGAGGTGGAGCGGCGCCAGGCCCGGCTCCGCCTCGAGCGGCGACGGGAGCGGGCGGCCGCGGTGCAGGCCGAGCTGGCCCGGGTGGCGGCCCAGTTGGCCGAGATCGACGACCGGGTGGCGCCCCTGGCCCAGGCCGCCGGCGAGCTGGGCAACCCGCAGTGGGGGCCGCTGATGCGGGCCGGCAACGACAAGAGCCTGTTCGCCCGCCAGGTGGAGCGCTACGCCGACGTGTACACCTCGCGGGTGTCGAACCTGCGTTACGAGACCCCCTACGCCTACCTCCGGGCGGCCCGGGGCTCGCTCCCCCACGACGCCGCCGTGGGCGAGGTCACGATGACCGTCCCGGACTGAG
>CADEDH010000021.1:0-3900 GCA_902826025.1 uncultured Actinomycetes bacterium
CCTGGACCCGCCCCCGTGGCGCAGTCTGGTTAGCGCGGCGGACTTTTAATCCGTTGGCCGTGGGTTCGAATCCCACCGGGGGCACGTGAGCCGTGCGGGTTCGTGCCCGCCGGCTTCGATCGGCTCAGGAGTGGGCGGCCATCATGCCGGCCACCGAGCCGATGGCCAGGGCTGGGCCGAAGCCGAAGGTCAGGTGACGCTGGCGATGGACGACGATCAGCACCACGGCGGCAGCGGCCCCGGCCGACGCTCCGGCCACGACGGTGGCCACCACCGCCGTTCGACCCAGCCAGCCGGCCACCATCCCCACCGTCAGCGCCAGCTTCACGTCGCCCATGCCGAAGCGCAGGGCGAGCAGCACCACGGCGAAGGCCATACCGGTGGCGATCGCACCGACCGCCGTCATCACGTCGGATCGGACCACGGCGCTGGCCACGACCACGCCCAGTGTGGCGGCGGCCAGTGGCAGCGTGATCCGGTTGGGCAGGCGTTGCTCGGCTGCGTCGACAGCCGACAACGCTCCGTAGCACAGCACCGCCGTCGACAGGAGCAGGGCCAACGCCGGATCGCCCCGATGGGTCCAGGCCACCGCCGCCACCCCGGCCACCGTGGCCGCCCCGATGCCCGCCCGCACCCCGGCCCGCCGCGTGGTCAAGGCGCGGGTCACGACCGCCCGGCCTCCAGGCACCACCGGTTGCGATGGGCCAGGGCCACCGCCTCCAGCTGGGAGCCGACCTCGAGCTTGTTGAGCACGCTGCGGATCTGGGCCCGAACCGTGGCCATCGAGACGAAGTGGCGCTCGGCCAGCGACGCGGCGCTGTGGCCGTCCATCAGCCCGGCCAGCACCTGCTGCTCCCTCGGCGACAGCGCAGCGAACAGGGAATCCCGTTTCGCCTGCTCGTCGACCACCCGGTGGAGGTCGGTCATGAGTTCGGCCCGGTCGCCGGCCCGCACCGGCAGGCCGGCCGTCACTTGGAGGATCGTGTCGACGATGTCGGGCAGTGGCTCCGATTTCGAGATCACGGCCTCGGCCCCGGCCAGCAGCGATCGGGCCAGCAGCAATCGGTCGGCTTCGCCGGTCAGGACCACCACCCGTATGCCGTCCGCCACCAACGGCCCGATCAGGCCCAACCCGCCGCCGGCGAAGGGCAGGCCGAGGTCGACAACGGCGCAGTCGGGCCGCCGGCTCGCCATGGCCAATACCACCTGTTCCGCGCCGAGGAGCGGGTCGAGCTGTTCGACCACCGTTCCCGATCGCTCCAAGGCCCGCCGCAACCCGACAGCCAGCAGAGGATGGTCGTCGACGATAGCGATCCGCCGGGGTCCCATCAGGCCACCCCCACTGACGACCCCGACCTCAGGGTCAGCACGAAAGTGGCCCGCCCCGGCTGCGACGGCGCCACCCTCAGCTCGGCACCATTCACGCCGGCCAGCATCCGGGCCCGGGCCAGGCCCAGGCCCCGCCCCTCCGGATGGGTGGTGAGCCCGCGGGTGAAGACGACCTCGGGATCGGCCGGCAGCTGACCGCAGCTCGAGACCGACACCCGGGTGGCCTCGTCGCCGCCGGCGATCTCGATCACGATCTGGCCTCGCTGCCCGTGGCGCTCGGCGTTCGACAGCAGGTTGTCGACAATGGCCAGCACCTCCGACTCCTCGCCCCAGACCGTCGCCTCATCCGGGCCCCGAAGGGCCACGCAGACCCCGGCGGCCAGGCGGGCCGCCACCAGGTCCCGCAGGCGGGGCACGAGATCGAAGGGGGCCACGGTCCTGGCCCCGATGCGGGTCAGGCGCCGGAGGCGGGCCGCTTCGGCCTGAAGGGGCCGGGCCAGCTCGTCGTCGACCGAGCCGATGGCGGCCTCCATGGCCAGGAGCCCGTTGCGTAGATCGTGGAGCAGATCCTCGATGCGTGACACCTCGGCCTCCACCCGCCGTCGCGACTCGACCAGTTCGGCCGACGAACGGTGCTCAGCCACCTCGAGGTCCACGAGCAGGCCGTAGAGGCAGGTCATTCCAGCCACCGAAGCCAGCAGGGCCGGCAACGAGGTGCCCATGGTCGCCGGGTTGACGCACACCAGGCCGGCCACCAACCCCAGGCCCAGCAGGCCGAGCCCGGCGAACACGGCCAACCAGCGACGCCGCCGGAGCCCTCTGGTCAGCAGCACCGTGGCGGTGCCGGCCGACGCGATCGCCACCGCCGTGTTCACCGGCCATCCCACCGGTCGGCCGCTGACGAAGGTCCACCACAACCAGAGCGCACCGGGCCCCCACAACAGGGCGGCGGTAGAGGCGGCCCACCGGTTGCGGACCTCCAGCGCCCGGTACACGGCGGCGATCCCGGCAATGGAGAACGTCGTGCTCGCCACCACCCCGAACTGCGACGACGCCCGGTCGGGCAGTTCCAACGAGCCGGCCACGTCGGCGGCGGCCAGCGCCAGCAGGCCCACGATGGTGCCCGTGAACACGGCCAGCGCCTGGGCCACAGGCGGCCCGCTGCCGCCGCCCGACCTCCAGCCGTCCTGACCTGTAGGCAGCGACGTGATCATCGCCGACGCTCCCCGCCAACACCGGTGCCGGTGGGCATGTCCTTGTTGTTTCTTGCCGCACAATCCATCTGCTGAGCCCGCCTGTCGCTGGTTTCATCGCCGTGTGCAATACCAAATTTTGGCGATGCGCCCCGCCAGTCACGATCACACAATAGAGACACGAACCACCGACAAGGCGAGGAGATGAAGATGTTCAGGATCGCTCTTTGGACACAGTTGTTGAAGAATAGGTTTGAGGACGAGGAGGGGGCCGGCTTGGCCGAATACGCCCTGCTGCTGTTCGTCGTCGCCGTGGCCGCCGCCACCGTTATCTCCGCATTCGGCGAAGACATCATTGCCGCCTTCACAGGTGCCACCAACTCCCTGCCTTCCAACGCGCCGCCGCCTCCGGCGGGGCCGTAAAGAACTGGTTCTTCCGGCCGGAGGTCGCCGAAGGGCGATCCGGCGCCCTCCGGCCGGAAAGGCGGCTGCCGCAGCCGCCTGCCAATAGAGGGAGTGTCTTGCCGCATCCCGCCGCAGCGGCAGGACACTCCCTCCTCCCCGCCGAGCACGCAAACCGACGGACAGTGGGTGTATAGACCGGAATCGTGTCTCTTGTCCAACAGTTTCTTACGAGACCGTGGCATGGCACCGTGGCTATATACATGGAGACATTTCCACTCCCCATTTATGCCCCTTTATGCTTGATCATGCAGTCCTTAGCATGGTTCTTCAACAATATTGCGCGAGCCGGGGTGCGTGATCAGGGCGAAGAGTTCGCATCCAGCCTGAATGCTATTAACGCTTGTCAAAGGGTGTGGTGCTGGCTAGCTTGCCAGTCATCAGTACCGGCTCTTCCGAAGTTCTTCGGAAGCAGCCAATGGCGGCGGAGAGAAGCGATTGAGGCGGCTCTGGAGAAACGAGAGGCGAGGTCGTCAACCCCGGCCGAGCGACCACGGCGCCGTGCTGGCCGAGTTCGCTCTGATCCTGCCGGTGCTGCTGATGGTCCTCTTCGGCATCATCCAGTTCGGCATCACGTTCAGCCGGGCCCAGGCGGTGGAAGCCGCCGCCCGCGAGGGCGGGCGTCTGGCCTCGCTGTCATCCACGTCGCAGGCTGACATCCAGGGCCGGGTCGACGCCACGCTGGCCGGCACCCTGGGCGACGGGGTGCCGACGGTGGTTCTGGAGCCGGGCCTCTGCGCCGGCCGCGAAGGCGAGTCGGTGACCGTCACCGTCAGCGTCCCCCACCACATCGCCATCCCCCTGGTGCTCGACCGGGAGATGACCCTCACCGGCCACGCCATGTTCCGGTGCGAAGCGTGAGCCGGCTTCCGTTCCCCCGGCCGCCCGCCGATGAGCGGGCCCGTGAACGGGCCCG
>CADEDH010000021.1:4000-62904 GCA_902826025.1 uncultured Actinomycetes bacterium
GTGAACGGGCCCGTGAACGGGGGGCGTCACTGGCGCTGGTAGCGCTGTCGCTGGCCGGACTCATCGGTCTGGCGGCGCTGGTGGTCGACGTCGGTCACGGCCGCCTCACCCGACAGGGTCTGATCCCGGCCACCGACGCTGCCGCCCTGGCCGCCGCCCAGGACCTGGTGGAGGCCCCCGGCGCCGAGCAGGCGGCCTGCGCCACCGCCGGGACCTACCTGGCCGGGAACGCCGCCGGAGCGACGATGACCGGTTGCGTTGTCACCCCCGCCGGGCCCGACGCCGGCCGGGTCACGGTGACCGCCACCGAGGCCGTCGAGGCCACGTTCGCCCCCACCGGAGACGGTGATCGAGTGGTCCAGTCGGCGTCGAGCGCCGCCTTCGGGCCCCCGCGCACCGTCTCCAAGCTGCGTCCGCTCGCCTTCTGCTACGACGGCTCGTCGGCGCTACGCCAGTTGATCGACAACCCTCCCACCGCGCCGACCTCGATCGAGGTGCGCTTCGTTCCCGACAGCCCAGCGGCCTGCGGCGGGTCGGCGGCAGTGGGCAACTTCACCACGTTCACCTTCGAGGATGGAGCGAGCATCCGCAGGATCCGTCGCTGGGTGCGCAACGGCTACCAGGAGCAGGTCGCTCTCGCCGGGCCCACCGCCACCGGCTGCGACCCGCCCGGGTCGTGCTACCAGCGGGTCGACGCCCTGACGGAGATCGAGTCGCCGCTCGACTTCTTGGAAGACGGCGAGAGCTACATCGCCTTCCCGGTGTTCGACTTCGCCGATTCCGCCGCCGTTCACCTCGTCGGGGTGATCCGGGCCCAGGTGGAAGCGTTCCTCCTCGACGGCCTGCCCGAAGACCGGTTCGTGGAGCTCACGGTCGACCCGGGGCTGATCACCGGGACCTGCTGCGGGTCGCCCGGCCTCCACGCCGGCAACCAGGTGATCGCCCTCTGCGGCGCCGACCCCGACGCCGTGACCAGATGCGAACCGGACACCGGGCCATGAGCCGACAGGAGACGACATGAGCCGACGTACGGCAGGGTTCGCCATCGCCGTCCTGCTGGCCCTGATCGGGACGGCGGCGCTGGCGGTCTACGTCAACAGCGCCGAACAGCGGGCACTGGCCGGCGAGGAACTGGTTGACGTCTACGTCGTCGTCGCCCCGATCGCCAGCGGGACGGCGGCCGAAAGCCTGGGCGCCGGCCTCGTGGATGTGGAGCAGGTCCCGGTCAAGGTCCGGGCCAGCGGAGCCGTCACCAGCCTCCCCGCCCTGGCCGGCCAGGTGACGGCGGTGGACCTCGTGCCCGGCGAGCAGCTGGTGACCAGCCGCTTCGTCCAGCGTTCGCAGTTCACCGACCGCCAGGCCGGCGTCGACATCCCGGAAGACCTGGTGGAGGTGACCATCGAGCTCGATGCCCAGCGGGCCGTCGGGGGGCTGCTGGAGGCGGGACAGACGGTGGCCGTGCTCGCCTCGTTCGATCCGCTCGACCAGGGCCAGGCCGTCTACACGATCGACGGCGAGCTCGTGCCGTTGCCCGCCGCCGCCACCGGAGGCCCGGACGACGAGACACCGAGCAGCACCGATCTGCTGCTGCGCAAGGTTCTCATCACCGCCGTACAGGCCCTGCCGGCCGACGCCGCCGTCGATCCGGAGAGACGGCTCGTCACTGCGCCCGAGGACTCCCTGCTGATCACCCTGGCGGTGAGCCCGTTCGACGCCGAGCGGCTCGTGTTCACCGCCGAGTTCGGCACCATCTGGCTCGCCATCGAACGCCAGACCGTGCCCGAGGCCGACGAACCGGGCCAGACCCGGGGCAGCGTGCTGCTGACCAAGGTGGGCCCCCAGTGAGCGGGGTCACGATCGTGTCGGGCAACCCCCGGCTGGAGGCCGCCTTCGTGGAGCTGTTCGGCCGTTCGGGTCCCGTCCGGCGGATCTGGTCGAACCAGTGGCGGGATCCGGTGGAGGTGGCCATGGACGCCTGCGCCGCCGACCCGGAGCTGGTGGTCACCGGAGCCGATGTGGGCCTCGAGATGGCCGAGTTGGTGGTCCCCGAGATCGACCGCCTGTTCCCGTCGGTCACCGTGCTGTGCCTGATGCCCCGGCTCGACGTCGCCACCTCACTCCTCCTCCTGCGCCTCGGAGCCCGCGATGTGCTGTTCGAAGGTGGCACCCGGGACGAGTTCCGCGACGCCGTGCAGCCCGTGCTCGATCTCGCCCGCTCCCGTCATCAGCGGCGGGACCGGTCGGTCGGCGTGGTCCGTCGACGGGTCATCACCGTCGTCAGCCCCAAAGGGGGGAGCGGCAAGACCACGGTGGCGGTGAACCTGGCGGTCGGCCTGGCCCGGCGGGCCCCCAAGCAGGTGCTGCTCGTCGACCTCGACGTGCAGTTCGGCGACTGCGCCGCCGCCCTCGGTCTCCGCCCCGAGTATTCGCTGGTGGAGGCGGTGGACGCCGTCAACAACGATCGCAGCGCGTTGAAGGTGTTCCTGGCCGGCCACCCGTCGGGCCTCGGTGTGCTGGCGCCTCCCGAAGACCTGGTGGCGGCGGACGACATCGTGCAGGACCAGATCAAGCGGACCATGGCCGCCTTCGCCGAGGAGTTCCCGTTCCTGGTGGTCGACACAGCGGGCGGCGTCGACCGCTTCGCCCTGGCCGCCATGGAACAGTCGACCGACCTCCTGATCATCTCGACCACCGACGTGCCCTCGATCCGGGCCGTCCGCCGCCAGCTCAACGTGCTCGATGAGGTGGGTTTCACCACCCAGCGCCGCACGTTCGTGCTCAACCGGGCCAATGCCAAGGTCGGTCTGTCGGTGGCCGAGATCGAGGCCGCCGTTGGCCTGCAGGCCACGTTCCAGATCCCGAGCACCCGCCTGATCCCGGTGTCGACCAACGAGGGCATCCCCGTGATCGAGCGCCGCGACGGCGGCAGCCTGGCCCGCCGCTTCGACCTGATCGCCGAATACTTCTTCCCCACCCCCGATGCCGACGACCGGCGCCAACGGCGGCGGGGAGCCCGAAGGAGAGGCCGCCGATGAACCTGGCCCAGCTGCTGCGCCAGTCCGATGCCCGCCGGCCGTCCGGCCCCGGGATCCTGCCCGACAGCGCCGACGGGCCGCCGCCGGCCAGCGACCCGCTGTTCCGGTTGCGGTCCCGAGCCCAGAAGGCGCTGTTCGACCGCCTCGGCAACCGGCTCTTCGATCCCGACATGGACGAGGACCAGCTGCGCACCCATGTCGTGCGCGAGCTCGACGAGATCCTGGCCGCCGAGGCCACCCAGCTGTCTCCGGCCGAGCGGCGCCACCTCGTGGGGTCGATCGGGGCCGACATCCTGGGGCTCGGCCCGATCGAGCCGTTCCTCGTCGATCCCACGGTCACCGAGGTGATGGTCAACGCCGACGACGCCATCTACGTGGAGCGGGGCGGCCGGCTGCACCTCACCGAGGCCCGCTTCATGACCCATCAGCATGTTCGGCAGGTGATCGAGCGGATCGTGGCCGCCGTCGGCCGCCGCATCGACGAGTCGTCGCCCCTCGTCGACGCCCGCCTCCCCGACGGCAGCCGGGTGAACGCCATCATCCCGCCCCTGGCCGTGGACGGCCCGATGCTGACCATCCGTAAGTTCGCCCAGACCGCCCTGACTGCGGCCGACCTCGTCCAGGCCGGCACGCTGACCTCCGAGGCAGTGGAGTTCCTCGATCTCAGCGTCCGGTCCCGCCGCAACATCCTCATCAGCGGCGGTACCGGTTCGGGCAAGACCACCCTGCTCAACGTCGTCTCCTCGTTCATCCCCGAGCAGGAGCGGATCGTGACGATCGAGGACTCGGTGGAGCTGCGCCTCCACCAGCGGCACGTGGTGCGGCTCGAGGCCCGCCCGCCCAACGTGGAGGGCCGGGGGCAGATCACCATCCGGCAACTGGTCCACAACTCGTTGCGCATGCGGCCCGACCGCATCGTGATCGGCGAGGTCCGGGGGGGCGAGGCGCTCGACATGCTCCAGGCCATGAACACCGGCCACGAGGGCTCGCTCTCCACCCTCCACGCCAACTCGCCCCGTGACGCCCTGTCCCGCCTGGAGACCATGGTGCTGATGGCCGGCCTCGACCTGCCGGCCCGCTCGATCCGGGAGCAGATCGCCTCCGCCCTGGATCTGGTGGTGCATCTCAGCCGGATGGGCGACGGGACCCGGCGGGTGACCGAGATCGCCGAGGTCCTGGGTATGGAGGGCGAGGCCATCACGCTGTCGACCGTCTTCGCCCTCGACCGCGACGCGGTCCCGGACGGCTCGGCGCCCGCCGTCGACCTGAACCGGATCTTCCCCGAGCACGGCGGAGACGACCACCGATGGGCGTGAGGGGAACCGGCCCCCGCCTCCCGGCGGCGGTGGCCGCGTTGGCTCTGGCCTTGGCCCTGGTGCCGGCGATGCTCCCGGCCGGGGCGGACGCCCAGCAGCTGCCCCCCGCCCCCGGTGTCTCCGATCCCGCCGATCCCGCCGATCAGGGTCCCGACAGCCAGATCCAGATCCTGGGGGTGGAGGAGAGCGACAGCTCGGTCACCCTCGACGTGTCCGTGCCCGCGGCGTTCGGCCCGCTGGCCGCCGTGGACGGCAACTTCGCCGTGATCGACGGCGGCCAGCGGGTCGACCTCACGGTCGCCCCGCTGGGGGCGGCGGTCGACACGATGCTGGTGCTCGACACCTCGGGCAGCATGGAGGGCCCCGCCCTCGACGCGGCCAGGGCGGCGGCCCGCACCTTCGTCCGCACCGTCTCGCCCGACACCCGGGTCGGGCTGGAGACCTTCGGCGATAGCGTCGCCATCCTCCAGGAGCCGACGCTCGACCGGGCCAGCCTGCTGGCCGCCCTGGACGGCATCACCACTGCCGACGGGGACACGGCGCTGTGGGACGCGCTGGTCACAGCGGCCGATCTCGTGGGATCCGGTACCGGCCGGGCATCGGTGGTGGTGCTGTCGGACGGGGGTAACACCGCCGGTACGGCCACCCAGGCCGAGGCCATCGAGCACCTGCGCTCCCGCTCCACCATCCTCTACGCCGTCGCCGTCGAGAGCCGCGAGGCCGACCTGGCGGCCCTGCAGGGCACGGTCGACCAGGTGGGCGGCCAGGTCCTGGCCACCGCCGACATCGGCCAGTTCGAGACGCTCTACACCGAGATCGCCGGCCGGCTGGCCAACCGCTACCACCTGACCTTCGCCCCGGCCCAGCAGGGCACCCGCACCGCGGTGGTGTCGGTGGCGGCCCCGGGCGAGGTGGTCACGGCGCAGACCACCCTCCACGGCGGCACCGGCACCAGCCCGGGCACGGGCACTGCGGTGCCAACCCCGGGCGCCGACGCCCCGACGGCGATGGCCGCTCCCCCGCCGGTGACGTCGACCCCGGGCCGTTGGCCGTGGAGCGGGTCGCTGTTCTGGCTCGGCAACGGATCGATCTTCGCCGCTCTCACACTGCTCGGCCTGCTCGTCGCCCGCTCAACACCCCAGGTGCAGCTGGCCACCGTCACCAGCGCCGACCGGGTGGCCGGGCTCCACGCCCAGCTCGGACAGGCCGTCGACCGGATGGTTTCCCGCCACGACCGCCAACGGCGTCTCGACGCCCGCCTCGACGCCGCCGGCCTCGATCTCCGACCGGGCGAGCTCGTTCTGATCTGGATCGTGGCCAGCCTCGTCACGCTCGTCGCCGTCACCGCTCTGGCCGGCCCCGCCCTGAGCAGCATCTCGGCCCCCCTGCCGACGCTGGGGGTCATGTTCGTGCTCCGCTATCGGGCCGGGCGGCGACGGCGGCGGTTCGCCGACCAGTTGACCGCCACTCTGGGCATCATGGCCAACAGCCTGCGGGCCGGCCAGAGCCTCCGCCAGGCGGTGGAGCTGGTGGCGGCCGAGGCCCCGTCGCCCACCGCCGAACAGTTCCACCGCATCCATTTCGAGATCCGGGTGGGCCGGGATCTCACCGAGTCGATGCGGGACGTGGGCCGGCGGATGGACAACCCCGATATGGAATGGCTGGCCCAGGCAGTCGACATCCACCGCGAGCTGGGCGGCGACCTGACCGAGATCCTCCAGAACCTGGCCGCCACCCTTCGGGAGCGCCGGTCGGTGGCGCGCCAGGTGGATGCCCTGTCGGCCGAAGGGCGGGCCACGGGCTGGGTGCTGCTCGCCATGCCGATCGTGTTGTTCCTGTTCAGCTGGTGGCGGACCCCGGACAGCATCGGGCGGATGCTGTCCGAGCCGCTCGGCCGGGTGCTGCTGGTGGTGGCCGTCGCCGGGATGACGGTCGGGCACCTGTGGATCCGCCGGCTGGTCAACGTCAAGTACTGACTTCGGAGACTTCAGAGAGAAGGGGATGAGAATGTCGCCATTCGTCTGGTCGGCCGCCGCCATGGTCGGCGCATCGGTTCCGGTGGCCTGGTGGGCCCTGTCGGCCGATCGGCCGTCCAACCAGCGGATCAGCCAGAACCTCGGCGGTCACAACCCGACCATGCGCCAGGCGGCGCTCGAACGCTCGGCTGGCGAGCGGCTCCTGCTCCCGCTGGCCCGCCAGGTCGGTCGGCGGCTGGTCCGCTTCGCCCCCATCGGCTGGGTCGGGGGCCGCAACCAGGCCCTGGCCAAGGCCGGCCTGTCGGGCCGACTCACGGCCGAGCAGATGCTCGGGGTCAAGGTGGTGATGTCCTCCGTGCTGGCGCTGGTGTTGGGGATTCGGGTCGTCGACGACCCCCGACCCCGCAACGTGCTGCTGGCCATGATCGGCCCGGCCGTCGGGTTCTTCGCCCCCGACATCCTGGTCAGGGCCCGGGCCGACCGCCGGGCCGAGTCGATAACCCGGGCGCTGCCCGACCTGCTCGACCAGGTGACGATCTCGGTGGAGGCCGGGTTGGGGTTCGAGGCCGCCCTGGCCCGCACCAGCCGGGGACCGACGAACGTCCTGGCCCACGAGTTCCTCCGGATGCTCCAGGACATCCGGTTCGGGTCCACCCGCTCCGATGCCCTGGAGGCGTTGGCCGAGCGGTCCCAGGTGGACGATCTGCGCACGGTGGTGCTGGCGCTGCGCCAGGCCGATGCGCTCGGTGTGCCGCTGGCCGCCACACTGCGGACGCTGGCGGTGGAGATGCGGGAGAAGCGGCGCTTCCGGGCCGAGGAGCGGGCCCAGCGTCTGCCCACGCTGATGATCTTCCCGCTGGGCCTGTGCATCCTGCCTGCGCTGTTCATCGTCATCCTGGGCCCGGCCATGATGTCGGGTACGGGCCTGCGGTAGCGTCGGGCCAGAGTTCGTAAACCATCCAGGGGGAGGTGTTCGGCTCATGACCGACGCCGGCACGCAATCATCCGTACAGATCCCGATGCCCGAGGATCTCGACTTCGACATCGAGGCCCTCCGGCGCCGGTACGCCGCCGAGCGGGCCAAGCGGCTCCGCCCCGATGCCAACGACCAGTACCGGATGATGGCGGGGGGCTTCGACCATTACAACGATGACCCCTACGTCGAGCCGGGCTTCACCCGGGAGCCGCTCCACGAGGACATCGACGTGCTCGTGATCGGCGGAGGCTTCGGCGGGCAGCTGGCTGCGGTGCGGCTCCAGGAGGCCGGCGTCACCGACTTCCGCATCGTCGAGAAGGCCGGCGATTTCGGCGGCACCTGGTACTGGAACCGCTACCCCGGTGCCCAGTGCGACATCGAGGGGTACCTCTACCTCCCGCTGCTGGAGGAAGCCGGCTACATCCCCAAAGAGCGGTACTCGTTCCAGCCCGAGATCTTCGCCCACGCCCAGCGCATCGGCCAGATGTTCAACCTGTACGAGCGGGCCTGTTTCCAGACCCGGGTACGGGAGGCACGGTGGGACGACGATGCCGGCCGGTGGGAGGTGACCACCGACCGGGACGACGTGTTCCGGGCCCGGTTCGTCATCATGTCGAGCGGGCCGCTCAACAAGCCCAAGTTGCCCGGCGTAGCTGGCATCGAGGACTTCAAGGGCCACACGTTCCACACCAGCCGGTGGGACTACAGCTACACCGGCGGCGACACCACCGGGAACCTCCACCAGCTGCACGACAAGCGCGTCGGCATCATCGGTACCGGCGCCACCGCGATCCAGTCGATTCCCCATCTCGGCGAGCACGCCCAGCACCTGTACGTGTTCCAGCGCACGCCCTCGTCCGTGGACGAGCGCAACAACACCCCCACCAACCCGAAGTGGGTGGAGAAGCTGAAACCGGGTTGGCAGGGACAGCGCAACCGCAACTTCACCGCCCTGCTCGACGGCATCCAGCTGGAAGACGACCAGGTGCGCGACAAGTGGACCAGCCCGCTCAAGAAGCTGGGGGATCTGCTCGGCTCCCGGGACTCCGACCTGTCGGCCGAGGAGCGGGCGCTGCTGGCCGAGATCGCCGACTTCCAGAAGATGAACGAGATCCGCGACCGCGTAGACCGCACGGTCGCCGACACCGGCACGGCGGAAGCGCTCAAGCCCTGGTTCGGCCAGTGGTGCAAGCGGCCCACCTTCAACGACGACTATCTGCCCACGTTCAACCGGCCCAACGTCACGCTGGTCGACACCGGCGGGAAGGGCGTGGAGCGGGTCACCGAGCATGGCGTGGTGGTGGACGGCACGGAGTACCCCGTCGACTGCCTGGTCTTCGCCACCGGCTTCGAGGTGGGCACGGCCTACGTTCGCCGGGCCGAGTTCGACATGTACGGGCGTGACGGTCGCTCGTTGGACGACGCCTGGGCTGGCGGGATGCGGACGTTCCACGGCTTCCTCAGCCACGGCTTCCCCAACTGCTTCCATATGGGCCTGACCCAGACCGGGGTGACGGCCAACTTCACCTACATGCTCAACCTGCAATCCACCCATGTGGCCCAGCTGGTGGCCGAGGTGAAGCGGCGGGGCTCCACGGCGATCGAGCCCACTCCCGAGGCCGAGGCCGAGTGGGTACGGATCATGTCGTTGCCCAACGCCATGACCGAGTATCAGAAGGCGTGCACGCCGGGGTACTACAACGGCGAAGGCACGAACGAGGGGCGGGGGTTCCTGCAGACCACCTACCCCGAGGGCGCCCTGGCCTTCTACGACATGCTCGCCCGCTGGCGAGACGAGGGGAGCTTCGAGGGTCTCGTGGTCAGATGAGGCCTGGGCGCAGGCCGCTCGTTCCCGCCGTCATCCTGGCGCAGCCGGCGGCGTAGCGCCCGCAACCGGTGCCGAACGCCGAGGCGTTCGCAGGCCGCCTCGGCCGTGCGCCGGGCCACCTGCGCCCCCCACGCCAGGGCGGACACGGCGCTCGGCACGGCCCGCCGGGAGAACAGGGCCAGGTCCACCTCATCGACCCGGCGGTCCCCGAAGCGGCGCTTGTACTCCGCGTCGCCCCAGCCGAAATCGATACGGGCCACGCCTTCGTCGGCCAACGAGCTCATGGCCCGTCGCATGGCCACCGTCCCGGGCGACAGATGCCCGTACCGGGGCAGGAACGACAGCGCCCACAACGAGAAGGTGTCACCCCAGCGGTCGCCCAGCACGTAGCCGACCGGCTCCCCCTTCCCCCGGATGACGAATCCTCGCAGGGCACCGGCCTCCGCCATCTCCACCAGGAGATCCCGGTAGGCGGCGTCGTCCCGCACCCCGATGCCGATCGCCGCCTGGTAGGTCTGGGCCACGATCGAGCTGGCCTCGACCACGAACCGGTCCACCTGGCCGACCTCGGTGACCTCGTCGAACGACACGTCGCCGTCGAATGCCCGCACCAGCTTGTTGTCCTGCCGGCGGGAATTCTTGGTCGGTTTGTCGGTTCGCTCACCTGTAGCCGGGTCGATCAGGTTCGCCCACCAACGGATCTTGGGCACCGAGACTGCTCTCACCCCGACCCCGGATGGGCTCCGGAGCGATCCGACCAGCACGCTGCCAGCCTCCAGGTTCAGCAGCCGGAGCGTGCCCACCCCACCGGGCCCGAGCAATGACCCGACCATGGCCCCGGCCAGGGCCGCCAGCTCGGCCCGATCGTCGCCCGTTCGGGCGAGGGCTGCCGTCTCGGGAACCTCCAGGCTGGGCCACGACGGACCCCGACGGCTCACCGGCCCCAGCCCGCTCAGCACGGGACGCAGCCCGAGCTCGCCCACCAGCAGCAGCTGGGCTCCGCCGAGGCGACCCAGTACGGCATAGGGCGCACACTGGTCCCGGTCGGCATCGAACCGATGCAGCGCCCGCAGGGTGCGCGTGGGGCTGTTGTACCGGGTGGGTAGGCCGGTGGCCTCCCGCAGCGCTGACCAGGCCAGCAGCAACGGCTCCAGCGGGACCAGCGGCGGTTCGCTCCCGGTTCCGCCGGACCCGAGGCACACCACCTCCGCATCACCTCCCCAGCCGGTGGCCAGGTTGCGGCTCTGGGCTTCCGCCACCGGCCGCCAGTGTTCGGAGGTCACGATCCACAACGACGGGCGCTCCATTCTCACCTTTCGGCCAACGGCTTCCGATCCTTGAGAACCGAACGACCTGCCGGGAGGCCGCCCCTGGTCGCCTCGTGCGCCAGGGGGCGGGGGCAGTACAGTGACTCCGGCCCGGGATCGCCCCCGGCCCGGTGGCGCACCAGCCCCCACGTCCCGATCTGATCCGTCGACCGCGGAACGAACGCACGAGGAACCCCGAGAACATGGCCAAGAAGGTGCTCACGCTCGACACCCCCTTCCGCCCGGGCGAGAAGGTGATCGCCGCCGCCGAATTCGACGACATCCAGGCCGGCACCCGGGGCAAGGTGCAGCTGGCCAACGGTCTGGGCGAGTGGCGCCGCTACTGGATCAAGTTCGCCGGTGGGAAGATCCGGGGCCAGGTCAGCCATGAGGTCCTGGCCCGCCCCGACCAGCTCAAGGCGTGGCAGCAGGCCCAGGAGGCCAAGGCCCAGGCCGCCCTGCGCAAGGCCGAACCGGCCGCGGCGGTTGCCGTTGGTGCTGATGAGGCTCCGGCCGTCGGCGGCGGCGTAGCCAGCCGCATCCCGGCCCTCATCCTCGAGCGGTCCAAGGCGGCCAAGGCCCGCAAGCTCGGCGGCTGACCCCCCGCCGCAACGACCCTCAGCTCAGGTAGCTGAGGGCGATGGCGGCATGGCTGGCGATCCCAACGGCCAGCGCCTCCTCGTCGAGTTCCATGCGGTTGGAGTGGCACGACGCCGCCTCCCGGGGAGACACCCCCGGCGGGCACACGCCCAGGAACGCCATACAGCCCGGCACCTTCTGCAGCACGTAGGCCCAGTCTTCGGCCCCCAGGATCGGGGTCTTCATATCCAGCACCCGGTCGGCCCCCACCAACTGGCCCAGCACGTCGCGGGTGAAGGCGACAAAGTCGGCGTCGTTGACCGTGACCGGGTAGCCCCGGTTCACCGCCACCTCAGCCGAGCAGTCGTGGGCGGCGGCGATGTGCACCGAGATCCGCTCGATCTCGGCCAGCAGCCGCTCCCGCGCCCGGTCCGACACGGTCCGCAACGTGCCCTCCAGCTCGGCCGTCTCAGGAATGACGTTGCTCGTGGTCCCGGCCGTGATCCGGGCGATCGTGAGCACCACCGGCTCGAACGGGTCGACCCTGCGGGTCAGCAGCGTCTGTAGGGCCAGCACCAGCTCGGCCGCCACCGGGATCGGGTCTGTGGCCAGGTGCGGCGTCGAGGCGTGCCCGCCCTTACCCGTCACCGTGATCAGCAACTCATCGGTGGCCGCCATCAGCGGCCCCGGCCGGGTGGCCAACCGTCCGGCGGCCAAGTTGGGCGAGATGTGCAGAGCGAAGGCGGCGTCGACCGCCGGGCTTTCCAGTACCCCCTCTTCGATGCAGATCGGGGCCCCACCAGGGCCCTCCTCTCCCGGCTGGAACAGGAACTTCACCGTGCCCCGCAGATCCCGCCGCCGGCCCGCCAGCAGCCGGGCCGCTCCCACCAGCATGGCCACGTGGGCGTCGTGCCCGCAGGCGTGCATCCGACCCGCCACGGTGGAGGCGAACTCGGCGCCGGTGTCCTCGGTCATGGGCAGGGCGTCCATGTCGGCCCGGAGCAGCAGGGTGGGGCCTTCGGCGTCACCGGTGAGGGTGGCCACCACCGACGACAGCCCTTCCCCTGTCGTCACCTGCAGGTCGAGCTCGGCCAGGGCGTCGAGCACCTTGGCCTGGGTGCGGGGCAGGTCGAGCCCCAGTTCGGGTTCCGCGTGGATCTGGCGCCGGAGCTTCACAGCGTCGCTCAGCACGTCCCGGGCATCGCTCAGCAGGCTGGCGGCATCGAGGGCCGGCCGCTCACCGGCGGCCCCGTCGTTCGAGGTGGCGGGTGTTGTCATCTCGGCGTCTTCCTTTCGCCCGCCGGTTTCCGGCCGAGACTAGCTCGCACCGAGCGCCGGCGGCTCGCCGCGAACCGGCAGCAAACTTCTCTCGACTTCCTCGACCGGCGCCCCTTTCACTGTCACACCCCCTGTCTACTGTCGTATCCATGGACACGGCGGCTCCAGACTTCGACTTCGAGGGCGACCCCAGTCCCGAAGCCGTGCTGGCCATCCTCCATGCCGCTATGGGGTACTACCGGTCGATCGACCCCGAGACGCTGGCCGACCACGAAGTCCGGGCTCTGGTCGATGGCCTCGAACAACACGCCCGCTGCCTCGACGCCGCCCGCGTCACCCTGCTCGGCCACATCGAACACTCCGGCCTCCACCACGTGGATGGGCACGCCTCGGCCAAGATCATGGTCCGCCACACCTGCCGGCTCTCCAACCCCGAAGCCGCCCGCCGGGAACGCCTCGACCGCACCCTGCGCAACCTGCTGTTGGTGGCTGCCGCCTACCAGGACGGCGACATCGGCACCGACCAGATGAACCTGATCGCCAACGTCCATTCGAACCCGCGGGTGCGGGACGCTCTGATCGAGTTCCAACCCGTTCTCCTCGTGCTGGCCACCCAATGCGCCTATCCCGACTTCGAAGACGCCCTCCGGGAATGGGAACGCCTGGCCGACCAGAGCGGCCCCAAACCACGAGACGACACCGGCCACGAACACCGCCGCGTCTCCATGACCCAAGATCCCCTGTCGCTCGATTGGAGGCTCAAGGGGTCCTTCGGCGCGCTGCAGGGGGCCAAGATCAACGACGTGCTGCTCGCCTTCGCCAACTCCGAATGGGAAGACGACTGGGCCGATGCCCGCCGGGAACACGGCGAGAACGCCTGCGCCGCCGACCTCGAACGCAGCCCCGCCCAACGCGCTGCCGACGCCCTGGCCGCCATGGCCCAACGGGCCGCCAGCGCCGAACCCGGCGCCAAAGAACCCGCCACCGAGCACGTCATCGTGTGGGACGCCGCCACGTACGAAGCCACCGCCCACCGCGTCACCTGCAACGACCCCGGCTGCACCGCCGAGGCCCACACCACCAACAGGTGGTACGACCCCGCCACGTATCGCTGCGAAACGCTCGACGGCCGCAAGCTCGAACCGGTCGAAGCCCTGCTCGACAGCTTTCACCACCACCTCCGCATCGTCCTCGTCACCGAGGGCCAACCGACCCACGTGGGCAGCCGCCACCGCCTCTTCACCGGCCGCAACCGCCTCGCCGTCAAGCTCCAGAGCCGAACCTGCATATGGCCTGGCTGCTGGGTCCCCACCTCATCCTGCGAAGCCGACCACGTCCACCCCCATGCCCGCGGCGGCCGGACACAGCCCGCCAACGGGGCCCCGCTCTGCGGGAGACACAACCGATGGAAACAAAAGGGCTATGTCATACAACGAGACCCCGACACCGGTCGGTGGCGCACCTACCGCCCCGACGGAACCGAGATCCCATGACCTCCGGTAGGTTCGAGCGGATGCGCCGCGCTGTTCTCGCCCCCCTGCTGGCGATCCTCGCCCTGGCCGGATGTGGCAGCGATGGCGGCGAGGAGCTGGCCCCTACGGCGCCGGCGACGGAACCGGCGACGCTCGCGATCGAGGTGCTGGGCACCTACCCCCACGACGAGACGGCGTGGACCGAGGGCTTCGAGCTGCACGACGGGCAGCTGCTGGAGAGCACGGGGCGGGAGGGCCAGTCCACGCTCCGGCTCACCGATCCCGCCACGGGCGCCGTGACCGACGAGATCCCAGTGGCCGCCAACCTGTACGCCGAGGGGGTCACGGTGGTGGACGGCCGGGCCGTCCAGCTCACGTGGAAGAACGAGACCGTGCTCGTCTCGGCTCTGCCGGATCTCGACCCGGCGACGGTGGAGGAACGCCAGGACGCCTACGACGGTGAGGGCTGGGGCCTGTGCTACGACGGCACCGACCTGGTGATGAGCAACGGATCCGACCAGCTCCAGTTCCGCGACCCCACCACGTTCGAGCTGCACCGCTCGGTGCCGGTCAGGCTGTCGGGGAAGCCGGTGGCCAACATCAACGAGCTGGAGTGTGTCGACGGCGCAGTGTGGGCCAACATCTGGCTCACCACCACCATCGTGGTTATCGATCCCGCCACCGGCGTCGTCACCGCCACGGCCGACATGGCCGAGCTGGTGCCCGAGCAGTACAAGGACGACCGTAACGCGGTGGCCAACGGCATCGCCCACAACCCCGACACCGGCACGTTCTGGCTCACGGGCAAGCTGTGGCCCGTCACATACGAGGTCAAATTCAACACATTGTGACCGGGTAGTTACAGCTCGTGGTCTTGGCCCGTAATCCACTGGGCCGTCCGGAGACGAAGGGCTAGAACAGATCCACCAGCGAAAGGATCGTCCGATGCCGGACTTCGAGACAGACAACACCGACCGCGAGTTCGCCCTCCGGGCCGCGGAGTACCTGCGACAACAGGGTCTGTCCGATGAACAGGTGTCGGAGGCGCTGGTGATCGAGCTGGGCCTTCATCGGCCCGAAGCGGTCGAGCTGACCGCGCTGGCCGCCGCGGCCTAGTCGGCGAGCACCTCCGGCAGGTGGGTGAGCAACCGGGCCAGGATCTCCTCGCCCGCCGGGTGCAGGGCGTGATCGGCCCCCGGTAGCAGCACGAGTTCGCCCGCCCCGGCCAGGAACCGGACCATCTCGCTCGACTGGGGCGGCAGGATCCGGTCGTCGGTGCCGTGGAAGTACAGCAGGTTCCGGTCGGCCAACTGCTCCACCGGCTCGCATCCGGCCGACTGGGTGGCGAACGTGACCACGGCCGGCGCCGCCGCCTTGTCGAGCTTGGCCGCGGCCTGGATGGCCACCGCCCCACCGAACGAGTGCCCGAGCACGGCGAACCGCTGGCATCCGTGCCGGGCCGCCAGCTCCATCATGGCCAGCGTGTCGTGCACGCACGTCTCCAGGTGGTTGGGCCGGCGGTAGCTGATCCGCAGCACCCCGATCCCCTGGGCCGGGAGCTGGCGGCCCAACTGGTGATAGAGGCCACCGTCCGGGCCGAGCAGGCCGCCCATGGCCCCGCCCACGCACACCACGGCCCGGTCGGCGTCGGCCGGGCCGTGCCACAGCAGGGTCAGCAACCCCTCCATGGTGTAGATCTCGAAATGGTCGAGGTCATCGTCGATGGCGACGCTGCGGGCCGAGATCACGCTCAGCAGGTCGAGCGGGGAGGGGGTCTCATCGGCCATCACCGAGATTGGCCTGCGTCGACCATCATCGACAAACTTACCCGATGGTCAACTTCGTGTTCTTCAACCTGATGCCGTGGCCCTACCTGCCCGACGACTTCCGGGAGAAGCACCGCTCCGTGTGGGTCGACATCGACTCCAAGCTGTTCGACCCGGTGAAGGCGAACGCCGTTTACCACACCTACATGGACCAGTTGGAGTTCGCCGAGGAGCTCGGCTTCGACGGCATCGGCGTCAACGAGCACCACCAGAACGGCTACGGCATCATGCCCTCGCCCAACATCATCGCCGCCGGCCTGGCCCGCCGGACGTCCAAGGCCGCCCTGTGCGTGATCGGCAACTCGATCGCCCTCTACAACCCGGCCATCCGGGTGGCCGAGGAGTTCGCCATGCTCGACGTGATCTCGGGCGGCCGCCTGGTGGCCGGCTTCCCCGTGGGCACGTCGATGGACACCAACTACGCCTACGGCCAGATCCCGGCCCTCACGCGGGACAAGTACGCCGAGGCCCACGAGCTGATCATGCGGGCCTGGGCCGAAGACGAGCCGTTCGCCTTCGACGGCAAGTACCAGCAGCTGCGCTACGTCAACTGCTGGCCCAAGCCGATCCAGAAGCCCCATCCGCCGATCTACGTCCCCGGCGGCGGCTCCATCGAGACCTGGGACTTCTGCCTCGACCACGACTACAACTACTCCTACCTGTCGTTCCAGGGCCACAAGGCGGGCAAGCTCCTGATGGACGGCTACTGGAACCGGGTGGCCGAGCGGGGCAAGGACGAGTCGCCCGGGCGGGCCAGCTTCGCCCAGATCTTCTGCGTGGCCGACAACGACGCCGAGGCCGAGAAGCTCTACGCCGAGCACCTCCTGTACTTCTTCAACCGCTGCCTCCACGTCTACCCCGGCTTCGCCGACGCCCCCGGCTACCGCACGATCAAGACGATCAAGGCCGGCATCCTCAGCCAGGTGCGCAAGGAGAACCAGTCGACCTTCACCAACCTCACCTGGAAGGACCTGGTGGAGGGCGGGTTCGTGATCGCCGGCGGCCCCGACACGGTGCGGGAGCAGACCGAGGACATGATCAAAAACCTCCGCCTGGGCTCGATCTTCACCCTGCTCCACATGGGCAACATGCCCGACGACAAGACGCGGTACTCCACCCAGCTCTTCGCCGAGAAGGTGATGCCCCAGCTGAAGAACCTGTGGCCCGACTACGCCGGCGACACCCGGTGGTGGCCCACCCCGCTGGAAGACCGGGTGGTGCCCGAACTGGGCCTCGACCACGCCCGGCGGGTGGCCACCAAGCCCGAGGGGGCGAACTGATGGCCCCCACAACCGGCGAGACGACGATCACCACCACCAGGGGCATCGAGGTGGTCGTGCGTCAGTGGACGCCGGCCGATCCCACTGCCGCCGAGGGCGACATCCTGTGGTTCCACTCCATGGCCGGCCTGGCCCACACCGAGGACGTGCTCGACACCCTCGGTGGGCAGTTCCGGGTTCACGCCCCGCTGTGGCCGGGCTACTCCGACCTGGAGAACGAGGGAGCGGTGGAGGACATGCTCGACTTCGCCCTCCTGGGATGGGACATCGCCGACACGCTCGGCCTCGATCACCCCCACCTGGTCGGCCACTCGATGGGGGCCATGGTGGCTGCCGAGATGGCCTGCCTGGCCCGGCGCGACCTGAGCCGGCTGGTGCTGGTGGCCCCCTACGGCCTGTGGCTCGACGACCACCCCATCCCCGACATCTTCGCCGTGCTCCCCTTCGAGTTGGCCGAACTGCTGCTGGCCGACCCGGCCAACGCCGCCAAGCTGCTCACCCCGGGCCAGGACATGGGCACCGACGAGGGCCTGGCCCAATTCATGGTGCAGAACGCCCGACGCCTGGGCACGGCGGGCAAGGTGCTGTTCCCCATCCCCAACCGTCGGCTGTCCAAGCGGCTCTACCGGCTGAGCGCCCCCACCCGGGTGATCCTGGGCGGAGCCGATGCACTGATCACGGCCCCCTACGGCGATGCGTGGCAGGCGGCGGTGGCCCAGGCCGAGCTGGTGACGATCCCCGGGGCCGGCCACCTGGCCAACCTCGACCAGCCGGCGGCCCTGGCCGAGGCGGTGGCGGAGTTCCTGGCCGGCTGATCTAAGCGTCGACCAGGGGCTGCTTGCGCTGCGCCAGACGCTGGGCCACCCGGCCCGACTTCTCGATGTGGGCCAGCACCCGCTCCCGGGCCGCCTCCGCTTCCGGGGTGAGACCGGTGAGCGTTTCCAGGCCCCAGTGCTTGAGCACCACCGGCTTGAGGATCTGCTCGTAGTGGGCGGCCAAGTCGTAGATGCCGGCGGCGGCGATCGCCTTGGCGTGGCGGGCGAAGCCGGGGATCCCGTCGCCGGGCATGGTGAACCCGATGATCTGACGCTCCATGGCCAGTACACCCATGCTCGGGTCGATCTCGATGACGGCCGAGGCCATGTCGCGGTAGAAGATGTGGTGGCGGTTCTCGTCGATCGCCACCTGGCGCATGATGTCGTAGCCCACCCGGTCGTGGTTCTGGAGGGCGAGGCCCGTGTTGCGGTGCGAGATCCGGGTGGCCAGCTCCTGCAGGCTCACGTAGATCAGGCCGTCGGCGGCCGTCGGCGGCTCGGGCACCTTGCCCCCGCTCATCTGGGCCATGCGGGCCCGCTCCAGCTCGGCCGGATCGACGGCCCGGGTGACGGTCAGGTACTCGCGGATGACCGTGGAGTGGCGGTTCTCCTCCGCCGTCCACCGCCGCACCCAGGTGCCCCAGGCGCCGTCGCGGCCGAACATCCGCTCGATGTCGCGAAAGTAGTACGGCAGGTTGTCTTCGGTCAGCAGGTTGATGAAGAGCGCGCTGCGCACGGTGTCGGGCAGGTCGCACTCCTCCGGACTCCATTCGTAGCCCGGTTCGAAGTCCCGACCCCGGGACCACGGCACCATCATGTGGGGATGCCAGTCCTTGGTGGAGGCCAGGTGTTTGTCCAGCAGGCGGCCGGCCTCAGGCTCGAGCTCGGCCAGGAGGGCAAGATCGCTGTCGATGACCATGACTCTCAACCCTACCCAGTTCGCGGGTTCCCTACCTACCGGTAGGTAGGGAGAGTTTCTCCCTGGTCACGGCCGGTGGGTGCCGGTCACGGCGTGACGAGCAGGGCCTCCTGGGCGACAGCTCCCACCCGGCGACCACCCAGCGTCACCAGGTCACCCCTAGCCAGACCGCGGCCGCCGGTGGTGGCCGGGGTCTCATGGGTGAACAGCATCCAGTCGTCGGCCCGAGCCGGCTCGTAGAACCACATGGCGTGGTCGAGGCTCAAGATGTCGTGCCCCACGTCGGTCCAGGACCGGGCGTGGGGATAGAGCACCACGTCGCTGATCGTCTTGTCACTCATCCATGCCAGGAGGGCGGCGTGGAGCGTCGGGTCGTCGGATGGGACGGTCTCGGTGATCCGCATCCAGATCCGCAGCACACCGCCCAGCGGGGCCCGGGGCTGGGCCGGCGGCGCCGCCTCGAAGCGGAGGTCGAGCGGCATCTGCTCGCCGAACCACGGATGGTCGTGGTGGGTGGAGGCCTCCCGCACCCAGTCCCGGTAGCCGATCTCACCGGCCGGGTCGAAGCCGGGGGCGATGGGGAACGGCTCGGAGTGGACCAGCCCCTCGGTCGGGACCTGGAACGACTGGATCTGGCGGAACACTTCCCGGCCGTCCTGGGTGGCCACCACCGACCGGTGGCTGAACGAGCGGCCGTCCCGCACCCGGGTCACCTCGTAGCGGATGGGGGTCTTGGGGGCGCCGGAGCGCACGAAGTAGGCGTGGAGTGAGTGGGGCCGGCGGCCCGGCTCCACCGTGGCTCCGGCCGCTCGCAGGGCCTGGGCCAGGAACTGGCCGCCGTAGACCGGTCGGTCCCGATCGGCCGGGGAGTGACCCACGAACACGTCGGCCGCGCCCTCCGGGTCGGGCTCGACGGTCAGCACGTCCAGCAGCTCGGTGAGATCCATCCGTGTTTGCTAGCAGATCAGGCCCCGGAACAGGTATCTGTGGAGGGGCATGGCCGGCCGACCCAAACCCACCCACCCCCCGGGGGAGATCGCCCCCATGAAGGCCGTCCTGGGCGACCTCCCCACCGGCGAGGGGTGGGCCTACGAGCTCAAATGGGACGGGATGCGGATCGTGGCCCGCTGCGACCCGGCGGCCGGTCCCCGCCTGTGGTCGGCCAACGGGCGCGACGTGACCCCGAGCTACCCCGAGCTGGCCGGCCTGGGGCCGCTGGTGGGGGTACCGGCCGTGCTCGACGGGGAGGCCGTGGTGCTCGGCGACGACGGCCAGCCGTCGTTCGGACGCCTCCAGAACCGGATGCACGTGACCGCCCCGTCGAGCCGCTTGATGGCCCAGCATCCCGTGGTCTACCTCGTGTTCGACCTGCTGGAGCTGGATGGCCGCCCGTTGGTGGACCTTCCCTACACCACCCGGCGGCGCCTTCTACGGGAGCTGGTGGACGACGGGCCGACGGTGCGGGTACCCCCTTCGATCGAGGGTGGGGGGCACGGCGAGGGGGCGGCCCTGCTGGAATTGGCCCACCAGCGGGGCCTGGAGGGCGTGGTGGCCAAGCGCCTCGACAGCCGCTACCAGCCGGGCGGCCGCAGCCGGGACTGGATCAAGGTCAAGGTCCGGCTCCACCAGGAACTGGTGGTGGGGGGCTGGCTCCCGGGCCAGGGGGCGCTGGCGGGTCGGATCGGCTCCCTCCTCGTCGGCTACCACCTCGATGATCATGATGATCAGCTGAACTTCGCCGGCGCCTTGCACTTCGCTGGCCCCCTGCACTTCGCCGGCGCGGTGGGCTCGGGCCTGACCGACAAGCACCGCCAGTTGCTCGTGCCCCGGCTCCGGGCCCGCCCCACCAGCCCCTTCGCCCAGGTTCCGCCGCTGCTCAAACCACCCAGCTGGGTGGAGCCCGAGGTGGTGGTGGAGGTGAGCTACGGGTCATGGGCCGACGACGGCCTGCTCCGCCATCCGGTGTTCCTGGGGATCCGCCACGACAAGGCACCGAACGAGGTGATCCGCGAACTGCCTACGCGACCGCCGGACGTGGGATAGTGACGGGGTGAACGATGGCACCCAGGATCAGGTGAAGGTGTCGTTCCCCGCCTCGCCGGCGTTCAGCCGGATCGGCCGGGTAGCGGTGGCCGGCCTGGCCCTGCGCCTCGGTGTCGACATCGCCGAGGTGGAGAAGCTGCGCCTGGCTGTCGATCAGGCCGTGGCCGCCCTCCATGGCAAGGGCCGCATCAACCTGAACGCCCGGTGGATGCCCCATCAGCTCATGATCACGATCGACAACCCCGACGAGGTGCTCGACGAGCCGACCAGCCGGGCCGTGTCGTCGTCGCTGGCCGCCATCGTCGACGAGGTCCACGTCGGCCCCAACGCCATCGACCTGCGCCTGGGCGCCGCCGGGGTCTAGCCCGCGTTCACCCCGAAGTTTCTGCCCAGGTCACGTCAGCGACAAACCGTTCCGCCTTGGCTATCGTGCCGGCGTGACATCAGTGATCTCGGAGGCGGGGGCGGCTACCGAGGCGGAGCACGGGGGGTGCCGTCCGGGGCGACCTCGTGAGGTCGAGCGCCTCGGCCAGAGCCTTCCCGCGCTCATCGCCCTCGGGTACGACCACTACCTCGACGCGATCTACCACCGAGAAGCGTTCACCCGGGAGCTGACCGAACGCCTCGTCGATCTAGGGGTGAAGCGGATCCTCGACTGTGCCGCCGGCACCGGTTTCCCCGCCCTCGATCTGCATCTCTCCGGAGCCTTCCAGCAGGTGCACTGCACCGATGGCAGTCAGGAGATGATCGACCAGCTCCGGCGGAACGCACGATCCCGCGGGATCCCCGCCGAGGTGCTGACACCGGCCCACCGGGAAGAACCGCCCGGCGATCAGATGTGCGTGCGGTGGCAGGACCTCGACCGGCTCGACGAGGCCGGGTACGACTACGTGCTGTGTCGGGGCAACTCGCTGGTGTACCTCGACACCTGGTCCGGCGAGGACACCGTCGCCGCCGAGGACAAGATCCGACAGGCGCTGCGGGCGATGGGCTCCCGGGTCCGACCGGGAGGGTGGCTCCACATCGACGGGCCGCGCGAGCTGAAGTCCTACCCCAGCTGGCACACGATGTCGTCCACGAGCGGCAGCGACGATTACGTGCTCAAAGAACGGGTGACGGTGCACGAGCACTCACGCCAGTGGGACCTGTCGATGACCTGCAGCAGCGAGACCCAATGGGTCGGCTTTGGCAGCCGGCTCCACTCGGCCCACCTCGACATCGGCCAGCTGGAGAAGCTGATCGACCCCGGCTGCTTCACGTCGTCACCGCTGAGGCTGTTGGCCGAGCGGCCGCAGTTCGGCGTGGTGCTCGCCCGCAAGCTCGGCTGACGGCTCTCAGCCGTGGTCGGTGCGCTCCGACCAGGTGAAGACGAGGCCGGTCTCGTCCCGTAGGAAGTCGCCCTCGCGGCCGGCGATCACCGTCAGCTCACTCCGCTGGGTCGTCATGGACGTGAAGGCGTCGGGCAGCCCGAGGAAGGCATAGGAATCGACGCTGTGGATCCAGTCGGACCGGGGCCGGAACCTGATCCGGGCCCGCCCCCGGATCTGGTAGCCGCGGAACAGGATCGGGAACCGTCCGTGGAACCGGGGATAGGGGTAGGTCACCTCGAGCTCGATGTCGGCCTTCTCTACCGGGTCGTTCCCGAACGTCAGCTCGCCCGATGCCCCGGGCTTACCCGGTCGGGTGACCGGTCCGGCGGTGGCCGCGCCATCCGCGAAGTAGGTGATCTCGGCCGAGCACCGTTCCAGCAGGCTCTCCGCCGACTGGCCATCCGGGATGACCAAGGCATCACGAAACAGGCAGTTGGGCTGCTCGTAGGCATCGGCCAACCCTGAGTAGCCGCCCAGCAGTATCACGTTGGCGTCCGCCGGCAGGGCGCCGAGCCAGGAGATGGTGACGCTCGCCCGCAGCAGCCGGTCATCGCCCGGCCAGTCGTCCATCTCGATCTGCATCACGAACCGGTCACGGATCGATCCCCTCCGAACGGCCAGGTAGTCCTCGATCTGGCGGGCCCCCTCTGCCTGCGAGGGCTCCGGAAGGGTCATGAACGATGTGACGACACGCTTCACCGCCGAGTCGGCCGTATCTCCCCGATCCAAGCGCCATGCGTCATAGATCGCTGGATCCCCCAGCTCGTAAGCCAGGGCCAGGACGAACTCGCCACGCGACGGCAGATCCCCCTTCAGCCACCGACCGAGGGCCGTCCGGTCATAGGGGGCCAGTCCCGCCTGACGGTTGCAGCGGTCGAAGGCTTTGCGGGCAGCATCAGCTTGAGCTGCTAGGGCGTCGGCAAACCGGCTACTCATCGGCCCCACGGTCCTCCGCCATCCCCGTGTACCCGAGCAGGGCTGTGTGTACCCGGAACCGCACACATGCACATAACAGATATGCATTCCAGTGCACGGACCGGGGGCAGGACAATTCAGACCAGTCAACGAAGCCTGATTCGATTCGGCTGGAAGTCAACGGCGACGCCTGGCCCAGTGCTGATGAGAAGGGGTTCAGATATGGCGGGGGACGATCTTTCACCTGGCCAATGGCTCGGGCTCGACCGGGTACTCAAGCGCCGATTGACGTCGCTGGCCCGACGCCACCTCAACGGGTTCGACCACCTGGTCGACGACGTCGTGTCCCGCAGCGTCGTCAAATGGCGGAACATCTCGCCCGACAAGGCCGGCGTGGCCCGGATCGAGCGGGTGATCGCCTCCGAGGCCAAGTCGGTCCTGCGGAGTGAGCAGCGGGCCCGGGCCCGGGATACGAGGGCCTACCACGACCCGACGCTGGCGGCGGCCGGCCGGGCGCCGGCAGACCCGGCCGAGGATCTCGTCGAGCTGCGTCAGGCGTTGGCCGAGATCTGCCGCCGGCAGGGCCAGTCGTTCACCTCGTTCGACTTCGAGGTGTTCGAGCATCTGGTCGCCGGGGCCAGCATCGCCGACGTGGTTCGGAGCCTCGATGTGCCCCGGCACGCCGTGAAGCGCTCTGTTCAGCGCTGGCGAACCCTGCTGTCCGCCAACGAGCTCGGACCAGTTCCCGATCAACGAAATCCACCGACCGAGCCGGCGATCAGCCGGCCGAAGGAGTGACGATGCTACCGCTGCGCTGTTGCTCGAACCCGGAGGACGGCGACGAGTCGTCTCAGCTCCCTGATCTTCCACGAAGTTCTGCCTCCAGACGCCAACCCGGGCTGGCGGTGGCGTATCTACGGGCAAGACTCACTGACGGGGCGCTGTGGCAGACGATGGCCCCTCAGGTCCGCAGCGTGGCGGAGCGCCGCAGGAACCACCTCCATCGGTCCGGCCTCGGGCTCGGCCGGCTGGACGCAAAGAGGTATCTCATGAGACTCCGTCGAGGGCAGCGGTCCCGTGGCCCGGGGCACAACCCGGCGCCGACGGACTGGCTCGAGTGGTGGCTGGACCTCACCGGCTCGGCTGTCGCCGGATCACCCGGCCGTCCCTCGCCCGGCCCCCTCTCGCCCGGAGCGGCTCGACTCCGGGCCCGCCTTCTACACGTCCTCGATGACGCGACGGAGGAGGGCTCCCTGCCTCCGCCCACCGCCGGCGAGATGTCGCAGGAGATCTGGGACGCCCTCACCGAAACCGAAAAGAACGTCTTCCGGGGTCGCCAGCTGCGACTGCTGGACCCCCGCCTGGTGGCCCGGGCGGTGCGAAACCCGTCGGGGCCGTTCGACCGTTCGCCCCGAACCTCGTCCCGGTAGGCGTCAGCGCCCCGAGCTGCCGAAGCCGGCCGCGCCCCGCTGGTCGTGACTGGGGGGTAGCTCGGACACCTCCACCAGGCGGAGTTCGTCGACGGCCAGCACCAGCAGCTGGGCGACCCGTTGGCCGCGGTGCAGGGTGACGGGCTCGGTCGAGGTGTTGAACAGCACCACCTGCAGCTCGCCCCGATAACCGGAGTCGATCAGTCCGGGCGAGTTCAGCAGGGTGACCCCGTGCGACAGGGCCAGCCCCGATCGGGGCAGCAGCAGCCCACACGTGCCCTCGGGCAGGGCCACGGCGAACCCGGTGGGCACTAGGCGCCGCTCACCCGGGCCGAGGATCACGTCGTGGCGGGCCGGGAGGTCGGCGGCGGCGTCGCCCGCCCGCATCCGGGCCGGCACCGCCAGGGGCGACTCCTGGTCCTCGTCGAGCCGGAGGATGGGCACGTCAGGCACGGCGTTAGGATAGGGGCCTTGCTCGCCTGGATGGATCTTGAGATGACCGGACTCGATCCGGCCCGCCACGTCATCGTCGAAATCGCCACCCTCCTCACCGACGATGAGCTGAACATCGTCGCCGAAGGTCCCGATCTGGTGCTCCACGCCACCGAGGAACAACTGGCGGCCATGGAGCCCGTGGTGGTCGACATGCACACCAAATCGGGCTTGCTGGAACAGATCCGGGCGTCCAGCGTCACCCTGGAGGAGGCCACGGCCCAGACGCTGGCTTTCCTCCGCCAACACATCGAGACCCCCCGTTCGGTGCCCCTGTGCGGCAACTCGATCGGCATGGACCGCCGCTTCCTGGCCCTGCACATGACCGAAGTGGAGGAGTTCCTCCACTACCGCTCGGTCGACGTGTCCACCATCAAGGAGCTGGCCCGCCGCTGGTACCCGGCGGTGCTGGCCTCCGCCCCCCGCAAAGACGCCGGCCACCGGGCCCTCGACGACATAAGCGAGAGCATCAAGGAGCTCCGCTTCTACCGTCAGACGGTGTTCCTGGCCCCCGAATCGGCCGGCCCTGCGGGCCCTCCACCGGCCAACGGCACGAGCCCGGCCGAGGCCGGCACCGTACCGTCGGGCGCCAGCCACCAGAGCTGAGCCCCGCCGCCGGTCACCGGCGCCCAGGCCACCTCCACCTCGGCCCCCCGGTCCAAACCGGCGGCATACTCCAGCGTGGCCGTGAACGGCCGGTCGAGCGGATGGCCATCGAGCCACTCCTCCACCACGGCCCAGTAGGCGGCGTTGTTGACGTGCCCGTACACGTCGAGATCGACGGCCCGCAGCGGCCACGGGAACCGGGGGGCGCCCGGCTCGGGCCGGGGGTGGCTGAGACGGGCCGACACCTGGCGACCGCCGGCCGCCGGGCCGTACAGGCGCCGGAACCGCTCGGTCAGCTCCCGGGGCCGGCCGGTCTCGGCATCGATGCAGATCCACAGCGTGGACACCTCGTAGTGGGCCCCGCCCTCGCCCACCACCCGCAGATGCCGCTCGGCCCACCGCCGCCCCAGGCCCGAGCAGAACGTGGTGATCTCGATGTCCTCCGCCAGGCGGGCCGGCCGCAGCACGGCCACCGCCGTGCGCCGGACCACCCAGGCCGGCTCGGCCAGCCCGGCATCGGTGGTGTCGTCGTCGGAGACGTCCTGGGTGTAGCGGGTGAGGGCGTCGAGGCGCAGCCGGCCGTCGCTCGTGACGTCTCCCAGACGTACCCGGCGCCGTCCGGAGAATCGACGGCCGCCGGCGGCGGGCTCACACTCTAGGAGCGACCCTGGATCCACGGGCCCGAACCTTACCTCCGAACCGGTCCCGATCTGTCCGGCGATAAATCGTTTGACAGTCCCGTCGATACGTAGTTCGGTACTCAGAACGACCTGAAAGCACCTGTACCCCGGAGAGGAGTGCGGCGATGAGCAACCTGAACCTCGTAAACCACATCGATGCCCGCTGCAATCTCCGGGTGCCGGCCATCGCATCGATGATGCAGGACACTTGCGCCTCCAAGGTCGCTGCTGCCGAATACCGGCGCACCGCCATCGAGGCCACCTGGCTGCACACTCCGAAGTTCGGCCCGGACCACCACTCCCAGCGTTGGAGGCAAGCTTCCTGACAAGAGCAGGAGCCGCCACCGAGCCGCTGGGAGCATGAGCCCCCAGCGGCTCTTCTGCTTTTCGGCCCCGGGAGGCCGGCTGCGCCGAATCTACGGAAACGACGAAATCGACGCATCAAAAGTCCCGCCCGCCGCTCTCTTAGGCGGGTCGATCAAGCAACCCACCACCATTGAGACCCCACCATTAGAAGGCAATGACATGACCATCATCGACGACGAGCTCAAGGCCACCTGGGAGGACGCTGCGGCCTGCCGTGTGGTTGCCGACGCCTCCGACCTGTTCTTCAGCGAGGAGCTGCAGGACATCGCCGCGGCCAAGCGCATCTGCGCCGAGTGCCCCGTCATCGCTCCCTGCCTCGAAGGGGCGATCGGCCGGTCCGAGCCCTGCGGGGTCTGGGGCGGCCAGCTCTTCGCTGGCGGGCGCATCCTCACCATCAAGCGGCGTCGGGGGCGGCCGCCCAAGCACCCCCGGCCCGAGGATCAGCTGCCGATGGTGCCGGTTCCCGAGCACCTGCAGCGGCTGATCGCCTGATCTCGGCCCCGCCTCCTTCCCTCCGGAGGCGGGGCCGACCTCGTTTTGCGGGTACCGTTCTCTGAGGTCCGGTAGAAGGTCTGGTAGAAGGTCCAACCGTGGGAACTGGCATGACCGACACAACCTCCGAACACTCCGACGAAGAGTCGCAGGTTGCCACCGAGATCAAGCGTTCCCGGATGCGGCCGCTGATCATCCTGGCCGTGGTGGCGGCGGTGGCCGCGGTGGCGCTGTGGGGCGTGGTCTTCCGGTCGGGGAGCAGCGGCGACAACCTCGACGCCAGCCGTTTCAATACCCTCACCTTCACCAACGAAGACGGCACCGAGGGCACCCTGGCCGATTTCGAGGGCCAGCCCCTGGTGGTCAACTTCTTCGCCTCCTGGTGCGCCCCCTGCCGGGCCGAGATGCCCGACATCCAGTCGACGTTCGAACAGGCCCGGGGCAAGGTGGCCTTCGTCGGCGTCAACGCCGACCTCACCGAGGCCGACTGGCGGGATTTCGTGGCCGAGAGCGAGGTCAGCTACCCCACGGTGTTCCAGCCCGACAACGTCATCTTCTCCGAGCTCGGCCTGATCGGGATGCCATCCACCGTGCTCATCAACCCCGACGGCACCGTGGCCTACCTGCACTCCGGCATCATCGACGCCGACGAGCTGAAGAATCTGATCGGCGAGCACCTCAAGGTCGAGGTGTGAGGCGTGTTGTGTGAGGTGAGGGTGTGAGCGTCGGCGATCTCTTCGACACGAGGGCGTTCGCCCTGGGCATGGTAGGGCTGGTCAACCCGTGCGGGTTCGCCCTGCTCCCGGCGTACCTCGGCTATTTCGTGGGCACCGAGGCCGACGACAACAACGACAACCGCATCATCGCCCTGAACCGGGCCCAGGTGGTGGGCCTGTCGCTGTCGGCCGGGTTCCTGGCCGTGTTCGGCCTCCTGGGCCTGGCCCTGGCCGAGCTCATCGGTCGGGTGGCGGAGTACCTGCCCTGGGTCACCCTGGTGCTGGGTCTGGGCCTGGTGGGCCTGGGAGCCGCCATGGTGCTCGGCTTCCAGCCCATGCTGTCGATCCCCAAGCTGGAGCGGGGTACCGGCAGCCGCTCGGCGTTCAGCATGTTCCTGTTCGGCGTGTCCTACGCCGTGGCCTCGCTCAGCTGCACGATCAGCATCTTCCTCAGTGCCATCGGCTACGCCGCGGCCGGCGACACCTTCGGCCGCCGCTTCGGCGCCTTCTTGTCCTACGGGCTGGGCATGGGGCTGCTGGCCACCGGCCTCACGCTGGCCGTCGCCTTCGGCCGAAAGGGCATGGTGGGGGCGTTCCGCCGGCTGCTGCCCCGGATCCAGCTCGTTTCGGCCGTCATCCTCATCGTCGTGGGCTTCTATGTGGCGTGGTACGGCTACTGGTCCACCGACCCGATCGGCATCCCCGCCGGCCCCGTCGACACCGTGGAGCGAATCCAGGCCGATGTCAGCAACTGGATCGACGCCCGCACTGCCATCCTGGGCTGGGGGTTCCTGGCCCTGAACGCTGGGCTGGCGGCGGCCGGCTTCGTGGCCCGGAAACGGGCCCGGGGGCTGGCCCTGTCCCACTAGAGCCGGCATGCAGGACGTCGACCGCACACCGATCAGCTTCGCCGACCTGCTGGCCCGGCCCGGGGTGGTGGAGATCCTCGACCTGCAAGGGCCGGTGGGGTTCTGCGCCTTCCACGGGGGCAACCTGGAACGGGTCACCGAGCAGATCGCCTCGGAGGCGGCGGCCCGGTCGGGCTCGTCGTTCTACGGCGTGATCCAGCCCCGGGGCATGCGCCACCACATTCCATCCACCCTCGTCGACCCCGGCCAGTCACCCAAGCTGGCCGCCTTCGTGGCCCACTGCCAATGGGTGATCGCGGTGCACGGCTACGGCCTCCAGGGCCACTTCGCCAGCCTCCTGTGCGGCGGTGGCAACCGGACCCTGGCCACCCACGTGGCCCGCCACATCCGCGACGCCCTACCCGCCTACGAGACGATCGACGACATGGACCGGATCCCCAAGTCGCTGCGGGGGCTCCACCCCGACAACCCGTGCAACCTGACAGCCGGCGGCGGGATGCAGTTGGAGCTGCCACCCCGGGTCCGCGGCCTCACCCCCCTGGTGCTGGCCTGGCCCTCGCATGATCCCAAGACCCAGCGATTTCCCCACGTCAACCATCTGATCGACGGCCTGATCCAGGCGGCCCGGAGCTGGGCCCCGGACCCGGATCCCCCATGCCCCATGGGGCAATCCCCGATGGCCGACCCCGCTCCCGGATCTACAGTGACAACGTGAGCTTCCGAGAGATGATCGACGCGATGCTGTCGGCACACGGCGCAGGGATCGACCCCGCCAGCGTGCTCGAGCAGCACGGCATGGGCGACCTGCCGCCCGACGCCCTGTCCTCGGCTCTGCTCCACTTCTCCGAGCGGGCCCCGCTCGACGTGGCCGACGCCCTGGCCCCGGTGGTGACCCGGTTCTCCCCCGTCGCCTTCGGGCCCGACGATCTCTCCCCGTCCCCAGTGGATGACGTGATCGACCAGGGCGGCGACGTGCTCAGGGTACTGGCCGAGGTCGACCTGACGGTCCCGCCCGACCTGGACGGCCACCTCGGCGACAACGACCCCGGCGACTTCGACGACGACGGCACCCTCGACGGCCACGGACCCGACAGCCTGCAAGGCCACACCGGCGCCGATCTCGACGACTACGACGGCCAGCCGTCCGACGGCTTCGGTGACGGCCACGACCAGCCGGCCGACTTCGATGGCGACATCGACGACGGCGGCCCCGATCCCGACGGCTTCGACACCCGCAGCCCGGTCGACGACGCGCTGGACGACTTCGACCACGACGCCCGCCTCGTGCCGGTTGACGACACCACCGACCTCGACACCCCCGACGACTTCGACGGCCCCCCCGAGGAGACCCTGCACGAGGGCCTCGAAGACCTGGCGTCATCCATGTCGGACATGAACCTCCAGATCGACCACCTGGCCAACGATCCCTCGCTGGACCACTTCGACCTGTAGGTCGGTGGTCAGCCGAGGGAGACGGCCAGCTCCTCCAGGCTGCGGATCCCGATGCGGGCGGCCTGCGACAGCTCGTGGGGCGACAGGGGATTCTCGGCCAGGCGCTGCCACCGGGCGATCGACTCGTAGGCGGCAGTGCGGATCTGGTCGGCCGGGGTGTCCTGTTTCAGGCCCAGACGCTGCCAGGGGGTGGTGCCATTGGCCCCCAACGTCCGCTCCAGGTCGAGCAGATCCTGCTCCCGGGCTTTGATCCTCCCGGTGCGGATGGCGGCCAGGGTCGCCAGCTCGTTGAACGGATGGGCCATGGCCATGATCTGCTCGATCTGGAGCCGCAGGCCGGCCGCCCCCGGATGGTCCGGATTCTGCTCGCACAACCGCTCCACCGCCAGCAGAGCCGAACGGCACTTGAGCACGGCGGCCCGGTCGACGAACAGGGTGGTCAGGATCGTCTGCAGGTCGGTCAGGCCCGAGCGGCTTACCAGCTCGCGCGACAGCTCCACCGAGGAGTGCACGGTCTTGGACCGAACCAGCGCCAAGGACTGGCGGATCCCGTAGATACCGAGACGGCCCAGCAACTCCTCCCGCTCCAGCGACGTGAGCGGCATCCCCGGAGTGCCCTGGATGAACCGGTCGGCCGACAGCAGGTACGTCTCGAGCTCGCTGCGGCTCATCGTGGCCAGCTCGGTGAGCAGCTTGAACTCCCGTTCGGTGAGGGTCTCGGCCGATTCGGCCAGCAGCCCCGCCACCGGGATCACCACCTGCACCAGGCGCCGCAGCCGGCTGTCGCGGGCCAGGCGGGCCGCGATCTTGCGGGCCGAGGCCATCGAGTCGACCCGTCCGCCGCCGATCTCGTCGGCCCGGGACAGCACGGCGATGGCGTTCACCGGGTTGGGCTGCGACACCGCCTCGTCGTGGAACGCCTCCAGCAGCCGCATGTCGGAGGCGTGGATGTGCTTCATCAGGTAGAGCACGGCGTCGGCCGGGGTCTCGGTGTCTTTCGGGTCGAGGAACTCGTAGGCCTTCTCGGCCACGCCCTCGCTCAGCGTGTCGACCCCCGGGGTGTCGATCAGGGTGATCTTGCGCAGGTTCGACGAGGGCCAGGTGATGTCGAGGTGATCCACCGAGACCGGGTCGCGCCCGCCGAGGTCCACCTCAACGGCGCCGTCTTCGCGCTCGAAGCGCACCTGGACCGGGGCCGAGCCGTCACGGGGGTGGAGGATCACCTGATAGGTGTGCCCGTCGCGGTACCAGGTGACGATCTTGGTGCACTCACCGGTGTCGGTGGGGGCCAGGCGCTCCCCCACCAGGGCATTGAGCAGGGTCGACTTGCCGGCCTTGACCTTGCCGGCGATGGCCACCCGCAGCGGCTCGTGGAGCCGGCGCCGGGCCTCGGCCAGGGCTTCCGCCCCGGGGGCACCAGCGAATGCCCGCTCGGCTCCGTCGAGCAGCTCGGTGGTGCCGGCGATCAGGTGCTCGCTCATACCGCCTGCCTCGCCGGGGCCGACTGGCCCGTCGGGGACTGGGTCAGCCGCTCGGCCTGGGCCCGCATGTTCTTGATCCGGTCGAGCTCGGCCTGCACGTCCTTGATCCGCTTCGACTTGTCGGCCTCGGCCACCCGAACCGCGTCCTGGGCCGACTTGAGCGCTTCGGACGTCGACCGGTTGAGCTCCTCGGCCCGGGCCGAGTAGTGGTCGCGCAATTGGCGCTGGACCCGGCGCAGCGTGTCACGGCTGTCCTTGCCCACCTGGAACTGCACCTCGTCGGAATAGCGGCGCACCGCGTTCTTGGCGTCGCTCCGGCGGCGCTGCAGCGCCCGCTCCTTTTCGTCTTTCAGCGTCTTGCGCCCGAGGATGAGGCCGGCCCCGATCTGGATCGGGATGATGGCGGCACCGACCGTGGCCAGCACGGGGAGGCTGCCCAGGAGGCCCACCATGAGGAACCCGGAGTAGGAGCCCCGCAACGCCGAGAGTCCCTTGGCCCCCCGACCGAGGTCCTCCACCTCGATGTGGGGATCGATCGACACCCGGGACAGCACGTTGGCGGCGTTGTGGATCTCGAGGTCGGCGAACAGCTCCTGGCCCTCCTGGCCGAAATGACCGGCCACGTCGGACGACAGGGTGGCGGCCCGCTCGGTGAGGTAGCGGTAGTTCGCCACCACCGCCTGGGACACGGCGTTGGTGAGCCACGGCTCGAACTCGTCCCACGAGTCGAGCGGGTCGAAGGCCTCGATGGCGGAGTCCGACTCGGCCATCACGGCCCGCATGCGGGCCCGAAGGTCGAAGTCGATGTCGCTGGTGAGGTCGCCCACCCCGTCGTTGAGGGTGGTGCTCCACCGGGCCGCCTGGCCCCGCAGCGCCTCGGCCCGGGTCTTCGCCCGCTCCAGCCCGGCCACGAGAGCGGCACCGGCCGCCGGGTCGGTGAGGGCGCTTTTCTCCGCCTCGAACTGCCCGGCCAGCTGGTCGCACACCCCGTACAGTTCACGCTGGGCGGTGAGCCGGTTGGTTCGGGCCTTGCCGGCGATCAGATCGTTGCTGATGTACTGGATGAGGGCCGGGAAGCCCGACTGGGCATTCAGCTCCTTGTCTTCCCGCCGGATGGCCTCCATGCGCAGCATCGACGACACGGCCAGAATCGGGAGGTTCAGCCCGAGGCGGGCCAGGTGGCCCTTGTTGATCTCCAGCACGTCCCGCCAGCGGGGATAGAGATCGGTCTTGGTCATCACGCACACCGCGCCCGGGCACAGCTCCATGGCCTGGGCCAGGTAATCCATCTCGGCCCGGGTGTACTCCTGGGAGGCGTCGCTGATGAACAGCAACGCATCGGCCACGGAGATGGCGCCCATGCCGGCCGCGGCGTGGGCCCCGCTGAGGCCGCCCACACCCGGCGTGTCGACCAGGATCAGCCCATCGGCCAGCAGCTTGCGGGGGACCTCGATCTCCACCCCCTTCACGATCACCGACGGGTCTATCCCGCCCAGCTCGGTGGCATAGGCCCGGATCTGATCGAGCGGGATGGCGATCCGCTGGCCCTCGCCGTCGGGATCATTGGCCGCCTTCACCAGGGCGAAGGCGCGCCGCTCCTCGCCGTGGCGCACGATGGTGTGCACCGCGGTGGCGATGTCGTCGTCGACGGGGCAGATGTTCACGTTGACAATTGCGTTGACCAGGGAACTCTTCCCCTGTTTGAACTCGCCGATGGCAACGACCTGGACGTCGGGCTTGCGCACCCGTTCCAGGGTGACGTTCAGTCGTTGCACCAGGTCGGGCCGCCCGTAGGCGGTGGCCGCCTTGACGCCGAGCTCGAGCGCGGCTCGGACGTCTCCTTGTGGATCCGGGGCACTCATCGCCATCGACACTATCCCCAAGCAGCCCCTGAGCGCTCTCGCTTAACCCCGACAACGCAGCGTGACGGCCAGCTACGATGCGAGCTGGTGAGGGGTAATCGACTGGTGATCGGGGCGGGTGCCACCGGACGGACCCATCTGCTGCGTTCGTGGGTGGCCGACGCCGGGCTGGCGTCGTCGTCAACGGTCACCAGCCCGGAAGGCTCCGCTGCCTGGCTCACCGGCAGCCCCCTGCGCCTCGTCAGCGGCCCCGATGTGGCCGCCGCCCGGGCTGGGCAGCCGGCCATGCTGGTGGCCGACGACCTCCAATGGTTCGACGGTGATGCGCTGATGCAACTGGTCGAGGCGGCCACGGCCCCCGCCGGTGGCGGCGGTAGTGGTGGTAGCAGTGGGGTGGTGGCGGTGGTGGCCAGCCGCCGCCCGGCCGACGGCACCGAGCCCGCTCCCGACGCCCTCGACCTGCTCACGGAGGTGCTGACCCGCGATGAACCGGCCCACCGGGTGGGCCTGCTCGACCTCGACGCCTTCGCCCCGGCGGTGGCCGCCCTGCGGGCCGCCCGCGCCACCCGCACCGGGGCTGCCGGCAGCACCCTTGACACCGCGCTCAACACCCAGGAGCTGGTGGCCCTTCACGCCGCCACCGCCGGGTCGATCGGGCTGGCGGCCGACCTGGTGGCCACCGGGTGGACCTCGGCCGGGGCCGAGACACCAGGGCCGGAGACGGTGGAGGCCGTGGTGAGCCGGGTGCGGCGGGCGGGGCCGGCGGCCGCCGAGCTGGCCCGGCTGTGGTCGCTGATCGATCCCGACGACGTCGACGGTGCCCCCGAGGCGGAGCTGGCCCTGGCCCTGCGGGCGCTGAGCCAGTCACTGCGACCGGGAGCCGGCCCCCCCACGCTCCCCGGATCGTCACTCGATGGGGCCGAGCGGGCGGCCCGGGTCGGGGGTCTGCTCACCGGCGACGGGTCGCTCATCCCGGTGGTCCGGGTGGCGCTGGCCACCGATCTCACCGGGGCCCAACGGGGCTCGGGCCACGACCGGCTGGCCGCCGTGCTGGCCGGCACCGACCCGGCCGCCGCCGCCCGCCATCTGTTGGTGGGCGACGGCCAGATCCCCGACGCCGCCCGTCTCCTGGCCGGCGCCGCGCTGGGTGCCGCCGGGAGTGAACCCGAGCTGTTCGCCGACCTCCTCGACCGGGCCGAGCGGTTGGGTCTGGCCCCGTCCGAGGCCGCCGTACTGCGAGCGCTGGGCGCCTTCCACCTCGGATCGGCCGACGCCCTGGCCCACCTGGAGCGGGCCGAGTCCACCCAGGACGCCTCGGGCGGCGAGCAGCCGCTCGACGACCGGACGGTGGCCCTCGGCTACGGGCTCGACCTGCGCGACCTCCGGCTGGCCTCGGCCGTCGCCCGGCCCCTGGCCGGGGCCCTGGCTGAGCCGCTGCGCTCCGTGGCCCTGGTGATGGCCGGCCGGCCGCCGGTCCCGCCGGGCGACGGCGCCGCCGTCCGTCCCGCCCCCCTGGGCCGGGTGATGGGCGCCGTGGCTGGCGCCGTCGACGATCTGGCCCGCGGCCAGCAGCGAGCGGCGCTGGCCGGCCTGGTGCAGGCGGCCGACGACTTCGACCGGCTGCGCCCCACCGCCCCCTTGGGCTTCACCCCCCATGGCGTCGGCGCCCTGGCCGCCCTCCTCACCGGCGACCTCGTGGCCGTGGAGCACCTCTGCAGCCAGGCCGTGGCCCACGGCAGCGGCGGCCCGGGCGAGGATCTGTTCCATCACCTGGTGCGGGCCTACGGGCGCCTGGTACGGGGCGACTACCGGTCTGCGCTCGAGCTGGGTCGCCGCCACCGCCGCCCCGACCTGGTCTCCGAACCTGGCGGCTTCGGTGACGGCGACACCAACGACGCCGGCACCGGCGCCGGCGACTACTCGGGTCCCACGGTCGATGCCCTGGCCCTCCCCCAACGAGACCGGCTGGTGCTGGCGGCCCTGGAAGCCGCCATCGCCCGCCGCTCGGGTGACACCACCCGACTCCGGGCCTCATGGCAGGCGGCCGAGCAGGCCCTGCTCCGCCCCTCGACCACCTGGCTCCTACTCGATGTGTTCACCGAGCTGCTGGCGGCCGGGGCCCGCCTGGGCGACCGGCGCCGGGTGGAACCGGTGATGGCCGAGCTCTCCGCCCAGGCCCTGGCCCTGCCCTCCTCCGGGCCCGGCCCCACCGCCGGCTGGTGGCTGCGGCTCCAGGTGGCGATCGCCGGGGACGACAACGGGTCGGTGGCCGAGGCGGCCGACGCCCTCGCTGGCCTGGCCCCCACCGACGAGCGGTCGCTGGCCCGGGTGCAGGCCGGCGCTGTGTGGGCCGGGATCGTGGCCGGCAAGGCCACCGAGGCCCAGGTGGTGGCGGCATCAGAACGGATGTCGGCCGTGGGCGACGGCTGGGAGGCATCCCGTCTCCTCGGTCAGGCCGCGCTCGACGAGGACGACCCCCGGGTGGCCCGCCGGTTGCTGGAGATGGCCCGGGTGTCGGCCACCGAGCCGGTGGAGACGTCGGGCGACGACGCGCTGTTGGCCCTCGGTCTGTCGGACCGGGAGGCCGAGGTGGCGCTGATGGTGGTGGAAGGCCGGACCCACAAAGAGATCGGGGCCCAGCTGTTCATCTCCCCCAAGACGGTGGAGCACCACGTGGCCAAGATCCGCCAGAAGCTGGGGGCCACCAGCCGGGCCGAGCTCGTCGCCACCATCCGGGCCGCCGCCGGCGAGAGCTGAACCCCGGCCCCTGTTTACCGGTCGTTCACCGGCCGCGACGCACAGGAGACGGTATGGGCACATGCTCCTACCCAGGTGCTGAAGCAACCCCTAGGAGGGCACCCCCCGATCCCCTATGGTGACCCCAGGGGTAGGGGGGAAACCCCGATCCGGGGCAAGGCCGGGCGGCGTAGGTTGAGCTTCAGCAAGGAACACACACCCCAAGCGAACGAATCAGCCAAGTAACACCCAACGGAGGGAAGAGAAATGTCCGATTCCGGAATTGACATCGGTGAAATCGTGGGCGCCGACCAGCTCGCCGCCCTGTTCTCCCAGCTGAAGCTGGCGATCGACAGCGGCAACCCGGCCGAGATCCAGGCCGCCACCGAGGCGACCGAGCTGGCTCTGCAGGACGCCGACGTGACCGACACTGAGGTCCAGGAGGCCCTGCAGAAGGTGGCGGTCGATCCCAACGCCGCCGGCGACGGCTACGACGCCCACCCCGACCACAGCCCGGAGGGCACGGTCGACTACCTCAAGACCCTGATCCAGGACAACCAGCTCACCGAGGTCGACCAGAGCGTCCACGGCGGCGAGGTGCACGGCAACCTCGAGACCCACAGCGAGTCCAACGTTGCCAACGCCACCGGTGAGGGTTCGATCGCCGGCAACGAGGTCTACGACAACCAGACCCAGACCGGTGACGGCCAGCAGGTCGGGGGCGACTCCGGCGTGCAGAACCAGGGCGACAACTCGGGTCAGCAGGCTGGCTACGACGCCGACGCCGACAACGTGACGAGCGGCGACAACAACGAGGTGGCCTCCGGCTGGTCGAGCGGCGTGGGCGACAACCACACCACCCTCGACCACGTGGATGCGAACGACTCGGCCCTCGCCTTCGGCGACGGCGACTCCACCACCAACGCCGCCGACACGCTCACCGAGACCGTGGACATCGACACCACGTTCGACACCAACGACTCGGGCAACTTCTACGCCACCGACGACGACACCCAGACCAACATCGCCGAGATCCGGGGCGAGGACTACGAGGGCTACGAGCCTGGGTCCGAGCACGAGCACGAGCACGACTACGACGGCGACGGCTTCGGCGGCGACATCGACGTCGACCAGCACAACGTCATCGCCGACGTGGAAGAAGGCTTCCTCGAGTAGTGATCCCCACGGCGGTGACCCCGCCGAGATGACCAAACCGAACACCTCATGCAGGGCCCCGGCCTGGCCGGGGCCCTTTGCATGCCCGAACCGACCACCTGCACCATCACCTGAACCGAACTGACGACACCGAGGAGGGGTCATGAGCTACACCAACGACAACAGCACCAACCCCGCCTCCGCCCGCCGGTACGGGCTGATCATCGGGGTGGCCGCCCTGGCCGCCGCCACCGCCCTGCTGGGCTACGCCCGCTTCGCCCCAGCCGACGCCACCCCCTTGGGCACGGCCAACGGCGAGGCAGTAACGGTCGATTCGACCACCTCCACCACGGAGCCGACCACCACCTCCACCACGGAGCCGACCACCACGTCGACCACGGCCGAGCCCACCACGACCAGCACGGCCAAGCCGACGACGACCAGCACGGCGAAGCCGACGACGACTACGGCCAAGGCCACCACCACGTCGACGACGGCCAAGCCGACCACGACCACGGCCAAGAAGGCGACGACCACCACGGCCAAGTCGACCACCACAACCCGGCCCACGACCACCAGTTCGTCGTCGACCACCTCGACTTCGACATCTACCAGCACATCGACCACGGCCACCACCACGCCGACCACCCCACCGTCGACCAAGGTGACCACCTCGGTGCCAACCAAGATCACGCTCAAGCCGCCGTTCACGATCGCCACGGCCAGCTAGATCGACGGGTCCCGGTTCCTCACACCACCTCCTCCTCGGGGGCCGGGACCCGTCCGAAGACGGCGAGCAGGGCCAGGTCGTAGATCACCTTGATCGAGCCGGCCAGTACCAACGGCCAGCGCTGGTGCCCGGCGTCGAGCAGGAGCCCGGCCAGCAGCGGCCCGGGCACGGCGGCCAGGCTGCGGGCCACGCCGGTGACAGCGGCAGCCGCTGTCCGCTCGGGAGCGGTGACCACCGCCATCACGTAGCTGGTGCGGGCCGGCACATCCATCGTCGACAGCAGGGCACGGGCCAGCAACAGCGCCACCGCCAGCTCCACCCGGGGCACCAGGGCCGCCGCCACGAGGAACAGGTTGGCCGGGATGTGGGTGAAGGCCATGGTCCGAACCAGCCCGATACGGCGGGCCAGCACCGGCGACAGGAGCATAGAGGCCGAGGTGGCCAGCCCGGTCCAGAACAGGATGAGGCCGGCGGCCGCCACCGACAGCCCGAACCGGGCGAACAGCCACAGCACCAGGATCGACTGGCCGGCGAACCCGGAGCCGAACGAGTCGATGGCGAACAGGGCGGTGAGACGCAACACGATCGACCGTGAGGGCCCGAGCCCGGCCCGGGTCGCCGCCGGCACCTCCGCCGCCGGCGACAGACGGCGGTAGACGGCGATCCCCGCCAGGCCCACTGCCCCGTAGAAGGCGAAGGCGGCCCGGGCCGGTAGCAACCCGGCCGCCGCCGATCCGGCGGCCAGCGACAGCGAGCCGACCAGGGCGTAGCGAGCGAACAGGCCGGTGCGATGCTGATCGGCCGCCGTCTGCGACAACACTGCCTGCTCCACCGGCACGAACACGCTCACGTCGCCCCCGGTGGGGTTGGCGGTGCCGATGAAGGCCACCGCCGCCAGCACCGGAAGGGCGGAGGCCAGGCCGAAGCCGGCGCCGGTGGCCGCCATCAGTACCGAGGCCGCCATCAGCAGGCGGCGCCGGCTCCAGGTGCGGGCCAGGAACGGCACGCTCACCGTGGCCGCCGCGCTGCCCACCAGGCTGAGAGTGCTCACCAGGCCCACCCGGGCGGCCGAGAAGCCGAGCAGCACCAGGTGGGCCGGCAGCAGCACGGCGGCCAAGCCATCGGCCACGCCCCGGGCCGAGCGGAACCCGAGCACCCGTCGGGCGTCCCCGGAAGCCATCGGGCCAGGTTAGGAGCCGGCGGGGGCGGCAGCCCCCAGAGTTACAGCTAGTGTCGGGCGGTGGACGTGCGCATCTTCACCGAACCCCAGCAGGGGGCCAGCTACGAGACGCTGCTGGCCGCCGCCCTGGCCACCGAGCAGAACGGCTTCAGTGCGTTCTTCCGGTCCGACCACTACCTGAAGATGGGAAGCGTGTCGGGCCTGCCCGGCCCCACCGAGGCCTGGGCCACCCTGGCCGGCCTGGCTCGCGACACCACCCGCATCCGCCTCGGCACCCTGGTGAGCCCGGTCACGTTCTACCGGCCCGGCCCGCTGGCCATCACCGTGGCCCAGGTCGACGCCATGAGCGGCGGCCGGGTCGACTTCGGGTTCGGTAGCGGTTGGTACGAGGCCGAGCACAAGGCCTACGGACTGCCGTTCCCCCCGCTCAAGGAGCGCTTCGACCTGATGGCCGAGTACCTGGAGCAGATCACCGGCCTGTGGGCCACCCCTGAGGGTGAGACGTTCTCCCACGAGGGCCGGTTCCACACGTTCACCGACTCCCCCGCTCTGCCCAAGCCGGCCCAGCGGCCGGGCCCGCCCATCATCATCGGCGGACGGGGCAAGCACCGCACCCCGGCGCTCACCGCCCGCTACGCCTCGGAGTACAACACCGCCTTCTGTTCGGTCGAGGCGGCGACCTCGGCCTACGGCCGGGTGCGGGAGGCGTGCGAGCGCATCGGGCGCGACCCCAACGAGCTCGTGTACTCCCAGGCCCTCGTCCTGTGCGTGGGGGCCGACGACGCCGAGGTGACCCGGCGGGCCGCCGCCATCGGCCGGGAGGCAGCCGAGCTACGGGAGAACGGGGCCGCCGGCACCGTCGACGAGGTGGTGGCGAAGCTGATCCGCTACCGGGATGCCGGCGTCCAGCGGTTCTATCTCCAGGTCCTCGACCTGAGCGATCTCGACCACATCGCCCTGGCCGGCGCCGGGATCGTCCCCCAGCTCGGCTCCTGAGGGCGCCAGCCCCCGCGGTGGGGATGGGGCCCCAACGCAGATGGGGGAGCGAAGCGACGGGGGCGCCAGCCCCCGAAAATCAAGGATTGAGGCGGCACCGGGTCCAGGGGGAACCGGGGCCGCCGGGCCGCGTGTAGCGGAGGCGGTCGTGGAGGCGGTTCGTTCGCCCCTGCCACAGCTCGATGGTGTGAGGTACCAGACGCCAGCCGCCCCAGTTGTCGGGTCGGGGCACGGGGCCGGGATGGGCCGCGTCGAGCTCGTCGTAGCGCCCGAGCAGATCGGCCCGGGAAGCAATGGGGCGGCTCTGGTCCGAGGCCATCGAGCCGATCTGGGAACCGCGGGGCCGGAGATCCCAGTAGGCGTCGGACTCGGCCGGCGGCACCTTGGCCACCGGGCCGGCCACCTGCACCTGGCGGCTGAGGGCCAGCCAACCGAAGGTGAGCGAGGCCTTGGGTCTCGCTGTCATCTGCTGGGACTTGTTCGAGCCGTAGTTGGTGTAGAAGTCGAACCCGGCATCGGTGGCCCCCTTCAACAGCACGAAGCGGCTCCAGGGTTGGCCGTCATCGTCCACCGTGGCCAGCACCATGGCGTTGGGCTCGTCGATCCCGGCTTCCACCGCCACCCGCAGCCAGCCCGTGAACTGGACCAGCGGATCGAGGTCGGCCTCGTCTTCGGTGAGGCCGTGCTCCTCGTACTCCCGCCGCATCCGGGCGAGATCCATCAGGGCCCACCCATCAGGGTCGGGGTTCGGTGGGGGCGGGGGTGCGGGCGAACTCCTCGGCCACGTGCTCGAAGGTGAGAGGGGACATGTCCTCGGCCAACATCACCGGCTCGGCGGCCGCCGCCTTGGCCTCCCGGACCGCCTTCTGGCGGGCCTTACGCTCCTCCTCGTCGCGGCGCATCTCGGCCCCGGCCCACTTGGTGAAGATGGTGACGATGATGCCCCACAGGAAGAACCCGCCCACCAGCTTCATGATGGCCCCCGCCGCCTGCTGATCGCTCAGGGCGTCGATCCCCCACAGCCGCTGGGGGGTGTCGTAGTGCCGGTAGACCACATCGTTGGCGAACACCAGCCACCCACCGGGCACGGTGGGAACGATCGACATCATGAACAGGTAGATGCACTGGGCCAGCGGCTTGAGCCGCCAGTTCGCCACCGGGCTCAACACCGGCATCCACATCAGCAGGCCCGACAGGAAGATGATCAGGTGGAGCGAGAAGTGCAGCGGGCCGTACCGGGCCGATGCCTCCACCACGTCGGTCCAGTGGAGGAACGCGGTGAGGGCGTTGTAGCTGATTCCGGCGACCAGGGGGGCCGAGGCCCGGCGCAGCAGCCGGTAGGGCAGCGAGCCCTCGGGCATCAGCAGCAGGAACAACCACGGCGGCAGGGCCAGGAGGAACATGGCCGGCACCAGCATCGAGATGAACATGTGCTGGATCATGTGGACCGAGTACAGGTACTCCTCGGCCACGTTGTGCACCGGCCAGTCCGACACGGCCCACAGGCAGAGGGCAGCGGCCAGATACCACGTCTGCTGGCGCCGGCTCATCGGCGGGTGGCCGGCGGCCACCGCCTTGGGTTCCAGCACCCGTTTCATGTACACGGCGATGGCCACGATGCCGGCCATGAGCACCCAGACCTCGGGGTGGGCCTGATACCCCACGTCCCCCAGCCCGATGCGCTCCACCGCGATCATGACATCGGCGTCAGATGTTGAAACGGAACGAGGCGATGACGGCGGCGTACACCGCGCCGGCCAGCACGATGGCCCCGGCGAAGGCCCAGGTGAACAGCCGACCGTTGAGCAGCTTCAGGTCGAAGTAGAGGTGCATGAACGCCCCGGCCACCAGGAAGAACTTGATCGTCATCATCACCAGGAGGGGCACGACCAGAACCGCGCCCTCGAAGCCCATGAAGGACCAGGCCACCTCGACTGCGGTGAACAGCACGAGGATGACGAACACCATCCAGTACTGCTTCTCGGTGGGGTGAGCGCCGTGCTCGTTGTCGTGTGCAGTGTGTGCCATGTCCAGACCTTTACGGGATCAGGTAGACGACGGTGAAGATGAGCACCCACACCACGTCGACGAAGTGCCAGTACAGACCGATGATCTCAACGGTCTCGGCCCGGTCAGCCTGAAGCTTGCCCTTGAAGGCCATGATCAACAGGGCCACCAGCATCAGGATGCCGATGGTCACGTGGGCCCCATGGAAACCGGTGAGGGTGTAGAAGGCCGACCCGAAGAGGTTGCCATCGTAGTACAGGCCCTCGCGGTAGAAGACCGTGAACTCGTAGACCTGACCGGAGATGAAGGTGGCACCGAGGAGAGCGGTGGCCGACAGCCAGATCTTGCTGGCCCGATAGTTGCTCTCCGTCACGGCCTTGTGGGCCAGCACCATGGTGAGCGAGCTCATGAGCAGGATGAACGAGCTGGCCGAGGTGAACGGGATATCGAAGAAGCCGTTCACCGTGCCTTTCTCGGCGATCTCGTTCATGATCTCGGCCGGCATGGTGGAGACCACCCGGGGGTTGCCGGCGACAACCTGGCCCACGAAGTTGCCCACCGATAGCAGGTAAGTGGAGATCAGCGCCCCGAACAGCAGGCACTCGGAGCCGAGGAACAGCCAGAACGCCAACTTGGTGTTCGACAGACCCAGGCTCGATGCATGGCCGGCCTCGTGGTGCTCGGCCGGTGCATGCTCCACCGGAATGGCGACATCGGTCATCAGACGGTCTCCAGCTCAGGTTCGGCGTGGTCACCGCTCCCGTCATGACCGGGGCCGTCGTGGCCATGGTCATGCCCGGGGGCGTCGAGGTCGTCGGCCGGCTCGAGGGCCCAGCCGAAGAGGGCACCGATCACCACCAGGGCGCCGGGGATGCAGAGCCACAGGTTGAAGATGATCCCATAGCCGATGATCGGGATGCCGAAGGCCAGCACGATCGGCCAGTACGACGGGGCCGGCAGGTGGACACCTTCGCCGTTGCCGGGCTGGGCGATCTCCTCGCCGGTGTGCACCCGGCGCACCACGCCGTTCTCGTCTTCCTGGTACTTACGGTGCCAGAAGTCGTCGAGCGAGGTGACCACCGGATCGGTGTCGAAGTTGTGCGACGGGGCCGGGGACGGGATCGACCACTCGATGGTGCGGGCGTCCCACGGGTCGGGCCCGGGGTTGGGCCGGCCGGCCGACTTCCACTTGGAGTAGGAGTAGGCCACGTTGGCCAGCAGCAACATCACCCCGACACCGAGGATGAAGGCCCCGATGGTGGCCACCAGGTTCCAGAAGTTGAAGCCCATGGCGTCGTCGTAGGTCTGCATCCGGCGGGGCATGCCCTGGAGGCCCAGGATGTGCATCGGGCCGAACGTGAGGTTGAAGCCCACCACCATCATCCAGAACTGGACCTTGCCGAAGGTGTCGTTCAGCTTGTAGCCGAACGCCTTGGGGAACCAGTGGTACACCCCACCGACGAACCCGAAGAAGGCGCCGCCGAACAGCACATAGTGGAAGTGGGCCACGATGTAGTACGTGTCGGTCTGCTGGGTGTCGGAGGGGGCAATGGCGTGCGACACACCCGACAGGCCACCGACGGTGAACTGGGTGATGAGGCCGATCGAGAACAGCATCGGGGTGTTCAGGATCAGCTTGCCGCCCCACAGGGTGGCCATCCAGTTGAGGATCTTCACCCCGGTGGGCACGGCGATGAACATGGTGGCCACGCTGAAGGCGGTGACCGACAGAGGGCCGAGGCCCGACACGAACATGTGGTGGGCCCACACGCCCCAGCCCATGAAGCCGATGGCGATGCCCGAGAACACCATGAACGGGTACCCGAAGATCGGCTTGCGGGCGAAGGTGGGGATGATCTCCGACACGATGCCGAAGGCAGGAAGGATCATCAGATACACCTCAGGGTGCCCGAAGACCCAGAACAGGTGCTGCCACAGCAGCGGATCGGCTCCCTGCTGGACATTGAAGAAGTTCGCTCCGAACCGCCGGTCGAAGGTGAGCAGCAGCTGGGCCACGGTGATGACGGGGATGGCGAACAGCAGCAGGAACTGGGTGACCAGCGTCATCCACGTGAACACCGGCATCTTCATCAGCGTCATGCCTGGCGCCCGCATGTTGAGCACCGTGGTGATCAGGTTGATCGAGCCGGTCAACGACCCGATACCGGCGATCAGCAGGCCGGCGTTCCAGAAGTCGATGCCATGACTGGGGGAGAAGGCCACGCCGTTGTTGGGGGCGTAGTTGAACCAGCCACCGTCGGCCCCACCGCCCAGGAACCAGCTCGTGTTCAGCATCAGGCCTCCGAAGAAGAAGACCCAGAAGCTGAAGGCGTTGATCCGGGGGAAGGCGACGTCTCTCGCTCCCACCTGCAAAGGCATCAAGAAGTTGGCGAAGGCGGCGCCGATCGGCATCACCACCAGGAACACCATCACCGTGCCGTGCATGGTGTACATGCGGTTGTAGGCGTCGCCCGACAGGAAGGTGTTGTTGGGCGTTGCCAGCTGGACGCGGATGGCCAGCGCCGCCACCCCGCCAATCAGCAGGAAGAACAGGGCGGCCGACCCGTACATGATGCCGATCTTCTTGTGATCGACGGTGGTCAGCCAGGCCGAGATTCCGGATTGCTCCTTGGGCCGGGTGAACACGCCGAGGGGCCGTGCCGCCCGACGTGGTTCCCCGGCGGGGAGCGCAAGGGGCTTGTCGATGATCGCCATGGGCTCTCTCGCTCCTACTCGCTCAGTCCAGCGTCGCCAGGTAGGCGCTGAGCTGGTCGAGTTGCTGATCGGTCAATGCAGGGAAGGGCAGCATGCCCCGCAGGTCGTCGGGTGCCATGTCCTTCTGGGCCGGAGCGTTGGCGATCCAGCGCTTCAGCTCGGCGGTGTTCCACCGGTAGTCGTCTCGGCCCTGAGGGTCCTTCGACAGCTCCGACAGCTTCACGTAGTCGGCGGCGTTCAGGGCATCGTCGTTGGCGTCGGTGCCCCTGCCCTCGTACTGGCTGTAGATGCCGCCGGCGAACACCGACCGGGTGGCGAAGTGGGTGAGGTCGGGGGCGTAGCCCGCCTTCAGGTTGGCCTGGAAATCCGGGGCATAGGGGATGGCGTCAGGGCCCGGCTCCTCCCGGATCACGTGGCAGCTCACACACTGGTTGATGAAGAGCTGCCGGCCGGCGAAGGCATCGGGATCGGTGGCTTCGTCGGGCGCCTCGGCTGGCCTCTGCTGGTTCTCGAGCCAGGTGTTGAAGTCGGCCTCGGTGAGCACCATGGCGTCCATCCGCATCCGGGCATGGGACAGTCCGCAGAACTCGGTGCACCAGCCCGTGTACTTGCCCGGCTCGTTGGCCTGGAGCGACCAGGTGCTGAACTTGCCGGGCACCGCGTCGCGCTTGCCGTTGAGGCGGGGGATCCAGAACGAGTGGATCACGTCACGGGAGGTGATGGTGAGGTCGACCTGCTGGCCCACCGGCATCACGATCTCGTTCTGGGTGACCACGTCGTCGGGGTCGAGGGCGGTGTCGAGCGGGAACTTCTCGTCGGCCTCGTCGACCTTGCCGTCGGCGTTGGCGTCGGCGAAGAAACCGTCCCCGTCGACGTCGTAGCGGTACGACCAGGTCCACTGCTGGCCGATCACCATCACGTCGAGCTGGCCCGGCTCGTTCTTCTCCTCCAGGCGCCAGATGTTGGCCACCACGGGAATGGAAATGGCGGCCAGCAGGACGCCGGGCAGGATCGTCCAGCCGACCTCCAGGCGGGTGTTGCCGTGGGTCTGGTGGGGCAGGTCCTCGGGGTCGAGCTCATCGCCGTTCACCCGGTTCTTGATGGCCAGGACGATCGTGCCGCCGATCACGGCCACGAAGATGAGGCCCATGATGTACCAGATGGGGGTCATCAGGTTGTAGATGCCGTCGGCCCGGTCCCCCCGGGGCTCGAAGGTGTTGAGCGGCTTGTCCTCGGCGCAGCCGGCGAGGAGCAGCAGGCCCAGGGCGGCAGCCCCGGCTCGCTTCAGCGAGATGGTTTGGCGGGAGGGGCGGGGGGTAGGCATGGCCTTCCTCACTCTGGCCGGATCGTCTTCGGCGCGCCAAGCCCACTGGCGGGTCCCGTGAGCGTCATCGGTCACTCTCCTTCTCCTTCAACCTGGGTCCCGGTCTCCCCGGTCTCGTGGTGGTGGCCGATCTCCCGTTCCCCGACGACCGCCCCTACGATGCCGCCGGCCAGCACGGCCAAGGCTCCGAGGGCGATGACGCCGCTGATCACGGCCCGCGACACCCGGGTCTTGGCCAGGGCGATGCAGCTCACGAAGATCACGGCGGCCAGGATCGCGGCCACCGCCACCGAGCCCGCTTCGGGTACGGCCAGCAGCACCCGGGACACACCGAGGATGAACACGGCGATGCCGAGCGAGGCCATGATCGGCACCTCGAGGGGGCCGATCACCCGCTCCCGGATGGCCGAGTTGACCGCCGGGTCGCCGGTGGCCGAGTCGGACCAGGCCAGGATGACCCACTCCAGCAGCACGATGGCCAGCACGGCCACGCCGAGGATGAAGAACGCCGGGCTCACCGAGACCCCGATGGCCAGACTGGCCAGACCGAAGGCGGCCATGGGGCCCCAGAAGCTGGCGCCGCGGGGCGTGCGGATGGCCAGGGCGCCGCCCCCACTGTCGTCGGTGCCCTCCCCCGCCGGCACCGTGGCGTCACGGGTGACGAAGTTGAGCACGCCGAGCCCGATGGCAGCGGCCGCCACCCCGAGCAGGGTGCCGTAGCCGGTGTGTTCGCCCACACCGCCCTTGTAGCCGACGCTGATCACGCCGACGATGCCGCCCCCGGTGACGAGGCCGTAGACGATCGCCCCCAGCAGGGCGACGCCGGCCACTCCGAAGAGATACTTGGAACCCCAGGTGAACATCGTTCGGCCTACTTCGTGATGTAAACGGCGTACCAGAGGATGATGTACACGCCGACGTTGGTGAACCAGAACACGGTGGCGCTGAGCACGCCCTCGTAGTCGCGGGCCGAGTAACCTCCGCCCAGCGTCCGCAGCGCCATGGCCACGACGTAGCCCATGGCCATCGCCGTAGTGGCCAGCTGCACCCCCACCATGGTGTAGATGAGGGCGGCGGCCGGGTTGCCGGCCGCCGGCAGGTTCATCAGGGTGAGGAGGTAGGCCGTCTGGGCGATCTGGGCGAAGCCGAACATCAGCGTGAGGGCGAAGGCGATGAAGGCGTTGGGCCGGTCGTCGTGGCGGACGGCCGACAGGGCCCAGGCCATGGCCACGGCCGAGAACACCATCGTCAGCAGCATGAAGTTGGGCTGGGTGAGCGGGATCGTCACCCCGCTGGGCAGCCACGGCTGATCGGTGCCCAGCACACCCTGGCGCACGTGGGCGTACCAGGCGGTGAGGCCCACGTAGCCGACCACGGTGGCGGCCGCCACGAGGCTGGTGGCGATCAGGAGAAGGCGGGGGCGGGCCGGCGTGCTCTCGGGAACATCGACCGGGATCCTCTGGTACAAGCTGATGTCGGTCACGGTGCTCAGGCCTCCCCGCCTGCGTCGGTACCGGTGGTGGGCTGCGCTGGCGCATCAGCCAGCGGGGTGGCCGAGCGGACCACCGGGGGCTGATCGAAGTTACCGGGCGACGGGGGCGACGTGGTCGCCCATTCGAGGGTCAACCCGCTCCAGGCAGCACCCCCGGCGGCGGTGTTACGACCCACGGCCGACTGGGCGGCGTTGAGAGCGGTGAGCAGGGCTCCGGCGGTGACGGCCAGGATGCCGATCAGGGTGATCAGGTTGTAGAGCTCGACATTGTCGCCCCCGGCCAGGGAGGACACGGGATAGGCGGGCTGGTTGTCGACCCCGGCCAGGATCCCGCCCAGCCCCCACAACACGCCGCCCAGGGCGGCGGCCAGCACGGCCCCGAAGCCCAGCGGCTCGGCCATCCGGCGCCCCCAGATCTTGGGCGCCCAGTGGTGGAGGGCACCCGTGATCGCCAGCACGACGGCCCCCACCACGATGCCCCGCAGGCCGTCGTGGAAGGTGGTGCCGTTGAGCACCAGCAGCTTGTCGGGGTTACCGGTGTCGGCGTTGTCGATCAGCCACAGCTGCACCGGCTCGAACAGACCGAGCAGGGCGGCCACCGAAGCCAGGAGGAACAGCAGGCCACCGAGCATCGAGCCGATGAAGGCGACGTTGAGGCGGGGGGTGCCCCGCCGGATGCTCTCGCCGGCCAGGCCGAGCACCCCCAGGATCGGCAGCACGGTGGCGGCGATGTCGGCCACCAGCACGAAGTTGTTGAAGTCGATCGGGCGGACGCTGCCGAAGGAGTAGTACACGGCGCCGAAGGAGGTGACGCTCAGCGCCCCGATGGCGGCCAGGACCGGCTTGCGGAGCATCACCGGCCGCCCGGTGTGGACCCCCACGGCGTCGGCCGCCATGCCCAGGGCGGGAATGGCCAGCCAGAAGAGCGTGGGGGCGTAGGTGAAGAGGTTGGTCACACCCACCAGCGTCTGGCGGGCGTCGAGAGCGACGAAGCCGTGGCGCACCCGGACGTAGGTGAGCGCCAGGTCGGCCACCACCACCGGGAGGGTGAGGATCCCGTAGAGGCAGAACACGAGGAACGACCAGGTGGCGAAGGGCACGCGGTCGAGCGTCATTCCGATGGTGCGGGCGCCGAGGGCGGTGGTGGCCACGATCACCGTGGCCCACAGCAGGGCCAGGATCACCAGACCCAGGCTCACGGTCCACAGGACCACGAAGTCGGCCTTACCCCCGCCCGGGCCCCCGTTGAAGATGTAGGAGACGATCAGCAGCACGGTGCCGAGCAGCCAGGCCCAGAAGGCGGCGGCAGCACCCCGGGCGAAGGCGATGGCGGGGGCGCCGATCTGGAGGGGCACGAGGTAGGTGGCCAGGCCCACGAAGACCGGTAGCACGCCGCCGAACAGCAGCACCTCACGCCCGAGCGACCAGATCTGGGTGAACTGGTCGGCGTCGGAGGCCACCGTGAAGCTGCTCAGGTCGATGGTCTCCAGCGCGGCGACGGCTGACACCACCAACGAGCCGAGGAGGAAGAAGAGGCCGCCGGCGATCCAGAACCGGCCCAGCGTCTTGTGGTCGGCGGAGCCGATCAGGCCATCCAGTGTCGCGGTCTCCGGAGCGCCGACCGTTCGGGCATCGGTCGGCGTGCGGGATTCGGTGAGTGCCATGGATCGTGTCCTCGAAGGCGGATTGGGAAAAACTCAGCGGCGCGCGCAGACGCCACTTTTCCGGTCGTGCGGCCACGTACTGTAACCGCCTGCCGAGCCGGAAATCGAACCTGTCACGTTCCCCATCCGACCAGCTGGTCCACCGCCACGGCGAGGAACAGAACGGTCAGATGGGTAATGGAGAAAGAGAAGTATCGAATCGAGCGCCGGGCCTGAGCCTCGGGGTCGGTTTCCCGGGCGAGCTGGACGGCCCCGCCGGTGAACAGCAGACCCAGCACCATGGCGACGACAAGATACAGCCACCCGAGCGGAGCCACCAGCCACAGGGCCAGCGTGATGGCCCACACGATGACCGAGTACACGACCATCTGGCGGGCCGTCGAGCGGTGCCCCTCCACCACCGGCATCATCGGCACCGACGCGGCGGAGTAGTCGTCTTCGTACTTGATGGCCAGGGCCCAGAAGTGGGGCGGGGTCCAGAAGAAGATCACGCCGAACAGCAGCACGGCGGCCAGGCTCACGCTGTTGGTCACCGAGGACCAGCCGATCAGGGCAGGGACGGCGCCGGCGGCACCCCCGATGACGATGTTCTGGGTGGAGGTCCGCTTCAGCCAGATGGTGTAGACGCCCACGTAGAAGGCGCAGGCGGCCAGAGCCAACCAGGCCGACAGGGGGTTGACCAGCACCCACAGCCACACGAAGGCCACCGCCTCCACCGCCGTGGCGAACACGAGCGCCTCGGCCGGGGTGACCTCGCCGGTCACCAGCGGCCGGTTGGCCGTGCGCTTCATCAGGGCATCTATATCCCGGTCGAGGTACATGTTGTAGGCGTTGGCCCCCCCGGCGGCCAGCGTTCCCCCGATGACGGTCGCCACGACCAGGGACAACGACGGAAGACCGCCCTGAGCCAGGACCATGGTGGGTACCGTGGTGACGAGCAGCAGCTCGATGATGCGCGGCTTGGTGAGCGCCACGAAGGCCAGCGCCCGGGGTCGTACCGATACCGCAGTCAGAGCCACGGCCGTAGGGTACCCAGGTAAACGCGGCGTAGGGGAACTCGATAGGGTCAGTTTCATGTCTACGTCGCGGATTCTCAGCGGCCCGGTCAGCCCCCGCACGTACCGGGTGGCCGTAGGGGTGGCGGGGGCCGCCATGGCCGGCATCGTGCTCACCGGAGCCGGCGTGCGATTGTCGCAGTCGGGCCTCGGCTGCTCGGACTGGCCCACCTGCTCCGAAGGCCAGCTCGTCCCGGCTTGGGGCCTGCATGCGTGGGTGGAGTTCGGCAACCGGCTCCTCACCTTCGCCGTGTCGGCGGCGGTGGCCGGTGCCGTGCTGGCCGCCCATCGCCGCCGCCCTCGCCGCCGGGACCTCATAGTCTGGGCCTGGGGCCTGGTGGCCGGCGTGGTGGGCCAGATCGTGGTAGGCGGCGTATCGGTCCTGCTCGAGCTGCAGCCCCTGACGGTGGCCACCCATTTCCTGCTGTCGATGGTGCTGTTGTGGAACTCGGTGGTGCTGTGGGTGCGGGCCAACTCCGGCCCGGCCCCGGCCCGGGCGGTGTTCCCATCCTCGATCCTCACCCACAGCCGGGCCATGGTGGCGGCCGCCACCGCGGTGCTGGTCACCGGCACCATCGTGACCGGCGCCGGCCCCCACTCGGGCGACAGCCGGGCCGAGCGGCTACAGATCGCCCTGGTCACGGCGGCCCGCATCCACTCCGCCACCGTGTGGCTGCTGGTGGCTGTCACCGTGGCCCTGGCCGTGCGCCTGGCCCGCCTCGGCCCCGATCCGCAGCGGTCGATCGGGTTCGGCCCCCGCCGCCTGCTCACCTTCCTCTTGGTGGCCATAACCGCCCAGGGGGCAGTGGGATACACCCAGTACGCCCTGGGTGTGCCGGCGGGCCTGGTGGAGGTGCACGTGCTGGGTTCGGTGGTCGTCTGGTGCCTGGCCCTCGCCACCCATCTGGCCCTCCCCGAGCGCGATCCGATGGATGTCGATCCGGTCGATGCGGAAACTAACTCGGCGCGAGCCGTGATTGCTGGCCCCACATTGGACACAATGAAGGCATGACGGCGCCGATCGAGGTACGTGAGCCCGCCACCGATGAGGTGGTCGAGGAGGATCGGCCTTGGGTGGTGATCGTGTGGAACGATCCGATCAACCTCATGAGCTACGTCGCGTTCGTGTTCCGCAAGCTGTTCGGCTACAGCGAGGAGAAGGCCACGAAGCTCATGCTCGACGTCCACCACAAGGGCCGGGCCACGGTGTCGAGCGGCACCCGCACCGAGGCCGAACGTGACGTCCACCGGCTCCACAGCCACGGGTTGTGGGCCACGATGGAACACGACAAGTAGCCCCATGGCCCTGTTCCGCCGCCCCCGATTGTTCGAACCCGCCGGCTCCAAGGGCTTCCAGGTGCGCCTGGCCCCCGAGGCCCGGGACTGGGTGGTCGGCCTGGCCGACGAGTTGGACGCCCTGCTGGTGACCGACACCGAAGACACACGGCGCCTGTTCCCCACCGCCTACCCCGACGACCCGGAGCGCGACGCCGGCTACCAGATCCTGGCCCGGGAGCAGCTGATCGACGACCGGCGGGAAGCGATCGCCCTGATGCGCACGACGATCGCCAAGCCCCACATGACCGTGGACGAGCTGGCGGCCTGGATGCGCATCGTCAACGACCTGCGGCTCGTGCTCGGCACCCGCCTCGACGTCAGCGAGGACGACGACGACCTCGACGTCGACGGCCCCGACCTGGAGAGCCAGCTGATCTACCGGGAGCTCGGGTACCTGCTGTCGGAGATCGTCGACGCCCTGACTACCACCCTGCCCTGACCGGGGAGGGCGATAACCGGGTGGCGGCCGCCGCTGGTTCTGCTACATTGTCGAGGCCTCGGGGGCTCCGTGCCCCACTGGGTCCCCAGCGTTGGCCCCCATCGTTCAGTGGCCTAGGACACCTGCCTTTCACGCAGGCAACACGGGTTCGAATCCCGTTGGGGGTGCCGAGCGAGGAAGTTACACTTTCGAAAATCATAATCTGGTCCCGTAGTGCAGTCTGGAGTGCACGCCGCCCTGTCAAGGCGGAGGTCGCGAGTTCGAATCTCGTCGGGACCGCGGTCGGGTAGCTCAGTTGGCAGAGCGACCGCCTGAAAAGCGGTAGGTCACCGGATCGACGCCGGTCCCGACCACGCCTACGGCTCCCGAGATGTCGTGTCCCGCCTCGAAGGCGACACACATCTCGAGGGGCCTTTTCTCTTTTTCGCCCGGTCCGATGTCTAACCGGACTACGGGGATTGGCCTCTTAGATCTGGTTACTTCTGCGGTTAGGCCTCAATGGAGGACTCCACAAGGTCATGATCCACCGGTTGCCCCACTTAATTGTTATTCTAAGTGGCCGATCACTACATTGGAGAGCCTTACCAGCTAGGTGAAAGAATTAGGTGTATGGCCACTACGAGCAAGACCCCTATGAGCAAGGACCACAAGGAGGCGTTGGCCGTCGGTCGGGCCGAGGGCCGCTCCGTTCGGGCGTACCTCGAAGCCCTGGACTCGAGCCGTCCCAAGCGGGGCCGGAAGCGGACCAAGGACTCGATCAGCTCCCGGCTGGACAGGATCGACGCCGAATTGGAGGCTGCCGATGCCCTCAAGCGGCTCCAGCTCACCCAGGAACGCCTCGATCTGATCGAGGAATTGGGCACCATGGACACCGGTGTCGACATCAGCGAGCTCGAGGCCGAGTTCACCCGGGTGGCCAAGGGCTACGCCGCCCGCAAGGGCATCTCCTACGCCGCGTTCCGCCAGATCGGCGTACCGGCCGCAGTGCTCAAGAAGGCCGGCATCAGCCGAGCGGCCTGAGACCGTTCGCCCTGCTCAACGCGTCATGTGCTTCCCGGCCCGCCGGCCGGAGCACATGACAGGCGGGCGGGCTTCGTTCAGACGATCTCGGAACCGGCGTAGGCGGACTCCGGCCGGTTCCGAATCAACTCATCCACCGTCGCGCAGAACGAATTGATCTGAGAATCGATCGTCCCCAGCTGGTCCATTGCCTGGGTAGCGATGTCGCCGAGTTCCCCGGTTTGGCCGGGAAAGCGCTGATCTTCCCCGAGAAGATGTAACAGCTCTGATCCGTCGTTGGTCCCCGCACGCAAACCCAGCGCAGCGGCCACGGCGTGCTCTTTGATGATCTCGTGCGCCTCCTCACGACCCAAACCGCTGCGTACGGCGTGCATCAGCAGGGCGGTGGTGGCGAGGAACGGGAGATAGCGGTCGAGCTCGGCCCGAACCACTCCGGGAAAGAGACCGAAGTCACTGAGCACGGAAAAGGTCGTCTCGTAGAGACCATCGAGAGCGAAGAACGAGTCGGGCAGGACCACCCGCCGCACGACGGAACATGACACATCGCCCTCGTTCCATTGATCACCGGCGAGAGCAGCGGCCATGGTGAGATGGCCTTTCAAGATGACGTGCAGGCCATTTATCCGCTCGCACGATCGGGTGTTCATCTTGTGGGGCATGGCCGACGAACCGACCTGCCCCTGACGGAAGCCTTCCGTGGCCAGGTCATGGCCGGCCATGAGCCGCACCATGAGCGCCAGATTGGCCGGTGCCGCCCCCAGCTCCACCAGCGTGGCCACCACGGCCAGGTCGCGCGAGCGGGGGTACACCTGGCCCACCGCCCCCATCACCCGGGGCACCCCCAGGTGGGCGGCGATACGGGTCTCCAGCTCCGCCACCCGCTCCGGCGTGCCCAGCAGGTCCAGCTGGTCCTGTTGGGAACCCACCGGGCCCTTGATGCCGCGGATGGCGAACCCGGCCCGCAGCGCCTGGAGGCCGGAGTAGGCGGCCAGCAGCTCCTCACCGATCTGGGCGAACCGCTTGCCCATCGTGGTTGGTTGGGCCGCCACGTTGTGGGTGCGGGCCACGATCACGTCGGCTCCGTAGCGGGCGGCCCGCTCGGCCAGGAGACGGAGAAGGCCCAGGGTCCGCTCCTCCACCAGGCCCAGGGCCCGCCAGCTGATCATCTGCTCGACGTTCTCGGTGACGTCGCGGCTGGTGAGCCCCTTGTGGAGCTCCTCATGGCCGGCCAGCTCGTTGAACTCGTCGAGCCGGGCCTTGACGTCGTGGCGCAGGCGACGCTCCCGGGCGTCGATCGACGCCAGGTCGACCTTGTCGATCACGGCTTCGTAGTCGGCCAGCACACCGGGGGCCACGGTGAGCCCGAGGTCGTCCTGGGCCCGCAGAACGGCAAGCCACAGCTCCCGTTCCAGGCGGATCCGGTTGGCCGGGTCGAACAGACCGGCCATCGCCGCGCTGGCGTATCGCTCGGCCAGGACATTGCTGATCACCACGGTTTGGAGCCTTCCGAAACTCAAGGGGGCCGGTTCATCGGACGACAATCGACTAGTCATCCCAGTCTGCCGGAAAGAAGCTATGAACGGCCGATGTGAAACCGACCCCCTAGATCGCGCTGTCGACGTGTGTGACAGCTGCTATGGCGAGTTCTGCAAGGTCTGTCTGGTGCTGCCCAAGGGGCGACGGCACCCGATCTGCACCCACTGCACGCTCGTCCTGTCCGGTGTGCGGGGCCACGCCACCGTGCAGCCTCGTGGCGACAAGCGCACGGTGAAGCAACGGCGGGTCGAGCTGCAGGCGGCGGCGACCCAGCCGTCGGACGACCAGGTGTTCCGGTTCTTCGACGCCGACACCCAGCCCGACGGCGCCGATGCGGCCGAAGCCGGTCGCAGGAGCGGCCGTCGGCCCACCCGCAAGGACCGTCGGGCCAAGAGCGACCCTGCCACCCCACCGGCGCCGAGGCCGACGCCCAGCGCCGCCCCGCTGCCCATGCCGGCCGAGGTGGCAGCGGCGGCCGCCGAGCTCATGGCGGCGGCGAGCGGTCAGACCGGGGTGGCCGCGCCCACCGAGACCTCCAACGGCGGAGAAGGAGCCGATCCAACCGAGCTGGTCACCGTGACCCGGGCTGTGGCCCGCCTGGAGGAGCTGCGGCGTCAGGGAGCGTCGCCGACGACCTCGCCGGTGCCCGAGGTGCCGGCGGCCGTTCCCGCCGCCGCGGTTGGCGACGACGACGAGACTGAGGCCGAACCGCCGGTCGACGCCGAGCTGCCGGCCGAGGCCGACGAGCCTGCGGCCGATGCCGGGCCCCCGCCCCGCAGGCCCGGGCCGCCACCCAAGCCCCGGGCGGCCGAACCCACCCCCCGACCCGACCGCCGTCGGCCCCAGGGGGCAGACCGCGACGGGCGCCCGCCCACCGCCCCCATGGTGGGCGAGGTCCGGACGATCGGGGGGCGTCGCTCCTCCGATCAGGCCCCGGCCCCCCAACCGGCCCGAACCCGCCCGGCGGCCGCTCCCGTCCCGGCCCACGCTGGGGCGACGGCCATCCCGGAACGGCCCCTGTCCGAGGCTGAGGCCGATGGCACCGAGATGATCGACGACGACGAGCTGGTGAGCGTGAGCGAGGCCCTCAGCGGCGTCGACCGGTTCGACGCCCGTCAGCCGGGCCCGGCTCCGGCCGCGGCCGCTTCGGGCGAGTCACGCAAGGCCGACACTGATTCCCAGGGCAACTGGATCCCCCCGATCCTACGGGGCATGGCCCCCGACGCCCGGGAGGCCAAGACCAACCTGCCGAAGCGCAAGCGGGGCTCCTGACCCCCCCTCAGGCGGTTCGCTGGATGTACTGGTCCCGGCCGGGGCCGGTGGAGACCAGGCTGACCGGCACACCCACCTGCTCTTCGAGCAGATCGAGATAGTGCTGGGCGGCCGGCGGCAGGTGGCCCGGTTCGGTGGCATGGGAGAGGTCGGTCTTCCACCCCGGCACCTCTTCGTAGATCGGCGTGGCGTGGTGGAAGTCCGACTGGTGGTACGGCATCTTCTCCACCCGCTGGCCGTCGATCTCGTAGGCCACACAGATCTTGACCGTGTCGAGGGAGTCGAGCACGTCGAGCTTCGTGATGGCCAGCTCGGTCAGGCTGTTGAGACGGACGGCGTGGCGCAACATCACGGCATCGAACCAGCCGGGCCGCCGGCGGCGGCCGGTATTGGTGCCGAATTCCCGGCCGACGGTGACCATCGTCTCGCCGGCCTCGTCGAACAGCTCGGTGGGGAACGGCCCCGACCCCACCCGGGTGGTGTAGGCCTTGGCGATCCCCAGCACGCGGTTGATGTGCTTGGGGCCGATGCCGGCGCCGGTGCAGGCGCCACCGGCGGTGGGGTTGGACGAGGTGACGAAGGGATAGGTGCCGTGGTCGAGATCGAGGAAGGTGGCCTGGGCCCCTTCGAACAGCACGTGCTGGCCACCCTCCAGAGCCGTGTGGACCAGGTCGATCGTGTCGCAGATGTGAGGCCGGAGGGGCTCCAGGCATTCGCCCAGCACCTTGTCGGCCAGCTCGGCCGGGTCTACCGGGAGCCGGTTGAAGACCTTGGTCAGCACCTTGTTGGCGTGGGTGAGCGACCCCTCCACCTTCTGGCGGAAGATGTCCTCGTCGAGCAGGTCCTGCACCCGGATCCCGAGGCGCATGGCCTTGTCGGCGTAGGCCGGGCCGATCCCCCGTTTGGTGGTGCCGAGCTTGGCCTTGCCCAGGTGGCGCTCGTGGAGGGCGTCGAGCTGCTGGTGGTAGGGCAGGATCAGGTGGGCATTGCCCGACACCCTCAGCCGGGTGGTGTCGACCCCCCGGCGGGCCAGCTTGTCCATCTCGGCCAGCAGCACGAACGGATCGACCACCACGCCGTTGCCGATGACGGGCACGATGTGGTCGTACAGGATGCCGCTGGGCACGAGTTGGAGGGCGAAGGTCTCACCGTCGACCACCAGGGTGTGGCCGGCGTTGTGGCCCCCCTGGTAGCGGACGACCATCGACATCTCCTTGGACAGGAGGTCGGTGAACTTCCCCTTGCCCTCGTCGCCCCACTGGGTTCCAACCACGATCGTCGCAGGCACTTTTGGAAGCCTATCGGCCCTGACGGCCGAAGCCGGGTCGCCTCCAGCGCCCTGACCTGGGAGGAAGCGCCGCTTCGGCCACGAGGGGGCCCAGGGTGGCGGGGTCGTTGGTGGTGATCTGGCCCACCCCCGCCCCCACCAGTCGGGCCAGGACCTTGGCCAGCTGGGGCCGGGTGGGATCGACGGTCCAGGCGTCGATCAGCACGTCGGGGTCGCCGCCGGACACCAGGTCGATCAGGTCGACGCCCCGGTCGAGCCCGGCCAGCACCAGGTTGGCCTCCAGGTAGTAGATCCGGGCCCCGGGGGCCTCGGCCCGCGTCCGGTCGGCCAGGCCCCGGAGCTGGTCGGCCCGCAGGCTCTGGGGCTGGCGGTAGAAAGCGAGGGGGTCGAACCCGGCCTGCATGCCGGGGGCGGCCGTCGTCAGCCGCTCGATCAGGGCCCATTCGTAGCCGCTGGCGATGAAGGCCGGGGCGTCGGGCCCGAGCAGCGCGCCGAAGCGGTCGAGGGCCTCGGGGTGGAGCCCGGCCACCGGAGTCTTCACATCGAGCTGGACCAGGCCGGGGCCCACCGCCCCATGGTCCCGACCGTGGGCCCGAACCGCGGCCACCACCTCGTCGAGGAACAGCGGGCCGGTATCGAGCACCTGGCCCCGGTTGCCGCGCTGGCGGCCGGCCTCGATCTCGGCCCGGTGGGCGGCGGCCACCGGGCCGGTGAGCGTGGTCTCGTGGTCGAGCAGGGCATCGTGGATGCAAAGGGCGTGATGGTCGGCCGTGAACCGCAGGTCGACCTCGCAGGCCACGCCGGCGGTCAGGGCGGAGGCCAGGTTGTGGCGTTGGAACGGGGGATCGTCGGCCCGGTGGCGGAGTTTGTGCCACTTGAGCCGAGGCGGCGACGGCGGCGGGTTCACCGAAGCCCCGACCCGGCCAGCACGTCGGACAGCAGGCCGAGGCAGAGGGCGTCGAGCGCCGGCCCGTCGGGTTGGGCCGGGAGAGCCGAGGTGGCGGCGGCGGCCTCGATCCGGAGCGACAGGTCTTCGGCCTCCGCCTCCAGCTGGTCGAAGGTCCAGGCCCCGTCGCGGATGGCCAGGAGCTCCTCGGCATCGAGCCGGCGGACCGGCACGGTGCCGGTAGCCAGGATCTCGAGCGCCATGCGCTGGATGCGGACCAGGTGCATGGCGTGCTTGGTGTCGTAGCCGTGGCGGGCCTCCAGCGCCGCCCGGGCCGGGTTCCGGTTGGCCAGCCACTCCTGGTACTGGCGCCAGTGGGTCTGGGCCGCCTTGTAGCGCTTCTCCCGGTTGAGCAGTTCGACGAAGTTGGGCGACACGTCGGCCCCGCCCACGTCGCCCGCTGCCAGCAGCGCCTCGGCCGCCGCCAACTGATCGGCCGGCACCAGGGTCCGCTCGGGGAGGCCGAAATCGGCCCGGCTGGGAGGGCTGGCCGGAGGCGAAAGGAGCCAGCCCCGATGGGAACGAATCCGCTTGAGCTGAGACAGGGCGTAGCGACCGAACCGGTCGACCACCTGGCGCGACAGGAACAGCCGCCGGGCGGCCAGCAGCCGGGCCCCGGCCGGGGTGAGG
>CADEDH010000021.1:63004-94334 GCA_902826025.1 uncultured Actinomycetes bacterium
GCGCGACAGGAACAGCCGCCGGGCGGCCAGCAGCCGGGCCCCGGCCGGGGTGAGGATCCGGTGGTCGTCCTCGCTGGTCCACAGCATCTCCAGGACGCCGGGGTTGGCCTCGGCGGCCAGGCGGATGAACCGTCGCAGCTCGTAGCGGACGTGGTCGGCCGACAGACTCAGCTGCTCGGGCGCCGGGCGCCAGCCCAGGTACCACGACCGGGGCCCGATCACCACGCCCTTGAGATCGAGGTCGGAACCGGCCCGGGCCAACCCGTAGGCGTGGCTGCCGTGCACCGTCTCGTAGATCACCGTCGGCTGGTCGTCGTCCATACCGACGATGGTCTCACACGGTGGTGAAGGCCAGCTCTCCACTATCGACATCGACCACGACCTTGGCTCCGTCGTCGAGCTTGTGGTCGAGGATCAGCGTGGCCAGGTGGTCGGCCACCTGGTTCTGGATCACCCGCTTGAGGGGCCGGGCGCCGAAGGCGGGGTCGTAGCCCAACTTGGCCAGCTTGGCCTTGGCCTCCGGTGTGGCGTCGAGGGTGATGCGCCGGTCGGCCAGGCGGTTGGCCAGGCTGGCCAGCTGGATGTCGACGATGCGCACCAGGTCGGCCTCGCTGAGCTGGTGGAACCGGACGATGTCGTCGACCCGGTTGATGAACTCGGGCCGGAAGAAGTCCTTGGGGTCTCCCGGCAGGTTGGAGGTCATGATCAGCACCACGTTGGTGAAGTCGACCGTGCGGCCCTGACCGTCGGTCAGGCGGCCGTCGTCCATCAGCTGGAGCAGCACGTTGAACACGTCGGGGTGGGCCTTCTCCACCTCGTCGAGCAGCACCACGGCGTAGGGCCGGCGGCGCACCGCCTCGGTGAGCTGGCCGCCCTGGTCGTAGCCGACGTAGCCGGGCGGGGCGCCGATCAGGCGCGACACGGAGTGCTTCTCCATGTATTCCGACATGTCGAGGCGGATCATGGCCCGCTCGTCGTCGAACATGAAGTCGGCCAGGGTGCGGGCCAGCTCAGTCTTGCCCACGCCGGTGGGGCCGAGGAACAGGAAGGTACCGATGGGACGGTGCGGGTCGGACAGCCCGGCCCGGCTCCGTCGGATGGCGCTGGCCACGGCCGAGACCGCCTCGTTCTGACCGATGACCCGCTCGTGCAGCTCATCTTCCAGCCGCAGCAGCTTCGACGCCTCGCCTTCCATCAGCCGGCTCACCGGAACGCCGGTCCAGCGGCTGACGACCTCGGCGATGTCTTCCTCGTCGACCTCTTCCTTCAGCATGGTCTGGGTGCTCTGGAGCTCGGCCAGGGCGTTCGAGGCCTCCTCCATCTCCCGCTCGATCTGGGGCAGGTGCCCGTAGCGGATCTCGGCCGCCCGGTTGAGATCAGGCTCGCGCTCCACCGCCTGGCGGAGCCGCTCGTGCTCTTCCTTCAGCACCTGGATCTTGGAGATGGCGTCCTTCTCGTTCTGCCAATGGGCCCGCATGGCCGACGACCGCTCCCGCAGGTCGGCCAGCTCGGCCTCCAGCTCGTCTCGTCGCTCCCGGGACTGGGCGTCGGTCTCCTTGCCCAGCGCAACGCTCTCCATCTCGAGCTGGCGGATGCGCCGCTCGACCACGTCGATCTCGGTGGGCAGCGAGTCGATCTCGATGCGCAGCTTGGAGGCCGCCTCGTCCATCAGGTCGATGGCCTTGTCGGGCAGGAACCGACCGGTGACGTAGCGGTCGCTCAGCACCGCCGCCGCCACCAGCGCCGAGTCCTGGATGCGGACCCCGTGGTGCACCTCGTAGCGCTCCTTCAGGCCCCGCAGGATGGCGATCGACGACTCCACCGACGGCTCGCCCACGAACACCTGCTGGAACCGGCGCTCGAGGGCCGGGTCTTTCTCCACGTACTTGCGGTACTCGTCGAGGGTGGTGGCGCCGATCATGCGCAGCTCACCCCGGGCCAGCATCGGCTTGAGCATGTTGGAGGCGTCCATGGCCGAATCGCCGCCGGCCCCGGTGCCCACCACGGTGTGCATCTCGTCGATGAAGGTGATGACCTCGCCGGCGGAGTCGGTGATCTCCTTGAGCACGGCCTTCAGCCGCTCCTCGAACTCACCCCGGAACTTGGCCCCGGCCAGCATGGCGGAGATGTCGAGGGAGATCAGGCGCCGGTTGCGCAGGCTCTCGGGTACGTCACCCTCGACGATGCGCTGGGCCAGACCCTCCACGATGGCGGTCTTGCCCACACCGGGCTCGCCGATCAGCACCGGGTTGTTCTTGGTGCGCCGGCTCAGCACCTGCACCACCCGCCGGACCTCCTCGTCCCGCCCGATGACAGGATCGAGCTTGCCGGCCCGGGCCGCCTCGGTCAGGTCACGCCCGTAGCGCTCCAGGGCCTGGAACTGCTCCTCGGGGTTCTGCGACGTGACCCGGTGGGAGCCTCGTACCTCCTGAAGGGCCTTCAGCAGCTGCTCCCGCTTCAGATCCAGACGGGCCGCCGTGGCCCCGCCCGGATCGGGGTTGGCCAGGGCCAGCAGCAGATGCTCGGTGGACAGGTATTCGTCGCCCAGTTCGGCCCGCACGGCATCGGCGTCGGCCAGGACACGATGGGTCTGGCGGGAGAAGCGCGGCTCGGTGCCGTAGGCCTTGGGCAGCTTGCCCAGCGCCTCTTCGGTGCCGCTCCGCATCTGGGCCACCGGCCGCTCGACCTTGGTGAGCAGGGGAAGAACCACGCCCTCGGCCTGCCCCAGGAGGGCGGCCAGGATGTGATCGGGGGTTACCTCCGGGTGGGACTCTGCCCGGGCCCGCTCGATGGCGGCCGAGATGGCCTCCTGCGTCTTGATGGTCCACTTGTTGGGATCGACCGATGCCATACCTACAGCCTACCGATCAGCGACAGAGTTGACAATGCTCGTATCAACTTTTATGAGGGCGACGATATATGGTCACACTCTGCTTCACCGGCACCAGGTCGCGCCGGTGCTGGCGCTCGGCCTCGGCCACCGCCTTGGCCGCCGCCTCCCGTACCTGGGCCAGCTCGTGGCGGAGCCGGGCCACCTCGGCCTCCAGCTCGATCACCCGTTTCACCCCGGCCAGGTTCAGGCCGTCGTCGGTCAGCTCCTGGATGCGCTGGAGAGCGGCGATGTCGGCCGCGCTGTACCGACGGCTACCGCCGCCGGTGCGGGCCGGGAGCACCAGACCCTTGCGCTCGTAGATACGGAGGGTCTGGGGATGGACGCCGGCCAGCTCGGCCGCCACCGAGATGACATAGACGGCGCGCCGATCGTGCTGTTCGTCGTTCAGGCTCATGACGGCCGGGCCGCCTGCAGAAGACCGTCCCGGGGCGAGCCCGGGGTGGCGTCGGCCAGTGCCTCGATGGCGGCCCGCTGGGCGGCCGTCAGCTCGCCCGGCACCTCGACCACCACCGTCACCAGCAGGTCGCCGGTGCCCGACGAGGAGGGAACGCCCCGGCCCTTGACCCGAAAGGTCTTGCCGCTGGGTGTGCCGGCCGGGACCTTGAGCGTCACGGTGGACCCCTCCACCGTGGGCACCTTCACGTTGGCCCCCAGCGCCGCCTCGGCGAAGGTGACGGGGAGATCGAGCGTCAGGTTGTTGCCGTTGCGGCCGTAGAGACGGTGGGATGCGACCGAAACGGTGACCAGCAGGTCGCCCGCCGGACCACCGTTGCGGCCTGGCGTGCCCCGACCCTTGAGCCGGATCTTCTGCCCGTTGCGCACGCCGGCAGGGATCCGCACCTTCACCTGGCGGGGCTTGCGCTCGATGCCACTGGCGCGGCACGTGGGGCAGGGGTCGACGACGACCCGGCCCCGGCCCCCGCACTGGTCGCACGGCTGGCTGAAGGAGAAGAACCCCTGGTTGTCGTCGATGACACCCCGGCCGCCACACCTCGAACACGTCTGGGGCACCGTGCCCGGCGCCGCCCCCGAGCCGTGACAGGTGTGGCAGGCGGCGTCGGAGGTGAGATGCACCTCGGTGGTGACACCCTCGATGGCGTCGTCGAAACTCAGGTGGAGCTCGGCTTCCAGGTCGTCACCCCGACGGGGGCCCGTGCCCGGGGCCGGACCCCGGCGCCGGCCTCCACCGCCTCCGCCGCCGAAGATCCCACCCAGCAGGTCCGAGAGGTCACCGGTGTCGAAGTTGAACCCGCCACCGGCACCCGACCCGGCCCCGCCGGGGCCGGGTCGGAAACTGCCCCCGGGCCGTCCGAGACGCCGGATCTCGTCGTACTCCTTGCGCCGGGCGGTGTCGCTCAGCACGTCGTAGGCCTCGGAGATCGCCTTGAAGCGGTCTTCGGCCTGGGGATCATCAGGGTTGGCGTCGGGGTGGTACTTGCGGGCCAGCTTCCGGTAGGCCTTCGTCAGATCCTTCTCCGACACGTCGGACGAGACGCCGAGCACCTGGTAGAAGTCCTTGTCGTACCAATCATGCTGCGCCATGCGCGCTCCCCTCGACTGCCACCACGATCAGCCCCGGACTTTGACCATGGCTGGGCGGACCACGCGGCCCTTCCAGCTGTAGCCGGCCCGGAGGACCTGGGCCACCACCGGACCGTCGGCGCTGTCGGCCGGCTCGTGCATCACGGCATCGTGCCGCTCGGGATCGAACGGAGACTCGGCGTCGTCGATGCGGTCCAGGCCCTGTTTGACCAGGGCGTCGAACAGGCTGGCCCGCACCGGCTCCACGTCGATGGCGCCCGAGGCGAGGGCCCCGTCGCAGGCGTCGAGCACCGGCAGGATCTCGCTGACCAGCGATTCGTTGGCCCGCTCCCGGGCCTCCACCTCGCGCTTGGCCACCGCCTTGCGGTAGTTCTCGAACTCGGCCTGGATGCGACGGGAGGCGTCGAGGTACTGATCCCTCTCGGCCGTGACCCGTTCCAGGTCCCGCAGCAGGTCTTCCACCGTCATCTCCACCCCGTCGGGGCGGGTGGGGCCGTCGCCGCCGCTGGCCGGCCCCGGCTCTCCGGCACCATCCTCGTCGTCGGCACCCGCCGCCCCGGAGCCGAACCCGTTGGGTCCGTCCCCGGCGGCGGGCCCGTTGTCGTCGGCCCAGGACACGCCGCCGAGCCCCGCCGCCTCGGCCGCGTCGTACTCGGCCGAACCGGGCTGGGGGGCGGCGCCGGGCTGCTGGCCGCCGCTCACTTCCCGTCCTGCTCGTCGTCGACGATCTCGGCGTCGACGACCTCGTCGTCGTTGGGGGCGGCGCCGCCGCCGGCCGAGCCGTCGGCCGAGGAGGCGGCGCTGGCCTGCTCATAGAGCTTGGTGCTCACGGTCTGGCTGGCCATCATCAGCTTCTCGGTGGCGTCCTTGATCGCCTCCAGGTCGCTGCCTGCGCTGGCCGTCCTGACCTCGGCCAGAGCGTCCTCCACCGCCTTCTTCTCGTCGGCCGGGATGTTCTCCACGTCCTTGAGGAGCTTCTCGGTCTGGTAGACGAGCGAGTCCGCGTTGTTGCGGACCTCGGCTTCCTCCCGGCGCTTGCGGTCGTCCTCGGCATGGGCCTCGGCGTCGCGCACCATCTGATCGATCTGGTCCTTCGACAGCGTCGACTGCCCCGTGATCGTGATCGACTGCTCACGGTTGGTGGCCCGGTCCTTGGCCGACACGTGCACGATGCCATTGGCGTCGATGTCGAACGTGACCTCGATCTGGGGGATCCCCCGGGGAGCGGGCGGCAGGTCGACCAGCTGGAACTTGCCCAGGGTCTTGTTGTACATCGCCATCTCCCGCTCACCCTGGAGCACGTGGATCTCCACCGACGGCTGGTTGTCGTCGGCCGTGGTGAACGTCTCGGTGCGGCGGGTTGGGATGGTGGTGTTGCGCTCGATCAGCTTGTGCATCACGCCGCCCTTGGTCTCGATGCCGAGCGACAGAGGGGTGACGTCGAGCAGGAGGACGTCCTTCACGTCGCCCTTGAGCACGCCGGCCTGGATGGCGGCACCCACGGCCACCACCTCGTCGGGGTTCACCGACTTGTTGGCCTCCTTGCCCGTCATCGACTCGACCAGCTCCGTCACGGCCGGCATGCGGGTGGACCCGCCGACGAGGACCACGTGGTCGATGTCGGCCTGGGTGAGCCCGGCGTCCTTGATGGCGGCCTCGAAGGGCTTGCGGCACCGCTCCAGCAGGCTGGCCGTCAGCTCCTGGAACTTGGCCCGGGTGAGGGTCTCCTCCAGGTGGAGGGGGCCCTGGGGGGTGGCGGTGACGAACGGCAGGTTGATCGTGGTCGATTGGACCTGCGACAGCTCGATCTTGGCCTTCTCCGCTGCCTCCTTGAGGCGCTGGGCCGCCATCTTGTCGTTGGCCAGGTCGACCCCGTGAGCGTTCTTGAACTGGGTGACCAGCCAGTCGATCACGGCCTGGTCCCAGTCGTCTCCGCCGAGGTTGGTGTCGCCCGAGGTGCTCTTCACCTCGAACACGCCGTCGCCGATCTCCAGCACCGACACGTCGAACGTGCCGCCGCCGAGGTCGAACACGAGGATCGTCTGATCGGCCGAGCCGCCCTTGTCGAGCCCGTAGGCCAGCGCGGCTGCGGTGGGCTCGTTGATGATGCGCAGCACCTCGAGGCCGGCGATCTGGCCCGCTTCCTTGGTGGCCGTGCGCTGGGCGTCGTCGAAGTAGGCGGGCACGGTGATGACGGCCTGGGTGACGCTGTCTCCCAGGTAGGCCTCGGCGTCCCGCTTCAGCTTCATCAGGGTGCGGGCGCTCACCTCCTGGGAGGTGTACTTCTTGCCGTCGATGTCCATCTTCCAGTTCGTGCCCATGTGGCGCTTGACGGAGCGGATGGTGCGATCAGGGTTGGTGATGGCCTGGCGCTTGGCCACCTCGCCCACCAGGACCTCGCCGTCCTTGGTGAAGGCGACGACCGAGGGCGTGGTGCGGGAGCCCTCGGCGTTGGGGATGACGATCGGCTCGCCGGCTTCAAGCGCCGACACAACCGAGTTGGTGGTTCCGAGGTCGATACCGACGGCCTTGGACATGAGTGCAGCTCCTGCGATTCGGGTCTCCGCCTACCGAGCGCAGACGGTGCGTAGAACCAGTTCTACCGGTTCAGCACTGACAACACTACCTACTTGAGTGTCCCATTGACAAGTTTTCTCGATAGTTCGACGCAACATTGTTCGGGCGCGACGAAGCCCCGGCGCCGTTGCCGGGGCTTGTCAGATCTCACTCAGGGAGTGGCGTCAGCGACGCTTAGGGTGGTGCTGGGGCCCGAGCCTTCGGCCGGAGACGTGTCGCCGGATCCCAGGGTGGCGACGGCGACCAGGCCGGCCAGCGTCAGCAGGTAGGCCAGGGTGGCGACACACCGGGACCTCCAGCCACTGGGGGCCGGGGCGGGGCGCCGTACGGGCAGCTCGATTACGGGGGACGGTGCTGTGTCGGTCTCGGTGGGGACCTCGAGCACCTGGGCGATCGCCAACGGAACCTCGTTGTGCGTGGCTTCTCGGTCTTCGGTTCTGGGGTGCGGCTGCCCCGCCGCCCGGGCGAGCCTAGCCGGTACCCACTCGGCCCTGCCCTCGGGAATGGAGGCTCAGACTGGGTAGAACGCCCTACGGGCGCAGTCAGCGATAGGCCTCGATGACCGCATCGATGTCGGCCCGCAGGGCCTCGGACCGGCTCGCCCCGTCGGCGAACGCCCCGTCGGCCAACGCGCCGTCGTCGGCCGCCAGGGGGGCCGCCGCAGTCACGGATGCCATCACACCGGTACGGGCGCGCCCCGATGGCTGGAACACCTCCAGGGGGATGTCGGCCTCCACGTTGGTGAACCGGCGGGGGTTGCCTGCCGTGTCGATCCCGAGGTCACGGAAGATCGGGGCGTTCCCGCTGAACCAGGTCTGCTGCCACCAGTGCCGGGTGGTCGGATCCATCCAGCTGAGGTAGCCACCCGGCAGCACCTGGAGCGGCTTGGTGATGGCGCCCCGGTGGCTGAAGGCCGTGCCCGGGGCGGCGGTGGTGCGGAAGTACGACGGGAAGTAGAAGTCCGACACGGTCACTCCGTCGATCTCGTAGGCGTACTGATCGGCCTCGTTCGGGTCGCACACCTCCACCAGGTACCGCACCCGACCCTGACCGGGCTTGATCGACGGAGCGAGCCGCACCCGGTCGCCCAACGGGTCGGCCAGCATTTCCAGGCACTCGTGGCTGGCGGTCAGCGTCCAACCCGGCGTGCCGTCGTAGTCGATCAGGGCGTAGGGGTGACCGTTGTGGTCGAGGTGGACGCCGGCGGCGTTCACCGGGATCTTGTCCATCACGATCATCGGCCAGATGTTGGCTGCGTCGGGGTGCTGATCGATGGCGTCGAGCGAGGGGAAGACCGTGATGCCGGCCGAGATCCGCCATTTGGGAGCGAAGTCGCGCACCACCTGGGTTTGGAGGGCGGACGCCACCACCGAGAGCGCGCCGGAGGGAAGGCTCGACTGCTCGGTGACGAGAGCGAGGTTGCGGTAGGTGACCATGGATACCTCCTGTGGGCTGCGGCGCCAGCGGCCGCCGGCACAACACAGTGAGGCGCAGGGGAACGATCTGATACAGGCCGCCCGCCGGAAAGCCCCTATCCGAAGGAGAGCAGGCTCGGTTCGTACCCCTCGGGGGCCTGATAGCCGAGCAGGTTGCACAGGGTGGCGGCGATGTTGGCCAGCCCGGCGTCGGACGGTGGGCTGAGCCGATAGTCGCCGTGCCAGCCCGGATCGTAGATGGCGAACGGCACCGGGTTGAGCGTGTGCGACGTGACCGGGGTGCGGGTGCCGTCAGCCGCCTCGGTGAACATCACATCGGCGTTGCCGTGGTCGGCGGTGTAGATCAACACCCCGCCCAGCTCGTCGATCGCCGCCTCCAGGCGGGCCATGCTCTCGTCGACCGCCTCCATGGCCTCGGTGGTGGCATCGAACACACCGGTGTGGCCGACCATGTCGCCGTTGGGGAAGTTGATCCGGCCCCAGCGGAAACGGCCGCTGCGCAGCAACTCGATGGTGGCCGCCGTGATCTCCCGGGCCTTCATGGCCGGGGTCTTGTTGAACTCCACGTTGTCGGACGGGATCTCAACGTAGGTCTCGAGGGCGGCGTCGATGTAGCCCGAACGGTTGCCGTTCCAGAAGTAGGTGACGTGGCCGAACTTCTGGGTCTCGCTCACGGCGAAGCTGGGCACGCCCTCGGCACACAGGTACTGGCTCACCGTGCGGTCGATGGCGGGCGGCGCCACCAGGTACTTCTTCGGCACGAGGGCGTCGCCGTCGTACTGGAGCATGCCTGCGAAGAAGACGCGGGGAGGATGGGGCCCGCGGTCGAACACGGCGAAGTCGGGCTCCTCGTAGGCCCGGGAGATCTCGATGGCCCGGTCGCCCCGGAAGTTGAACAGGATGACGGCGTCGCCGTCGGCCATCGTGCCCACCGGGATGCCGACGGCGTCGACGATCACGAACGGGTCGAGGTACTGGTCGCCGGTGTCGCTCTCGGCATACATGGCCTCCACCGCCCCGGCGGCCGAAGCGAAGGGCCGGCCCACCCCGTAGGTGTGGCACTCGTACCCCCGCTTGACCATGTCCCAGTCGGCCCCGTAGCGGTCCATGGTGATCGTCATCCGGCCCCCGCCGGAGGCGATCCGGTAGTCGACCCCGTGGGCCGCGTTCAGGTCGGTCAGCACTTTCTCGGTGGCTGCTATATACGTCAGGGCGGAACGGGCCCCAACGTCGCGCCCGTCGAGCAGGATGTGGACCCGGGCCCGGGCCACCCCGTCGGCCGCCGCCCGGGCCAGCATCTGGTGCAGGTGGTCGATGTTGGAGTGCACGTTGCCGTCGCTGTGCAGCCCGATGAAGTGGAGCGTCCCGCCGGCCCGACCGGCGGCCACCGCGTCCTGCCACACGTCGCTGGCGAACAGCGAGCCGTCGGCCAGGGCCTGGTTCACCAGCTTGGCTCCCTGGGCGAAGATCCGGCCGGCCCCCATGGCGTTGTGGCCCACCTCGCTGTTACCCATGTCGTCATCGGACGGGAGGCCAACGGCGATGCCGTGGGCCCGCAGCGTTGTCGCCAGATCGGAGCTGGTGAGGGCATCGAGATGGGGCACATGGGCCCGGGCCACGGCGTTGGAGGCGACGTCGGGAGCGACGCCGACACCGTCGGCCACGACGAGCAGCAGGGGGCCAGGGCGGGGGGTGAAGTGGGGCAGGGCCTGCAGGTGGAACTCCATGGATTCAGCCTAGGTGTCCCCTACGGGGACCTGGAGTTCCGCCTGGCGGCAGAACACTAGGTCTTCGGCACCACTCGGGCTGAGGGGGATCGCTTCTACCTGCTTGGCGCTCCGCTTCGTACGTTCGGGGTTCCCGGCGAGGAGAGCCTTGATGAACGAGCGAACGTGCGGATCGCGGACCTGACCATGGTGCTGACCTTGGGAGCCCTGACCTTCTTCGTCGGGACCCGGGCCCAACAGGAGACGGCCGACGGCCGCTCCGGGTCCACCCCGGCCGCCACCGCCCCCTCTGCCCTGGCCGCCACCGACGGCGACCTGCTGGTGGGGGGCACCGACGTCGACGCCACCCGGCGGGGCCTGGAGGCGCTGGCCACGATCCGCTACGACTGGCAGCGCCAGCTGCCCGACTGGGAGATCCGGTTCCACTCCGCCACCACCGGCGCCTACGGCCTCACCCTCACCGACAAGCACCGGATCGACATCTACGTCCGGGCCGACGAGTCCGACGAGCTCTTGGCCCACGTGATCGCCCACGAGCTGGGCCACGCCGTGGACGTGACGCTCAACGACGGCGACGACCGCCGCCGCTGGCTCGACCTGCGGGGCATCGAGTCCGCCCCGTGGTGGCCCGACAACCGGGCCGCCGACTTCGCCACCGGGGCCGGCGACTTCGCCGAGAGCTTCGCCGCCTGGCAGGTGGGCCACGCCTCGTTCCGTTCCGAGCTGGGCCTACCCCCGTCCGATACCGAGCTGGTGTTGCTGGAACAGCTGGCGGCCTCGTGATCGAGGCCTAGAGCGCGTCGGAGCCCACCTCACCGGTTCGGATCCTGACGAGGGCGTCGACCGGGGTGGTCCAGATCTTGCCGTCGCCGATCTTGCCCGTCTGGGCGGTGGAGCTGATGACCTCGATCACGTTCATCACCGCGCCGTCATCGACCACGATCTCGATCTTGGCCTTGGGCACGAAATCGAGGCGGTACTCGGCCCCCCGATAGGTCTCCGTGTGGCCCCCCTGGCGACCGAAACCCTTCACCTCACTGACCGTCATGCCCGAGATGCCGACGGCCCGCAGGGCCTCCTTCACCGCATCGAGCATGTGGGGCTTGATCACTGCGGTCACCAGCTGCATGGATGGACCGTACCAGACATGTGAAAATCTGCCGACGGGCCCCGCCGGCCAGTAGGTTTGCGGACTGTATGGACGCGCCAGCGAACGAACTGTCAGCTGATTCCGCCACCGGAGCCCGCCGGGGGCTCCGCGCCAGCCAGCTCTGGCTCGGAGTGGGGGTGGCCATCGCCGCCGTCACCGTGGCTTCCGGCATCGCCGCCACCATCCTCCAGTTCCACGACGAGGACGAGGTGCAGCGGCCCGTCTTCGCCAACATCCCCTCGGCCTGGAAGCTGGCGTTCTACACGGTGATACCGATGCTGCTGGTGTGGGGATCGCTTCAGCTCAGCTACCGGGTGAAGAACTGGGAGCGGGGGGCGCCCGACCGGCGTGAGACCACGCCGCAGAACCTGAAGCAGCGTATGGCCGACTTCCGGGCCGGCGTCTACATGCAGACTCTGCTCCGAGAGCCCGGGGCCGGGATCATGCACTCGCTGATCTACTTCAACTTCCTGATCCTGCTGGCCGTCACCACGGTGCTGGAGATCAACCACCAGGCCCCCGAGAACCTGAAGTTCCTCAACGGCGACGTCTACAAGGGCTACGCCCTCATCGGAGACCTGGCCGGCCTCGGGTTCCTGGCCGGCATGGTGATCGCCATCGTCCGCCGCTACGGGCCTCGGAAGTGGCGGCCCTACCGCATCGCCATCAAGTCCCGGCCCGAGCACGCTGTGATCCTGGGCGTGCTCACCGCCGTCGGCGTCACCGGCTTCGGCGCCGAGATGTTCCGCATCGCCCTGGCCGGCAGCCCCGAGTTCGAGAAGTGGTCGATCATCGGGTATCCGCTGGCCCAGTTGGTCGACGGCTCCGGCAACCTGAGTGGCTGGCACCAGGTGTGGTGGGCCGCCCACATCCTCAGCTTCTGCGCTTTCCTGGTGATCATCCCGGGCACGATGCTGCGCCACATGTTCACCTCGCCGTTGAACATGTACCTGTCGGCCCGGGAGCGTCCCAAGGGGGCCATGAAGCCCCTGCCCGATCTGGAGAGCACCCAGCTGGAGACGTTCGGCGCCTCCACCGTGGAGTCGTTCACCTGGAAGCAGCTGCTCGACACCGACGCCTGCACCATGTGTGGCCGCTGCACCTCGGTGTGTCCGGCCCACGCCACGGGCAAGCCGCTCGATCCCCGGGAGATCGTGCTGAAGACGGGCGAGGTGATGTCGCGTACCGGGTCGCCGGCGGTGGCGCCCCCCATCGGGGTGGATCCCGAGATCAAGGTGAAGGCGAACTGGGTGTTCGAGCGGGTGCAGCCGGAGGAGGTGTGGGCGTGCACGTCGTGCAAGGCGTGCGACGAGATCTGCCCGGTCAACATCGAGATCCTCGACAAGATCCTCGACATGCGGCGCTACCTGACGCTGATGGAGTCGAACTTCCCCCACGAGCTGGGCAACGCCTTCCGCTCGATGGAGAACTCGTCGAACCCGTGGGCCATGAGCCAGACCACCCGGGCCGACTGGGCCCGCAACCTCGACGTGCCCGTGATCGAGGGCGACGCCCTGGCCGAGGCGTTCGACCACGAGTACCTGTACTGGGTGGGTTGCGCCGGCAGCTTCGACGACAAGAACCAAAAGGTCAGCCAGGCCATGGCCAAGCTGCTGGCCCGGGCCGGGATCGACTTCGCCATCCTCGGTCCGTCAGAGCTGTGCACGGGCGACCCGGCCCGCCGGTCGGGCAACGAGTACATCTTCCAGATGCTGGCCAAGCAGAACGTGGAGACGCTGAACACCCTCGGAGTGCGCAAGATCATCACCCAGTGCCCCCACTGCTTCAACACCCTCATGAACGAGTACCCCCAGCTCGGCGGGAACTACGAGGTGGTGCACCACAGCCAGCTGCTGGAGGAGTTGATCGCCACCGGCCGGCTCGACGTGTCCCAGGCCACCCTTGAGGACCGGATCGTCTACCACGACTCGTGCTACCTCGGCCGCCACAACGACGTCTACCTCGCGCCCCGCAAGGTGATCGGATCGCTGAAGGGCGTCCAGATCATCGAGGCCGGACGCAACGGCACCAAGGGCATGTGCTGCGGTGCCGGCGGGGCCCGGATGTGGATGGAGGAGACGATCGGCACCAAGGTGAACGACGAGCGTTCCCGGGAGCTGATCGACACCGGCGCCAGCCGGGTGGCCACCGCCTGCCCCTTCTGTTACGTGATGATGGACGACGGCGTGAAGGGCCACGGGGTCGAGGAGGGGTCGGTCAAGGTGGCCGACATCTCGATGCACCTGCTGGAGGCGATCGAGAACGGCGAGAAGGTGGCGGCCGTGGCAGCCGATCAGCGTCGCGCCGCCATCGAGGGTGCCGCCCCGTCGATCGACTGAGGTTTCCTCAGCCGGCGGCGAGCGTCAGCCGGCCGGGAGGACGAGCGGGAAGCGGGCGGCCTCGGCTTGCGGGGCCGCCACCACGTTGAGATCGGTGGCATCGGCCGGGAAGGCGAACACCAGGGTCACCTCGTTGGCGTTGGACGCCGTCTCCTGGCCTTTGGCCACCAGAACGGGGGCCACAGCACCGGCCGACGACTGGAGCGACCAGTAGTCGGGGGTGAGGAAGGTGGAGTCGTCCTGCACCGAAGCCCGCTGCAGGTTGACCTTCACCACCGCTACCCGCTGGCCGTCGAGCGCCCGGAACGGTCCGGCGTTGACGTCGATGCGGGCGCCGGTGGGGTTGACAACGATCTGGCGGCCGTCGTGGTCGGGGTCGGCCAGAGCGGCCGGCTCGGTGTCGACGGCGGCCAGAACGGGGGCCGGAGCGTCGGCGGCCAGACCGCTCAGCGGGATGAACGCCGGGGTACGGCTGGGTTCGCCGATGCGGAGTGACAGGGTGGCCGGGTCGGGGTTGGCGGCGAAGCCGACATCGAAGCCGATGGTCACCGTGGCGGTGTCGCCGGGGGCGATCGAAAGGCGGGTGGGGGCGTCTTGGAAGTGTGTCTCGGTAACGGCGTTGCCGTCGGCCGCCGTCAGGCTCAGCTCGTTCTCCGAGGCCCGGAGCGTGGTGAGGCGGAGGGTGTTGGTGATCGAGAGGTCCAGATCGACGCGGGCGCGGCCGAGGAAGCCGTCGGCGGGCGTGATCCGAGTGTCGAGGACCGACCACTGGAGGCCGGCGTAGAGCGCCGAGGGGTTGTCGGTCTGTTCAGCCTCTGGCGGTGTGAGCGGGTACTCAACGGCGATGGTGGCCCCGGCCGGGAGGCCGTCGTCACCGAAGGCCTGATTGATGCCGAAAGTCTGCAGGGTCACGATGAGCAGTGCCGTGACGGCCAGCCATACCACTGCCAGCACAAGCTGACGCTGAGATCCCGAATTCACCATTGACCGACCCATTACCCCATCCTCCAACAACGAGGCGAGATTCGGGCAGCGGGGTCGGTTTTTGGAACAGCTCTGAAATGGAGCCGGGATGTTAGCTCAGAAGTTTTCCCAGTAGCGGGATGGTCGGGGTCCCTGCTGACCCTGGTACTTGGAGCCGAGCGTTCCTGTTCCGTAGGGACTGTCGGCTGGCGTGGTCATGCGGATGAAGCTGATCTGGCCGATCTTCATGCCGGGGTAGAGGGTGATGGGGAGGCTGGCCACGTTCGAGAACTCGAGAGTGAGCTGCCCGTCCCAGCCGGCGTCGACGAATCCGGCCGTGGTGTGGATGAGCAGACCGAGCCGACCCAGGCTCGACTTGCCCTCGATGCGGCCCACCAGGTCGGCCGGGATCGCCACCCGTTCCGCCGTGGAGCCGAGCACGAACTCGCCAGGGTGGAGGATGAAGGGGTTGTCGTCCGACGCTTCCACCATCGTGGTCAGCGCCTCGAGGTTGGTCTTCACGTCGATGTGGCTGAAGGAGTGGTTGCGGAAGACGATGAAGCGGTGATCGAGGCGGAGGTCCACCGAAGAGGGTTGCACGGCGGCAGGATCGAATGGCTCGATCACGATGCGCCCGGCCGATACCTCGTCTCGGATGCTGCGGTCGGAGAGGATCACGAGGGCGCACCCTACCGGCCGGCGGGGGCTTCATCGCCCCGGGGCGGCCGCAGGGCGACGGCCAGGGAGACGAGGAAGGCGGCGGTGCTGAGCACAGCCACCGATGTGCCGAACACGGCGTAGTCGGCGGCGCCCAGGGTGGCGACGAGCACGCCCAGCGTGGCCAGACCGATGAGAGCGGCCACGACCGTGGCCACTACGGCCAGCACGATCCGCTGCCGGCGGGGCCGGCGTGTTCGGTGCACGAGGTAGAGGGCGGGGGTGATCAGAAGGAAGAGGAGGGGGAGCTTGGAGAGGTCAGCCAGCCAGCTCGGGCCCCGAAGGCTGAGCGGCTCGGCCGAGCCGACGGGGAGGCGCTCCCATCGGGTGCCGGTCGGCTCGTCGGGGTCGAGGCGCAGGATGCCCTGGGTGCCCATGGCCACCAGGACGGTGGGCTGGTTCTGATCCGAGGGCGAGATTGGCCCGGTGGGGGTGAGGAAGGCGAACATCTGCGCCGGGTCGCCCCGGCCGGAGCAGCTGTCGGCTCGGAGCTCCATGCGGCGAATTTGCTCGCCGGTGAATTCGAAGGCGGTGTGCCAGTTCCCGTTCGGGCTGTCCTGTCCTTCCACCCGGCTGTTGTCGACCACGCGGAAGCAGCGGGCGTCGGCCAGGCAGATCTCCGTGCGTTGCACCAGCGGCGGCGGCGCGGCGTTGCCGGGCGGCTGGTACACCGTCCACGTCCGACCGCCGTCGGTGGAGAGGTATCCGTCTTCGGGGGCGCCGTGAGAGAGCGGATCACCGACACCGGCTACCACCCCGTCGGGCACCAGGGCGAACCCGGTGACGCGCTCCGCTTCGAGGCAGCTGGTGGCCGTGACGCTGAACGTGCCCGCCGTGAGGGCGAGGGTCGACGCCAGGATCTGGGGTGCCCTTGTCCGCTGTGAGCGGACGGCGGCGCTGGCTGTCTCGGGCGGTGTCCGCTGCGAGCAGACAAAGCGGTGAGCCGGGTAGAGCACCGCCAAGGCCACAAGGTCGCTCGGATCGGTGGACGTGACACCGCCCAACACCGGCGCTGCCGCCAACGCAACCCCCGGCAGCAGCTTCAACCCCACGAACCCCAGTCCAGCGGTAGCCACGGCCAGCATCGACCGCCGTTGGCCCTGAGCCCCGGCCAGCACAGCGATTAGCACCGCCACCACGAACAGGCCGGCGACGTCGCTCAACTTGCCGGTGATCAGGTTCGGGCCGCGGGTCTTGAGCACATGGTCGTTCAGGGCGAGGATCGCTACCGCTCCGACGACGGCGGGATGCGTGAGCCGCTGAGTCCGATCCATCGGCTGTGACCCTATACCTGCCGTTCGGGCCTCTATTTGTCGCGCAGCCAGGCCAACTCGGCCCACGGGGCGGCCTTCGGGTGGTAGATCCAGTGCGGATTCCGGGTGGGGCGGAGGGGATAGGGGGTTGTGGGTACCTTCTGAAACCGCCTTCGAGCGACAACCCACGCACGCGAATGGCTGGCGAGGAGGCGGACTCGGCGGACGGTGGAGCGGGTGGCCCGGTTGAAGCGGTACTGGCCCCGGGCCAGGCGGACCACTCGGCCTCGGCGGACCTCCCAGCGGAGGGCATCGGAGATGACCTTGGAGGCCCGGCCGCCGAGGTCGAACCCGTACTCGCCCACCAATACGGCGACCATCTCGGCCACCGTCATGTCGCGCCGGCGGAGCATCTCGTCGATCAGCACGAACCGCAGCGCCCGACCCCGCAGCGGTGGCTCCGATGGAGGCGCACCGGGGTGGCCCGGGGGCGGATCGGTGGTGGCCTCACGGAGCAGAGCGAGTGCAGCCTGGAGATCCATGAGGCGACGGTAGTCAGCCCCTGTGACAGCCAACCCCGGGGCATCGGCCCAGCCGATTTCGCCGAGTCAGATTTGTCTCGAAGCTGCTAGGGTTGGGCCGTTGCACCACCCGCGGGTGTAGTTCAATGGTAGAACATCAGCTTCCCAAGCTGAATACGGGAGTTCGATTCTCCTCACCCGCTCCAGCCGCTGACCAGGCAGGACATTACAGCGGTGGGGTGCTGGCCTGTGGTGTGCGAGGCGGCCGTGCCCCAACCGTGCCCCCGAGTCGGACTACGACGAGGGACATGCAGTAGGCACCGAGGTTAAATTACAACTCTGAAATTATCGCGCAGGCGTCGCAATGATAAATTCAGGCTCAAGACTTGTCGCGCGTAAACATTCGCGTTCGAAGAACTCGCACTAGAGCCGGGAGATGCAAAATCTGTGGATATCGAGAGCTTCGACCCCTCAGCCGGCGGGCTCCTGGTTCCGATCAGCGTTACGGACGGCCGAACAGGACGGACCTACGACGCTCACGCCTTCCTCCCCGGGCCATTGCCGGAGCGGATCGATCTGAGCGACGAGACCCACGTGCTGCTGACGGAAGCATCCGCAGCGCTGGCCCGCCTTGACTCCGCAAGCCTTCGCGTGCCCAATCCTGGTCTCCTACGACGACCGGCTATCAGACGTGAGGCACAGAGCACCTCAGCGCTTGAGGGCACCATCGCACCCTTCGAGGCAGTCCTCGGAGCCGACGCCGACGAGAATCCAGACGACGACGTCATGCGCGAGGTACTCAACTACGTTCACGCCGCCGAGCAAGGCTTCCAGTTGATTCGGCAGAATCCCATTAGCATCGGAATGCTAAAGCAACTTCAGCGGACACTGGTCGAGCAAACACCTAGTCAATCATCCGACAGCGGCGACCTTCGATCACGTCAGGTCTTCATCGGCCCGGAAGGTGGCTCAATACAAGAGGCCCGCTACGTTCCGCCACCACCAGACGACAGGCTCAGCAGTGGGCTAGACCAGTGGGAAGCATGGATCAATTCCCCACATCCAGCGCTTGCGGCTGTAACCCAAGCTGCGATGTCTCACTATCAATTCGAGGCGCTTCATCCGTTCAGCGATGGCAATGGACGCATCGGGCGCCTTGTCATCGTGCTACAGCTCTGCCGCCTTGGCGCCCTACACGACGGGCTACTCACTGTTTCCCCTTGGTTCGAGCGACGGCGCCGCGACTATCAAGATCACCTGTTGGCCGTAAGCCAACGAGGTACCTGGGACCCATGGGTGCGCTTCTTTGCGACAGCAATTCGCGACCAGGCCAACCGCACAGCCGACCAGGTGACGCAGCTAATGCAATACCAAGATCGGGCAAAATCCCTGGTCAGAGCTAGTAGATGGACCGGAATCGTCGAAATTATTGCAGAAGAGCTGATTGGATATCCGATATTCAGCGTTAGATCTCTCGCTGAACGACACGAAGTAAGTTTCGCTACCGCCAATCGTGCCGTCGACAGGCTCAAGGAAGCCGGCATTGTTACGGAGATCACGGGGAGAAACTACGCACGAATGTTTATCGCGCAAGAAGTCTACGAGATTATTTCCTAGAGGTGCGGCGCCGGACCCTCGAAGAGATCACCAATTCGGCGGGCCAACTCCGCGTTTCGTTCACCAGCAACATGCTGATACCGCATAGCGGCATCTATCGAACTGTGCCCTAAGCGATCCATGAGTTCCCGAGTAGTGGCTCCCGCCTGCGCCGTTAGCGTCCCGGCAAGATGGCGGAGGTCGTGCAGCCGCACCGATTCCAGAGCAGCCGATTTGCGGGCACGGTTCCAAGCGGTAGCCCACACCGTCGCCCTGATAGGTCGACCCCTTCTATTGGTGAACAGCAGAGCTTCCGGGTCGCCACCAACGTGCGCCTTAAGATGGGCGTCAACGAGCTGCACAAGCCGGTCTGGCATGGTCACCACCCGATGGCCAGCGTGCGACTTCGGGGCTGCCATCTTCGCACCTACCCCCGGCAGCTCGTGTAGCGCTCGCTCAACCCGCACCGTCCCGGCCGCCAGGTCAATGTGTCGGCGGGCCAGGCCGAACAGCTCCCCTTTGCGAAGCCCGGCGAGGGCCGCCATCCATGGCACCAGCGCCAAGTTGTCGGGTAGGCCGGCGGCGAGCTGAGCCACGTCCTCCACTCGGGGGATCGGCCGCTCGACGGACCGCTCGACACCGGCGCCCTTGATCCGGCACGGGTTCTCGTTGATCAGTCCGTCGTCGACGGCCGTTGCCAGGATCGACCGCAGGAGCCGGTAGACCTTGGCCACGGTCACGTCGCTCAGCTCCCCGGCCGCCAGCTCGGCGTGCCAAGCCCGCACGTGCCGTGGTTCGAGCTTCGCTAACCGTGCGTCCCCCAGCGTGGGGGCGATGTGGAGCCGGAACTGGAGCTCGTAAAGCTGCCGGGTACGGGGCCGCAAGTTCCGGGTAGCGATCCACTCCCCCGCATACCCGGCCAGGCGGAGGTCGACCTTGGCCGCCAACACCCGGGCCGGGTCGAGGGCCCCGCTCTCCAGTTGCGCCAGCCATTTGCTTCCCTCCGCCCTAGTCGGGAACGTTCCCGGTGCCGTCAGCCGCTTCCCGGTGAGCGGGTCCCGGTAGCGGACCTGCCATCGGCCGCTCGGGAGCCGGCGCACGGAGCCGTAGTGCCGTCGTTGGCGCGCCATCAGCACGCCTCCCGACGACAGGTGTCGAGCCACGCATCCAACTCATCGAGATCGAACCGCACGTACTTGCCGACCTTCAGATGCGGCACCCGCCGATCAGCCACCAGCGTGCGGACGTAGCGCACCGAGACCGTCAGATGCTCCGCTGCCCCGTCGATGTCGACGATACGCCGAGCCTTTCGCTCCATACCCTCACCTCCCCTCACGCTCGTCACGGCAGTGGTCGCCTTTGGCCTGGTGGCCATCCTGTCTCCCCTTCAGTGATTGCTCTAGCAATTGCGATTGCCAGTCCCGGGCCGTCGTTCGTCAGCAGCGTGAACCCGCTTTCGAGGCCGACGAGTGAGCGGAGCTGCCAGCGCCGGTTGACGGCCCGTGATCGTTGGCCGTGGGCGCCCTTGGTGCGCATGGTCCGTTTGTGGGAGGCGATGTAGTGGCGCAGGAACCGTTGCACCTCGATCATCTGATCCCGGGACACCCGGACCTCGGCCCGTACGAACGTGACGCCCCGGTAGCCCCAGTGCCGTCCGGCGGAGCCGTTCTCGTTGCACCAGCCCTCCGGCGGGTGGTGCTGATACTCCTTGCCGCCCTTGCCGGTGGAGTAGGCCGAGAAGTAGGCGGCCAGGCGGTTCGGGTCCGACGACCGCAGGCCCTCAGCCCAGTCGACCCCGGTACCGGCCTTCCGGTGGCGTTCATCGCCGGACCCGACGATCTCGTACCAGTTCCGAGACAGCCAATGCTCCAACGACTCGCCGTTGATCCTCGTGGGGAACACCCCACCGAGATGAAAGTGCGGGGCGCCCCGCAATTGGAACTCCCGCACCCAGAAGAACGGCGGCGGATACCCCAACGCCCGCTCCAACCGGCGTTCCAGCGCATGCCGGTGGGCGGTCACCGTGTCCGGGTCCGGGGCCAACGCCTCCCACTCCCCCGGGTAGGTCAGCGTGAGCATCCCGATCCGCACACCCTCCCGTTGCAGTGGCGTGCACCAGTCGACCTCAGCGACCTTCTGCCGCAGCCGTTGGCGTGCCTTACGGGAGAACGCCCGCACCACGTTCCACGCCTCACCACCGTCGCCGTCGTCGTCGAGGATCTCGGCGTCGCCCAGGCCGTCGATGGCATCGAGCAGCCGGTCGAACTCCAGTTGCAGTTGCTCGGCCTCCACCGCCGCCGCAATCTCCGCCTCCACCCGGGTGAGCGCTTGCTCGGCGTGGGAGATCTGGCCGCATTCAATGGCCACCTTGCCCCCAGCGATCACCAGTCGGCGCAGCAGCTTCGCCCTACCGGCCCGGACCTCGTCACCGGTGATGAGCTTCACCAGCTCCCCCGTCTCGGTGTCGACCGCTCGCCCGGTGCCGTCGTTCAACAACCGCATCGAGCCCGACACACCCGGGCGTAGCTTCACCAGCTCTCCGGTTTCGGTGTCGAGCGCTCGGCCGGTCCCGTCATCCAGCAACCGCAGACCCGATGTCAGCTCCGGGCCTTCGAACCGGTCGAAGGTGTCGACCCGAGGGAACCAGGAAGCGGCGATGTCGCACGCCTCAGCCGGTCGGAACCCGATGACCTCGCCGGCCAGTTCTGGCCAATTCGCTGTCGACGCCGGAAGTTCCGTTCGCATCGGCGTGACCGCCATGTTGTGGCCCAATAACAAGCCCGGGCCGTCCGGACCCCCGGCCGGCGATCGGGGAGCCTGGACGTTCATGAGGGAGGGGGTTGTGTTAACACCCACCGCAGCAGGGGGCCGGCCAGTCGGGCCCTCCGGGCCCTCCGGCCGGCCCAAATGCGAGCCGTCCCGGCGGAGCCACGCCATCGTCGTCCCACTCATCGGCGCACCACCAGACCCACCAGCGCGGCGACGTCGAGCACCTCGACAACGGCAACAACCAGCAGCGGATCAGCCGACGGGATCGCCAACGTCATGGCGGCGCTGAAGACGAGGGTCGGGACGAGTGTCGTCCACCACCCGCCGACGATGAGGACCAGCTTCGGTCGGGGCGGTGGAATCGGTCCGACGGTGTAGTGATAGAGGCCCTGGTGTTCGGGGCGTACGGTCGGGTGGGGGGTGGTGGTGTGCCTCACCTCCGCCGGAGCGTCAAGGGCACGCCACAAACTCGGCCCCCCGCTTGTCTCGGTTCGGTCGACGGTCATGAGCGGCTGGTGCTCCGGTCGGGTGTCGGCCGACTTTCTGGCTCTACGACCCTTGACCCACCGGCTCCGGCGAGAGGTTGAGCAGACAGGCCGAAGAAGGAGCTTCTTCGGCTGCACGGAGTGAGCCCGACAGCGGAGATCGTCCGCACCGTCGATGGCGGCGGGATCGTTGTGGTGTGCACTACAACCCGGGATGGCACCGAGGCCAGGGGCAGGTGGCGGCGGGTCCACCGGTCGACCAGGCGGAGGAACAGCCGGCAGGCCAGGACCATGGCGGCCAGGATCGGGACATAGACGATGACGACACACCAGGTCATGGGCGCACCCCCGTGGACTGGTCGAGGTCGATGACGTGCATGCACCAGGCGGCCAGCTCGACGTCAGGGGCGGTGGCCGACAGGTACCCGATGGTTGCCCGCATCCGAGCGAGGGTCGCCCACCACGACGGGTCGGTGGCCCGGGCCGAGGCGGTGACGCCTTGGGGGTGAACGTCACGGGACAAAGCCCACAGCAGCCAGTACACGCAGCGCTCCAACTCCCACACCTCCCGAGACACCACCGGGCCCGGCGCCGGGGTCGGGGCCTGGGCGTAGGCGACGAGAGGTGGCGGTGGTGGCTGGTGGCGGGCCCGGCGGCGGCGGAACCAGGTGCGCAGGGCCCGCAGCAGCAGGCGGAGCACCCACACCCCGAAGGAGAAGAACAGGGAGACGATGGAGGCGACCCAGGCCCACAGGAGGATCACGGTCGACCCCCAGTCGTTGTGTCCGGGGGCGGGTCGGTGACGGTCCGCTCGATGTAGGTGTGCAGCCCGATGACCCGCTCGACGCCACGGTTGACGATCCCGTCCAGCTCGACGGGGCCGGCCGCCGTGCCCTCACCCGTCGCTGGGGCCGAGGTGGTGGAGGTCGCCACGTCCGTCGGGGCCGGGGCCGGTTGGCAGCGCTTGGTTTCCATCCAGTCGTACGGCGGAGGGGTATCGCAGTGGGCGAACGCCTCGTAGCCGATGAACGACCCGGCACCCCACACCGCTTTGCCCACGAACTTCGACGTCGCCAACGGGTGGGTAGCGAACACCACCAGCAGCACCGCCCACACACCGACCTGGGTCCAGGACTGCGGGCCGAGCCGTTTCACACTTTCCGGGGTTGATGACTTGCCGCTCATGCCCGCCTCCTGCGTGCTTCCTTCACATCGATCACGTCCGCCGCCCCGTCCTCCGCAGCGACAGCGGCCATGAGGTCGAACGGCTTGGGCGGGTGGCACCGCTCCGACGGCATCCCGAGGCCGGCCACCAGTGGCTTGGGCATGAACCAGATCTGGCCGGGCGTGGCCGGTTGGTTCCCTTGCCGGGTGCCGAGGCCCTTCGTGTAGGCGCGGCCCGGTATGTCGCCGTTGGCCACCTTGGCTAGTGACTCGTCTCCGAACAGGGTGCGGGCCCCGGTGGGTTCGAGGGAGCCGATGCCGATGCGGGCGTTGAGGTTGGCGATGAGGGCGGTGCCGGTGCCGGAGCTGGATCCGGGGGAGAACATCTCACCGGAGATGTGCTGGCCCGTGATCACCAGGTTGATGCCCAGGGCCCGGCCTTTGCGGGCGATCGACACCATCATCCCCATGGCGGCTTTGGCGTCGGGGAGGTAGGGGTCGGTGATGAAGTCGGACCACTCGTCGAAGATGAACAACAGGCGGCCCCCGAACTGGCGGCGCTGCTCGTCAGAGAGTTCGAGCCAGTTGTCGGCATCCCAGCCCAGGAGGAGGTCGCCCCGGGTGCTCATCTGGTCGTACACGTGCCGGATGGCCATCGAGATCCCGGCCGTGGTGGAGGCCACCGCCGCCCACTGGTTGGCCCAGTTGAACTCCCCCGCCCGTTTCGGGTTGGCGACGATCAACTCCACCGGGTCACCGGCCCGGATGCGGAGCCAGGCGAACCCCATGACCTCCCGGATGGTGTTGCCCTTACCGCCCCCGGTCCCGCCGGCGACCACCAGGTGCGTGCGGGTCGGGTCATCCAGGGCCCAGCGCATCGTGTCGCCCAGGGCGGAGTCCCCGAGGTCGATGTGGGAGGCGTCGGGGGCGATCCGCTCGAACGGGACGTCACGGCCGATGACCACCTCGTCGGGGAGCTCCCGGCGGCGCATCCTCAGCTCGAGCACCCGGGACGACACCACCCGAGGCGTGCCCATGCTGTAGCCCAGCTGGCGGGTCAGGCGAGACGTGATCACGTCCCAGCAGTCGACGTCCTGTTGCGCCAACGGCTCACACACGACCGTCAACGCTGACGGGTGCCACCAGTGCCCGGTGATGGTGACCGACACCAGGCGGGGGTACCGCTCGGCCCCATCGGCCCGCAGGGAGACGCCGGCCAGGGAGCACAGGCGAGGCCACCGGGCCCGGAACCCAGCCTGCACGGACCGGGACGGGGCAGCCAGCACCGCCGTGCGGGCCCGGTCGACCGTCAGCAGTTCGACCCCGACCAGCAGGGCGGAGATGACCAGGGCCAGCGGGACCGGCAGCACCAGCATCGTCAGGGCCGGCGGCGGGTGGTGGCCGGCCAGGCGGGCGACCAGCAGGACCGGGCCGAGGCCGAGGAACGGGACGGCCGGGAGCCACAGCGGCCACCAGGCCCAGGCGATCCGGGCCAGCAGCGTCAGGGTGCGGGCGGCGGAGCGGCGGCGGCGGGCGTCGTCGACCACCACGTCATGAATGGGGGGCTCGGTGAGCCAGGCGTCGCGGCTGTAGCTGGTCACCATGAGGCCACCGGTCCCCAGTCGGGTCCGTCAGCACCGGGGCGGCGTTCCCACAGCAGGTCCCAGGCGTCGTCATCGGAGAGCAGGTCGTCGCCCAGGACCTCGGCGTTCAGGTAGACGGAGTTGTCGACGTACACGTCACCCCGGAACAAGCGCCCCTGCGAGTAGTACGGATCCGAGATCAACCGGCCCTGCCCATCGCTCATCGCCGGCCCCCGATCTCGGCCAGGGTCGACAACGGCGACAGCACATGGCTGAGACGGTCAGTGGCCACGTCGAGCAGAACCGACGCCCGGTACAGGATCGCTTTGGCGTCAGCCAGGGCGTTGTCGGGCGTGCCGTACTGGGCGGCGCCGAAGTGATCGACCCGCATCGGCACGGCCTGGGAGCGGGCATCGACGTGCGCGACGAGCTGGGCCACGGTCTGGGCCAGGTTGCGGCAGCCGTCCACCAGCTCCGCCGTGATCGAGTACAACTCCGAGACCGGCAGCTCTCCGGCGTTGCCGATGGTGGCCCGGGCCAACGCCTCAGCGGCGGCCGTCAACGCTTGCGTGTGGGTCTCAGAGGCCGCGGTCATCGTCCGACCCCCACCGGTCGACGGGTACGACCGTCGCTGACCACCAGGCGGTTGGCAGTGTTGTCCCGGGGGGTTGGGGTGCGGTCTGAGCTGGCAGCCAATTCCAGTGGCTCGCTACCTGCTCGACGGCCCCCTCGCCCCCGGAGCGCCAGCACCCGTTCCCGGGGCGGGCGAACCTTTGACTTCACATGAACAACCCGGATGCGGTCCGGGAGCCACGACCGGCACCGGCCCTCACCATCCCACGCATCAACCCAGGTCTCACCCGTGTCGGTGACCACGGCGTGACGGAACCGGAACCGTCCCCGCTCCCCCCGCACGCTGAATTCACGACCAGGCACCAACCGGGCCCGACCAGGAAGCCGGAACTCCGAGTGGATCGACCAGGTGAGCGGGTAGGGCTCACCGTTGGGGCGGGTCACCCACCGGCGCCGGCGTTCGGCCGCCATCGACGCCGCCACCTCGCCGGCTAGGTCGTACCCAAAGGGCAGTTCCGGGCAGGTGTGCGCCTGTTGGCGGTCACGCGTCAGGTTGGCCACCTCAACGTCGAGGCGGTGGCACAGCTTCTGAAAGGTGGCCGGCAGCATGACCAGCCGGTAGACCTCCAGATCGGCGGCGGTCATGTCATCGAGGCCCCTCGCCCGAAGGTCGTCGAGGGCACCCCGGATGGTGGGTGTCTTGTACCGGGGCATGGTCACCACCCCAGCTTTCGGGAACCGCCGTCCCGGTCACGGTCGTTGACCAGGTGGGCGTAGCGGTCCCACTGGTCCCCGTCCGGATCGACCCCGAGCCCTTCCGAGAGTTCCCGGGACGTCACCCGAGGCTCATCGGAGTTGTCGTCGACGAGATCCCACTCATTGCGCTTGCGCTTGAACACTGCATGTCCTTCCACGTGCGCCGTCCCCCCAACGGGTGGCGTCGTGGACCCGGCCGGCCACGAACCGGCAGCCGCCCCATCACGAGCGAACGGGCCCGATGGGGTTAGGCCGGACGGTCCCCGGGGGGTGCCGGCATCGGCGGGCCGTCCGCCTTGGGGCGCTTCACCGACGGCGGCTCCGCTTGGGTGAAGGTGTCAGCGTTGAAGCTGACCACCAGGCGCACACCGTCCTGGCGGGCCGGCGCCAGCAGGCCACCGAAACGGATACGGCCCGGTTCCCACTCCGGCTCCCCGATGCACGGGATCCGAACCCTCAGGTTGATCGCCTGACGGCCCGACTTCAGCGCACAGAAGAAGTCCCACAACTGCCGTCCGTCGTCGGCGTACTTAAGCTTCTGGTTGTCGGCCGGGACTCCGGCCTGCCATTCCCGGGCCGGTTCCAGGCCGGTCACCGTGATCAGGTTGGATTCGTTGAACTGTTCAGGGGTCTGCAATAGCTGCAACACGTGCGTGTCTCTCTGTCATGCGGTTTGGTCACCCCCGACAGCCACAGGCACATGCGACGCGACGAATGCCCGCTCAGCGGCACGGCACCAAGAAGCCGAACCACCGAACGGGCACTCATCGTCGACAACGACGAACCCACAAGCGCACCACCAGCCACCCCGAACCCGGGAACGGCCAAACCGGTTGTCTACGCTGGAAGTCACGTCGTCAGCTCCTGCTGCTATCAGGGGCAGGCGGCCAGGTTGGCTCCGGGGGCTGCTATCCCTCGGAGCCGACCGCCTTGCTCATCACACTAGGTGTACAAGATTTACAAATCAACCCAACTTGTAAACTTTGTTCCGACATTTGTCGTACCGAGTTAGGGTGAGAGGGGATGACGCTCGACCCGGACGATCCCCGTGGCAGGCTGGAGCAGCTGATCAGCACGCTCCGGGCAGCCATCCTCACTGGCGTGTACGCCCCTGGGGAGCGTCTGCCGACCGGTCTTCAGATGGAGAAGATCTACGGCATGTCTCGCCAGACGATCTCCAAGGCCATCAAGGTCCTCCAGGAAGAAGGCCTGGTGATCTCGCGGCAGGGGTCCGGCACATGGGTGCGGGCTGCCAGTGCCCGGCCGGTGGGTCTGCGCCCGCAGCTGGAGGCGGCCTTCGAGGCCGAGAACGTCGAGATCGACTTCGCCGGGTTCTCCGGAGAGACCCTGCACGGCGCACTGATCGAGCCGCTCGACAAGATCCGTTACGGCCGATACGCCCCGAAGCGGATCGAGATTCGGGCCATCGTGCCCGACACCCGAGACCCCTGGTCCCTGCCCTCGAACGTCGAGGACCTGAGCGACAACCCGGCCTTCCGAGCCCGTGCCCAGTCGATCATCACGCGGCACTCACTCGCCCTGGTCGAAGCGGTCGACGAGCTGCAGTCGCTCGGCCTGGTGCCCGAGGCCAAAGCCGAGGTGCGGGTGATCCGCAGCGTGCAGCTGTTCAAGCTCTACGTGATCAACCGGACGGAGCTGTTCTTCGGCTTCTATCCGATCCGAGCCCGGTCGATCAGCCTCAACGGCGACGACCAAGAGATCTACGACCTCATGGGCAAGGACGCCACCCTGTTCCACCACCAAGCCGACACCGAAGGCGGCGGCACTGACACCGCCAGCCTCTACGTCAAAGAAGCACTCACATGGTTCGACAGCGTATGGACGACAGTCGCCCTGCCGATGCCGTGAACCCACTCGTCGACCTCACGGCATACGACGCCGTGATACTCGACTTCGACGGCCCCATGTGCAACGTCTTTGCCGGCTACCCCGCAGCCACAGTTGCACGCGAGCTTAAGGACCGCTTAGCGAAGCAAGGTTCGCCACCTGAAGCCATGCTTGCCACCAGCGACCCTCACCAGATCCTCCGGCTTGTACACACGTACTCTCCCGACCTGACACCAACCATTGAGTCTGCACTGACTACGGCCGAGCTGGCCGCGATCGAATCTGCTACAAGCACCCCCGATCTATCAGCCTTTATCTCGAACCTCCATTCAGGAGGAACACACATCGCTGTAGCAAGCAACAATAGTGCGGATGCTATCCAGAGGTGGCTCAGTCTTCATGGCCTCGAAGTCGACTACGTTGTCGGTCGGGATCCCCGCGATCCAGCGAAGATGAAGCCGGCACCAGATATTCTCCTTCAAGCTCTCGCTTCCCTCAATTTGAGGCCTACGAGAGTCATCTTCATCGGAGACTCCACCTCCGACGCCCAGGCGGCCTTTTTGGTCGGAATTCCGTTCGTCGGATTTGCAAATAAGCCGCACAAGAATGACCAATTCTTTGGTCCAGCCTGTATCGCAACTATCGTGAGCCTCAAACAGCTTATGACTCCTGATAGTGACGGACCGAAAACGCACAACAAGTGTTCCTAATGCCCTCCCCGACACGCAGGAAATAGGATGACCAATCAACTCTGGTACGGCGACAATCTGGGGATACTACGAGAGCATGTCCCAAACCAGTCGGTGGACCTGGTCTACCTCGATCCGCCATTTAACTCGAATCGCTCTTACAACGTCCTCTTCAAGAGCAAGACTGGCGACGATGCAATGGCTCAGATCGAAGCCTTCGACGACACATGGACGTGGTCGCACGAATCCGAAGAGGCATATAGAGAACTGATCTCCGGTGCAGCCCCCATTAGGGTAGCGGACGCACTCCAAGCGATGCGCAAGCTTGTGGGCGACAACGATGTCTTAGCCTATTTGGTCATGATGACTGCCCGATTGATTGAACTACATCGAGTACTTAAAAATACGGGCAGTCTCTACCTACACTGCGATCCGACTGCATCGCACTATCTGAAGATCATTCTTGACGCTATCTTCCGGCCCGAGAACTTCAGAAATGAGATCGTCTGGAAGCGTACGGCCTCAAAAGGTCTGACGACCAAACGACTGCCCAGCAACCATGACGTGATCTTGTCCTACCAGAGAAGCAGCACTTCGACCTGGAACGCCGACTCCATATTCACTCCCTACGACCACTCATCGCTTGATTCAAAGACGCTCGGAAAGTACCGGCACCTCGACCCGGACGGCCGGAGATACAGGCTTGCAAGCCTTATTAACCCAAACCCAGACCGGCCAAATCTCGAATATGAATTTCTTGGCGTGACGAGAGTTTGGCGCTGGGAGAAGGAGCGGATGCAGAAAGCCCTTGAGGAAGGGATGGTTGTTCAGTCTGCGCCTGGCCGAGTCCCTGAGCAGAAGCTATACCTCGACGTGCAGCGGGGAAAGCCTCTAAGCGACGTTTGGACTGACATCTCACCATTGAATTCGCGCGCAGCGGAGCGCTTAGGCTATCCGACCCAGAAACCCGTGGCACTCGTGGAACGAATTCTCCTACATGCCACGAACGAGGGCGATGTCGTTCTGGATCCATTCTGCGGTTGTGGTACAACTATCGATGCTGCACAGAGGATGTTCCGGCGTTGGGTGGGAATTGACATCACCTATCTCTCGATCGACCTGATAAGAAAGCGTCTAAAGAACACATACGGTGAGGAAATCGCTTCCACATACAAAGTCCATGGAGTTCCCGAGGATGCTGTCGGCGCGCAGGCAATGTTCGATGAAAACCCCTTTGAGTTCGAGCGTTGGGCAGTGTCTCTCGTTGACGGCCAGCCAAATGAGAAGCAGGTCGGAGACCGTGGGATCGATGGCCAGATCCGGTTCCCCATCGATCAGAACATGAACCTGGGACGCGTGATCGTCTCGGTAAAGGGAGGCGCGTCCCTCAACCCATCGATGGTTCGCGATCTCGTCGGCACGGTGAAGACCCTTAACGCTGAAATGGGCCTCCTGCTGACCCTCCATCCACCTACAAAAGGCATGAGGGAAGCCGCCCGAAATGCCGGCGGCTACCAGTGGCCAGTGTCGGGCAAGGTATACCCCAAGATTCAGATAGTTACGATTGCCGATCTGTTCGGCGGCCGGCGGGTAGAGATGCCTACACCCCTCTTGCCCTACGTTAAGGCGCCGGGTTTCGCCGGATACCAAGGCAACCTGTTTGCGCCTAACTTCTAGCACCCTGATCCGGCGTCACCCCCGACTCGAAAGTCACCCCGCACCTCGAAAGCCGCAACGGTCAGCCGACCGTAGATCCTATGCCAACATGCTCAAGCTGCCAGGCCACGCTTCCGCCACCAGCTACCTTCCACGAAAATAGTGGCCTACCGGCCCACCATCACTACGAGAGTCCGTGTCCAGGGTGCGGTCTGATGCTGAGCATTGCCGAAGGCGACGCCATTGCTAAGCCAGCGCCCTATCTCGTCATAGACGATGGTGAGCAGTCTGACCGCCCCGAACAGAGCCTGTAGTTAGCTCAGCACACACAGCTCGGCGCCTTGCACAGTCGTGCCCCCTGACGCCATCGTCCGTCAGCCCGTGCCACGGCGACGGCCTCAGGTACGTCGCCTTCATCGGAAGCAGCTACGACGACGGTTGTAAAGAGTCGATGGTGCCAGCCACTGGCTGCGACGACCCTGTCAGGGCCACTGTGTGGGCGCTGGCAAAGGACGATCTGGTTGATCGGGCAGGTTCACCACGGATCTCCCTCAGCCCGGTTCAGCTGGCGATCCGTCGGCTCCAGCCACCGAGCAAGTGCCTGCTGGCCAAGCGTGCCCCAGCCGTGCCCCAACCCGCCGGCACCACCCGACGCAAAGGTCACCATCGGGTAACGACCGTCAACGGTTGAGCAGGGCAAACGGCTGCAAGGGAGGTGCGCCCGTGCCTTTCCACTCGCTTCCCAAGCTGAATACGGGAGTTCGATTCTCCTCACCCGCTCCCCACGAAAGTCCTGGCCAGAGCGTTGCACCTCGCGAAGTGCGACCAGTCACTGTCGGTGGTCGTGCCTACAGCGTGCCTGGAATCGCCGAGGTTCGCTGCTCTATTTTGGCGGGCACGCTCCGAGGAGGCCACGTTTCTCCTAGACGATTAGTTCCAAGGGGTTAGTGGTCGTAGGGGGTGAGGTGGCGGGGTGGGCCGGGGTGGTTGGTGGTTTCGTTGTGCCATATGGCGGCGGTGAGGGCGAGGATGCGTTGGAGTACTCGGGCGCAGACGCCGGGTCGGGTGCGGCCGCCGTGGCGTTCGAGGTCGA
>CADEDH010000022.1:0-2244 GCA_902826025.1 uncultured Actinomycetes bacterium
AACGGATTAAAAGTCCGCCGCGCTAACCAGACTGCGCCACGGGGGCGGGTCCAGGTTAGCGGCCGAGCGCAGGCGCGGCTGACGGGTTGGGCCCCTGATCGTCTCGCCCGTCGGCCACGGCCCCGCCGCGTCTGGCAGGATGGGCCCGATGCGCAGGCTGCGCGCTCGGCGAGAACCCGGGGGGCGGATCATCGTGACCTCCACCGTCCGCGCCCAGCAAGGGCTGCTTTCGGCCGCAGCGCTGGTGCTGGCCGCCTGTGGCAGCATTCCCGAGCCTGAGAGCTTCGAGGTGACGACGTCCTCGGCGGTCGCCGCGGCTGGAGCCGACGCGGCGGCCGTCCAGCCGGGCGCTGGCCCGGGGGCGGGCCAAGCCCCGCCGGCCGGCCCTGCCGCCGTCGACCCGGCGGCGGCCGGTCTCGAGCCGCGCCCGCCCGACGGCTACGTCGCCCCGGCCCTGGTCGCCACCGACCAGGGGGTACTCGCCGGCGACACCGCCGCCCTCCTCTCGTTGCCTCCCCCGCTGGCCACGTTCCACGCCACCCGGGTAGTGGACGATCTGGTGGGTGGGCTGCTGGCCCAGGCCGTCGACCCCAGCCCCGGCGTCCGGGGCGATGTCCTGTGGCTACCGGCGGAGCGGGGCCAGCCGACACTCGTCGACGGCACGGGCTCCACGCTGCTCGACGCCGGCTACGCCGATGGCACCCCCTGGGCCGTCGTGTCCCGCCCCTCGGGCGAGGTGGTACGCATCCGCCTGGTCGACCTGGTCACTGCGCCGTTGCTCACCCTCGATCACGACGAGCAGCTCCTGGCCCTGTCGGCCGCGGGCTCCGTCCATGCCGTCGCCGTGTCGGACGCCGAATGCGGACAGATCCGGTTCCACGGCACCGACGGGGCCCTGGTCGACCTACCGGCTCCCGCCCCGCCGACCTGCGACGTCCCCCGCCGCCCCACGTTCGGAGCCGTGGCTCTGAGCTCCGACGGGCGCCAGCTCGCCTACACCATGGTCGCCTACCGCGACGACGGCATCGAGGCCACCACCGAGGTGCTCGTCCGCGACCTCACCACCGGCACCGACCTGGTCCGGCGCACCGTGGCCCGGGAGGGCGAACAGATCACCTCGCTGGCCTACGACAACCGGCGCGTGATCTACCTCCGCCAGAACCGAGCCGGGGGCCCGCCGACGGCCGAGCTGATGGAGCTGGCCGGGGAGGAGCGCACCGCGGTGCTGCCCCTCCCACCGGCCGCAGTGGTCGGTTCCGTCAGCTTCGCCCGACGGAGCCTGACCGGCGGGGATTCCTAGGCCAGTGAGCGGTAGGCGGCTGCCCGCTGGGCCCGAAGGCTGGTCCGCCGCTTCCACGCCTTGGTCTTCCACACCCGGAACCGCCGCTGCGACACGACGACCTCGGGACGTTCGGCCGGATCGGCCTTCATCGACGAGTGGGCGACCAACGGGAGGGCGTAGTCTTCGGGCTCGGCCAACATCGAAAGCTCCACGTGGGCGGCCCGCCGCACCCGCCGGTGCTCGACGTGACGGTCGAAGCGGGCAGGCTTGTTTACAGCGGCGACCCCAGGCTTGCTGGAGCGATTCGTACGTGTGCGCTGAGACACGGTACTCCCTTCCTTCCTGCGCAGACCGCCGACAGCTGGTGCTGCGCGTTGTCCGGGTGTGGATGGTGTACTCCCCGAGTGTGGCCGACGATCGGGAGCTGCGCTAGGGACCATCGTCACTCCAGATATGTTCATTGGCCAGGGAGATTCGGGAGATGCGCCCTCCACAAGGGTCGTTCCCGGGCCATCCCCGCCTCCCCCGGTACCATGCGGGGGGTGAGCAACCTGTGGGGACAGTCCCGGCCCGAGGGCGATCCAGAGCCGGCGCCCGAGGTGCAGGCCGGGGTGGACAACGAGGCGGAGATCGAGATCGGACCGGAGGTCGAGGCCGAGATGGAGGCCGTGATCGAAGCCGTGATCGAGGAGCGGATCGACGTGACGATCGAGCCGGTGGTCACTCGCGATGGTCTGCCGACGATGGCCCAGCTCGACGCTCTCAGCTCCGAGCTCGACGAGATCGACGCCGCCCTGGCCGCCATGGACGCCGACCCCTCACTCCCCGGCCGGGCCACAACCCAGAACGCCTGAGTGGGGCCGAAGGGCGCACTCAGCGGTGTTGGCCGGAGGTGAACCCGAGGCGCCCGAAGGGCGCACTCAGCGGTGTTCGCCGGAGGTGAACCCGAGGCGCCCGAAGGG
>CADEDH010000022.1:2344-5321 GCA_902826025.1 uncultured Actinomycetes bacterium
CCGAAGGGCGCACTCAGCGGTGTTCGCCGGAGGTGAACCCGAGGCGCCCGAAGGGTGCACTCAGCGGTGTTCGCCGGAGGTGAACCCGAGGCGCCCGAAGGGCGCACTCAGTCTTCGTCCCAGCCCTTGGCCATGAGGAAGCCCCGGGCCCGCTCGGTGAGGGGATAGGCGTTCACCAGTTGCCAGAACCGGGCCGAGTGCGCCGCCTCCACCAGGTGGGCCAGCTCGTGGACGATCACATAGTCGATCACCCAGGCCGGGAACCCCGACATCCGATCCGACAGCCGGATGGTGCCGTCGGCCGGGGTGCAGGAGCCCCAGCGGTGCTGCTGGTTGCCCACCCAGCGGATCGAGGCCGGCGTGGGCAGCCCGTGGCGGGCCGCCAGCTCGGCCGCCCGCTGCGACAGGTCGACGTCGTCGGCCACCCGCATCCGCTCGAACTTGGCCCGGAAGTGGCGCACCAGCTCGGCTTCCTCGGCTCGGGTGCACCGGGCCGGTATGCGGATCTCCAACCGACCACCGTGCAAGCGGGCCTGTGCCGTCTTGCTCCGGTTGGCGCTGCGGATCACCTCCACCACCAGCTCGCTGCGGGGCGCCGGGGCCGGAGCCCAGGTGCTGGTGTCGGCTGAAGTGGGTGCAGCCGGTGTGGCTGCGGCCGAGCCGCTGGCGCCGCCGGGCCGGCGGGAACCGCGGTCGGGCCCGGTGGGTCGAGCCTTGGGGAGCTGGGCCGGGACCGGTTTGGGCGCCCGTCGGGGAGCCACGGCCGGAGCCGGGGGCACGCCGGGGGGAGGCGGGGACCCGTCGAGCCCCGGCCTGGGATCCAGCGTGGGATCGATGATGGGAGATCGGACCTCGAACGAGGTGCCATCGAAGGTGAGCTGACCAGGGATGGTCTCGGCTCGGTTCAAACTCGTCCTCCGGTGCCGCCAGTGGATGACTCGGGTGGGATCAGCTCCAGTCGTTCGCCCGCGACCAACTGTCCGCCGACATGATGCATCAGACGGCCGTGCAGATTGGGGATGCGTCCGTCGTTCATGCGGAGGTGCTGCTCCAGGGCCAGGATCAGGCCCCCGTGGCTGACCAGCAGCAGGTCGGCCCCGGCCCAGGCGGCGATGATCATCTCCAGCGCGGCCAGGGTGCGGGCCAGGAGCGGCTCGTCGTACTCCCAGCCCTCGGGCCGCTGGTCGGAGTCGATCCAGCCGGGCCACCGCTGCTCGATCTCGCTGGTGGTGAGCCCCGACCATTCGCCGGCGCTGCGCTCCCGCAGATCCTCCACCACCTGGACCGGCCCCACGCCCAGCTGGGCCCCGATGATGGCCGCCGTCTCCAGCGCCCTGATCTGGGGTGACGACACGATCACGTCGACGTTGCCCAGGAAGCGGGAGGCGATCACGGCCTGCTCCCGTCCGTGGTCCGACAGGGGTGGATCGGCCTGGCCCTGCCACCGCCGTTCGCTGTTCCAGGTGGACTGGCCGTGCCGCACCAGCAGCAGGGTCGTCCGCTCGCCCTCGTTGGTCATCCGCCGACCCTACCGGGCCGTACGGTGGCGGGCTGCGGGGTGCCACCCCGGACCGCCGGGGTTGAGCAAGAGGCCCCACGTGGCACACTGGCACGGTGGTGACGCTTCGACTGTTCGCCCAGGCACGGGAGGCGGCCGGGACCCGGAGCGTTGAGCTGCCCGGGGAGACGGTGGGCGATGTGCTCGACGAGGCCTGTCACCGGTTCGGCGCCACGTTCACCGCCGTGCTCGACGGATCGAAGGTGTGGCTCAATGGTTCGCCAGTGGATCGAACGCAGCCGGTGACAACGGGCGACGAGGTCGCCGTGCTGCCGCCGGTGTCAGGGGGAGCATGACCCAGCTCGGACAGTGGGACGATCCGTACAACGAGCGGCCGGGCGGCTACCCGCAGGAGTACGGGCGAGGTCAGGAGCCCTACGGTCGGGGCCAGCAACCGGCCTATCCCCAGGAGTACGGGGGCGGCCAGGACGGCTACGCCGCCCCACCCCCACCGACCCGGAGGCAGAACCGGCCGGCGCCGGCTCGGGGCGAGCGTCGCGGCCGGGGTGGCCGGGGGCCGTCACCGGCCCGCCGCCCGCCGGCGTCGGGCCAACCCCCCATGGGCTACCGCACTGGTCCGGCCGGAGGCCTCCAGGCCGAGCCGGAGTCGGCTGGGCGGAGGGGCCGCCGGTCCACGGCGTCGCGCCGCCGGGCCCAGGCCCGGGAGATGCGGTGGAGCGGCAACCGGCTCGCCGTCCCCTATTACACCGATGGCCCAAAGGTCACGTTCGGGGCGCTGTGGTTCGTCGCCGTGGCGGCGGCCGCTTTCTTGTCCACCTGGGGTCTGGCTGCGGTGGCTGCATCGGTGGCCGGTCTGGCCGGCCTGCAGGCCGGCGCCGCCTGGTTCCCCCAGTTCGGCCCGGCCAAGTGGTGGACGGCCGGCGCTGCCTTCGTGGTCGGCATCAGCGGGGTGATCGGCCCCCTCGGCCTGGTGGCCGGGGCCGGCATGGGCATGGTGCTCCTGCTGGTCTACATCGCCCTCAACCCTGTCCATGCCCGCAGCACGGGCGAGCTGCTCGACGTGCTCATCCGTTCGTCGCTCCCGGCCGGCATCGCCGCCGGGTCGCTGGTGGCACTGCGCGACGTCAGCCCGGGAGCTGTCCTGTTGCTGATCGCCCTGATCAGTGCGTACGAGGTTGGCGATTTCCTGATCGGCTCGGGCTCGTCGAACGCAGTGGAGGGCCCCGTCTCGGGTCTGGTGGCGCTGGGGGCCGTGGCCTTCGTGTTCTGGATCGTGCCGCCCCGTCCCTTCACCACCACCAGCGTGTTGCTGTTCGCCGCCCTGGCCGGCGTGTGCTGCCCGCTGGGCCAGATCGTGGCCGCCGGCCTGCTGCCCCGGGGCAGCGCGTGGGCCCCGGCGCTGCGCCGGATCGACTCCTACCTCTTGGCCGCCCCACTGTGGCTGGCGCTGCTGTGGAG
>CADEDH010000022.1:5421-17697 GCA_902826025.1 uncultured Actinomycetes bacterium
GACCCAGCACGCTGCGCCGACCCAGCACGCTGTGGGCCGGGCCCAGCGGTACGATTGGCAGCCGTGCACGACGACCTCCAGCGCCTCCTGGCCAAAGACCTCCTGCCCGACATCACCGCGGTACCGCTGGAGGATCTGCGCCATTTGCGGGTCGAATGCAGCGGCGCCGAGGGCGACGTGTCGTTCGTCCGCCGGGTGGCCCAGGGCCGGCTCGACATCGTGGGCCACGAGGTGCGCCGCCGTTCCGGTGCCACCGACGCCGCCCCCACCGAGACCGGCCTCCTGTTCGACCTGCCCGACATCCTCACGCTGGGCACCAGCGCCAACGGCCCCGGTGGGGGTCGGATGCTGGCCATCCACGAACCCGGCGTGCTGGCCCAAGCCCTGATGGCGGGGCTCGACGGGGCCGCCGCCCCATCGGAGCTCAGCGCCCTCGGCCAGGTGGCCGACGAGCGCCTGGCCGCTCTGCTGGAAGGCCTGCGCAGCTTCGAGGTGGACCTGTCCACCCAACGCCGCCGGCTCCACGAGCGCATCGACGCCATCCAGGGCGAGATCGCCCGCCGTTATCGCGATGGGGAAGCGTCCATCGATTCGTTGTTGAATTGACGCGATGACCGAGCAGCGGCGGGACATCGGCCGGTTCATACGCGAGCAACGGAAGCTGGCCGAGTTGTCGGTCCGGCGCCTGGCCGACATGGCCGGCGTCTCCAACCCGTATCTCAGCCAGATCGAGCGCGGCCTCCGCAAGCCGTCGGCCGAGATCCTCCAACAGCTGGCCCGGGCCTTGGAGCTGTCGGCCGAGACCATGTACGTGCAGGCCGGGATCCTCGACGCCGACCACCGGCCCGAGCCCCCCACCCTCGAGTCGGCCATCCGCAGCGCCCCCGAGCTGACCGACGACCAGCGCAAGGCCCTCCTCGGCGTCTACCGGTCGTTCCTGGCCGCCAACACCGTCACCACCGATGATGACGCCTCTGCCTCGGCCGACGGCTCGGGCTCGACCGCCGGGGCGGCCCAAACCGCCCCGGCGTCCGAGGTCGTTCCACCGGCCGACGCCGGGTCGTCGCCCGACGAGGCGGGGAACGGGGCCGGCCCCCGGTGAGCGGATCGGGGCGAGGCGGGACCAGCCCCCGGGACGGCGTCGACCTGCGGGCCGGCGGCGAGCGGTGCCGGGTGGCGGTGCTGTCGCTGCACACGTCGCCCCTGGCCCAACCGGGCGAGGGCGACAGCGGCGGCATGAACGTCTATGTGCGGGAGTTCGCCTCGGCCCTGGCCGAGGCCGGGGTGGAGTGCCGGGTCTACGTGCGCCGCTGGCGGCAGGACCTGCCGGCCCAGGTGTCGGTGGAGCCGGGGTTCACGGTGGTCCACGTGCCGGCTGGCCCACCCCACGTGTCGAAGGAGGGCCTCGAACCGCTGGTGGGGGCGTTCGCCGACTGGGTAGCCCGTGACCTGCGCCAATTCCAGCCCGATGTGATCCACGCCAACTACTGGCTGTCGGGCGTGGCCGGCAAGCAGCTCAAGCAGGAGCTGGGCCTCCCTCTCGTCACCACCTTCCACACCCTGGCCCGGGTGAAGGCGGTGCTGGGCGACCCCGAGCCGGAGCACCGGGCCCGGGCCGAGGCCGAAGTGATGGCGTGCGCCGACCTCGTGCTGGCCAACTGCACGGCCGAGGCCGAGCAGCTCGTGCACTACTACGGGGCGGCGGCCGACCGGATTGAGGTCGTCCCCCCGGGGGTCGACCACGCCTTCTTCTCCCCCGGCAGTCAAGCCGGGGCGCGATGGGCGCTGCAGACCGACACCAGCCCGCTGCTGCTGTTCGTGGGGCGCATCCAGCCCCTCAAGGGGGTCGACGTGGCCGTCGAGGCCCTGGCCCGCCTGGAACGCGACGATGCCCGGCTGTGGATCGTGGGCGGGGCCAGCGGCACCGGCGGCGGGGGCGCGGTGGACCGGGTGCGGAACCTGATCACCCGCCACGACCTGGCCCACCGGGTGCGCTTCATCCCGCCCCAGCCCCACCACATCCTGTCCACCTACTACCGGGCGGCCGACGTGTGCGTGGTGCCCAGCCGCTCGGAGTCGTTCGGGCTGGTGGCGCTGGAGGCGGCGGCCTGTGGGGTACCCACGGTGGCGGCCGATGTCGGTGGCCTGTCCACCCTGGTGGAGCACGGTCTCACCGGCTACCTGATCGACAGTCGCGACCCCGACGAGTACGCCGCCTACATCGACACGATCCTGGCCGACCCGGTGCTGGGCCGCCGCCTGGCCGTGTCGGCCGCGGCCCGGGGCCGCACCTACACCTGGAGCAACTCGGCGGCCCGGCTGCGGCGCCTCTACCAGGACCTCGGCTCCCGTACCCTGGCCCCCTGCGAGTGAGGGAACCCGTTCCGGGAAGGATCTGAGCATGACCGTACCGGTGGACCCCAACACGCTCGACGGCCTGGAGGCCGTGATCGACACCTGGCTGGCCGGCGAGCTGGCCGGGAATCCGGTGGTGCTGGCCGTCGACGGCGGTGTCGACGGGCCCCGCAGCTGGTTCGTGCGCATGGAGGGCGAGGAGCGGGGGGTGTTCACCACCCGGTTCTGGCTCCGCCAACGCACCCTGCGCTACGAGACCTATGTGATGCCGGCCCCCGAGGAGAACCACGGCCAGCTCTACGAGCACCTGCTGCGGCGCAACGCACGCCTCTACGGGGCAGCCTTCGCCATCGGCGACGAAGACGCCATCTACCTGATGGGCCAGCTCGACAACGCCCTCATCGGCCCCGAGGAGCTCGACCGGGTGCTGGGCTCGATCTACGCCTGGGTGGAGCAGTTCTTCCGACCCGCCATGCGGATCGGGTTCGCCTCCCGGTTCAAGGGCTGATCCGGGCCGGGTCGGTCGAATTCGGGAACTGTGGCACCAGCGCGCAAAATACAGCGCCAGGTGCCACAGATCGCAGGGTTCAGGGCCGGTCGGCGCCGTCGATCACGGCCGTCAGGCGGTCGGTGGCCGCCGTCAGCTCCTCCAGGGGCGACACCTGGAGGCGGCGACTCTGGGCCTCCCGCAGGCGCCCGGCGGCGGCGGCCAGGTCGGCCAGCTGGCCCACGATGCGAGTGGCGGTGGCCTCCAGCTCGGGATCGTGGCCGCCGGTGCCGGGGGCCCGCACGGCGGCCTGGACGGCCGAGGTGTGGAGGGCCACCACGTAGCCGTGGGCGGTGGTGGCCAGATGGTCGAGATGCTCGGCGATCGGACCCACTGGCGCCCGGTCGGCCAGGCGGCGCAGGGCGTCGGCCTCGGCCGCCGCTCCGGCCACCAGGCGGGCCAGACGGGGATCGAGCTCCCACACCGGCAAACGCCCCGGGTGGCGGGCCCGGTACCAGTACCAGCCGAGGGGGGCCATCCCGGCCCCGGCCGCGGCCAGGAGGGCCAGCCAGCCGACCACGGTGCCGGCCAAACCGGCCAGGCTGAGGCCGACGGCGGCGACGAACGTAGTGCCGAGCACCGACGCCAAACAGCGGGTAAGGATGGCCACCCGCTCCTCGTTGGGCTCCTGGGTGAGGATCTCGATGGCGCCGGTGCGGCGCGGTCGACCACGCCCCCGACAGGCGGTGTTGGCTCTACGTGCGGCGCGCTCGACATCCACCGGCGGCTCTCCTCGGGCCTCGCTCCCGCTCATTCTAGGCCCACCGCCCGCCGTCAGGCTGGGCCGAATCCGCCACCCGAAGAGGTGACGGCCCCCGTCTGGGGGTGGTCGGCCGGCAGGGGGTACCGTCTGAGCCCGTGACTGAAGCCAACGACCAGCAACCGGCACCGGGCGGCACCGAGCGGCGGGGGCCGCTGGCCGACCTCCGGGTGCTCGATCTGTCCACCGTGCTCGCCGGGCCCAACTGCGCCCGTCACCTGGCCGACTTCGGGGCCGACGTGATCAAGGTGGAGCGCCCCGAGACGGGCGACTCGTCCCGCACGCTGGGCTGGCGCGACCCGGCCGACGGGATGACGTACTTCTTCAAGCTGGCCAACCGGAACAAGCGGTTCATCACCCTCGACCTCACGGCCCGCGAGGGCCGGGAGCAGCTGTTGCGCCTGGTGGAGACGTCGCACGTGCTGGTGGAGAACATGCGGCCAGGCAAGCTGGAGGCCCTCGGTCTCGGCCCCGACGTGCTCCTGGCCCGCAACCCCAAGTTGGCCATCGTGCGGGTCACCGCCTTCGGTCAGACCGGCCCCTACCGCGACCGCCCCGGCTTCGCCACCCTGGCCGAGGCCATGTCGGGCTTCGCCGCCCTCAACGGTTCGGCCGACGGGCCGCCCACCCTGCCCCCGGTGGCCCTGACCGACGAGGTCACGGCGTATTCGGCCGCCTTCGCCGCCCTGGTGGCCGTCCACTCCGGCGTGGGCCAGGTAGTGGACGTCAACCTCATCGAGAGCGTGCTGCAGATCATGGGGCCGTTGCCGTCGCTGTGGTTCCAGGAGGGCCAGAAGCAGCCCCGCCTCGGCTCCGGCATCCCCTATTCGGTGCCCCGGGGCGCCTACCGCACCAGCGACGGCCAGTGGATCGCCGTGTCGACGTCGGCCGAGTCGGTGGCGGCCCGGGTGATGAACATGATCGGGCTCGGGGGCGACCCCCGGGTGGCCGACGGGGCGAGCCGCATGGTCAACCGGCTCCTGATCGAGGATGCCATGGTGGCCTGGACGGCGGAACGGACGATGGCCGAGGCGCTGGCCGCGTTCGAGGCGGCCGATGCCGCCGCCGCCCCCGTGTACGACATGGAAGACCTGGCCACCGACCCCCACGCCGTGGAGCGGGGGATCTTCGTTGAGACCGAGGGCTTCCGCATGCAGGGCCTCTCGGCCCGCCTGTCGGCCACGCCCGGCCACGTTCGCTGGCCCGGCCGCCCCCTCGGCCACGACAACGATGCCATCCTCGGAGCGCTGCCGATCAGCGATCTCTGACATCAAGACGCCGCCGGCGGGACGCCACGTCAGAGTTCCCGGCTTCGGTCCGCCACCACCCTGGATCTCTGACACCAGGCGGCCGATACCGGTACGCCAAGTCAGAGTTCCGGAGCTAGTCGGCGGCGGCGGCGACTTCGATGCGGTCCTGGCGCCATTCTCGGGCGGCGACCAGGGCCCGCTCGGAGGCGCTGAGGATCTCGTCGGGGGTGAAGGCGTGGGCCGGGTAGCAGGCCACGCCGGCCCACACGGTGAGCCCGGCGTGGGTCTCGGCCAGCTGGCGCCGCATGCGTTCCACCGTCCAGATGGCCCCGTTCTCCGGGGTGTCCTCCAGCAGCAGGGCGAAGTAGCCGCTGCGGAGGCGACAGGCGGTGTCGGCCTCCCGCAGGGTGGCCTTGATCACCGTCGACACCATCCTGGCGTCGACCGGGCGGGGCTCACCGGTGGGCAGCCCCTCCACCACCTCGAGCAGGACCACGGCGATCGGCCGCAGGTGGCGGCGGGCGGCGGCGATGCGGGACTCGAGCGCCACCCGGAAGAAGTTCTCGCTGAACAGGCCGGTGGCGCGGTCCATGAGGGCGTCGTTGCCGTCGCCGTCGGCCTCCACCACCGGCTCGTCGTCGGCTCCGGCCGCCACCGGGGCCGGCGTCTCAGCCGACCCACCGGCCGGGTGGCTCTCGGGCCCCCGAACCACGGCCACCCCGTCGGCGCTGCCGGTGACGAGCACCGAGGTGCCGACCCCCGAGGCGGTGCCGGTGTTCGGAGGGGTTGAGTTGTCGACGATGGACCGGAGGACCATCTGGCGTTCCATGCGCTGAGCCGTCATCAGCCCCAGCAGGCCGGCCACCAGTGCCAGGCCCCCGGCGGCGGCGCCCAGCATCGCTTCGTCGAGGACGAGGCCCAGGAAGCCGACCACGAGGCCGAGGCTTCCGGCGGCGAGGCTCGGGCCCGTCTGCAGCGTGAATCGAGATCCAGTCATGACTGCGCTCCATCGGCTGTGGCGGGCCCGCCGTGAGCGGAACTCGCCGGGAGGTTGAGCCAACGCCGCGCCCAGCTGGCACTCAGCTCAGAATCTACCCTGCACCTTGGCCGTCCCGGTGGGCCAGAGCCAGGTCGGCCAGGTGCTCCACGATGTCGGCGATCCGGTAGTCCTTGGGGGTGAACACGGCGGCCACACCCTGGGCCAGCAGGCCCGGCTGGTCTTCGGCCGGGATGATCCCGCCCACCACCACCGGGGCGTCGACCCCCTCGGCCCGCATCCGGGCCACCACCTCGGGCACCAGCTCCAGGTGGCTGCCCGACAGGATCGACAGGCCGACCAGATCGGGGTCCTCGTCGCGGGCCACCGCCGCGATCTGGGCCGGTGTGAGGCGGATGCCCTCGTAGATGACCTCCATGCCCGCGTCCCGGGCCGCCACCGCGATCTGCTCGGCCCCATTGGAGTGGCCGTCGAGGCCGGGCTTGGCGATGAGGATGCGGGGCGGGCCGGTGGGCACCAGGCGGAGCCGGGCCGACAGCCGGGCCAGGGCGGCTGAAGCCGTGGCCCCGGCGCTGGTCACGGTGGCGGTGCTGATCGATGCCCCTGATCGCCCGCTGATCCCGGTGGGGGCCCGGTACTCACCGAACACCGTGCGAAGGCAATCGGCCCACTCGCCGGTGGTGCCGCCCGCCTGGGCCAGGGCGATCGTGGGCTCCATGATGTTGTCGGTACCTCGGGCGGCGGCCTCCAGCTCGGTCAGGGCCCGGCTGACCGCCGCCTGGTCCCGGGCCGCTCGCCAGGCCACCACGTCGGCCACCAGCTGTTCCTGCACCGTGGGGTCGACCCGCAGGATCGACTCGGCCCCGCCCAGGGGCGACGCGGTGGCCTCGGTGTAGGCGTTGACCCCCACCACGGTCTGCTGACCCGACTCGATGCGCCGCATCCGCTCGGCGTGGGACCGCACCAGGCGGCCCTTGAGCTCGCCGATGGCCTCGAACACGCCCCCCATCTCCAGGATCTCGTCGAGTTCGGCCACCGCCGCCTCGGCCAGTTCGGCCGTGCGAGCCTCGATCACGTGGGAGCCGGCGAAGATGTCGTCGTACTCCAGCAGGTCGGTCTCGAGAGCCAGCACCTGCTGGGCCCGCAGCGACCACTGCTGGTCCCACGGGCGGGGGAGGCCGAGGGCCTCGTTCCAGGCCGGGAGCTGGATCGAGCGGGCCCGGGCGTCGCGGCTCAGCGTCACTCCCAGGGTCTCCAGCATGATCCGGTAGACGTTGTTCTCGGGCTGGGCCTCGGTGAGCCCGAGCGAGTTCACCTGCACCCCGTAGCGGAAGCGGCGGGCCTTGGGGTCGGTGACCCCGTAGCGCTCTGCCGTCAGCCGGTCCCACAGCTGGGTGAAGGCCCGCATCTTGCACGTCTCCTCCACGAAGCGGATGCCGGAGTTGACGAAGAAGGAGGTGGAGGCGACCACGGCGTCGAACCGGTCGGCCGGCACCTGGCCCGACTCCCGCACCGCGTCGAGCACGCCGAGGGCGGTGGCCAGGGAATAAGCGATCTCCTGGACCGGCGTGGCCCCCGCCTCCTGCAGGTGGTACGAGCACACGTTCATCGGGTTCCACAGGGGGACGTGCTCGGAGCAGAAGGCGAACATGTCGACGATGAGCCGCCGGCTGGGCAGAGGCGGGAAGATGTAGGTGCCCCGGCTCAGGTATTCCTTCACGATGTCGTTCTGGGTGGTGCCCCGGAGTTGGCGGCTGTCGACCCCCTGATCGGCGGCGTTGGCGACGTACAGCCCGAGCAGCCAGGCGGCGGGGGCGTTGATCGTCATCGACGTGTTCATCTGGTCGAGCGGGATGCCGTCGAGCAGCTGGGCCATGTGACCCCGGTGGACCACCGGCACCCCCACCTTGCCCACCTCCCCGTGGGCCAGCACGTGGTCGGGGTCGTAGCCGGTCTGGGTGGGCAGGTCGAAGGCGATCGACAGGCCCGTCTGGCCCTTGGCCAGGTTCGTCCGGTACAGGGCGTTCGACGCCGCCGCGGTGGAATGGCCCGAGTAGGTGCGCATCATCCAGGGCTTGTCGGGGGCGGGGAGGGGGGCAGGACGGGGGGAATCAGCCACGGCTCCTAGTGTGGAGTGCCCGGGCCCCTGCCCGCTAGTGGGCCGTGCTCACCTGGCTGGAGGCGGAACGGGAACCAGGGTCGGCGAGCTGAGCCGCCCCTCAGCGCGACAGGAGACGGCTCGGTAGGGGGCGGCGGAGGGCCTGCTCCAGGGCGCCGCAGTACTGGAGGCGGGGGACAGCGACCGCCCCCAGGGAGGCCAGGTGGGGGGTGACCCACTGGACGTCGAGCACCACGTCGGGGTGGTGGTCGAGCATCTCCACCAGGTGGACGAGGGCCACCTTGGAGGCGTCGGTGCGGCGGTGGAACATCGACTCGCCGGCGAACAGGCCGCCGATGGCCACCCCGTACAGGCCGCCGGCCAGGCCCTCGTCGTCCCACACCTCCACGCTGTGGGCCCAGCCCAGGGCGTGGAGCCGGCCGTAGGCCCGCAGCATCCGGTTGTCGATCCAGCCCAGGGGGCGGGCGGGGTCGGCGCAGGCCCGGATCACCTCGTCGAAGGCGGCGTCGACCGTGACCGTGTAGCGCCGGATCGAGCGGCGCAACGACCGGGACACCACCAGGCTCTCCACCGGCAGCACACCCCGGGGCTCGGGATGGAACCAGCCGATGCGGGTGCGAGACACCGGCATGGGGAAGTAGCCGCCGGCATAGGCCCGCAGCAGGGTGCCGGGCTCCAGATCGGCGCCCACCGCCACCAGGTCCTCGTCGGGCGGGAGCTCGTGGGGCGACGGGAACGACCAGTCGGTGGCCGGCGGCACGATGGGCTGCACCGGCCGGGCCGGCCCCGACCCGCCGCCGGCCGCTCCCGGCCTGCTCGGCGGTGTTGACGGATGGCGCACCCGGACCACGCTTCCACCATACGGGGCGCTTCGCTCCGGTCGCGAGCGGAGCGGCCCGAACTGCGGTTCACCAGGGCGCATGGCCGGAGCCGATCAGGACTCGGCGATCGTCACCTTGGTGATGTAGATCTCCTGAGTGGGGTAGTCCTCGGCGTTGGTGGGCAGGCTCTCGATGGCGCTCACCACATCCATGCCCTCGGTGACCTTGCCGAACAGGGAGTACTGGGGCGGCAGGTTGACGCCGTTCTCGCCGGTGACGACGAAGAACTGGCTGCCGGTGCTACTGGACTGGCCGGTGTTGGCCATGGCCAGTGAGCCGACCTCGTAGGCCTTGGCGTCGCCCTCCACCTCGGGCAACTCCTCGGCGATGGTGTAGCCGGGGCCGCCGGTGCCCAGTGGGTCGCCCACGGCGTCGCCGCCCTGGATGACGAAGCCCTGGATGATGCGGTGGAAGGGCACCCCGTCGTAGTAGTGGTACCGGGCCAGGAACACGAAGTTGTTGACCGTGGCCGGGGCCAGGGCGGGATCGAGCTCGGCCGTGATCGTGCCCAGCGTCGTCTCCATGGTGGCGGTGTAGGTCTTCGTGTCGTCGATGCAGGTGGGTGGAGCCGCCCCGAAGGCCGTGGTCCGCTCGGACGAGCCGTCCTCGGCCGGGCATTCCGGGGTACCGCTGCTGGAGGCCCCGGGGGCAGGGGCGCTGACGGCCGGGGCGTCGTCCACCGGAGCGGTAGCGGCCGTGCTGGCCGGCGCCGACCCGCCCGAGTCGGCCGAGGTGCTCGGCGTGGTGGCGGTGTCGTCGTCGTCGCCGCCGGTGAGCGACAACAGGAGAGCGGCGGCCGCCACCCCCACCACCAGCAGCGCTATCACGATCACGTACTGCTTGCGCTGGTCTCGCTTCTCGACCTTCTGGACTTCAGCGATCTTCTTGGCCCGGTTGGCCTTCTGACGGGCTCGCTTCTCGGTTCCCACGGTCCGTCACCGTACAGCCCGTGCTGCCCGATCCGATGCAGCCGGCGGTCCCGGCTGAGTGGCCTCGGCTCCACACCCGGTAGCTTGTGAGATCGTGGCTCGTCTGGTGCAGAAGTTCGGCGGTACGTCGGTGGGGGATCCCGAGCGGATGCGGGCCGTGGCCGACCATGTGGCCCGATGCCGTCGCCGGGGTGATCAGGTGACGATGGTGATCTCGGCCATGGGCAAGGAGACCGACGAGCTGCTCCTCATGGCCGACCGGGTGTCGAAGACCCAGCCCGGCCGGGAGATGGACATGCTGATCACGGCGGGCGAGCGCAAGGCCGTGGCCCTGATGTGCATGGCCCTGGCCGACCTCGGCGTGCCGGCCCAGTCGTTCACCGGTAGCCAGGCCGGGTTCGTCACCGACACCAACCACCGCAACGCCAAGATCCTGGAGATCCGGCCCGGCCGGGTGCTGGAGGCGATCGAGGCCGGGATCGTGCCGGTGGTGGCCGGAGCCCAGGGCATGTCGACCGACCGGGACGTCACGTTCCTCGGCCGGGGCGGCAGCGACACCACGGCGGTGGCCCTGGCCAAGGTGCTGGCGGCCGACGTGTGCGAGCTCTACACCGATGTGTCCGGAGTGTTCAGTGCCGATCCCCGGGTGGTGCCGGCGGCCCAGAAGATGTCGTCGATCACGTTCGACGAGCTGCTGGAGATGACGGCCACCGGATGCCCCAAGCCGGCCATGCGGTCGGTGGAGGTGGCCCACAACCATGCCGTGCCGCTGCACGTCCGCTCCGCCTTCACCTGGGAGCTGGGCACCTACGTTGGAGAGAAGGACCTGCTCGTGGAAGAACCGATCATCCGTGCCGTCACCCATGACACCTCGGAGTCGAAGCTGACCGTGGTGGGCGTGCCCGACCGTCCGGGCGTGGCCGCCACCCTGTTCCGGGCCCTGGCCGACGACAACATCAATGTCGACATGATCGTGCAGAACGTGGCGGCCGACGGCACCACCGACATCTCGTTCACCGTGCCCACCGAGGATCTCGACCGGGCCTCGGGCGTGATCGACAACGGGGTGGCCGACCGTCTCGGGATCCGGGGCGTCGTGTCCGACCGGGCCGTCGGCCGGGTGTCGGTGATCGGGGCCGGTATGAAGTCGAACCCCGGCGTGGCCGCCACCATGTTCGAGACCCTGGCCGCCAACGGCATCAACATCGACATGATCTCCACCTCGGCCATCCGCATCAGCTGCGTGGTCAACGCCGACCAGGTGGAGCAGGCCGTCCAGTATCTCCATACCGCCTTCGGCCTCGACGGCCAGTAGGCCCGGTGGATCAGCCCGAGTCAGCCCCAACAGGTGGCAGCGGTCGCTCGTAGCGGGGCTCGGCACGGTAGCGATCGGGCGCTGGGCGCCGCCGTCACGGGGTGGGGCTGAGCCGGTTGTGGCTGTCGTCGCAGGCGAACGGGCGGAGTTCGGGCGAGGCGGTGTCGACGTTGACGCAGACGTAGGTCCGGGTCACACCGTCGACGGTCCACGTGCGGGGCAGGCCGGTGGCGGGGTCGAGCTCGAACGTCACCGGGGTGCCTGCCTCCATGGCGCCGATGAGCCGCTCGTGGACCGTGTACGGGTTCAGCGACTCGTCGGCCGGATGGGCCGGGTCGAAGGTGAAACCGGGCCCGGCGAACCGCAACACCAGGTCGACCGATTTCCCGTCCTGCTCGGCCCGGGCGTACAGGTAGGGCCCGAGCATCACCGCGTCGAACACCTCGTTGCCCGCCCGCAGGGCATCGGGACCGGTGGGGGGATCCTGCACCGTGATCGAACCGCAGTCGGCCGTCACCGACGGGCGACCGCCGAGCGGGTCCCGCACCTCCACCTGGTAGCGGTGGGTCCCCGGCGGCGCCCCGAGGTCGGTGCGGGTACGGCCGAGCAGGCCCCCCAGTGCCAGCGGCTGACCGTCGCGTCGGACGGTGAGGCTGTCGGGGGCGGGGGTCATGCCCGTCTCGGACAGGGTGATCCGGGGGATCCCGCCGGTCAGCGACAGTGAGCAGGTCGGCACCGGCAGCTCGGCCGGAATCGTCGCCGCGCCGCAGGCCAGGAGCCGTTCGGCTCTGCCCACCGTCACCAGCATCTCGTACGTTCGACGGACGCCGAGCGGGCCTCCCATGGCGGCGAAGTCGTCACGGACGCCCTGGGGGATGGGGCCGCCGCCCGCCCCGTCGAGCTGGCCGCCATCGATCTGTCCGTCGTCGGAACCGGTCCCGTCGCTGGCGGCGGGGGCACGGCCGTAACTGGCCAGCCGCTCGTCGAAGGCGGCCGACAGCTTGTCGACCGGCGTTTCACCGGCGGGCACGAGATCCGAGCCCAGCACCGTGCCGTCGACCCGTAGCTCCCAGGCCGAGCCGGGCGGGAGATCCCACCAGCGGACGCTGATACCGCCGGCCGT
>CADEDH010000022.1:17797-31138 GCA_902826025.1 uncultured Actinomycetes bacterium
CGGTCAGGGCGGTGGTCCCCGTGGAGTCGGCGGCCTGGATGTCGATGTCGGCCCCCGATCCTCCTCCGGTGCAGCCGGCCAGCCCGACGCCGGCGATCAACGACACTGCAGTGGTCGTCGCTGTCCTGAGCGCTTCACGCCACCTCATGACAACGCGACAGTACCGGGTCGCGGCCTCCGTCGGCCGTCGGCCCCACCGGCGTTGAGCCGGAATTCATATACCGGGCCGGGGGTTGGCGGTCTACCCTTGACCACCTATGCGCGTAGGGATCGTGGGAGCCACCGGCCAGGTCGGTGGCGTGATGCTGAGACTGCTGGCCGACCGCAACTTCCCCGTCGACGAGCTGCGGGTGTTCGCCTCCGCTCGTTCGGCCGGGCGAAAGCTGCCGTTCAAGGGCGCCGATGTCACCGTGGAAGACGCCGACACCGCCGACTACACCGGGCTCGACATCGCCCTGTTCTCGGCCGGCGGCTCCGCCTCCAAGGTCCTCGCCCCCCGGGTGGCCGCGGCCGGTGTGGTCGTGATCGACAACTCCTCGGCCTGGCGGATGGACCCCGAGGTCCCGCTGGTGGTGGCCGACGTCAACGACGCCGAAGCCGCCAACCGGCCCAAGGGCATCATCGCCAACCCCAACTGCACCACGATGGTGGCCATGCCCGTGCTGCGGCCCCTCCACCTGGAGGCCGGCCTGCGCTCGATGGTGGTGGCCAGCTACCAGGCCACCTCCGGGGCCGGCCTGGCCGGGGTGGAGGAACTGGCCCAGCAGATCGTGAAGGGCGGCGACGCCCGCAGCCTCACCCATGACGGCACCTCGGTGGACCTCGGTCAGCCGTCGGCCTTCGTGGAACCGATCGCCTACAACGCCCTGCCGTGGGCCGGCAGTGGTGTGGACGACGGCACCGGCGAGACCTCCGAGGAGCAGAAGCTCCGGTTCGAGAGCCGCAAGATCCTCGGCATCCCCGAGCTGACCGTGTCGGGCACCTGCGTGCGGGTGCCGGTGTACACCGGGCACTCCCTGTCGATCAACGCCCGCTTCGATCGCCCCATCAGCCCCGAACGGGCAACGGAGCTGTTGGCCTCGGCCCCCGGTGTGGTGCTCGACAACGTGCCCACCCCGATCAAGGCCTCCGGCGGCGACGTGTCGCTGGTGGGCCGGATCCGGCGCGACGAGACCGTCGACCACGGCCTGGCTCTGTTCCTGGCCGGCGACAACCTGCGCAAGGGCGCCGCCCTCAACGCCGTCGAGATCGCCGAGATCGTCGCCGGTCTGCGCTGACGGGTCCCCTTCGGCCTGGAACTCTGACCTCCCGTGCCGCCCAGCGACACGCCACGTCAGAGTTCCGGGTCGGCCATCAGCTAATCAGCTGATCAGCTGATCAGCTGATTAGCTGATTAGCGGGCCTTGAACGGCCCGGGGGGCCGCTTTTCCACGAAGGCCCGGGCCGCCTCGTTGAAGTCTTCGCTCAGGTACAGCTTGTAGGGGGTGGTCATCATCTCGGCCTCCTTCAGCACCTGGGCCAGGTACCAGCGCCGGGCCCGCACGGTGGCCCGGACCGACAAGGGCGGGTTGGCGTCGACCTCCCGGGCCAGCTCGTAGGCCACGTCCATGTAGGCGCCTTTGGGGGCCAGCCGGTTGATGAGGCCGTTCTCGAAGGCCTCCTCGGCGCTGAAGCTCCGCCCGGTCAGCGCCATCTCGGTGCCGAAGGCGGCCGCCCCCCGGAACCGCATGGTGGCCCAGTGCCGGGCCCCGCCCAGCCCCCGGGCCAGTTCGGTGGCCTGGATCTGCGTGCCTTCCTCGGCCACGATCAGGTCACTGTCGAACATGATCCCGGTGGCCAGGCCCATCACGTAGCCGTGGACGGCGGCGATCACCGGCTTCCAGTTCACCGAATGCAACAGCAGATCCCCGGCCCGGGCCCCGTGGCCCTGGGGGCCACCCAGGCGCTCCAGCTCCTCCCGGGGGCGGAGCTGGCGCTGGCGTACGTCGGCCCCGGTGGAGAAGGCCCGCCCGGCCCCGCACAGCACGGCCACGTTGGCGTCGCCGTCGGCGTCGAACTCCCGCAGCGCCTCGAACAAGGCGATCGTCATCTCGTCGCTGAAGGCGTTGAGCTTGTCGGGCCGGTTGAAGCGGATGGTCACGATCGACCCGTCCCGCTCATACTCCATCATCTCGGGCATGGGCCGAGACTAGGGTTTCCGCCAAGCGAAACTCCAGGTCCCGAAGGGACCGTGGATCACGGTGGGTTCTCGACGTAGCGGCGGGTGGCGTCGTCGAGCGACAGGCCGAGCTGGTTGGCCAGAGAGGCCAGCCAGGCCAGCACATCGCCCAGCTCGTGGAGCTGCTGCTCCTGGGTGCCCTTGCGCACGGCCTGGGCCAGCTCGCCCACCTCCTCGCACAGCCAGGCCACGGTGGCCGGGATGCCCCGCTCGACATCCTTGGCCCCGTAGAGCTCCTGCATCAACGCCTGCCACCGGGCCAAGTCCATGGCCCGACCGTAGCGGCGCTGGAACTCCCCGGGCGGCCCGCCGCCTACGGCGGCGTGGTCAGGGTGAGGTGAGCAGGTGGTCGTCGCGGTCCATGGTGGCGGGGGCGCTCATCAGCCAGCCCACGCCCCGGGTGAGGGCGGTGGCGGCGGGCCGGATGGCCAACGGGTCGATGCCCGGGAGCAGGGGCAGGTACATCATCCGGCGGGCCCAGGTGGGAAGCAGCCCCACGGCTGCCGCCCCGATGACGCCGTACGGCCCCCGCAGGGCCAGCGGCACCGGCGGGGTGAGCAGGAACCGTACGGCGCTGCGGGCCTGGCGCCCGTAGCGGCACTCGGGCCGATAGGCCTCGAGTGCTTCGGTCAGCTCGGCTCGGGTGGTGGGCGCCGGGTCGGCTCCCAGCCGGCGGCCGGTCTCGGCCATCTCGGCCACGTACCGGTCCCGCTCGGCGTCGGTCAGGCGGCCCGACCCGTACCGGTCGTAGGCGGTGAGGAAGCTGTCGACCTCGGTGTCGTGGACCCAGGCCAGCAGGTGGGGGTCGGCCGCCGAGTAGTGGCGCCCGTCGGGGGCCGTGCCCTCGACCCGGCCGTGTATCCGGGTGACCATGGCGATCACATGCTCGGCCGTGGCCGTGTTGCCGTACGTGGTGGCACCGATGTAGCGGCCGGTGCGGTGCAGCCGGCCCCACGGGTCGTGGCGGTAGTCGGAGTGGTCGGCCACCCCGGCCATGGCCAGGGGGTGCAGAGTCTGCAGGAGGAGGGCCCGCAAGCCCCCGATCAGCATCGACGACTCGCCGTGGACCCGCCAGGCCACGCTGGCCGGTCCGAACAGGCCGGGGTCGTCCCAGGTGGCGAGCTCGGTGTCGGCGAGGCGTTCGTCGCCGGCGATGGCGGACCGCATACGGTTCCCACCCTCACGGCGTAGGGCGGCGATTACTTCAGGCAGCATGATCCAACTCACAGTAGAGAATTGTCACGATGTTGGAAGGATCGGCCGGAACAATCTAAGGTTGGTGACTTCGCACTCCGGTCCGAGATCCGGTTCCCGTGTGTGGGTGGTGTGTGTTCGCACCATCCCGCCGGCCTCGGCAGAACAAGCCGACCGTTTGTGGTCGGGTGGAGGAGCAAGTCCATGGAGACCACGGAAGATCCGTTATTGCGGCGCGTTCCCCGTTGGGTGGTGGCGTTGGTCGTGCTCGCGGTGGGGGCCTCGCTGGCCCCGGCGGGCGGGGCGGTGGCCGCCGCCGAGGTACGGGCGATCACCCTGCCGGTCCAGGCCGATCAGGCAGGCAAGGTCCGCTGGACCGACACCTACGGCGCACCCCGGGGCGGCGGCCGCAGTCATGTCGGGGTCGACATGATGGGAGTGAAGATGGTGCCGCTGGTGGCGGTACGGGCGGGCACGATCGTGTGGGGCAAGTTCGACGACGCCGGCGGCAACTACGTCCGCATGCGGGACGACGAAGGCTGGGAGTACCAGTACATCCACCTCAACAACGACAACCCCAACAGCGACGACGGCAAGGCGTCGTGCGAGGAGGCGTTCTCGGCCAAGATCTGTGCCACGGTGGGGGCCAACGGCCGCCTGGCCATCGGCACGCGAGTGGCCGAAGGCGAGTTGATCGGCTACCTGGGCGACAGCGGCAACGCCGAGAGCACCTCGCCTCACCTCCACTTCGAGGTGTACCGGCCCAATGGTGCCGGCGGGGTGGAGCCGATCAACCCCACCCCCAGCGTTGACGCCGCCCTGGCCAAGCTGAAGGGCTCACCGCCGCCGGCCGGGCCGGTGGCCGCCGCCCCCAAGCCGCCGGCCGCTCCGCCTCCGGTGGCGGCGCCGGGCCAGCCCGGCTTCGCCGACCACCTGTGGTTCCAGGTGGCGGGTCGGCTGCCCACGGCGGCCGAGCGGTCGGCCTTCGACACCGACACCGCCGCCAACGGGCTGTGGCCGGCCGTGGCCGCCCGGGTGGGCGAGACGTCCAACGCCGCCACGGTGGACCGGCTGTATCACGCCTTCTTCCTCCGCCATCCCGACACCGACGGCCTGCGGTACTGGGTGGGGATGCGGGGGAGCGGCCAGTCGGTGCAGAAGGTGGCCGACAGCTTCGCCGCCTCCGACGAGTTCCGCCTCCGCTACCCCGGCACCGACTTCGGAGCCTTCATCGACCAGATCTACCGCAACGTGCTGGGCCGGGACCCCGACGCCACCGGCCGGGACTACTGGCTGGCCCAACTGGCCAACCGCAAGGTGACCCGGGGCACCATCGTGGCCAGCTTCAGCGAGAGCCAGGAGATGCGGAACCTGACCGGGTGGCGCAACGAGCTGGCCGCCCTCCAACTCGTCCACGCCGGCGCCGCCCCCACCGCCGAGGACGAGGCCCGCTGGAACGGCCTGCGCCAGACCAGCTCCCTGCCCGACGCCATCGCCAGCTGGTACGCCAGCTGAGCCTCTGGTTCCCGCTAGCTCGGCGCTGGTTCCAGCACCCGGACCGTGCCGGCGGTCGGGTCGATCTCGACGAGGTCGCCCGACCGGATGGCGGTCATGGCGTCGGTGCAGCCGATCACGGCCGGCAGGTCGAGCTCCCGGGCCATCACCGCGGCGTGGCACAGCAGGCCGCCCTCCTGCACGACGACCCCGCCGGCGATGGCCAGCACCGAGTTGTACGACGGCGCCGTCCAGGCGGCCACCAGCACGTCACCTGGCTCCATCTCCTGGATGGCCCGGTTGGGATCGTCGGCCACCCGGGCCCGGCCCTGGTAGACGCGCGACCCGATCCCCAGGCCGGCCAGCGACACGACCGACCGATGGGGGTCGGGGTCGAGCATGGTGGTGGCTGCCAGGATGGTCTTCATCATGCGCCGGCTGGCCGGGGGCAGTGGGCTCACGTCGGGCTGGGCCATCGGCGCCCCCAGATACTCCGGCGCTTGCAGGGTGGCCTGCCACCGGCGCTCCTCGGCCCGGGCCGCCGCCTCGTCGGCCGTCGGCGCCGGCTCGCCCCGCAGAAGGGCGGCCAGCTCGGGCAGGTCCAGCTCGAACACGTCGTCCGGCTGGTGGAGCTGGCCCTGGTCGGCCAGCCGCTGGCCGGCGGCCAGGTAGGCCCGTCGGGTGAGGCCCATGGGCCACTCCCAGGTGAGGGGGCCGTTGTCGTCCCGGAGGCCGTAGGCCAGTCGGGCCGACGCCAGCAGCTCGTCGAACAGGGCGGGATCGGGGGTGGCGTCCCGCAGCTCGGCTTCGGTCGCGGTGCGCTGGTCCGTGCTCGGGCCGGGATCCATCCCGATGGCGTCTCCGGTTTCGGCTGCGGCCCGGCGTACCAGGGTGCACACCGCGCTCGGCAGTTCGTGGAGAGTGAGACTGTCCACCTCGTAGCCCGACACCACCCGCCAGCCGTACTCGTCGAGGTAGGCGTCGAGGGCATCAGCGGCGGCGCCAACCGAGCGGATCTGGTCGATCGAGGTGACGGCGGCCGGGTCGACCCCGCCGGCCCGGAGAGCGGCGGCGATGGTGGCCCCATGGCGGGCGGCGTCGACCGTGGCCGGTGACGCCCCCTTGAGCAGCCCCATCACTGCCACCGGGTCGAGCCCCCAATCGATGGCGTTGGCCAGCAGGTCGCCGATGGGGCCCAGGTCGCTGCCGTGGAGCTGGTGGTGGCGGCGCCAGCCGGCCACCAGGTGGCCGTCGAGACGGTCGAGATGGTCGGCCAGGGCCCGGTCGTCGAGGGCGGTCGGGTCGACGACCTGGATCTCGGCGTTGGCGGCCTGCCACTGGTCGCGCTCCCCGGCGAACCAGGCCTTCACCTGGTCGAGGTAGGACTTGTCGGCCAGTACCTGGCGGGCCCGGCGCTCCCGGCGCCGGAACTCGGGGTGAAGGCGGGTGGCGAGCCAGAGCACAGGGGCCGGTGGCACCTTGCCCGTGTCCTTGTCGGCCCCCAGCAGAGGCACGATCCGGCGGTAGATGGCCCCGTTCACCACCTGCATGTCCATCGAGCCGACGACCCCGCCGTAGTCGGCGAAGACCTGACGGTAGGTGGGCTCGGTGTGCTCGCTGAGGATACGGGCGTAGAGCCGGCTGACGCCGGGCCCGCCGTGGGAGCGCTCGGCCCGCCACGAGCCTGGGCCCGGCGGATTCCAGGTCGGGGTGCGGGTGGTGGTGGTCATCGGTGTGTCTCCTCGCTCGGTGACGGTCTCGGGGCCCGGATGTGGTTCGTCGTGAGGGTCATGGTTGGATCTCCTGACCGGGCCGGATGGGAAGCGGCCGGTTGGGGAGCGCCCGGTCGGCCAGGGGGCCGTTGGCGGTCACGTCGGCCACCACCAGCTCTGCGGCGTACACGGCCAGCGCCGCCGCCCGATCCGGCATATGGCCCATGCGGTACACCAGCTCGAGGAACATCGACGACGAGGTGAGCGCAACCAGGAGGTCGACGGCTTCGTCGTCGCCGGCCGCCTCCGGGCTGAGACGGCGGGTGGTGGCCCGGCTGTCGTGCAGCCGGGCCGCCCGCAGCTGGCGCCCGACCGGGGTGGCGTGCTCCGCCTGTACCGCGGGCACGTCCACGGCGAACGATCGCCACAGGGCGGTCAGGTAGAGGGCCAGGGTGGAGCGGTCGAGAGTCGGGTCGCTCATCGTGGCCTCGGCCCGTTGGGCCGCCCGGTAGGCCACGGCGTCCTGCAGCTCGTCCTTGGTGGCGAAGTAGCGGTAGAGGGTCCGCACCGAGACGCCCGCCCGGCGGGCTACCGCCGGCATCGACAGTGACACCGAGTTGGCCTCATGGGCCAGTTCCAGGAAGGCGTCGATGATCGCCTGCCGGGTCGCCTCGGCCTGCCGGTCTCTGAGCCTCGGCCTGCTGCCACTCGACGAACTCATGACATGATTCATGTCATAGAGGCACGAATCATGTCAACAGAATTACGCCGGCGGCTGGTCGGTGGGACGCCGTTCTCGGCGGGGGTGGATCGTGGTCAATCGGGCCGGCGGCGGACGGCCTCGTCGATCAGCGCCTGGCAGAACTCGGCCCACGGGCGGCCCGGGTCGGCCGCCTGGTGGCCCGGGTCCTCCACCAATTCGGGAGTGAGGGCGAAGGCGTGCACGATCATCGCGCCGGCCGGGGCCGCGCCCGGCCCGATGGCAGCACCCCGCGCCCGCTCGGCCGCCGTCGGCTCGCGCAACCCCCGGGCGGCCGCGCCGTCGGTCACCTGCAGCTCGACGTAGCGGATCAGGATCGCCGGGTCCGGCCCCGCCGTCGGCCACGGCGGTGGCCGGCCAGCCTCGTCGTCGCGGTGGGGATGGCCGGGTGGCAGATCGGCCCGACCGACCCCCCGCGGGTAACCGGCATCGGCCAGCTCCCGGCAGAACTGCTCGACGGCCGCACTCAGTGCCAACGGGCGCGATGCGCCCTCGGGCCACCGGACGGACACCCCGTCCGGTGTGCTCCAGGCCCGCACAACCAGCCCGCCGGGCACGGGACTGCACGGGTCGAACATCCCACCACTCTATCGCATAGCGTTACATCCCGGTCAGGGGTGCTGCTGATGCCAGGTGGTGGACTGCTCGTAGGCGTGGGCGGCCTGGAGCACCCGGAGATCGTCGAACGGGGCGCCGGCCAGCTGAAGGCCCACCGGTACACCGTCGGCGAAGCCGCAGGGCACGGAGACGGCCGGCAGGTGGGCGAAGTTGTAGGGCATCGTGTTGACGATGGCGGCATTGATGACCGGCACCGCCGCCCCGTCGAGGTCGGCCGTCTCGGCTCCCAGGGGCGGCGCCACCAGGGGGGTGGTGGGCGAGACCAGCAGATCGACGCCGGTCAGTACCCGGCGGACGGCCTGCTCGTAGGCCGCCATCTGGCGCAGGGCCACCACCGTGGCGTCGCCGTCGAGCGGGGGGATGGCCAGGAGCTGCTGCACGTCGGGGCCGAAGTCGTCGTGGCGGGCGGGCCAGATCGCGGCGTGGGCAGCCCGGCTCTCGGCCGACACGATGGCGAACGCCGGGCCCATGAAGTCGTCGGTGCCGGGCAGGTCCACCTCTTCGAGGAGCATGCCGAGTGCTTCCAGCTGGGCCAGCGCCGCCTCGGCCGCCTCCCGAACGCCGGGCTGCAGGGCGGACCAGGCGGTGGACCGGGGGACCCCCACCCGGAGGCCCTTCACGTCGGTGTTGAGCCGGCCGGCCAGGCCCGACACCCCGCTGGCGGCGGGCCGGGTGGCCTCGTCGTCGGGGTCGTAGCCGGCGATGGCATCCAGGACGATGGCGGCATCGCGCACGGTGGCCGTGATGGGCCCGGCGTGGTCGAGGAACCAGGACAGGGGAGCGATGCCGGCCCGGCTCACCACGCCGTACGTGGGTTTGAACCCGACGCAGCCGCAGAAGCTGGCCGGGATGCGGATGCTGCCGCCGGTGTCGGTGCCGATGGTGGCGGCAGCCAGGCGGGCCACGATCGCAGCCCCCGACCCCCCGCTCGACCCGCCTGGGATCCGGCCGTGGTCCCACGGGTTCACGGTGGTGCCGTAGGCCTTGGGGTTCGAGGTGGTCACGCCGTAGGCCAGCTCGTGGGTGGCGGTCTTGCCCAGTAGCACGGTGCCGGCCTCGGCCAATCGTCGGGCCACGGCGGCGTCGGTGGTGGGCACCCGCCCGGCGTAGGCCGCCGAGCCGGCGGCGGTGGGGATACCGGCCGTGTCGATCAGGTCTTTCAGCCCGATCGGCACGCCGTGCAGCGGCCCCCGGAACTCGCGGCGGGCCGCCTCCTCGGTGAGGCGGGCGGCATCGGCCCGGGCCCGGTCGGCCGTCACCTCAACATAGGCCGTCAACGCCGGGTTGAGGGCCTCGATCCGGGCCAGGTAGGCCTCGGTCAGCTCGGTGGGCGACGCCTGGCGTGACACCACGGCGGCCGAGATGTCGGTGACGGTGAGATCGATCAGCTCGCGCATGGCGGTTTCCCCTGGCAGTGGTCTCTGGTCAGCGGCCCTGCCAGCCCGGGCGATCGCCCTTGGCCGACGAGGCCCGGAAGGCCTTGGCGTCCTCGGTGGCCCCGGCCACCTTGCGCATCGTCTCCCCGAAGCGGATGGCCTCGGCGAAGCCCATCTGCTGGCCCCGCTTGGCGATCTCCTTGGTGGCCCGCACCGCCAGGGGGGCGCAGTTGTCGACCAGGCGCTGGGCCAGGGCCCGAGCCTCGTCCATCAGCGTCTCGGCCGGCACGATCCGCTGCACGAGGCCCATCTCCTTGGCCCGTTGAGCGTCCACCCGGTCGCCCCACAGCAGCAGTTCCATGGCGTTCTGCCAGCCGACGACCTGGGGCATGCGCACCGCACCCTGCACGGTGGGTACGCCCAGCTGCACCTCGGGGAACCCGAAGCTGGCGTTGTCGGCGGCCAGTACGTAGTCACAGGCGGCCACGAGGGTGAGGCCGAAGCCCAGGGCGTAGCCATTGACGGCGGCGATGATCGGCTTCCAGATCTCCATGCCGCTCTCCAGCGACGTGAAGCTCGGCACCTCCCAGAACGAGTGCTGGTCGTTGCCAACGGCGGAGCCCGGATCCTTGAGATCGGCCCCGGCGCAGAAGGCCCGGCCGGCCCCGGTGACGATGGCCACCCAGGCCTCGTCGTCGTTGCGTAGCTGCTCCCAGGCGGCGTTCAGGTCTCGCCGGAGCTCACCGTTCACCGCGTTCAGGGCTTCGGGCCGGTTGTAGGTGATGGTGGCGACGTGCCCGTTGCGCTCGTAGAGGACCGTTCCCGGCATGTCGAACCCCCGCCGTCGGTGAATGTCGTTTGAACGCAGCATTCTTACTACGTCGGGTTGGGGAGATTTGAACTCCCGACCTCCTCGTCCCGAACGAGGCGCGCTACCAACCTGCGCCACAACCCGATTGTTGTGCGGTCCGAGCCTAGCCGACCGCTGCGCTCAACCGGACCACAAAAAAGCTCTCACGCCGTGGCGTGGGAGGGGGTCTCGAACGACGAGTCGCCGTTGAGCAGGGCCAGGGCGAGACGGCGGAGGCGCAGGGAGTCGGCCGGCTTGATCAGCCAGCCGTCGGCCCGGGCCTCTCCGGCCAGGAAGGTGTCGACCGAGCGGTCGAGCAGGAGGGCCACCGGGATCGTTCCCAGCCGGCCCGCTTCCTGCTCCTGCTTGACGGCCAGGCAGGTGGCGATCCCGCCCATGTTGCCGATCTGGAGATCGAGGATCACCAGATCCGGTGACTTCTGCCGGCACACCGGCAACACGTCGGTACCGGCCCGGACCCGGAGCACCTGGGTATCTTCGCTGGCCAGGGCGGCGTCGACGTCTCGGAACAGCGGGTCGGAATCGGTGGCGAGCAACACGGTGGTCACGGCGAGGATGCTAACAGCAGCCCGGCGCGTCCTCGGCTTCCGGGGGCGTGAGGGTGCCGGCAGTGGCTATCGTGGCCGGTGATCGAAAAGAAGGGTCAGCCATTGCTGGAGATCCAAATCGAAGAAGGTGACGCCCACACGCTGTTCCGTCCGCTCGGTGAGCTCGACGCGTACACGGTCGGCTCCCTGCGTGAGGCGCTGGCGCGCCTCGCCGGTACAAGTCGTCTGCTGATCGACCTGTCGAAGGTGCCGTTCATGGATTCGGCCGCGCTGAACGCCCTGGTCAGGGGCATCGGGCGGATCCGCGAGGCCGACGGCGTGGTGGCCGTGGCCTGTTCTCGCCCCGCCCTCACCCGCCTGCTCCAGGTGACCGGATTCGACGATTTCGTGCCGATCACCGAGTCGGTCGAGGAAGCCGAGTACGTGCTGGCGGGCGAGGGGGAGTAACCGGCGCCAGTTCCGCAGCCAGCTCCACCAGGGCGTCCCGGCCCCGGGCCATCCGGGCCCGTTCCTGCACCCTGAGCACCTGCGGGTCACCCAACGCGTCGGCGAGGCCGGCCAGCAGTTCGGCCTCGCCCGCGGCCAGAGCAGCCAGCTCGGCCCGGTTGGCTGCCATCGGCCCCGATGATCGGGACCGGGCGCCGGAGCCCGAGCCGGAGCCGGGGGCCGATGACGACAGCACCGACGAAGACGCCGATGACGCCACCGACGAAGCGGCGGCGAACGACGGCGCCACCCGGTTGGCCACCACGGCGTCCACGGCCAGCCCCCGGTCGATCAGGCTGCGCCCGATCCAGGTCGCCTCGGCCACCGTCTCGGGCCGGGCCGTGGTGACGATCCGGTAGCGGCACCGGGAGCTGGTGAGCAGTTCGCCGATCTCGGCCGCCCGGTCCCGGAAGCCCTGGTCGAGCCCGTCGAGATCGGCGAACAGGCGCACCACGTTGTCGACCAGCTCCATCCCCACCAGCCGGGACAAGGCCCGCAGGGCCAGGCGCCCGGCCGAGCTGGCCGAGCGCAGCACCCCGCTTCGAGGGGCCAAGACGGTGCGGTAGAGCCGGTTGTCGACGAAGCGGCACAACCGCTGGGGGCTATCGAGGAACTCGATGGCGTGCCGGGAGGGCGGCGTGTCCAGCACCACCAGGTCGAACCGGGGGTCGGTGTGGAGCTGATGGAGCCGCTCCACCGCCATGTACTCGCTGATCCCGGGGGTGGCGTGGGTGATGGCCTGGAACGTGGGGTTGGCCAGGATCCGCTCGGCCTGACCCGGACGGCCGTGGCGGTGCAGCACCTCGGCCAGGGTGGCGGTGGGTTGAAGCTGGGCGGCCCACAACTCTCCGGGCCAGGGGCCGGTCACCAGACGGGCCTCGTCGCCGGGGCCGTCGAGGTCGAGGGTCTCGGCCAGGCGGCGGGCCGGGTCGATGGTGAGCACCACCACCCGGGCCCCGTCCCGGGCGGCGGCCACGGCCGAGGCGGCGGCCACGGTGGTCTTTCCCACCCCACCCGAACCCAGGTACAGGAGCGCCTCGTCCATCAGACCACGGCCTCTGCCGCCGGGACGGCGGGGACCACGGCCAGCGCCGCGGCCAACCGGTCGAGCCCGGCCCGGTCTACCCCCGGGGTGAACAGGAACGGCAGTCGCACCTGGGGCAGGGGCAGCTCCTGGGCCAGGCGGGCGGTCTGCTCAGCCTGGGACGCCAGCCGCTCCAGCCGGAACCGGGCGGCGGCCAGAGAGGCGGCCCCCGCCCCCCGGGGCCGGGCCGGAGACCGCTCCACCGCCTCGGCCAGCCCATCCACCGGGGCCCAGCAGCCGTTGACCACCAGGGGGCCGAGTCGCACGCCCACCTCGTCTTCCAGGGTGAATCCGGTTTCGATCACCTCGCTGACGGGGCCCTCCTCGGGCAGGGTCACCAGCGCCACCTGGCACCGGGTCTCGTCGGCCAGCAGTTCGAGGGCCAGGTCGGCCTGATGGCGCACCGGCCCCGAGGCGGCAGTTCGGGCCAGGCCCCGGGGCGCCATCAGGAAACCCACGGCGTGGCCCGACGCCGGGGCGTCCACCACGATCAGGTCGGCCTCGCCCCGCTGCTCCAGCTGGCGGATCTTGCCCAGGAGCACCAGATCAGCCAGGCCGGGGGCGGCCGAGGTCACCAGATCGACCAGGCCGGTACGGGGCAGACGCTCCATGATCCGGTTGATGCCCCCGGCGTCGAGGTACTCCCGCATCGCCTCCCGGGCCGTGAGATGGCGGGCCCGCAGCCGTCCCCCTCCGGCGAACCGCTCCAGCTCGGTGGCGGCGTAGCCGAGCGGCCCGTTCCCGAAGGGGCGGCCGAGGTGAGAGTCTCCTTCCAACTCGACCAGGAGCACGTCCAGCCCGCTACGAGCTGCCGCGACACCCACCGATGCCCCTACCGTGGACTTGCCCACGCCACCCTTGCCGGCGACGATCAGGACCCTCGATGATGCGAACCACCCAACCGAAGACGATGCCGACACTGCCTCGGAGGCTAGCCCGCCGCCCGGCCCGGCTCCTGCTGCGGGTGGCGTTGGTGTGGG
>CADEDH010000022.1:31238-43129 GCA_902826025.1 uncultured Actinomycetes bacterium
GCCACCGAGCGGTTGCAGACCGCCACGGTGGGCACCGACGAGGCCATCCAGCTCGGCATCTCGGCCGGCCCGGCCAGCGACGTGGCCACCATCAGCTCGTTCGTGAGCCTGATCCCGGGGTACGAGGTGGCCACCTGTACCAAGGGCGACGGCACCCAGCGCACGCTCCCCCTCACTCGCAACGAGATCACCGGCCTGCCCATCACCGGCCAGCTGTTCCACACCGTCAGCAGCCCCGAGGTGGCGTACCTGTTCCTCGTGTTGGGCATCAGCCTGCTGGTGTTCGAGCTGTTCACGGCGGGGGTCGGTATCGCCGGCGTGCTGGGTGCGGTGTTCCTGGCCCTCGGCTGCTTCGGCCTGGCCAACCTGCCCGTGCGGTGGTGGGCCATCGCCCTGTTGCTCGTGGCCTTCCTGGCCTTCGCCGTCGACATCCAGACCAATGTGCCCCGCTATTACACGATCGCCGGATTCGTGCTGTTCACCGCCGGCACACTCACCCTCTACTCCGGCGGGGTGCGCATGAGCTGGATCACCGTGGGTGCCGGCCTGATCGGGGCCGCCCTCTACGCCTGGGGTGGGATGCCCTCGATGGTGCGCACCCGGTTCTCCACCCCCACCATCGGGCGCAAGTGGATGATCGGGGAGATGGGCGAAGCCATCACCGACGTCTCACCCGAAGGCACGGTGAAGGTTCGCGACGTGGCCTGGCGGGCCATAACCAACCGGGCCACTCCGGTGAAGGCGGGCGACCCCATCCGCGTCACCGGCCTCGACCGTCTCGTGCTCGAGATCGAGCCGGAAGAAGGTGGGGCCAAGGATTATCGGCAACGTGGATGAACAACCTCTTGTATCCGGCGCGGCTCGGACCTAAGGTCGCGTCGACTCTAGGGGGAGCCGCGCATGAGTGTCCAACACGTGGATGTGCTCTGGCAACAGCGAGCCGCCTGCCGGGGCCCGAACCACGACATCTTCTTCCCGCCCTCGCAGATGGAACGCCGCTCGGAGAAGCGCCTGCGGGAGCGACGGGCCAAGGAGATCTGTTCCAGTTGCCCCGTCCTGGCCGACTGCCGCACCTACGCCCTTCAGATCCGTGAGCAGCACGGGATCTGGGGTGGCCTGACCGAAGGCGAACGCCGCCTCGTCGGCGGCTGGTGACGCTGTTCGGGCTACACAGCCCTCAGGCGTGATCCTTCACGCTTGAGGCATTCGGGGGCCGGCGATGCGGAAGTCGCCGCGCCGGCGGGTGATCCCCGTGCGGTCGAGGTGAGCCAGCAGGGGGAGCACGAACTTGCGGGTGGCACCCAGCTCGTCGCGGGCCTCGGCCACCGTGAACCCCTCGGGTCGGGTGGCGAGCAGCGTGGCCAGCCGGGTGGCCGCTTCGGCGATGGCGGCGGCGGCGAAGTGGATGCCGTCCTCCTCCACCACCAGGCCCCGGCGCACCAGCTCCCGGACCTCGCCCCGATCGACACCGTCGGGGCCGGGCGGGTTGAACGGGGCGGCCTCCAGAGCCGCCACCCAGGGATGGCCGGCCAGCGGATCCACCACCGGGCCCACCGTGGCCCGCCCGGCTTGCACGGTCGCTCCCTCCACCAGGGCCAAGGCGGCCCGTTGGCGATCATCGAGCAGGGCCACGTCGAGGCCCAGGGGGCCGGCCTCCTCGATCCGGGCCCTGGTGGTGGCCACGGTGGCGGCCAGCGCCTCGGGGTCGACTACCCAGTGGCCGACGGTGGCCGGCCGCCGTTCGCCGGTGAGCTTGTGCAGCTGGTCCACCGTCACCCAGCCCCGCTCGGCCACCACCCGGTCGATCGAGCGGTCGGGGCGGGCCCGGGACGCCGGCACGACCGGCTCCACATCGAGGATCTGGCCACCCCCCACCGTCTGGTCCCGCCCGCTTTCCCGCAGGATGAACCGGTCGCCCGGTAACAGGGCCAGTGGCCGGGACAGGTAGAGGCGCACGGCGCCGGTATCGCCCGGGTTCAACTCGGTGGCGCCCAGGATCCGGACCTTGGCCGGGATCTCGCCCGACCCGATGTAGGCGGCGTAGGCGCCTCGGCGGCTCACGGGATGGTCGAGCGTTTCCAGCACGGTCAGCTCGGCGTCCACCAGCTTGGTCTGGTGCCAGGCCCCGGCCGTCACCACGGCGTGGCCTCGGGTCAGGTCATTGTGCGACACCCCGGTGAGGTTCACGGCGGCCCGATTGCCAGGGCCGATGCTCTGGGCCTGGCGGTGGTGTGACTGCAGGCTGCGGACCCGGGCCGGGCGGTCGCCGGGCACCACCCGCACCTCGTCACCCACCGACAGGGTGCCGCCCACCAGGGTGCCGGTGATCACGGTGCCGGCCCCGGCCGGAGCGAACGACCGGTCCACCCACAGACGGGGCGGGGCAGAGGCGTCGCGGGCCGGGATCTCGCCGACGAGGCGGTCGAGCGCCGCCAGCAGCTCGGGGAGACCGGTGCCCCCGATGGCCGACACGCCGATCACGGGGGCCCCTTCGAGGAAGGTGCCGGCCACATGTTCTTCCACGTCCATCTCGGCCAGGGCGAACAGGTCTTCGTCGACCAGGTCGACCTTGGTCAGCGCCACCACGCCCCGCTCGATGCCGAGCAGCGACAGGATCCGCAGGTGCTCCTCGCTCTGGGGCTTCCACCCCTCGGTGGCGGCCACCACGAACAGACAGGCGTCCACCGCCCCCACCCCGGCCAGCATGTTGCGCAGGAACCGGATGTGGCCGGGCACGTCGATGAACGACAGCTCCCGACCCGAAGGCAGGGTGAGGTTGGCGAAGCCGAGGTCGATCGTGAGCCCTCGCGTCTTCTCCTCGTCCCACCGGTCGGGGTCGGTGCCGGTGAGTGCCAGCACGAGGGTCGACTTGCCATGGTCGACATGGCCGGCGGTGGCGATGACGGTCACGGCGCCACCCGGCTGTGGTCCCGGCCCGCGGTATCCGCCAGAGCACCGGCCAGGGCGTCGGCCAGCTCGCGGTCGTCGTCGGGGCTGACGGTGCGCAGGTCGCAGATCGTGGCCCCGTTGTCGACCCGGGCTATCACCGGCCGGTGACGCCGGCGCAGGGCGTCGGTCAGGTCGCCGGGGAGGCGAATGCCGGCGCTGGGGATGGTGACGCCGGGCAGGGTGCCGCCCCCGGGCACCGACTCGGTGTCGACGGCTCGGGCGTCAGACAGCCCAGCCTGGTCGATCATGGCCGCCGCCCGCTCCCGCAGTCCGGTGGCGGGAAGCGACGCCATCCGCCAGAACGGGACGGCCTGCCCGTCACGGCGCAGATAGGCCAGGGTGATGGCCTGGAGGGCCGACAGCACGAGGCCACCCGGCCGGAGGGCCCGGGCCAGCGGATGGCGTCCGCAGGCGGCCACGAGCTCGGCCCGGCCGGCGATGATGCCGGCCTGCGGCCCGCCGAACAGCTTGTCTCCGGAGAACAGCACGAGATCGGCTCCGGCGGCCAGGGTCTGGCGGGCCGCCGGCTCGCCCGCCAGCCAGGGGGGCGGTGGGCCGTCGAGCCAGGGGCAGGCGGCGTCGAGCAGCCCGGAGCCGATGTCGGCCAGCACCGGAACACCCAGCGTGGCCAGCTCGGCCACTGCTGTGTCTTCGGTGAAGCCGACGATCCGGTAGTTGCTCTGGTGGACCTTGAGCGTGGCCACCACCCCGGCCTCGTCGATCGCCCGGCGGTAGTCGGCCAGCCGGGTCCGGTTGGTGGTGCCCACCTCCACCAGCTGGACCCCCGATTGGGCCATGACGTCGGGCACCCGGAACGCGCCCCCGATCTCCACCAGCTCGCCCCGGCTCACGGCCACGGCCCGGCCCGTTCCCAGAGCGGCCAGGGTCAGCAGCACGGCCGAGGCGCAGTTGTTCACCACCATCGCCGCCTCGGCCCCGCAGGCGGTGGCCAGCAACCGGCCGACCACGGCCTGGCGACTGCCCCGAGCCCCGGTCTCCAGGTCGAGCTCCAGGTTGGTGTAGCTGGCCTCCACGGCGTGGGCCAGGGGGGCCCGGCCCAGGTTGGTGTGGAGGAGCACGCCGGTGGCGTTGACCACGGGGGTGAGCAGCACCCGCTCCCGGCGCCGAGCCAGTTCCTCCGCCTCGGCCACCCGGTCGGACGCGATCGCCTCCCGGGCCACCTCCACCAGCACCGGATGGGGCAGGGGCGACGACGGAGCCAGACGGCGGGCGAGCTGGTCTACCGAAGGGGGTCGATCCACGCGTTGAACCCTACTGTCATGGCCAGCCACGAAGGTGGGGGACCTGGGTCGATTTGCCCTCCCTGTCGATCCTGCACCCCTGGGGCGACCAACGGCGTCGGGCCAGGGCCGGCTGGCCGGTAGACTCCTAGGCGAGATGAGGTCACGGGCTGCGCTTGTCATCGTCACCTGGGCCGTCGTGGAGCTACTGCTTCTCGGCTGGGTGGTCTCGGTGTGGGGTCTGGCCACGGTCGCGATCCTTTCGGCGGTCAAGGCCGCCGTCGGCGTGCTGCTGATCGGCAAGAGCCTGTCGGGCGCCCTACGCGAGGGCCTCCGCCGTCGGGCCGTGCCCGGGCGGGCGTACCGGGCACTGGCCGGTGCCCTCCTGATCATCCCCGGTTTCTTGAGCGGCATCGCGGCCGCCCTCCTGGTTGTCCCGCCGATTCGGGCGGTTCTCGGGTCGTGGTTCACGGCCCGGATCGCCCTGTTCGTCCCGTCCGGCTCGTGGTGGCCCGCCTCTGGCGCCCGCCCCGGGTCTGGCGCGGTCGACGTGGACATTGTCAACGAAGACACGACAACGGCACCCGGGGGTCGCAGGCCGGCTCCCGGGCTGCGCTGAGTTATCGCCTGATCAGGAGATCTTCATCACCATGATCGAAGAACCGCAACTGCCGCCCATCATCCCGGGCGTCGCTCGGGCGCTCAGCCCCCTGGTCCGCCGGATCACCTGCCAAGGCGATAACGGCGAGCCGGGTCTGAACACGTACCTGGTCGGCATCGACGAGATCGTGATCATCGATCCCGGCCCGCTCGACGACGGCCACCTCGACGTGCTGTGCGGCTGCGGGGGAGACCGGATCCGCTGGATCGTCCTCACCGACACCCACGAGAGCTACTCGGCCGGCGCCCGCTCGCTGAAGGAGCGCACGGGAGCCGAGCTGCTGGCCCCTCCGGGGTTCGACGGTGCCGACGACGTGCTGGGAGACGGCTACAAGATCGACGCCACCGAGTTCCGCATCACGGCGGTGGCCATCAACGACGGCGCCGATGGACGCTACTCGTTCGTGCTGGAGCAGGAACGCACGCTGATCACGGGCGACCACTGTCACGAGAGCGTGCCCTCGCACCTCCCGGAGAAGGTCAAGTCGTTCCGGATCAAGGCCATCGCCCCTGGCCACGGCCAGTACATCGAGAACGCCAAGGCCGTTCTGGCGCCCTGAGGGCCCGCAGTTCAGTGCCCTGACGGGTTTGCAGTGCCCTGAGGGGTTCGACCCCTCAGGGCTTCAGCTTCGAAGCGTCAGGAGAACGACTGGCCGCAGCCGCAGGTGCGCTGGGCGTTGGGGTTGTCGATCGAGAACCCGGCCTGCTGCAGGCCGTCCTTGTAGTCGAGCGTGGCGCCCTTGAGAAGTTGGGCGCTGGTGGGATCGACCACCACTCGGACGCCGCCGTAATCAATGGTCTGATCGTCCGACGTGAGCTCGCTGTCGAAGAACATCTCGTAGCTGAAGCCGGAGCACCCGCCGGGCCGGACGGCCACCCGGAGGGCCAGCGACTCGTCATTCTCCTGGTCGAGGAGTTCCTTGACCTTGAATGCTGCTGAATCTGTGACTGTGATCACTCGTGACCTCCTAGTACCGGCCCAGTCTATCGACATCGGTCTGCTCACCCTAACCTGGAAGGTATGACTGACAATTCCCCACCGGGCGTGCCTAACGAGGCCGACGTCCTGGCTGTGCTCCGGGGCGTGATCGACCCCGAGCTGGGGGCGAACATCGTCGACCTCGGGATGGCCAAGGGGGCGACGGTCTCGCCCGACGGTGAGGTGCGGGTCCGCATCGGCCTCACCACCGCCGGCTGCCCTCTCCGGGCCCAGATCCAGCGGGACACCAAGACCCGGATCGCTTCCCTGCCCGGTGTGACGGCGGTGGAGATCGACTGGACCGAGCTGACGTCCGAGGAGAAGGCGGCCACGATGGCCGTGGCCCGCCGGGCGGCGGCCGAGCGGGCACCCGACACCGCCATTCCGGGTCGGGCCCGGGTACTGGCCGTGGCCTCGGGCAAGGGGGGAGTTGGCAAGTCGTCGGTGACGGTCAACGTGGCCGCCGCCCTGGCTCAGCGCGGCTTCCGGGTGGGCGTGATCGACGCCGACATCTGGGGGTTCTCGGTGCCCCGCATGCTGGGGCTCGACGGACGGCTGGAGGCCCGCAGCACGGGTGAGGGCACCCGGCCCGTGATCGTGCCCCACTCTCTGGTGGTGGGAGAGGGGCGCCTCGATGTGGTGTCGATGGGGTTCCTGGTGGAAGACGAGGAGTCGGCCCTGCTGTGGCGGGGCTTGATGCTGAACCGGGCCGTGCAGCACTTCCTGGAGGATGTGGCCTGGCCCGAGGATCTCGACTACGTGGTGATCGACATGCCTCCGGGCACGGGCGATGTGGCCATGGGGCTGGCTCGGATGCTGCCCCGGGCCGAGCTGATCGTGGTCACCACGCCCGCCACCGGGGCCCAGAAGGTGGCCACCCGGGCCGTCACCATGGCCCGCAAGTCCCACATCCGGGTGGCCGGCGTGATCGAGAACATGTCGGCCTTCACCGCCGAAGACGGCACGGAGTATGCCCTGTTCGGCCGGGGCGGGGGCGAGCGCCTGGCAGCGGAGGCCGGTGTGCCCCTGATCGGCTCGATCCCGCTCGAGCCCGAGGTGTCGAGTGGGGGCGACGAGGGCCGGCCGGTGGCGCTGGGCGAGGGTCGGGCGGCCACCGCCTTCCGGAGCATCGCCGAGCGGATCGCCACCGACATCGCCCCGCCGGTGGAGATGGCAGGCTGCACGGCCCGGCTGCTGGATGCGGCCGCCCGCGCCCTGGACGACTTCGATGCGGCCCAGGCGGTGGACGACAGCGGCCAGGGCGCCGGCGGGGGTCAGTCGGCCTGAGGGCCGCCGGCCGGCGGCGCAGCGGGGGTCCGCTGCGACCGGTCGATCGTGATCGTGCCCGTCACGAACTGCGACGACGGCACGAGGATGACCCGGCCGTCGGCCGTGGCCAGCTCCACCGCCGTGGGGTGCACGGCCACCACCCGGCCCTCGTGGGCCTCGGTGCGCACCAGGTCTCCCTCCCGGAACAGGCGGCGCAGCACCCGGGTGGATGCCACCTCGGTGGCCACGTGACGCCCGCCCAGGGCCACCAGCAGCATGAGGGCGCCAGCGATGCCGAAGAACACGGCGGCCACCCCGAGGTTGACCACCGTGGTGTCGATGCCGAGCTGGCGCACGGCCAGCAGCACGGCGAGGGTGAGGATCGTGAGCCGGATACCCGACAGCACCTGGCGCTGGGTGGCGGCGGGGAGGCGGGCCACCGCCGGGCCCAGCCCGGCCTGGGCGAACGACGACAGCACGTTGGCCAGGATGACGAGGATGGCAGCCGACATCACCCGAGGGATGAAGGCGATGACGTCGCGCGGCAGCTGATCCAACGCCGAGGGCGACACCACGCCCAGGGCGATGATCAGGCCCACCACCACCCCGGCCGAGAGGGCCAGGCTGGCCAGCGGCCCGGCTGCCTGGCGCAGGGCGCTGGGGCGACTGGGGGCACCGACGACGCGGTGCACGATGCGCGACCCGATCATCCCGGCCAGCACACCGCCGACGATGGCCACGACCACCGTGATCCAATCAGCTGTCGTCATCGTCGTCGCCCTCGATCATCAGGAGACGGGTGGTCTCCATCCCCGCTCCGAACAGGTCGGCCACCACTTCCATCATCTGGCGGGACGAGAGTCTAGCCGTCACCCCCGCCTCCAGACGCTGGGCCAGATCGCTCGGTGGAGCGAGCACGATGGCCAGAGCGCTACCGAGCGCTTCGGGCGCCACTGGAGTCTCAGGTGCCGGCTCGATGGCTTCGAGGGTGGCGGCGCAGCGGGCGCAGGTGTCGAGATGACGCTCCACGGTGTCGGTCGTGTCGGGCTCGATCTCGCCCGTCAACCAGTCCCGCAGCACGGCCTTGGAGGGGTGGCGCAGCTTCATGCCCACTCCTTCAGGGTCGAGCTCAGCCGGCGGCGGGCCCGCAGCAGACGGGTCTTCACGGTGGGCAGGGGGACGTTGAGCACGGCGGCGATCTCGTCGTAGGAGAGACCCTCCACCTCCCGGAGCACCACGATGGTGCGTGACAGCTCGTCGAGCGTGTCGAGGGCGGCGACGAACTCGCTCACCACGGCGTCGCTCTGCACCCGGGACTCCACCGAACGCTCCACCGGGGCCTCGGCCTCGGGCAGCTCGTGGGGGTCGACGGCGATGGCCCGTCGGGCCCGGAGGGTGGAGATGGCGGTGTTGTTGGCGATGCGCAGCACCCAGCTCCGCAGCGACCCCTGGTCCCGCAGGGTGGGCAGCGCCAGCCAGGCCTTCATCATCGTCTCCTGGGCGATGTCCTCGGCCAGGGCCCGGTCGCGGACCACCGACAGGGCCAACCGGTACACGGCGTCGCCGTGCTCCACCACCAGCCGGTGCAGGACCGCCGGGTCGGCCGCCGCCGGGACCGGGGCGGCGGGTTCAGCGACGGTCACCGGACGCGCCGACCCACGCCGTTGGCGCTGGATCGACGGAAGGAGGGCGGCGGGCCGCATCAGAAGGCATGGACGCCTCAAACTCTAGAGGAGTCGCGATGTTTCGGCAGGCCAGACCACTTTTCCGAAAATGACGCGACAAATCTGCACTGTCTCTCGTCAGTAACGTGCAACAGAGCACAGCAACGTGACACGGCAACGTGACACGGCAACGTGACACGGCAACGTGACACAGCAAGGTGTCCCAGGCGGAACCCTCAGCCGCCTGGGGTCGGAGTGAGGTCGAAGGGCGATTCGGCCTCACTCCTCTGTGCTCTCTTTATCCTCGCGGGATGGACCAGACCGGCGGGACGATCGGCTTCGAGCTCGACGGGGCACCGGTGGAGGTGACGGCGGGCGCTCTGAGCCTGCTCGACGTGCTGCGGGGCGAGCTGGGGTGCCGTTCGGTGAAGGACGGCTGCAGCCCTCAGGGCCAATGCGGCTGCTGCACGGTGCTGGTCGACGGCCAGCCCCGGGTGGCGTGCGTGACGCCGGCCCGACGCGTGGCGGGGCGCCGGGTGACCACGCTCGACGGCCTGGAGCCCGGCCGCCGCCAGGCCTGGGCCAGCGCCTTCTGCGCTTCCGGGGCAAGCCAGTGCGGCTTCTGCACCCCGGGCATCGTCGTGCGCCTCGACGCCCTGGCCGGGGCTCGGCCCGACGCCGACCGGAGCGCTGTGCACCAGGCGCTGCTGGCCCACCTGTGCCGCTGCACCGGCTGGCAGACGATCCTCGACGCCTGGGACTCGTTCACCGCCGTCGCCCCGGGGGGCGTGCCCGGCGCGGCGCCGGCCCCGCCCCGGGATCTGGAGGCGGCCGCCCGCCGGGCCGAGCTGGAGGGCGGCGGGCCCCAGCGGGTGGGGCCTGAGGTGGCGCTGGGCCGCGGCGGGTTCGCCGCCGACACCGCCCCGCCCGATGCCCTGGTGGCCCTGGGCGACGGCATCGGCGGTTGGGTGGTGGGCGAAACCCTGGCCGAGGCCCGGGCCGCCCTGCACAAGGTCCAGGGCCGACGAACCACCGTGGCCCACTCCTGGCCGTTGGCTATACCCGACGGCCACTGGGTCGCCACCCTGTGCACCACCTGGGTGGAGCCGGCCTACCTCGAGCCCGACGCCTCCTGGTGCCGGCCGGGGGACGAACCGGCGTCGCCGGTGGCCAACGGCGGGGCGTTCGGAGCCAAGCTCCATTCCCCGGTACCGGCGGCGGCCCGGGAGCTGGCCGACCGGTACGGTCGACCCGTGCTGGCCCTGGCCAGCCGGGAGGACACCACCCGGCTGGGCCCCAAGCGCCCGCCGGTGGCCGCTGGCATCCGGGCCGACGGCACCGGGACCCTCCGGGTGGTGCGCACCCCGGGCATCGCCGCCGCTGTGGCCGCTGTGGCCCCCGGCCTCACGGTGGAGGAGGTCGACGTGCCCGGCCCGGCCACGTCGGTCGACCTGCGGGCTGCCGGATGGGCCGAAGCCCTGGTACTGGCATCGGCGGTGGAGCCGGGCGCTGGTCCCGGCGTCCCGCTGACCATCGCCGCCCCCAGCGGGGCCAGGGCCGAGGCCGTGGTCAGTGACGGGACGATCCGGGTGCGCGTGCGGTGCGGGGCACCCCTCGACGAGGTGGTGTTGCGCTCCTACGCCATCGGGGCCGCCCACATGGCCTGGAGCTGGGTGACCAGCGAAGCCCTCACCGTCGGCCCCGACGGGGAGCCGGCCGACCTCACCATCCGCAGCTTCGGCGTGGTGCGGGCCGTCGACACGCCCCGAATCGAGGTGGAGATCGAGCCCGACGACTCGACCCCGGTCAACGGTTCCGACGCCGTGTTCGCCGCCGTGGCCGCTGCCACCTGGCGGGCGGGCGGTCACCGCCCCCACTGGCCCACCGGCACCCCCTAGGCGGGTGTGTGGCGCACCGCCCTAGGCACGAAAAACGCGACCGAACTAGTGTCGGCTCGCATGGATGCCGCTGACCGTCTCGAACTGCACGAGCTGCCCGGCCGTTACGGCGACGCCATCGACGATCGCAACTGGGCGGGCCTGGGGCGGATCTTCACCGACGACGCCGTGTTCGACCTGACCGACCTGGGCGGGCCACGCCTGGAGGGGCTGGCCCACATCCGCCGGTTCATGGCCGACGAGGCCGAGCACCCTCTCACCCACCTGATGACGAACATCTACGTGGAGGAGGACGTGGCCGGCGTGCACCTGCGCTTCCGGATCGTGGCCATGCTGCCCGGCCGCCCACCTGCCACCGGCTCCTACTTCGACGATGTGGTGAAGACCCCCGATGGCTGGCGGGTGACGAACCGGATGTTCAAGGTCAAGCGGGGTCCGGCCCAGGCCGAGCGGGAACAGCGCCGGCTCCAACAGCAACAGCAACAGCAGTAGGCAGAACCAGAGAAGCGCAGTCACAAGGGGGACGACGAGGATGGGCAAGCTGAAGGTGGGGGTGGTGCCGTTCAACAGCGGCCCGTTCATCGAGCCGGGGGCGCTGGGGGCCATGGCGGCCGAGTTGGAGGCCCTCGGCTACGAGTCGATGTGGACCTTCGAGCACGTGATCGTGCCCCACAGCTACGAGAGCCGCTATCCCTACAACCCCTCGGGCAAGCTGGCGGTGTCCAGCTCGGCCGCTTTCGTCGACCCGCTGGTGGCCATCACCTGGGCCGCGGCCGCCACCTCCACCATCCGCTTCGGCACCGGGGTCAACATCCTGTCCCAGGTCAACCCTCTGTACCTGGCCAAGCAGGCCAGCTCGATCGACCACCTGTCGGGGGGCCGGCTGATGCTCGGCCTCGGCGTCGGTTGGCTGGAGGAGGAGTTCAAGGCTCTCGGCGTTCCCTTCGACGACCGCGGCCCCCGGGCCGACGAGTACATCGACGCCATGACCGCAGCCTGGACGGGGGAGACCGTCAACTTCAAGGGTCAGTTCCTCGACTGGCACGACTGGCAGATGCTGCCCCGGCCGGCCCAGCAGCCCCGGGTGCCGATCATCGTGGGCGGCACCAGCGCCCCCGCCATCCGGCGGCTGGTGGCCCGGGGCGACGGCTGGTACGTGATCCACCGGGACCTCGAGCACTTCGCCCAGCTCATGGACGCCCTGCGCATCGAGTGCGACCGCCAGGGGCGC
>CADEDH010000022.1:43229-84687 GCA_902826025.1 uncultured Actinomycetes bacterium
GCACTTCGCCCAGCTCATGGACGCCCTGCGCATCGAGTGCGACCGCCAGGGGCGCGACATCGCCGAGCTGGAGATCACGGGCTACTGGAACCACAGCCGGGAGGGGCTGGAGGGGGCCCAGGCCTACCTCGATGCCGGCGTCACGCGCCTGCTGGTGAACCCCATGGCCCTCCGGATGGGAGGCCATATGGACGCCGCCCGCCAGTTCGCCGCCGAGGTCCTCCCCCAGGTGCCCTAACTCGGGGGGCTGTCATCCGGGGGGCTGCGCCCCCGGCGCCTGCGGCGCCTCCCCATCTCCGTCGGGGGCCCCAACCCCGCCGGGCGCCTGCGGCGCGGCGGTAGCATCCGGACGATGGTCACTCCCGTTGGTCCCTATACGCCGATCGTGGAAGCCGGGCCCTGGTTGGTGTGCTCGGGGCAGATCGGGCTGGCCGACGGGGCCCTGGTGGCCGGCGGCCTGGAGCCCGAGCTGCGTCGGGCCATGGCCAATCTGGCCGGCCTGCTCCAGTCGAAGGGCTCGTCGCTCGACGCCGTGGCCAAGACCACGGTGTTCCTCACCGACATGGGCGACTACGGTGACATGAACCGGATCTACGTGGAATGCTTCGGCGACCACCGGCCCGCCCGCTCGGCGGTGGCGGTGTCGGCGCTGCCCCTCGGGGCCCGGGTCGAGATCGAAGCCTGGGCCTACCGAGGTTGAGCATGGTTGCAGCCGTCATCTTCGCCGTCATCGTCGTCGTGGTCATCCCCGTCGGCTTCCTGATGAGCACCACCGTCGGGGCCGCCGCGCTGGGCGCTCTGCTCAAGCTCGACGGCGACCGCCGCCACCCCGACTCCGAGCTGCTCGACACGAACTACTGAACACTGGCCGCCACAACTGAGCCAGCTGGAAGCGCTCCCTCCGAACGCTTCCAGCCGACGTTCCCACCCGCCTCGGCGGGTTGCGGTCAGTGACACCCGGGATTCACCTGGCGGCCCGGGTACTGGGCACCTCCACGAACTAGGCGAAGCTGATCAGACGGCCCTTGGTGGCGCCCTTCACGCCAGTGACCGCACCCTTCGGGCCACCGGTCGTGGTCGGGGTCGTGGTGCCCGTCTCGAGAGTGGCGGGATGATCGAGGATCACGGTGCCGAAATGCCACTCGCCGTCGGAGCCGCAGTAGAAGAGCCCCACCCGGCTGCCCTCGGGCACCTGGCTGACGTTGCCGTTCTCGTCCTCCACGTCACAGCTGGCGGGGGTCGAGCCGCTGCGGGGCTTCTGGGCGCTCGCCGGGCCGGCGGCCAGGCCGATGACGGCCAGGGGGGCCAGGCCGAGGGCGATGCGGGCCAGGGCGGTGCGGGAGAGGGTGGTGCGGGAGAGGGACATGGTCGGGTGCTCCTTGTACGGTCGGTCCTGACGGGCCCGGTGGTGAGGCGGGCGACCACTTTGATCGGGGGGCCGCTGCTGATGTCCTCATCGTGCGCCGCCGGCCCTCATCCCGGATCGGGGAGACCCCCCGAGGGGCAGGCCTCCGATAGGGGGCGGCTCGGCCCCGGCGAACCGCTCGGGAGTTGAATTGCCATCCGAACCCGCTGCGGGGCGGGGTACCGTACGGGTGCGTGATAGATCTGCGCCTGCTGCGTGATGACGAGGCCTACCGGCGGGGAGCCGAGGCCAAAGGGGCGCCCGCCGCCGCGATCGCCGAGCTGCTCGACCTCGACGGCCGCCGCCGGGAGTGCCTGGCCACGGTGGAGTCGCTCCGGGCCGAATCCAACGCCGCCTCCAAGGAGATCGGTAAATCCGATCCGGCCGAGCGCCCCGCCCGCATCGAGGCCGCCGGCGCCCTCAAGGCCCGCCTCACCGCGGTCGAGGCCGAGCTGGCGGAGCTGGACGCCCAGGTCAACGAGCGGGCCCTGCGGGTCCCCAACCCGGCCCACCACTCGGTGCCGCTCGGTGGCGAGGACGACTACGTGGTGGAGGTGGTCAAGGGCGACACCCCGCCCCCACCGGCCTACGACCACGGTGCCGTTGGCGAGTTGCTCGGCATCGTCGACACCGAACGGGCCGTGCGCATGTCGGGCAGCCGCTTCGCCTACGTGCTAGGCGACGGCGTCCGTGTCCAGTTCGCCCTGATCCAGTGGGTGCTGGCCAAGCTGTCGGCCTGCGGGTTCGTGCCCGTCATCACCCCCGTGCTGGTGCGGGAGGAGATGATGGAGCTGGCCGGCTTCTTCCCCACCGACCGCAGCCAGGTCTACGAGGTGGGCGCCGACGGCCTCTATCTCATCGGCACGGCCGAGGTGGGCCTGGCCGGCCTGCACCGGGAGGAGCGGTTGGCCGAGGCCGATCTGCCCCTGCGTTACGTCGGCTACTCCAGCTGCTTCCGCCGGGAGGCCGGCACCTACGGCAAGGACACCAGCGGCCTGTTCCGGGTCCACCAGTTCGACAAGGTGGAGATGTTCATCTACTCCCACCCCGACCGGTCGTGGGAGGAGCTGGAGCTGCTGCGCCAGCTCCAGGAGGAGATCGTGGGCGAGCTGGAGCTCCCCTACCGGGTGATCACCACGGCGGCGGGAGACCTGGGGGCCTCGGCGGCCAAGAAGCACGACCTCGAGGTGTGGCTGCCGTCGGAGCAGCGATACCGGGAGATCACGTCCTGCTCCAACTACACCGATTATTCGGCCCGGCGGATGGGTACGCGGGTGAAGGCCGAGAAGGGCACGGTTCTCGCCCACACCCTGAACGGCACGGCGTGCGCCGTAGGTCGCACGCTGCTCTACATCATGGAGAACCACCAGCGGGCCGACGGCAGCGTCGCCGTTCCCGCTGTGCTCCGTCCCTACTGCGGCGGGCTGGAGGTGATCGAACCGCGCGCCAAACCTGAGCCGGGCTAGGTGTCCCTTCGGGACACCCCATCCCACCTGGGGGGAGTCGGCAACGGTGCCGGTTCTCCCGTCGAACGAATCCCTTCACATCACGCGTCAGTTGACGACGAGGACACTATGAGCGAAGAGAGGCAACGGAGCCTCCACCAGGTGGCGGTCGAGCAATTCCAGCGGGCCGCCGACATCATCGATCTGAAGCCGCAGTACCGGGAGATCCTGTCCCACCCGAAGAACGAGATCATCGTGAACTTCCCGGTCAAGCTGGACGACCGGAGCACGAAGGTCTTCACCGGCTACCGGATCCAGCACAACAACATCCTCGGCCCGTTCAAGGGCGGGCTGCGGTTCCACCCCCAGGTCGATCTGGACGAGGTCCGGGCCCTGGCGGCCTGGATGACGTTCAAGACAGCCCTGGCCGGCATCCCGTTCGGCGGGGCCAAGGGTGGGATCACCATCGATCCGAGCCAGTACTCCGAAGAGGAGATGGCCCGGGTGGTCCGCCGGTTCACCCACGCCCTGGGCGGCAACATCGGCCCCGAGCACGACATCCCGGCCCCCGACATGGGTACCAACAGCCAGACCATGGACTGGGTGATGGACACCTACGCCAACATCACCCCACCCGGCGCCCGCCAGAGCGTCAAGGGTGTTGTCACCGGTAAGTCACTGGCCTGCGGCGGCTCGCTGGGGCGGGAGGAGGCCACCGGCCAGGGGGTGCTGTACGCCCTGCGCCACTGGTGCGGCGAGACCAGCGCCCGCCTCGAAGGCCTCAAGGTGACCGTCCAGGGCTTCGGCAACGTGGGCAGCCACTTCGCCGAACTGGCGGCCGATGCCGGCTGCCACATCGTGGCCGTGGCCGACCATACCGGCACCGTGCGGGCTGATGGCGGCCTCGACATCCACAAGCTGCGGTCGTGGGTGGCTGACACCGGCGGCGTCGGCGGCTTCCCGGCGGCCGACGAGATCACCACCGAGGAGCTGTTCAGCGAGGAGGCCGATGTGTTCGTGCCCGCCGCGCTGGAGAACCAGCTCACCGCCATACGGGCCCGGTCGCTCAAGGTGCGTCTGGTGATCGAGGCGGCCAACGGCCCCACCACCCCCCACGGCGAAGCGGTGCTGGCCGACCGGGGCATCGAGGTGATCCCCGACATCCTGGCCAACTCCGGTGGCGTGGTGGTGAGCTACTTCGAGTGGCTGCAGAACAAGACGTCGATGGCGTGGTCGCTGACCGACGTCGACGAGCGGCTGCGGTCGATCGTCTGGGCAGCTCACGATGAGGTCGTGGTCACGGCCGCTCAACATCAGTGCTCCCGGCGAGACGCCGCCTACATCGTGGCGCTGAACCGCCTGGCCGACGCCTACAACCGTCGGGGCATCTTCCCGTAGCGCCTGCTGGCCCGGGCCCGGGGAACCTCAGAGGCCCCGGGCCCGGGCCGAGCCTGCCAACAGAGGCATCCTACCACCGGACCGACAGAATGGGAACTGTTCTCATTCAATTTCTACGGCGCTACGGTGATGTCATGACCGCCTTCCCTGCCGATCCCCACCTCCACACGACGGAGCTCATCGACTGTCTGGGCCGGGTCACCCATGCCCTCACCGTCGAGCCCGACGGGTCGGTGGCGGTCCGCATCGGGTCGATCAACGCCAAGGTCCATCCCGCCACCAGGGCCGTGCACCCACCCGGGTTCCGCCTCAGTGCCGGCGAGTACAGCCACGACCAGGTGGTGGAGCTGGCCTGCCAGCTGGCCCGAACGCTCGGCCGCTGACCGGGCGCCGACCTACTCCTTCCAGCGGCTCTGGCCCAGCTTGTAGCCGACGGAGCGCACGGTCTGGATCAGGTTGGCGTGCTCCTCGCCCAGCTTGGCCCGCAGGCGACGGACGTGGACGTCCACCGTGCGGGCCCCGCCGTAGTATTCGTAGCCCCATACCCGGTTGAGCAGCGTCTCCCGTGTGAACACGCGGCCCGGATTGGCGGTGAGGAACCGCAGTAGCTCGTACTCCATGTAGGTGAGGTCCAGTGGGCGGCCGTCGATCATGGCCTGGTACGTCTCCAGGTTCAGCTCGATCGGCCCGTAGTTGACCACCTCGGGCCTCGCCCCCCGCCCGGCCCGCCACAGCAGGTGCTTGAGGCGGGCCTCAAGCTCCCGGGGATGGAAGGGGGTGATGATGAAATCGTCGAACAGGTCGTCGGCCGAACCCAGCTCGTCGAGCTGAGCCCCCGAGATCAGCACCAGGAGGGGCTCGGTGGCCACGTCGCCCCGGCGCAGCTCGCGACACAGGGCCCAGGCCGCCTCGGGCTGGGTGTCGGCGGCCACGATGGCGCCGGTCCAGGTTTCCCCGCTCTCGTTGCCGTTTCGCACGGCTTCGGCCCCGGCCGCCGTCTTCCACCGGTAGCCGCCCAAATCCAGGCAGCGGACGAGATCCGGCGGTGCCGGATCCGGAAAAACCAGAAAGGTCTCGTTGCTGTCCATCGTCGATCCCGGGTTGCCGCACCCTACCCTGCCGTCCTACCAGGACGGAAGGTAGCGCTCCAGTTCCCATTGGCTGACGTGGGACTTGTAGGCCCGCCACTCGCTGCGCTTGTTGCGCAGGAACCACTCGAAGATGTGGCTGCCGAGGGCGTCGTGGACCAGTTTGGACTGCTCCATCACGTCCAGGGCCTCGGCCAGGCTCTGGGGAAGCGGGTGGACGCCCAGATCCGACATCTCCTCAGCTGTCAGCTCGAAGATGTTGCGGGTGGTCTGGGCCGGTAGGTCGTATTCCTGGCGGATCCCTTCCATGCCGGCGGCCAGTATCACGGAGAAGGCCAGGTAGGGGTTGCATGCCGGGTCGGGCGAGCGGTACTCGACCCGGGTCGACGAAGGCTTGTCGGCCTTGGTCACCGGTACCCGGATGAGGGCCGACCGGTTGTTCTGGGCCCAGGTGACCCACACCGGGGCCTCGAAGCCCACCACCAGGCGCTTGTAGGAGTTCACCAGCTGGTTGGTGACGGCCGTGATCTCCCGGGCGTGGACGAGCAGGCCGGCCATGAACTGGCGGGCCACCTTCGACAGGGCGAACTCGGCCTCGGGGTCGTGGAAGGCGTTGGCGTCCTTCTCGAACAGCGACAGGTGCAGGTGCATGCCCGAGCCCTGCATCCCCTCCAGCGGTTTGGGCATGAACGAGGCGAAGCGGCCACGCTCCAGCGCCAGCTCCCGCACCACCAGGCGGAAGGTCATGATCTGGTCGGCCATCGACATGGCGTCGGTGTAGCGAAGGTCGATCTCGTGCTGGGAGGGGGAGTCCTCGTGGAACGAGTACTCCACCGGGATGCCCATCGTCTCCAGCACCGAGATCGTCTCCCGGCGCAGGTCGGAGGCGACGTCGCTGGTGGTCAGGTCGAAGTAGGAGCCGGAGTCGAGCAGCTTGGGGGTGTGGGTGGGCTCGCCGTCGGCGAAGTAGAAGAACTCCATCTCGGGGGCCACGAAGAACGAGTAGCCGGTCTGGTGGGCCGCCTCCAGGTTGCGTCGCAGCACCTGGCGGGGGTCGCCCTCGAACGGATCGCCGTCCTGGCTGAAGATGTCGCAGAACATGCGGGCGGTGTTGCCACCCTCGGCCCACGGAAGCAGCTCGAACGTGGTGGGGTCCGGCTTGGCCAGCACGTCGGACTCCTGGATCCGGCTGAAGCCGTCGATCGCCGATCCGTCGAAGTGAACGCCCTCCTCGAGGGCCGTCTCCAGCTCCACCGGCGAAATGGCGACAGATTTCAGCTGGCCCAGGACATCGGTGAACCAGAGGCGCACGAGCTTGACGTTGCGTTCCTCGACCGCTCGGAGCACGTATTCCTGCTGACGTTGCACCATTGGAGTAGTAACAGCCTTCCTCGTCGGGGCCCAGACTGGAGAGAGTTGATTCACATTGCGTTAACACGCCAGCCATTGCCAGCGCCGGGCCGGTGGCGGTTAAGTGAAGCCGTAGCCACCCCCCGGCCGGACGGCGCCGCTCGGCATCGTCGGTTCGACAGCGGCGTCGCGGGGTGCGGCTGCTCCACCCTCCTCAGCGGGGGCATGTTCGGGTTCACGAAGGATTTGGAGATCACAGCGTGACATACAGGGCCGAGTACATGTGGATCGACGGTACGGTCCCAACTGCCGAGATCCGGTCGAAGACCAAGATCCTGGCCGACGGCGAGAACCCCGGCATCTGGGGCTTCGACGGCTCCAGCACCAACCAGGCCAGCGGCGACAACTCCGACGTGGTGCTGCAGCCGGTGTTCCAGTGCCCCGACCCCATCCGGGGCGGAGACGACATCCTCGTGATGTGCGAGTGCCTCCTCACCAAGGATCTCTCACCCCACCCCACCAACACCCGGGCCATGGCCGTGGCGGCCATGGAGAAGTACGGCGACCAGCAGCCCCTGTTCGGCCTCGAGCAGGAGTACACCATGCTCGATCCGGTGAGCAGCTGGCCCTACGGCTTCCCGTCGCATGGCTACCCCGGCCCCCAGGGCCCCTACTACTGCGGTGTCGGCGCCGTGAAGATCGCCGGCCGTGACCTGGTGGAGGAGCACACCACGCTGTGCATCAAGGCCGGTCTGGCCATCTCCGGTACCAACGCCGAGGTGATGCCCGGCCAGTGGGAGTTCCAGATCGGCCCAGTGGACACCGTGACCGTGGGCGACCACATGTGGATCGCCCGGTACCTGCTGTTCCGCATCGGCGAGAAGTACAACGTGGAGATGTCGCTCGACGCCAAGCCCATGAAGGGCGACTGGAACGGCGCCGGCATGCACACCAACTTCTCAACCAACAAGATGCGGGAGAGCTACGACGCCATCATCGCCGCCTGCGAGGCGCTCGGTGCCCCGGGTAAGCCGGAGGAGCACATCGCCGTGTACGGCCACGGGATCCAGGACCGCCTGACCGGCGCCCACGAGACCCAGCGCTACGACCAGTTCAGCTACGGCGTGTCGGACCGGGGTGCCTCGATCCGCATCCCGTGGCAGGTGGCCAAGGACCAGAAGGGCTACATCGAGGACCGGCGGCCCAACGCCAACGCCGATCCCTACGCCGTGGCTGCGCTGATCACCAACACCTGCTGTTCCGTCCTGGCCTGATCACCGGGATCTCATCCCATCACCATTTGGATCGCGTTCGGGGAGGCTGGCCGGCCGGGCCGCCTCCCCGAGCCGCGTCCCGCTGCTTTACGCCAGCTTTTCCCGCCGTGTGGTTGGGTGGGAGCACAAGCCCCCGACCAGCGGAGTCGCCACCTTCATGGACCACTACGACCAGCTCCCCGGCCAGAACGACCCGGTGACGGTGTCGGGCCGTGTCACGACGGCCAAGACGAAGCGCTACCTCGTGGTGGCCGGGGTGCTGGCCGGCGGTGTGACCCTCGGTGCCCTGTTCAGCCCGATCGGCTTGGCCAGCGCCCAGCAGGGCGAATCGGGCACGTCGGCGGCCGAGGGCGGCGAGTCGACACCCACTACTCAGGCCCCGGCCACCGACGAGTCCACGCCGGGCACCGACGCCCCGAGCGGGGGCAACGCCGACTGGCCCGCCGATGGCAAGGGCAAGGGCGATCATCATGGCCGCGGCGGCCACCACGGGTTGCGGGGCGCCACCGACGAGCTGGCCACGGTGCTCGGCCTGACCAGCGAGGAGCTGTGGAGCCAGCTGGCCGAGGGCAAGAGCCTGGGCGAGATCGCCGACGCCCAGGGCGTGAGCCGCGACGTAGTGACCGACGCCTTGACCAAGCGCCTGGCCGACCACCTGGCCGACGAAGTGGCCGAAGGCGATCTGACCCAGAGCGAGGCCGACTCGAAGCTGGCCGAGGCCAAGGACGCCGTGGCCTCGATGATCGATCAGGGCTGGGGCGACTGGACCGGCGGCGGCTGGGGTAGCGGCGACGGCATGGGACGGGGATGGCACGACCACGGCGGTCCGGGCCTCGGCCACCGCGGTGAGCTCCAGAGCCTGGCCGAGTCGCTCGGCATCGAACTCGACCAGCTCCGGACCGACGTGATGGGCGGCAAGACCGTCGCCGAGGCGGCTGCCGCCCAGGGCGTGAGCGCCGACGATCTCGCTGCCGCCCTCGAAACCAAGGCCACCGAGCACATCGATGAGGCCCTGGCCGCCGGCCGTATCGACCAGGCCAGGGCCGACGAGCTCAAGGCCGGGCTCGACGCCAGGATCGATGATCTGATCAACGGCACGGCCGACGATCTGGGCGGCCACGGCTGGGGTGGCGGCCCCGGCTGGGGCGGTATGGGCGGCGGCCACCACAACAACGGCAGGCACTCCGAAGACGGTCAGAGCGGCTCGGGTGGGGGTGAGACCCAGCAGTCGAGCTTTCAGGCCTGATCCCACCCCGACATCTCGATCGGGTTCCGCCGTTCCCCCTCTCCAACGGCGGGCCTGATCGACAGCGCTGGTTCCCCAACTCAGCGCTACCCGCAGCCCCGGCGTACCCCTCGCTCCGGGGCTGCGGCGCGCTGGAACATCGGGCGCTCCGGCCCCCGGTGCCGGCGCCGACGATGGGCGGAACGCCGCCTTCTGGCCCCTCCGCTCCCGGGTCGTACACTCGGCGGGGTGAGACGACTTCGGGTGGCCTGCTGCCAGTTCAACCCCACGGTCGGCGACCTCGACGGCAACCTGGCGGGCATGATCCGGTTCCTGGAACGGGCCGAGGCCGCCGGGGCTGACGTGGCCGTCTTCCCCGAGCTGTCGGTCACCGGCTACCCGCCCGAGGACCTGGTGCTCAAGCCCCGTTTCGTGGAGGACAACCTGGACGTGCTCCATGCCGTGGCCGCCCGGGCCGGCGAGTGCGCCGTGGTGGTGGGGTTCGTCGACCTCGATCGTGACCTGTTCAACGGGGCTGCCCTGTGCCACCGGGGCCGGGTGGCATTGCGGTACCACAAGCGGCTCCTGCCCAACTACGCCGTGTTCGACGAGCAGCGCTACTTCTCCCGGGGCCAGGAGCCTCTCCGGCTGGTGGAGCTGAAGGGGGTCAAGATCGGTCTGTCGATCTGCGAGGACGCCTGGAGCCCCACCGGCCCCATCGCCGAGCTGGGCCGGGGCGGGGCCGAGGTCGTGCTCAACCTCAACGGGAGCCCGTTCCACGCCGGCAAGCAGCAGGCCCGGGAGACCATGCTCAGCACCCGGGCCGCTGACGCCTCGGTGCACCTGGTGTACGTGAATCAGGTCGGGGGCCAGGACGAGCTGGTGTTCGACGGTGGATCGATCATCGTCGACGCCCACGGCCAGGTGGTCACCCGGGCCCCGCTGTTCAGCGAGCACCTGCTGGTGTGCGACATCGACGTGCCCGCCCTGTACCGCAAGCGCCGGCTCGATCCCCGAGGTCAGTTCGAGCCCCTGGCCGCCCTACCCGTGATCGACCTCGATCCCGGGGGTCCGGGCGACGCCACGTCGAGTGAGGCCCGGGAGCGGCCGGAGCTGGAAGGCATGGCTACCGGGGCGCCGCTCGTTCCGCCGGCCGTTCCCATCCCCGACGAGCTGGAGCAGATCTGGAAGGCCCTGGTGCTCGGCACCCGGGACTATGTGACCAAGAACGGTTTCACCGACGTGGGCGTGGCCGTGTCGGGTGGGATCGACTCCTCGATCGTGGCCGCCATCGCCGTGGACGCCCTGGGACCGGAACGGGTGCACGGGGTGCTGATGCCCAGTCGCTTCTCGTCCGAGCACTCGATCTCCGACGCCGAGGCGCTGTGCCGCAACCTGGGGATGGAGCACCGGATGATCCCCATCGAGGCGGCCCATGCCGCCCTCCTGGGGATGCTGGAACCCAGCTTCGAGGGGCTGAACCCCGATACCACCGAGGAGAACCTCCAGAGCCGCATCCGCGGCGTGCTGATGATGGCCCTGTCGAACAAGCTGGGCTGGCTCATCCTCACCACCGGCAACAAGTCGGAGACCTCGGTGGGCTACTCCACCCTCTACGGCGACACCGCCGGCGGGTTCGCCGTGGTGAAGGACGTGCCCAAGGTCCTCATCTACGACCTGTGCCAGTGGAAGAACGGCGACGCCGGGCGGATCGTGATCCCGGAGAGCGTGATCACGAAGCCGCCCTCGGCCGAGCTTCGTCCCGATCAACGTGACGACCAGAGCCTGCCGCCCTACGAGACGCTCGACCCGATCCTCGAGGGCTACGTGGAGGGCGATCTCACCCGGTCCGACCTGATCGCGGCGGGCCACGACCCGGCGGTCGTCGACCGGATCGTCCGCCTGGTCGACGTGGCCGAGTACAAGCGGCGCCAGAACCCGCCCGGGATCCGCATCTCCCCCAAGGCCTTCGGCCGCGATCGCCGCGTCCCCATCACCAACCGCTACCGGGGATAGCCGGTGGAGGGAGAACTGCCCCTGGTCGGGAGCGGATCGAGACGGTATCCACCACACCTGTACCCCCTTCGCTATCATGAGCGGCCTGGCGGGTGGCCGGTGAATACATGCGTCTTTTTGAGTGCCTGAAGTCCCGCAGTCGCCTCCGTATCTTCGGCGCGTGCCTGGCGCTCTTCGTGGTTTCCACATCCACCGTGCCCAGCTCGGCCGACCTCAAGCAGGAGCTGGAGAAGCTGCGCGAGCAGCAACAGCAGGTCCAGGAACAGAAGAAGCAGAAGGCGGCCGAGGTCGACGCCGCCTCGGCCGAGACGGGTGACATCAGCTCCGCTCTCGAGGTGCTGAACGCTTCGGTGAACGAGCAGGCGGCCAAGGTGGCCGACGCCACCCAGCAACTGAAGGCGGCCGAGGCCCGCCACGACGCTGCGGTGGAGGCCGTGCTGTCCCAGTCGTCATTGATCACGGACCTGGAGGGCAAGCTCCAGGCGACGGCCATCAACTCCTTCGTGACCCGGGACGACACCCGTTCGCCCATTTTCGAGGGGGTCGACCCCAACAAGGCGGTGCGGATGCAGTCGCTCACCGAGGCCGTCACCGAAAGCGGGGTCAGCGTGGCCGACCAGCTGCGCGACGCCAAGGAAGACCTGGAGATCGAGCAGGCCGAGGCCGGTTCGGCCCAGCAGGAGGCGGCCGACCTGAAGACCCAGCTCGACGCCGAGTTGGCCGAGCTCCAGACCCGTCAGGACGAGCACCAGGACATGCTCGACGCCGCCGAGGCACGGCTGGAGCGGGAGCTGGCCGAGGCGGCCGCCCTGTCCGATCTGGACAAGACGCTGTCCGACAAGATCGTGGCCACGAACGCCGAGCTGGCCCGTCAGGCGGCGGCCCGCAAGCGCAACCCGGCCCCGTCCAAGGGCTCGGTCGGGTTCCCGGCGGCCGCCGACATCGTGCAGGTGCGGGGCTTCTGGGTCCACAAGAGCATCGCCGAGAACCTCGATCAGATGCTGGGGGCGGCCGAGGCCGACGGGATCCGCTTCGGGGGAGGGGGCTACCGCAACTCCCAGAACCAGATCGCGCTGCGCAAGGCCCACTGCGGCTCCAGCCAGTACGCCATCTACCAGATGCCGGCGTCCCAGTGCAGCCCCCCCACGGCCCGTCCCGGCCAGTCGATGCACGAGCAGGGCCTGGCCATCGACTTCACCTACAACGGCGGCATCATCGGCAGCCGTTCCAGCGCCGGCTACAAGTGGCTGGCCGCCCACGCTCAGAAGTACGGCTTCCACAACCTGCCGTCGGAGCCGTGGCACTGGTCGGTGAACGGCAACTGAGGCGTTCGGTCGTTCAGGCCGGAGCCGGTTGCTGCGGCCCCGGAGCGCTGGGCTATCGTCGCTCCGATGTCAGATCCCAGCTCGCCCCGTGCGGCGTTGGCCCCCTGGGACCGCCGCGACCTGCCCAGCGCCTTCACCGTGGAGGAGACGGCGAGCCGGGTGGGGCACTACAAGTGGATCGAGATGCGGATCTTCGAGCTGATGGGGGGCTGGGTGGCGGCGGTGCCCGAGCCCGACATCAAGCTGCGGCTCGGCACCCACTGCTACCACCACGCCTTCCACGCCGAGCTGTGGCACAAGCGGCTGCCCGAGCTGCGGGACATGAACCCTGAGCGTCTCACCCGGCCGGCGAACCCCGAGATGGAGGCGTTCGTGGTGGCCATGGGAGACCCCTACGCCCCAGGTGAGTCGATCGAGAAGCTGGTGGGCCTGTACCGGGTGCTGCTGCCCCACCTGGTGGCGGCGTACACCTACCACCGGAACAACGCCAACCAGATCACCGACGCCCCCACCATCCGCGCGCTCGAGTTGTGCCTCCGTGACGACATGGAGGAGTGGCGGGAGGGGGAGATGATCCTGCAGTCGCTGATCACCACGCCCGACGACGTCGACCGGGCCGCTGCCCGCCAGGCCGAGCTGGCCAAGCTCATGGTGGCGGCCGGTGGCGTGGTGGGCCCCGATTCGATCGGCGCCTTCGAGCTCGGCGACGACACCTAGCTGGGAGCCGCTCCGTCGGGGTAGTGTGTACAACACCCGACATCCAGCTCACTCCAGGGCTCAAGTCGGGGAGCCGCCTCACCGAAACTACAGTGCCGTAGTTGCAAGTAGCGGTCCGAGGTGCCATGGCGTTAGCCAGAACCACCCCGGTACACTTGTACAGCACAACATGGCAGCGGGTTGGCTAGCCTCCGGGACAGTCAGCAGGTGCCTCGACGGGGCAATCGGCCTCGCCGTAAGACGAGAGGTTGGATTCCTTGGCCAAGGAACGCGTCGAGCGAGACGAGGAAGACCTCGTCCGGCTTTACCTCACCGACATCGGTCAATACCCGCTGCTCACGAAGGAAGACGAAGTCCGGCTGGCCCAGGCCATCGAGAAGGGCAAGGAAGCGGCGGAGGAACTCGAAGCCGACGCCGACCTTTCTCCCACCCGCAAGCGCGAGCTACGGCGCGTCGCCCGCAAGGGCCGGGACGCCGAGCGGACGTTCGTGCAGTCGAACCTGCGGCTGGTGGTGTCTATCGCCAAAAAGTACCAGGCTTCGGGCCTCCCACTGTTGGATCTCATCCAGGAAGGCAACCTGGGTCTGATGCACGCCGTCGAGAAGTTCGACTGGCGCAAGGGCTTCAAGTTCTCGACCTACGCCACCTGGTGGATCCGCCAGGCCATCACCCGGGGCATCGCCAACACCGGGCGCACCATCCGGCTCCCGGTCCACGCCGGCGACACCCTGGCCCGCCTCCAGAAGGCTCGGGCCCGGCTGGAGCTCAAGTACGGGCGGCCGGCCACGCTGTCCGAGCTGGCGGCCGAGGTCGAAATGCCGGAAGACAAGGTGACCGAGGCGCTTCGCTTCGCCGCCGAGCCGCTGTCGCTGTCGGAGCCCCTGCGGGAAGACGGCGACGCCGAGCTGGGTGACGTGGTGGAAGACCGCTCGGCCGACTCGCCGTTCGAGGTGGCGGCCACGGCTCTGCTGCCGGAGGAGATCTCCCGGCTGCTGGCCCCGCTCGACGAGCGGGAGCGCGAGATCCTGAAGCTGCGCTTCGGGCTGGATCGGGGCGAGCCCCGCACCCTGGAAGAGGTGGGGGAGTACTTCAACCTCACCCGGGAGCGGATCCGCCAGATCGAGGCCCGGGCCATGTCGAAGCTCCGGCACCCGTCGTCCGACACCGGCGCCCGGGATCTCCTCGCCGTCTGAGTCTGCTTCAACCTTTTCAAATCTTTCGATCCGGATCTGTGACCTGGTGTGCTGGAATCCAGCACCCGGGGTCACAGATCCCGGTGGTTTTGGGTTCGGGGGCCGGAAACGGTCAGGATCTGGTATGTCCACTGACCTGACGGGAGCCGGTGTGGCCCGCATGAGCCACGACGAAGTGGTCGACTGGGCCCGCTCGATGGTGCCGCGGCTGGCGGTGCGGGCGGCCGAGGCCGAGCAGCTCCGGTACCTGCCCGAGGCCACGATCGCCGACTGCGACGCCGCCGGCATCTGGCGCCTGGTGGTGCCACCCGACCAGGGCGGGTTCGGCCTGGGACTCCGGTCACTGTGCGAGATGACCCGCACGCTGGCCCAGGGCTGCATGTCGACGGCGTGGACGGTGTCGTTCCTCACGCTCCACAACTGGTTCGTGTACCGGGCTGACGCCGCGGTGCAGGCCGCCGTTCTGGGCGACAGGACCTGGATACGGTTGGCCACCCCGCTAGCCCCCGGCGGGGAGGCGGTGCCGGTGGACGGCGGGTACCGCCTCACCGGGCGGTGGCAGTGGGCCACCGGGATCCTGCACAGCGACTGGGTGTCGGTGATGGCCTTCGTGCCGCCCGGGCCCGACGCCCCGGAAGGCACGCCCCCCAAGCCCCGGGTGCTGCTGGCCCCCGTGGGCGACGTTGAGGTGATCGACGTGTGGCACGTCTCGGGCATGCGGGCCACCGGCAGCCACGACGTGGCCGCCGACGGCCTGTTCGTGCCCGACGACCACACCATGAGCGTGGAGGACCTGCGGGGGGAGGACACGGCCGGGGCCCGGCTTCGGCCCGAGCTGCCGTTCCTGCGCTACCCGATGTCGTCGGTGCTCACCCTCTACGCAGCGGCAACCGCCGTGGGCGGGGCCGAGGCGGCGGTGGCCGGCTTCCGGGATCTGGTGGCCACCCGCCTGTTGCCCCACACGCCGGGCCAGCCCCAGGGCGAGCTGGCCACGAGCCAGGCCCGCCTGGGCGAGGCCCTGGCCACGGTGGGGGCGGCCCGGGCCGTGTGGTCGGCCGCCATCGACGATCTGTGCTCGGTGTACGACGCCGGCGGCTCGATTCCCCGGCCTGAGCGGGCCCGGTTCCGCCTGGCCGCCGCCCACGCTGTGAAGCTGGCGCGCGAGGCGGTGGAGATCTGCGGCGTCGGCGCCGGAGCCAGCCGCTACTTCGACCATGAGCCCTTCCAGCGCATCGAGCGAGACCTGGCCATGCTCAAGGGCCACGTGGTGTTCGACTGGGACCGGGTCACGGAGCTGGCCGGCCGCATGGCCCTCGGCCAGGCTCCGAGCCCGATCGACATGCTCTGATTTGCGGGGGCTGGCGCCCCCGACGGCGGCAAGCCGCCTCCCCCATCTCCGGCGGGGGCCCCAACCCCGCCGGGCGGCAAGCCGTCTCCCCCATCTCCGGCGGGGGCCCCAACCCCGTCGGCGGCAAGCCGCCTCCCCCATCTCCGGCGGGGGCCCCAACCCCGCCGGGTTCGGGAGCAGGGTCAGTTGCAGCTGCTGGTGCCGAGGTCCCAGGGGCACGGCGCCGACTTGCCCGACAGCTCGACGATGCCGATGTCGGGATCGATCACCCAGCTCTGCTTGGCTGCGTCGAACCGGGAGATGTCGGACCCTTCGGTGGGGTAGGGGTCATCGGCGCCCTTCATGTTGTACTTCACGCCGTCGAGCAGGTTGGGGTTGGTCATGCTGAGCATCCGGGCCGCCAGCATGAAGTTGGGCCGGCTGACCCCGCCCGGCAGCTCGGCTGCGATCTTCAGCGACTCCACCACCGGCCAGCTGTGGTTGAAGCCCATGTTGAGCAAGCCAGAGCTCTCGGGGGCCTTGCCGGCATCGGTGAGCAGCTTGCGGGCGAACGCCACCCACGGGTCGTCGAGCAGGGCGGAGTCGTTGAAGTCCTTCACCCCGCCGCCCACGATGAGCCAGCCGTCGGACGCCGAACCGTCACCGCCAACGGCATCTTTGCCGATGTAGGTCATGGCCTTGCACACCGAGGGCTGGAACAGCAGCTTGGCCGACTCCTTGAGGCCGTTGTTGGCCGCTTCGAGGATGGCCTGGGTACACGGCGTGCCACCGGTCATGGCGATGAACACGTCGGGGTTGGCCGCCGCCAGCGTGGTCATCTGGCTGGTGATCACCACCGCGGTCGGGTCGACCCGCTCGAACACGAAGTTGATCTTCGTGTCCGACGAGTCCATGAAGTTCTGGAAGCCGACCTCGTAGGCCTTGCCGAAGTCGTTCTGCATGATCAGGGCGGCCACCGTGATCTCCTCCTGGTCGCCCAGGCGGGAGGTGATCAGGTTGCCCCACAGCACGGCCTCGGTGTTGTAGGCCAGCAGGTTGCCCCAGGTCCACGGGTGGTTCACGGGGTCGCCCCAGGCGGGATGGCCGCTGATCACGTAGGGGTTGGGCACGCAGCGGGCGTTGAGTTTGTCGTAGACCTTGAGGGTGTTGGGCGAGCCGGTGGTCTTGATCATGAACGAACCCTCGGAGTCGAGCAGCTCGTCGACCAGGGGCACGGTCTTGGCCGGGTCGTAGCTGTCGTCGCGTCGGTCGCTGGTGATGGTGTAGGTCTTACCGGTGATGTCGGTGATGCCACCCTGGCCGTTGATGTAGTCGTAGTAGACACCTTCGGCGAAGCCGGCGTTGGTCCAGTCGGCGGCGATGCCGGAGGCCGGGATCGTCTGGCCGATCTTGACCACCCCGCCCTCCAGGCCCTGGTACGCGTCCCAGCCGGCGCCGCACTGGGAGAGGTCGACCTCGAAGCCAGGGCCAGTGAGCTTGTTGGCCCCCTGGTCCCACCCCCAGCCGTTGGCCTTGATCTCGTCGATGATCTCCTGGCGCTGCGAGGCCCAGAGCGTCTCGTAGTCCTCCATCGAGGTGATGGTGGCGGGGGCATCGGCGGTCGATCCGCCGGCGCCGGTGGTAGTGGTGTTCTGGATGGCGTCCTCGGCCGCCTGCTGGGCGTTGGCGTCGACGATCCGGCCCTCCTCGGCCCCTTCGTCGTTGCCGCTGCTGCTACCGCAGGCGGTGGCCACCAGGGCCAGGCTGAAGAGCGCGCCGACGGCGCGCCGGTATGGATGCTGTGCTCGTCTCACTGATGGTCCCCCCCGGGATCAGAGATGGTTGTTTCGCAACGCTACTAGCGGGGGCGGGGCGGCGACAGCTCCGGGCTGGCCCGCAGGTCCGGGCGACGGGGATGGGGCCCCGGCGCTGATGGGGTCCGGGGGCGCCCCGCCTCCGAAAGGCTCAGCTCAGGCCGAGCTGGCGGTTGAGGCGACGGTGGAAGTGGGCGATGCGGCTTTCCTGGTAGTCGGCCAGGAGCAGGCGGTGGGTGGGATCGGCCCGCATGCCCCGCTGGACCCGGTGCAGGTTGGCGATGTCCTGGTCCACCACCATGCCCAGGGCCTCGAAGCCGGGGGCGTGGGTCCAGGTCTCGCCCGGCTCCAGCCAGTGCTCGGCCGCCGGCTCCCGGCTGGCCCCGGGGCCAACCGGGTGGAGCAGCATGATCTCCATCAGGCTCTGGCCCGGGTCGTCGCCCCAGGGCCGGAACCGGTAGGCGATCGGCAGCGACCAGCCCATCCAGGGGGCGAAGTTGGGGAACAGGAAGTACTGGATGGAGTCGAGCAGCTCGGCGTCCGACGCCGCCGACAGATCCACCCCCCACCGCTTCGAGTAGGACTGCCGGAACCGCTCGCCCAGGAAGGCCCGAACGTCGACGTCGTCGGGAACGTCGGCCACGCGGTCGGGCGCCGGCAGCATCTTCTGCACGGTGCGGGCGATCTCGCCCGCTGGCACCGTGCCCTGCAGGGCGGTGGCCGGGATCCCGATGGCCTGGAGGAGCCGGCTCACGTTCGGTCCGAAGAGGTCGTACTGGCAGTCGAAATCGTTGGCGAAGCGGATCGTGTGCCCGTGGGTGGTGGAGATGTGGTACGCCTCCAGGAAGGCCTCCATGGTCGCCTTCCAGTTGGCGTGCACCACCTGGCAGGCGTGGTGGGCCACCACCCGATCGGCCAGCGGGTGCTGGGCGAAGTGGTCGGCCAGGGGGTGGCTGAAGGCGGCGAACGGCTCGGGATCGGCCCCCGGGTGCACGAACACGAAGCCCTGCCACTCCGCCACCGCCACCTCACCCAGTCGCAGGGCGTCGGCCTCGGCGTGGGGGAAGTCCCAGGCTGCCGGCATACCCCGGAAGGTGCCGTCGATGCTCCAGGCGAACCCGTGGAACGGGCACTTGAACACCGCCGTGTTGCCTTTGCCCTCGACCAGGGTGGTGCCGCGGTGGCGGCAGGTGTTGCGGAAGGCCTGGATCCGGTCGGTTCCGGAGCGGACCACGATGATCGACTGGTCGGCCACCTCGTAGAGCACGTGGTCACCAACGTTGGGGATGTGCTCCCGGCGACAGGCGAATTGCCAGGTGTCGCCCCACAGCCGCTGGCGCTCGAGGTCGGCGAACTCCCGGGACAGGTATCGGTCCACCCCGATGGCGGTCGGCTCCGGGCCAGGGACGGGATCGCCCTGGATCCGCAGGGCCGGGATGGGCGGTACCGGGTCGGTGTCGAGCACCTGCTGGTAGCTGATGCCGCTGCTGCTCCCCGCCCCCTGAATGCTCATGGTCGTCATGCTTCCACGCCCTATGCTGACGGGCCAGCCGTTGCGGCGGCACGGGTAGCGGGCGCGGACCAAAGAGGGGCAGGGCCGTGACGACGGTTGATCTCGGCATCGAGCACCTGAGCGAGGCCGAGGTGATCGGCCGGGGCGGTTTCGCCACCGTGTACGCCGCCACCAACGACCTGCTCGGCACCCGGGTGGCGGTGAAGGTGCTGGCCCCCCTGACCGACGAGGCCGACCGGCGGCGGTTCGAGCGGGAGTGCCGGGTGATGGGGCGGGTGTCGACCCATCCGTCGGTGGTCACCGTGCACCACGCCGGCTACAGCGCCGAAGGTCGGCCCTACCTGGTTATGGAGCTGATGGAGGGCGGCTCGCTGGCCGACCGGCTCCGGGCCGGCGGGCCCCTGGGGTGGGCCGAGGCGGTGGACCACGGGATCGCCGTAGCCGAGGCGCTGGCCCACGCCCACGCCGAGGGCATCCTGCACCGTGACGTGAAGCCGGAGAACATCCTGGTGACCGCCGATCGGCCCCGCCTCACGGACTTCGGCATCGCGTACCTGCGGGACTCCACGGCGGCCACGTCGGCCAGCATCTCGGCCAGCTGGCTCCACGCCCCACCTGAGACCTTCGCCAACCAGCGCGACGAGCGGTCCGACCTCTACTCGCTCGGCTCCACCCTGTACCAACTGGTCGCCGGCCACGCGCCGTTCTGGCGCCCGGGGGAAGACTCGCTCAACCCGCTGCTGTACCGGCTGGTCAACGAGCCGGCCCCCCATCTGGCGCCGGAGGTGGCCCCGCCGGCGCTCGACGCCTTCCTCCAGCGGTGCCTGGCCAAGAGCCCGGGCGACCGTCCGCCGTCGGCCGCCGCCTGCGCCGACGAGCTGCGGGCGATCCGGGCCGGAGGGGTCGGCGGTGCGATCGGCGCCCCGTCGCCCGATCTGGCGGCCACGGTGGCCGCCCCGCTCGATCCGACGGTGGTCGCCCCCGCCCCGACCGTTGCCGCCCCGACTCCGACTCCGACCCCGACCCCGACCCCGACCCCGGCTCCGCAGCCGGATCTGGGGATGCAGCACGTCACTTCTGACGCCCCTGATCCCCAGATCTCGGAGCAGGCCCCGGCACCGGCCAAGGGCCGGCGAGGGCTGCTCCTGGCCGGGTTGGGGGTGCTGGTGGCCGTGGCCGTGGTGGCCGGCGGGCTGGTGCTGGCCAACCGGGGCGGTGGCGGAGGCAGCCCGTTCAGCGAGACCGACGACGGAGCCCTCCTGTTCCACGGCCATGGCGACGGGGTGCTGGGCCTGGCCCAGCTGCCCGACGGGCGGCTCGTGTCGGCCAGCGCCGACTCGACCATCCAGGTGTGGGACCCCGAGCGCACCGACGTGGCCCCGGTGGTGTTCGAGGGGCACGAGGGCGTCGTGCGGGGCGTGGCCGCGCTCGGCGCCGACCGGATCGTGTCGGCCGGCGCCGACGGCACGGCCCGGGTGTGGAGCGTGGCCGACCCGGGCGAGCCGGGCCCGGTGTTCGAGGGGCACGGCGCCGAGGTGGCGGCCGTGGCCGCCCTGGGCGACGGAGGCCCGGTGGCGACGGCCGGCGAAGACGGAGCGGTGCAGACGTGGGATCCCGCCACGGGCAAGGTGGAGGCCGTGCTCGACGTGGGTGGCGCGGTGCGGGCCGTCATCGGCGTGGAGGACGGCGCAGCGTTGGTGGCCGGCGGCACCGGGGGCACGCTGCAGCGCTGGGACGACCCGGCGTCGGCCCCCACCGAGCCCGGCGCCAGCTACGGCGGGTCCCAGGGGTCGATCAACGGGCTGGCTCCCATCGGCGCCGACCGGTTCGTCTCGGTGGGCGAGGACGGTGTGATCCGGCTGTGGTCGGTGGCCGACGACTCGGGCCCGGCCGACAGCCTGGAGAACGACGAGCCGGTCGACGCCGTCACCGTGACCCCTGAGGGCGTGATCGTCTTCGGTGACCGGTCGGGCACAGTGGTGGCATGGAACCCCGACACGGGTGACGTGATCGATGTGGCCGAGCTGGGCGGGCGGGTCCGCTCGCTGCTGGCCCTGCCCGACGGCCGCCTGGTCGCCGGCACCGTGGGGGGCGACGTCCGCCTCTGGGCCCCGTCCTACTGACCCACCGGGGTGCCCACGGGGAGGCGGAGGGTGAAGCGGGCGCCGCCCAGGGGGGAGCGGGAGGCCGCCACCGTCCCGTCGTGGGCGCTGGCCACCCCGGCCACGATGGCCAGCCCCAGGCCGGAGCCGCCGGCGTCGGCCGAGCGGGCCTCGTCGAGGCGGGCGAAACGCTCGAACACCCCGGAGAGTTGGTCGTTGGGAACCCCGGGCCCGTCGTCGTCCACGATCACGTCGGCCCAAAGGCCCTCGGAGTCGGCGGCCACCCTCACCGCCACCCGGCCGGCGGCGTGGCGTTGGGCGTTGGTGAGCAGGTTGCGCACGGCCCGGGCCAGGAGGTGACGGTCGCCGTCGACCACCAGCGGTTCTGGTGCCGTCACCTCGGCCGTTGGGGCCGCGGTCACTGCCTCCGCCTGCACCAGCTCGGTCAGGTCGACCGGGCGCCGGTGGAGGGGCCGGCCGCCCTCGTGCAGGCCCGAGAGCAGCACCAGGTCGTCCACCAGCTCGGCCAGCCGGGCCGCCTGGTGCTGCATGCGGCCCAGCGAGGCCTCGTCGCCCAGGCCCCGGGCCGACAGCTCCAGCTCGCCCTGCAGCGCCATCAGCGGCGTCCGCAGCTCGTGGGCGGCGTCGGTGGTGAAGCGGTCCATGGCCCGTCGGCCGTCGCTGATGCGGTCGAGCATGCCGTTCACGGTGAGGGCCAGGTGGCGGATCTCGTCGTCGGTGGAAGGTACCGGCACCCGCTCGGCGGCATCGGGGCCGATCCGGGCGGCCAGCCGGCTGATCCCGTCGACCGGGCGGAGGGCCCGGTCGGTGGCGGCGCCGGCCACGGCGGCGGTGAACACAGCGGCGGCCGGCACCCCCACCCACAGGGCCCGGTGCAGGGGTCGGAGGCTCCGATTGAGGTTGCGGGTGGAGGCGGTGCCGACGAGCACCAGCGGCCCCGGGGCCCCGGTGACCGGGCGGACCACCTGGAGCTCGCCCGCCCGGGCCGGTGGCACGTCGGCCCCACCCGCGAGCACCCGGGCCGTCACCCCGTCGGCGGTGTCGATGCCCACCGCCACCTGGCCGGTGGCGGTCTGGGTCTCGAGCTGGTCGAGCACCTCGTCGATGCGCTGATTGATCGACTGGCGGCCGCTGCGCACCACCTGCAGGAACAGCAGGGTGCCGAGCACGGTGTAGAGGGCGGCGGTCACCACCAGAACGGTGAGCGTCACCCGCCCCCGCACCCCGGTCAGGTGGCGGCCCGGTGTCATGCCGGGGCGGGCGCCGGGATGCGGTAGCCGACGCCCCGCACGTTCTCGATCTCCACCGGGGCCAGCTTGGCCCGCAGCTTGCGCAGGTAGACGTCCACGATGGTGGGGTCGACGCCGGCCTCGGGGCCCCACACCTCGTCGAGCAGCTCGTGGCGGGTGAGGCAGGCCCCAGCGGCCAGCAGAAGGTGACGCAGGAGCTGGTCTTCCCGGCTGGTGAGGGCGACCTCCCGGTCGGCCACCAGGCAACGCCGGGTGCCCAGGTCGTAGCGGAGGGGGCCTCGCTCGATGCCGTTGCCGGCCAGGGCCGAGCCCCGCCGGATCAGGGCCCGGAGGCGGGCCGCCACCACGGCCACGCTCACCGGCTTGGTGAGGAAGTCGTCGGCGCCGGCGTCGAGCAGCTCGATCTGGTCGAGCTCGCCGGCCTTGGCCGTCAGGATCAGGATGGGGACGGTCGACCCCTCGGAGCGGAGGTGGCTGCACACCCGGTAGCCGTTGAGGCCGGGCAGCAGCAGGTCGAGGACGATGGCGGCGTACCCTCCGGCGATGGCCCGCTCCAGGCCGGTGGCGCCGTCGGGCGCGGTGTCGACATCGAAGCCCTCGGCTCGCAAGCCGCGGTCGAGGACCGACCGGATGGCCTCGTCGTCCTCGATCACGAGCAACCGCACGGCTCGAACCGTAGCGGTGCCGCCCGGGCCGGGGTGGCCGGCACCGGGCGCCACGTTCAGCCCACGTTCAGAGTCGCACTGCTTCCATTCAGGGATGGCCCCGGAAGATGCCCCCCAGAGCAGCGCGCAAGCCGCTGCCACCACCAAGGAGGACATCATGGAACTTCCCGGAAGCAGGATCCCCTGGCTGCGGGCGGCGGGTGCCGCCGGCGCCGTGGGGGCGATGGTGATCGGCGGCGCCGTCACCACGGCCGGCGCCATCGACGACCCGGGCGGCGCCGAGCCGGCCAAGGTCCAGTTCATGGCCACCGACCCCGAGGGCGAGTGGTTCTCGTGCGACGTCGACGTGGACCTCGAAGGCGGCCCCGCCGGTGAGGGGGCGGGGCTGACCATCACCAATCTCAGGGCGGAGGCCGACGCCGACGGCGTCTCGTATGGCGTGGTGGTGAGCGCCTCGGGCGCCTTGCCCGCCGGCGAAGCCACGGAGGCGATGCCGGTGCCCGGCGGTGGAGGTGGGGCCGGCGTCATGATCGGCGAGATGGCCGAGCAGGGCGAGCCGCCCCGGGTCGTGGTGGGCGGCCATGCGATGGAAGCGGATGCGGTCGGGGCACCCGCTAGCGGGCCGCAGCGGACCGGTGCCGGGGCGGTGGCGATCGGCGAGCCCCCGGCCCTGCCCGCCCCGTCCGACGTCCGCCAGGGCACGGTCGAGGAGTGCAGCGACATCGACGTGAGGGTGGGTCCGGCCGCGATCGCGCCGCCGGGTACTCCTGCTGGGGCCGGCGTCGAGGCGGGCGGTCAGGACCAGGAGAGCTGAGCTGGGTGGTGCGCCGGGAGGTGGCCCCGGCGTGACGCGGCGGGCTCACCGGCCCGCATGAGTGGAGATTGGTCCGAACCGGCCGCTATGGTCCCCCGGCACCATGGAGGCAGGATGGGCCGGGACGGCAGCGGCGGGGCGACGTGTGCTGTCCACCGGGTTCGGCCTGTTCGCGGTGGTGTTGGTCGGCTACCTCGCCGGAAGCTGGATCGCCTTCTGGCTGGCCGACCAGACCGGCCTGTCGGCCGTGTTCTTCCCCCCGGCCGGCATCACGGTGGGGGCGCTGCTGACCACCCGCCGCCGACGCTGGCCGCTCGTCCTGGCGGCGGTGGTGAGCGGCGAGCTGACCATGGATCTGCGCAACGGGCTGGGGCTGGCCGAGTCGATCGGATTCGTGGCCGCCAACGGATTGGAACCGCTGGTGGGGGCGGCGCTGGTGCGGTGGGCGGTGGCGGAGCGCCTCGACCTGTCGCGGGTCCGTCATCTGGTGTGTTACGTGGGAGGCGCGGCGGTGGGCGGGCCGGCGTTGGGGGCGGTGCTGGGCTCGGCCGCCGCCGTCGGGTTCGGGGACAACAGCTACCTCAGCACGGTCTGGCAATGGTGGCTGGGTGATGCCCTCGGGGTGCTTCTGGTGGCCACCGTCGTCGTCGCCTGGCGGACCCCGGCTCACCGGCGGCGACACGACGGCCGATGGGCCTGGCCGGTGCTGCTGGCAGCCGGCACCGCAGGGGCCACGGTATGGGTCTTGTCGGGGACCGACATGCCCCTACTGTTCCTCGCCCTGACCGGGATCGTGGTGAGCGGGGCACTGTTCGGGGTGAGGGCAGCGGCGGCTACGGCCCTGGCGGCGGCGCTGGGGGCCGGTGTGTGGCTCCCGTTCGAGGAGGGCGCCCTGTTCGGCGGTCTCGATCCCGGCACGGCGCTCGTGATCGTGAAGCTCAAGTTCTTCGTGTTCGAGTCGTCCGGGCTGCTGGTGGGGGCGGAGTTGGCCGAACGGGAGCGGCTGACGGCGGTCGCCGGCGAGATGGAGCAGGAGGCCGTGGTCCAACAGGCCACCGTGGAGCGGCTCCAGAGGCTGCTGCTGCCGCCGGAGCACCAGACGGGGAAGGCCTTCGAGGCCACCGGGCTCTACATCGCCGCCACCACCGAGCTGGGAGTCGGAGGCGACTGGTACGAGTCGACGGACCTGCCCGACGGCCGGGTGTTCGTGGCCGTGGGTGACATCGTGGGCCACGGTGCCGTGGCGGCGGCCTCCATGGGGCGCCTGCGGATGCTGGCCAGCATGTGCGCAGTGGAGGCCCGGGACGCCGGTGAGCTGCTGCGTCATGTCGAGGAGCGTGCGGTTTGGATGGTGGATGCGTTCGCCTCCACCGCCTGGTTCGGGCTGTTCGACCCGGTCACCCGCCTGCTGTCGTTCGCCTCGGCCGGGCATCCGCCGGCCTACCTGGTAGAGGGCGGGTGGGAGGGGGTGCACCGGCTCGTGTGCTCCCCCAACGTGCCCCTGCTGGTGCGGCCCGACGGCCCCAAGCTGGCGTCCGAGGTGCTGGTCCCGGAGGGGGCGACGCTGGTCATGTACACCGATGGGCTGATCGAGCGTCGGGGCGAGACCCTGGACGACGGGATAGCTCGCCTGGAAGCTGCCCTGTCGGGCCTGGGCGATGGGCCGGTGCGACCCGAGGGGGTGTGGGCGGCGGTGCGGGACCGGGTGGCCAGTCCGTCCGACGACGACACGATCGTCCTCACCGTCACCTTTTTGTGATTTGCGGGGGCTGGCGCCCCCGTCGCCTTCGGCTCCCCCATCTGCGTTGGGGCTGGCGCCCCGTGTGGGGGAGATTGTCGGCGGGGGCGGTGGGTAGGCTGCCGGCTGGATGGCGCAGGGGCCGCCGGCGACGGGCGGTCGAGTGATGGGTGGTGTTCGGGTGACGACGAGCCAGTTCGATTTCAGCAATGATCAGTGGGAGCTGGTGGCGGCGGCCCCGGTGCTGGTGGGGATGGCCGTGGCCCGGGCCGAGGACAGCGGCTTTCTGGGCAGCCTCAAAGAGACGCGCACCCTGATGGGCACGATCGCGTCCCAGGCCGAGCAGAGCCCGGCCGGCAGCCTGATCGCCCAGGCCGCCACCACCGACACCGGCGAGCAGTACGAGCACTACCGGGAGTCCGATCCGGCGGTGCTGGCCGCCGACGCCGTGGCCGTGTGTCAGCAGGTGGCCGACGTCCTGGCGGCGGTAGCCCAGCCCGACGAGGCCGACGGCTTCAAGCGGTGGGTCCTCGACGTGGCCCGGGCCGTGGCCGGAGCGGCGAAGGAGCACGGGGTACGGGTCAGCGCCGGGGAGGAAGCGGTGATCACCCAGGTCGAGACGGCTCTGGGGCTTCAATCGACTTGACCCCGGTATATCTCTGACTAAGGTCAGCGATATGAGGGAAGCATCGGTGCTGCGGCGGTTCAACCGGGCCTACACGCAACGGGTCGGGGTGTTGGAGTCGTCGTTCCTGGAGTCGGGGCGGCCGCTGGGCGAGGCCCGGCTGCTGTACGAAATCGGGTCGGGCTCGCCCCACGGTGTCGACGGGGCCGCCGGTGGTGTCGACTGTGGCGCCGATGGTGCAGGGGAGGTCGTGGTCGATCTGCGGCGACGGCTCGGGCTCGACTCGGGCTATCTCAGCCGCTTGTTGCGGGCGCTGGAGGGCGACGGGCTGGTGGTGGTCGGGGCCGATGTGGCCGACGGACGCCGGCGCCGGGTGGCGCTGACCGCCGACGGGTGGTCGGCGTGGCAGGACCTGGAGCGGCGGTCCGAGGCGCTGGCCCGGCGGCTGGTGGGAGCGCTCGACCCTGGGCGGCGGGAGGCGCTGGCCGAGGCGCTGGCCACGGCCGAGTGGCTGGTGCGGGTGGCGACGGTGACGGTGGAGCACCTGGAGCCGGCCGAGCCGGAGGCGGTGGCCGCCCTGTCGGCCTACTTCGCCGAACTCGACCGGCGCTTCGAGGGCGGTTTCGATCCCGGCGGGGCGCTCACGGCCGACGCCCCGGCCTTCCGTCCGCCGGGAGGCCGCTTCCTGGTGGCTCGGAACGACGACGAGGTCGTGGGGTGCGGGGCCCTGCAACGGGTCGACGAACGGACGGCGGAGATCAAGCGGATGTGGGTGGCGCCGGGGTGGCGGGGGGCGGGCCTCGGGCGCCGGTTGCTGTCGGCCCTGGAGCACGAGGCGGCCGATGCCGGCTACGTCCGGGTGATGCTCGACACCAATGCCGTGCTGTCCGAGGCGATCGCCCTCTACGAGCGGTCGGGGTACCAGGCGGCCGAACGCTACAACGACAACCCCTACGCCCAACGCTGGTTCACCAAGGCGCTGGCCCCCGCCGTCCGGCCCTTCGCCCAGGGGGACGGCCACGGTTTGGTGGACCTGGTGCTGCCGATCCAGCAGGATGAGTTCGGGTTGGCGGTGACGGTGGCCGACCAGTCCGACCTGGCTGATCCGGCGGCGGCGTTCCGGGCCGGCGGTGGTGAGGTGTGGGTGGCGGTCCACGGGGGCGCCGTGGTGGGGTCGGTGGGCGTGCTGCACGCCAGCTCCAGCGACGTGGTGCTGCGCAAGATGTTCGTGCGGGCCGACCAGCGGGGGAGCGGGCTGGCGGCGGCCCTGCTCGACACGGCCGTACGGTGGGCGGGGGAGCGGGGCTATCGGCGGATCCTGCTCGGGACGACGGCCGTCATGGTGGCCGCCCAGCGCTTCTACGCCGCTCACGGGTTCGAGCCGATCGAGGAAGCCGATCTGCCGGCCCACTTCCCCCGGATGGCGGTCGACTCCGTGTTTCTCGTGCGGGATCTGACCGCTACGTGAGCTACGGAAGCGCTCCGGGCCACGCCCCAGAGTGGGTTCGGCCCGGCTCACCCCGCCGACCTGGGGTGATAGCCACCACCTGCGGCCCGCCGACCTCTATCGTCTTGGAGCCGACCGAACCTTCGGGCCCCACCCGAACGCCGGTCGTCCTTCACCCGCCGCGAGGAAAGATCACCCCATGCGCGTCCGCCGCCGCCCCAGGATCGTGTTCTGTACCGCTGCCGCCCTTGTAGCGGTGTCCGGTCTCGTTCTTGTCGACGCCGCCGGTGCCGCTCCGGGTGTACCAGCGGCCCCGGGGCAGAGCGGGGCGCCCCGGGTCTGTATCGAGCCGACCATCCGGTTCGGTGAGTCATCCGATGCGCCATCGGTGGTGACCCGTGCGATCCCGGGAGGCATGCCCGCCGGCCGGTACCAGGTGTCGGTGACCACCAGCGACGGGTATCCGGGGCGGACCGAGACACCGTTCGACATCGAGACCTCGGAACGGGTGACCGTCTACGGTCAGGTGACCGAAGACCTGGCCGACGGGGTGGAGAGCGACACCAACTCCCTCACGTTCGAGGTGTCGTTCGCCGAGCCGCAGAGCACGGTGGTGGTGTCGCACACCCCGGCCAACGGACCCGACTCGGTGCGGGTGGACCAGCTGTGCTGGGAGCGGCTGGGCGACCTGGAGGTCTCGACCACCACGACTGCCGCAACCTCGACAACCGCCACCTCGACAACCGCCACCTCGACAACCGCCACCACGGCACCGGCGGCCGGCGGTGGCACGACCACGGTTCCCGGCTTGGTGCTGCAGACGGTGCCCGGTCTCGTCTTCCTCGACGGGGGCACGACCACGACCACGACTGCCGCTGGCGCCTGCACGGCCTCGGGTGGCACCAGCGGAGGCGCCGGCGCCGGGGGTTCGACGGGTGGGTCGACCGCGGCCACGGTCTGTCCGGGCTCCAGCACGGTCCTGGCCAACCAGTTGCCGCTGGCGCCAACGGCCAACGCAGTCACGGGCTCGCCCGCCTTCACCGGCTGATCAGGCGGGATCAGGAGCTGGTGGTCGGCGGCGCCGAGGCGGGCCGGCGGCTTGATCCGGCGGGCAGCCGGGACCAGCCCGTGTAGCGTCATGCGATGGATCCTGAGGAGTATCTGAAGGGGATCGACCGTCTGGTCCGTCAGCACGGTGTGGCAATCCAGTTCGTCGGTGCGGGTGATGCGAAGCCGTCGTTTGGCTACACGGTGGGGCTCTTCCTCGTGTCTCCCGCCGGACTCGACCAAGCGGCGTCTGAACGACCTGGCCACCGCCCACCTCAGGGGCCTCCCGGCCAGCGACGTGCGGGCGCTCCAGGTTCACCTGCCTGACCCGTCCGGGCTGTTCATGGGGGACGAGGGTCGGTTGGCCCCTCAGGAGGGGTATCGTTTACGATACAATGGTGAGGTTCGCCCCAGCGCTTCTGGCAATGAGAACGGCTGCGGGATTGACGCAGGCCGACCTGGCGGTGCGCAGCGGCATCGCCCGACCGAACATCGCCGCTTTTGAAGCGGGACGACGCGAACCACGGTGGGAGACCGCTACCCGCGCCCTAGAAGCGACTGGAGCGATGATCGACATCGTCGAGCCGGTCGTGTGGACATGGACGACCGGGCGACGGCCGTACGCCGTGGCGTCGCATCTGTGGCGGCTGCCGCTGCGGGAGGCCTTTCGGAGCTTCGTCCCTGGACGCGGGTTGTGGTGGAGCGGGTCGCCCCCGCGATTCGACCTGGCAGATCGCCGGGATCGCACCCGTGCCTATGAGCTTGTGTTGCGGGAGGGTGGGCCGGGCGACATTCGATCGATCATCGACGGTGCGCTGCTCATCGACGCTTGGCCGGAGCTGGTCGTGCCGGCCGATCTGCGCCGAGCGTGGCAGCCGATAATCGATGGACACCGAAGCGACGTAGCCGAGGCGTCGTGAGCGAACTGAGGCCATTCCAACGACAAGTGGCTGGCGTCCTGTTTGGTCTGCCTGAGGCCGTCGGGTACGCGCTCGCCCGGGGGGCGCTGCGCTTCTCCTTCGTCGAGTGATCACCCGTGAGACAGCTGATCTCGACGCGTTCGTGGCGGCCCGGCCCGGATCCAACCCGGGACGGTGGGTGCACTTGCCGACGCCTTCGCCGCCGCCGCCCGAGGTCATGGCTGGGGAGTCGAGTGCACTCACGATCGTCGACCGGCTCGAAGCGCGCGACTACACAGACCTCCATGCCCTGGCCGGCATCCTTGGCCGACGGACCTGCATCGAGGCGGCCTTCTCCATGGACCCAGGTGTTCGGGCGAACGACATCGCGGACGCCTTCACACGGGTCACCTCGATCCTCGACGAGCGCTTCCCAGCGGGCTTCGAGGAGGCGGCAGCGATCAAGCGCTACTTCACCGACTGGGCTGACGAGTTGGGCGCGACCTGATCAAGGCCGGTAACCCATTTCAACCACGCTTGGCCACGCCATCCCTCGTGAGAGCTACGGGCTTGACGAGCGTTTGGTTCGGATCGCAATCGTCAGGACAGTGGAAGGCCAACATCCCAGGTCAGCGCCCTATGGGAAGGTCACCGCCGAGCCCAACTGGCTGGCCACATCGAACCCTCGTCTGATGATTGCGCATGCGACGGGTTCGATTTGAACGGAGGTGGACGGGAATCCGCCAACGCCAGCATCTGACCAGGTCAAGGCGGTATTGCGGTCAGCGGCTTTCAGATAGAGAGCTATCGTGAGAGCCACCTCGCGATCCGGGTACATCGGGGTAGCGCTCTGACGGTTGACCGAGGCGTTGGTGTGCGGGTGCAGGCAGGGCAGCAGTGGGGCGAGCATGGGAAGCCACTCGTACTCCTTGAGAAGCAGCGCATCCGCGGTGTCTGCCAGGAAGTGGCACGGCGAGGTCTGCACCGACGCGCCACATGATGTTGTTTCACCCGAACGCTGTGAGCTCGAGAGGAATGGTGAGCGAGGTCTGGGTGCTGATCGAGAACGAGGTCGCGCACCACTTCGGCGGTCGGATCGATGCCACCGTCGGCGTGCCGCAATCCGCGGTCAGCAGTCAGCGGGGACCCTGCCCTAGCATGCAGGCTCAACTCTGGCCTGGGTTCCCCAGCAAGTGGGGCAACATCGTCTCGTGCGCGAGATCGAGATGGCCCAAACCGTGACTGGGGGCAGGTCGCAGCCGGCAGCACTGCAAGCCCTACGACTTGCAACTCGAACGTACGTTCACCATACTGTCGATCGTGCGACGATCTGTTCCCCCATCACCTGCCTGCCGGCTGCTGGCTTCCGGTGGAGGGACATGCGCAGTTCTGTCCTGTCCCCACCCCTGCTCAATCGGACAGACGGTGCGGTGCTCGACCGACGAAACGTACCCATCAGGACTTGACAGCCGTGGTATCCTTCGCGACGGAGTCTCCGACTTCGCCCTACGGGCCGAGGGTCGCGAAGGATACCTTGGCGTGGTTCAGTCATGGTGCTACCGCACCTGCCGATGCTGCCACTGTCACAGCGTCAGAGTAGGATCGTTATCGAGATCCGAATTGAGGATCCTCACATCGGAGGCTAGTCATGGCATCTTCAATTGACGAAGTCGAAGTAACATCTGAAGCCATTGACCGTACTGCGGGATTTGAATTGCTCGACCGAAGGGCTCGGGAGCTGCTCGGTGTAAGCGCTGGGGACTTCCTCACTGCCTGGGACTCTGGCGATCTCGGTCGCTTCGACCACGTTGTAGCGATGGAACTAGGTATGCTAATACCCCTTGCCCGGAAACTCCCCCCAGCAGGCGTTTAAGAACTTTCTTGAACCACTGAAGCGGACACTAAAGTGTCTCGGACAGGATGCAAAGTGGGTTCATGGCGACGAAATCCGTCTAGGCGGATACGTCGCACTTGCGCTAGCAAATCCGATCGTGGTTCGCTCGTCGCTCTACGCAGGCGGCCTGAGTCTCGATTCGCAGATCGCTGTGGATATCATCCATGATCCTGGGCCAAGCGGCGAGTACCGCTGCACAACTCGAAGCTATCTGCACAGTATCCGGTCTGGTGGCGAACAGCTCTTAGCTTTCCACTGGCATCCTCAATCGAATTCCCCTGAGATTGGACCACATCTCCACTTTGGGAAATCAGTGATGCCCCAAGACGGGACTATCCATATTCCGTGCTCGCGAACAACTCTAGAGTCGGTTGTCCGTATGATGCTTGTCAATTTGGGAGCAACGACAAAGGTTCCTAAAGACGGACCTAATGGATGGCTAGAGGTCCTAAACAAGGTAGAGGGGAAGCACACCGAGTACCGCACTTGGGAAAGCTACCAAGAGGGACGTATTCGTTGGTCTCCGGTTGAGAGCTAGCCATGCGGAATACTCGACGCCTCTAGCCCAGCAAGTAGCCGAGCTGTACGAATCTGGTCTAACACGCAGCAAGGTTGGCTCGGAACTGGCCTCCGAGCTGCACCGCCAAATCGACCGGCTCTGAGATTTAGCGGCCGGACGGGCGGCCTCTCTCTACCAGCTCATCAACCTCCTCCCGTCGGACTGAGTGCAACGCGCGCAAGCCTAGTACTCGCCGCCTCAGGGATTCAGTCGCTTTGTCGCCGGATCGCCGCGCGCCATTTGGCTATCTACCGATGGACTGCCGGACCGCAGCAAATCTCAAGTGGCGTTACGAAAACTTGCCGCGTGTGGTTGGCGCATCGATACGCGGCAGTAGGGCGGCGAGCGCTTCTGCTGACGCCACGGATATAGTGGCCGGTCAGTGGTCCCTGCCGAATCACCAGATGCTGCTCCAACCTGCTTATGAACCGACTGAGACGATTGCTACGTAGCCGCGGTGTGCGCAGCGCCAGTCTGCTCGCAATTCTGCTGATCGTCCTATTCAGCGTCATAATTGCTTTCATTGGCCTCATCGCAAAAGATCACTTAGTCTGGCAGACGATCGGCTTCGCAGTAACTGGCGCATTGCTCCAAACGGCGTTTCTGGGACTTGTGTATGAAGTGTGGCTTCGAGACGAGGTCGAGAATTCGACACTACAGAAGCTCGATCTATCCCGTCGGGTCGTAGATCATGGGCTGGAGCGCATTTCGGGCCACGCTGATATCGACTGGACTTTGCTACTCGACGGCGTATCAACAATCTGTGTGGCCTCTAACAGGCCCGACCAGGCGATCGGGTTCTCCGCCAGCATCGTTATTCAACATGCGCGAAGTAACGGGCTCCGATCCGTACGGATCGCTGTTCCAGCATCGAACTGGAACGACTGCGAGCGATGGATATTGGACTTTGAGTCCACCTGGAGGCGTGCACGTCTATCATCCTCGACTCTCTACTTTGTGGAATTGGCCGCTCCTCTACCTTATGATCTTCTCGCCTTTGGCGATCGGGTAGCGATACTTCTTCCACCTGGACAGCCCGACCTAGCTGAGTCTGGGCCCAAGATGCTTCAATTCCGATCCACTCGGAAGGATGATGCTATTGGAACGTGGCTACACAGCCAAGTCCTCGAGATTGAGACTAAGAACTCACGAAGGGTGTGTCTGCCCGAAAGAGTCAAGAATGATAGTCCGGCCTCACTCTCCGATACTGGTAGCGATACTCTCGACTCTGAAGCTGAGAGCTTGTCATGACGGCTACTTACGATGTCACCTCTCTGCGCCTGTCGGAAATAATCGACTGGGTTGAGGAAGGGCGGCTTGGCCTTCCCGACTTTCAACGCCGCTTCGAATGGGGTACGGCGGACGTCAAGGCGCTCCTTTCTACCGTCCTGTGTGGGTTGCCCTCGGGAACGATTATCGTCGCTCGGGCAGATGAGATGGTTGTATCCCTTCGGTCGCTTGAAGGCGCAGCGCCACTCAACAGTCAGCCGGAATGGATCCTCCTCGATGGTCAGCAGAGGATTACTGCGCTGTACCATGCCGTTCACAATCTCGGTCCATTTCGCTATGGGCTAGATATTTCGGCGCTTATGGACGGGCAAGATTTGCTCCAAGACAATGTCGTACTGGCAGGGCCGGCCCGACGTTGGGCCAACATGCTTGACGACTTCAAATTGAGCGGACGACTAGTGGCACCTATATCGGCGCTCTTGTCTGAACTTCACTTCTTCAGATGGGCTGAAGAAGAAGACTTAGACGGCGACGTGTATTCTGACGTCGGTCAGATCTTTTCTCGATCGATCGCTGTCTTGTCTCAGTATCAAATTCCTGTCTTGCGTCTAGGTCGTGAGTTTGGGTTGCCAGCGCTGGCGCAGGTCTTCGAACGACTAAACAAATGGGGCCAAGCGCTAGACTCTTTTGACCTGCTCGTGGCCCGTGTTCAAGGCTCTGGATGGAACTTGCGTGAAGCATGGGCCCAGCTGGTTGATCAGCACACAGAGACCAGAGAGCTGATGGGCGGCAATGGGCTTCCAGCGATCGCCGCCTTGGCGCTTTTGCATCGCAACGACGTTCGACGTGGGTCCATTCTGGAGATGCCCGCCCCGCTAATAGCAGAACGGTGGGACTCGCTAGCAGTGGCCACCAAGAAGAGCACCGAGTTGCTCTACCGCCGATGCGGTGTAGCGAAGCCTGAGTACCTTCCGTATCAGAATATTCTCGTTGCAACTATAGCGACATTTCTGCAATCTGATGGTCAACTGGATGGTCGTGAGATGGAGCGGTACTTCTGGATGTCCAGCGCGGGGCGCCGCTACGATGCGGCATCAAATACTAAAGTTGTGGCCGACGTGACTGTCCTTGCTAGCGGTAGGCCGATCTTCAATGGCGCTGACTGGGTGCCGACCGTGGAAGACCTGGCGCTTTGTACTAGACGCAGCAGTTCCGCTCTTTGGGCGGCCATCATCTGTGCCATGCTTGCGCGTTCCCCCCATGACCTCGCGACGGGCAGTCAGATTGTTGATCAGGACGGATACTTCAGTTCCTTCGAACTTGTTCCCATTTCCCTCGGCGGTGGCGGCGAGGAGTCGTCACGTGCAGCGACACGCCTTAGAGCTACCGGCCAAAGCTTGGTCCTGTCGAGATCACTGGCGCGGTGGAATCGGAGCGGATTCATTGCCTCTGTTCGACATGCTCACGAAGCACCGATGCTTCCGGGAGTAGGTGGTGCCACCATCGCCGATCGGCTTGCGGATCAGTTCTTCCCGCATCCTGAGTCCCTCTTGGATGGCACGATGTCTGCTCACGATATTTCGGTCTATCGTGCCGAGAGGATTCACGAGTTCCTATCAGATTGGGCTGTCATGGACAGTAAGCACGAGGAGTAGGAGAGTATCTGCGCCGAAGGCGAGCATAAGCCTGGGCTATCTCATGCGTCTTGAGCCTAAGAATCAGAGAGCCCATGATGTTGGCCACGTGCTGAAGTCTGGGCACCCCCCGCCTTCTGTCAGATTATAGCTCCACAGCGGAAGGTATTCTGATGCCTCCATCTGGTGGTCTTCTCCCCATTTTCCTACCCACTTTGCTAGCCTCAAAAGCTCACTACGGTGGGCTCGACCGTGAGCGAGATTCCACAGCGCGGCATCCCACCATAAGGCATGAGGACCTATGAGGCGATGCAGTAGATCAGGGGAGACAATCCCGGCTACTCGAGCAGCGTTGACCCGCTCAAAGTAGCGAAGTATCAGTACGCGGTCCTCGTCGGGAGTCCGAAGAGCACCAAATGAGTATTCGCTCAACCCAGCCTCTAGGCGTAGATCTCCTTCCTTTGGTTGCAGCACTCGCTTCTGGCCGTCCTTCTCCAGTCCGTGTTCCCGAAGATGCATCACGAGTCGATGGCGAGCCTCCCCTAGCTCGCCTTGGACGAGCTCCTCGTGAAAGCGAATCGTACGATCGACTCTCCGAGCGGTTCGATCGTTCTGCAGTGACGCCCAGGCGATAGCGAGAGCCAGTCCAAGACCAATCGCCTGAACCGCTCCCATAAAGGCCTGATAGCGGGAAGGGCCCATCCATCGGCCAGGAACGCCGACCACTACCGACAAGGTGATCACTGAAATAAGCCCAGTCAGCCAGGGCCTCATCTGACTTCCTCGGGTCATACGCATCCCGGCCGATGTTAGGCATAGCTGGGAACGAAACTACGCTCTGAGCCCCGGTAGTTTCAGCCCGCCTGGGCTGTGGGCTTTGACGTCCTGGCCCACGGCCACGGGCGTGTGGCGAGAATCGGTTGCCCGCGAGCGGCGGACCTGAGCATCTTCCACAGCGCAGTCGACACGAGGTCCGCTCGCCCATCGAAACAATGGCAACGCGTTCCCGCCCCCTGGTGGCTCGGCCGCTACCGGACGCCCCAGCCGGCGGCCGAGCACCTTCGCCAGGACCTCCGGAGCAGTACGAGAGGCGAGCAGCCCTTTCAGCTCCGGCACGACCCCTGCCTTGTCGGCGGCTGAGTAGACCGAGCCCTCAGCGGCCACGTAGGGCACGAACTCGCCGTGCTGGCGTTCGGCCTCGGCCTTCTCGTCGACTTCATTTACGCCGGCCCGTTTCAGTAGCCCGTGTGACGTTGCGAACATGCGCCGGCCGCCGACGACGGAGGCGTATTCGGCCCACAGCGCCCGGCATCGAGCCCGGACCTCGACGGGGATCTTCGGATCGGGGTCGGCTGCGGTCGCGGCGATCTCCCACATCGACCAGGAATCGTAACGGCCGGTCTTGAGGGCGCCCATGGTCAGCTCCAGGCCGACCTTGGCGAGGTAGCGGCCCATGGCCGGGTCATCAGCCCGGATCAGCGTGATCCCGTGCTCCTCGGAGACGTTTCGGCCGGCCTTTGCCATCTGGGTGGACCATTCCCGCCACAGCGCGTGTTCCATCTCGTCGACCTCCGAGGGTCCCCAGTCGCTGTCGGCGTCCAGGTCGAGCTTCGACCAGACCAGGACGTGGAGGTGGGGGTGGAACCCGTTGGCCAGGGACCAGGTGACCTCTACTTGTCGGCAGAATCCTCCGCCTCCTGCGGTGAGCTTGCGGAACAGTCGTGACTGCCGCAGGGCGGTCCAGGCGTCCATCATGTCCTGGTAGCTGAGGGCCAGGCCGTCGCTGCGGGCGTGGGAAAACGTGGGGGTGACCATGTAGCAGTGGAACCCCAGGGCTTTCATCACGGCCGCCAGTAGCACGATCTGGCGGGCTCGGGCCGCTGCGATCTTGATCGCACACCGCAGGCACAGGTTCCCGGCCGCACAGACGACGACGCCTCGGAGCTGGCCGGCGTCGAGTCCGTCGGGGACGGTGACGTAGCCCATCTCCACCCGCTGGCCGTGGGGGAGCCCGCAGGTGCCGGCCCGGTGCCTCTTCGACCACTCGCCCGTCTCGGGGTTCTTGCGCGGCCCCAGGAGCTGCCGGTTCAACCGCTGGACCTGGTCTTCCCGCACCAGCCGGTCGTGCCGGCGCCCCTCAGCGTCTTCCGCCGCTGCTACGGCATCGAGCCAAGCGTCTCCGGTGCTCTGCTGGGCGGTGCTGGTGGCCGTCACGATTGCTCCTGCCTTGCCTTACCAAGGCCTACCGTTCGGCGCTCACGTCCCGGTGGGGGTCCCGGTGTCACGTTTATCCGCGATGTACCGAGAGAGCCGCTCTGGCCGCCCTTGTCGGGCTGGGTGGTTGAAGAGGAGTGGGGGAGAAGAGTGTTCGACTTCGTCGACCCGCCTGAGGGGCGACCCGACGGCTCGGCGGGACTCCGTCCCGCCGGCCGCCGGCCGCCCATGGGGTGATGAGCAGCAGCGAAGGCCTCGTACGCCTCTGAGGGTCGGGTGTCGTCGATGGTTCTCCCGACGAGCTCGAACCCGATGGCGATTCCTATCAGGCCGGGCCCGGTCAGGAGCAGGGCCGTCACGCTGGCTGTTCTGGTGGCCGTGATCGCGGCGGCGACGGTGGCGCTCGTGGCCACCAGGACCATGACGGTGGCAGTGACGGGTTGGTGGGCATGGCCATGCTGGCCCCTTGGCCAACGGTGGGGTGTTCTCATGTCTCCTCGATGGGACTGGGCCGGCGGTCAGCTCTGATGACCGGCCCGGCTGTGGGTGCGTGGGGTTAGGCGGTGGCGGTGTGGCTGTGGGGTGGTGCCGGCGCTCTGGGTCGGTTGGTTTCCCGCCGGTTCCGCTGCGTCAAGGGCACGGGACAAACTTCGCCACCCACTGCCGCTAGCTCGACGGTGCGCTGGCGGTGGTGCCGGGGCGGGTGGGGTGTCGGCGAACTTTCTCCCTCTTCGGCCCTTGACCCATCGGCCCCGGCGGTTGGTTCGGTCTTCCAGTCCGAAGAACGGAGTTCTTCGGCTCGATTCGAGCCCCGGACGGTGGAGTGTGAGCGATGGGGACCAGCAGCAACGGCGGTGGCAGCGGGAGCGGGAAGGTGGTGAAGCCGACCGATGTCACCTACCGGGGTTTCCAGGCGGCCTATGACGTGTTCAACCGGCAACTGTTCGGCCGGCGCCTGCCGCCGTGCATGATCACGCTCCGGACGTTCCGGAAGGCGAGGGGCTACTTCTCGCCCGATCGGTTCGTCCACCTCACCGACGTGACCACGACGCACGAGATCGCCTTGGATCCCCGGCAGTTCATGGACCGCACCGCAGTCGAGGTCCTGTCGACCCTGGCGCATGAGATGTGCCACCTCGAGCAGCGGGAGCACGGGACCCCCAGCCGGAACGGATACCACAACCGGGAATGGGTGGACCTGATGGCCCGGATCGGGCTGGTCGCCTCCGACACCGGTCGGCCCGGGGGGAAGCAGACGGGGCAAGCGATGACCCACTACATCGAGCCGGGCGGCCGGTTCGAGAAGGTCGCTCGGGGCCTGGTCGACGCGGGCCGGTTCACCCTCCGCTGGGCCGACATCGAAGGATTCATCGTGGATGAGCCCACCGGTGGGGCGCAGGGTGCGAAGGCGGTGGTGCCAGCGCCGAAGCCACCGAGGTCGGGGCGGGCGGGGGTGAGGGCCAAGTATCTGTGCGCCACCTGCGGAGCGGCCGTGTGGGGCAAACCGGGCCTGGCCATCGGGTGTCTCGGCCCCATCGACACCGTGCACGAACCGGACGTGATGACCGAGATCTGAGTTGAGGTTGTAGTGCACATCACAGGCGGGGTTGTGGTGTGCACTACAACGGTCGGGGTGGGGGTGGGTGGTCATGGGCGGGGGAGGCCGACTTGCTGGTAGGCGGTGGACCACAGCCGCCACACCAGCCGGTCATGATCGAACAGGGTGGGGTTCTGGGGCGGGCCGGCCCACGCCTCCGGGTCGATCTCGGTGACCATCTCGATGGGCGCGCTCAGACCGTCGATGGTCCGGGCCGCTTGGGTGACCGCAGCCGTGAACACCTGGGCATAAGCGGTGAAAGTCATGCGGTAGCGGGCCGTGAGATCGGCCTCGGCCGCTTCGATGGCCTGCCAGGCCGCCTCGGCCTCGTCGTCAGACACGACCTCGCCGGCTTCTTCCTCGTGGGCGATCCAGAGGGCATCGAACGCCTGGTCGAGCGGCACGACCGGGGGATCCGCAAACGGCCCGTCTTCGTCAACCAGTTGAGCGACGTTGAGCGGCACCCTCACCGGTTCGGTGCGATAGGCCATCAGGTACTTGTCGTCGTGACCGACGGTGCCGGCGATGAGCTGGTGGACAAGGTCGGCTTCCCACGACCCGGGCCGTCCGGCGGTGACCCGCCACGTTCCCCCGACGTTGGCGGCCACCGCAGCCAGGACCTCGGCCAGGAACCCAGCGAAATCCTCCAGCTCACCCACCGTCTCCCCGGGCGACACGGGAGGACGGGTGAGGCGCACCGTGCGGGCTAACACGTCGATGGCCTGGCTCTGGAGTCGGTCTCGTTCGTCCAGCCACTCCGCTTCGGTGGGGGCCACTTTGTCGGCGGGGGTGGTCATTCGGTCGCCTCCGGGTCCCAGTCGGTCATCATGTCGTCCCACCGGTCGGCCCAGCCCGCGGTAGCGGTGTCGAGGGAGTCGACCAGGGCCGGGTCAGCGGGGAACCCTCCGCGGGACATCCACAGCGAGTAGTCGGCCAGGCCGGTCACGGCGGTGTAGTCGTCGTCTTCGTCGAGCCCGGCTATGGCCAGGCGGAGTGCTTCGTCGGGGTCCATCACGCCCCCCTCTCGTGGTTGATGGTCGGTCGGTTGGGGGTTGTGGTGTGCACTACAAAGGCGGGTTGTGTCGGGTCCCAGGTGTGGGGGTCTGCGGCTTCCACCTCGTCGAGGTAGGTGTGGGCGGCGCGGAGGGCTTGGACCTCGTCGAGGTAAGGGCCGGTAGTGGTGGCGTCGTCGGTGGAGGTCCACCACAGGCCGCTCGGGTCCTGCTCGACGGTCGCCCACGGTGTGGTGAACCCGCCGCCGGGGAACGGTTCGGGGCCGGTCGGGGTCACCATTCACCAGGCCAGTCGTCATCGGTGGCCATGCGTTCCAGCTCGGTGCTGAGCCCGTCGAAGGTGTGCCACAGGCTGGTCCAGTGCTCGACCTGGTTCTGTTCGGTCCAGTCGGTCGCTCCGACACCGAGGAGGCCGTCACTGATCCCGTCACCCAGAGCGGCCAAGCGGGCAGCGAGGTCCGGAGCGTCTTCAGTCAGGTGAGGCCAGGGTCCCGCCCGCCAGGACAGCGAGCGGGCGATCAGGTCGGCGTCGTCGGGCGGGTTCACCATGACGCCACCTCGTCGATCGGGGCCGGTTGGGTGAGGGCGTCAGCCACGGCGAGGGACCAGGCGGACAGATCGACCGACACGCCTTCGCCGGTGGCGAGGTGGTGGAGGGCGACCACGACCTCCGGTTGCGGATTCACCAGTCGGAGGGCTCGGGCAGCGTCGGCCGGGGTGGCAACCTGGGCCAAAGCGGCGAGGGCCCCGCCGGCAGCGTGCCACCACTGCCACGACACGATCGGCGGTGGCCCGTGGCGGAGCTGGCGGCGGGTTCGGGCCCGGCGCAGCGAGGCGAAGGCCAGTTGTCCGACCGCTCGGAACAGGCGGAACCAGGCGACCAGCAGCCACCACGCCACCCGGACCAACAGGACAGTAACGGTGAGGATCACGGCCGCCCCTCCACTCGGCCCGTTGTGACCCTGGTCCCGTCGTCGGCCTGGACGAACCGGTCGCCGCTGGTGGTCGACGTCGTGTCGATCTCGAACGCCGAGGCCGCCACCCGGTGCAGGCCTACAACTTGGGCGACGGCCTGGTCGACCACGCCCTGGGACTCGGGAGAGTCGGGATCGAGGTTGAACACCGTCGGCGTGCCGTCCGGGTTGGCGCCCTGGGTGTCGCACCGTTTCGGTGTCATCCACGTCATCGGTGGTTCCGAGCCGCAGGGGGCGAAAGCGGTGTAGGCGATCCACCGTCCGGTCCCGCCGACCACACCGACCACGAGGCGGGTGGACTGGATCGGGGCCGACACGAAGATGACCACCAGCACCGCCCACACGAGTACCGATCCCCATGATTGAGGGGCGAGGCCCTTGACGGTCTTGTCTCCGATGCCGGTCATGCCGCCACCTCCTCAACCTCGATCGGTTCGGCGTCGGCGAACCGGTCGAACCGCTGCACGACCCGCTCGGGCGACGCCGGCAACGGGGGGAGGGAGGCCACGAATCGGTCGGAGGGGTAGTAGGCCTGGGCCGACATGGGCAGGGCGGAGCCTTCCGTGGCGCCGAGGGCCATGACGATCATGCGGCCGGGGATGACTTGGCGGGTGCGGGCGGCGATCGCTTCGCCGGATTCTTTGA
>CADEDH010000023.1:0-42712 GCA_902826025.1 uncultured Actinomycetes bacterium
TCCGGGCCGTTCGTGGATCTGGACGGTCAGCGGTTCTACCGGTCGGGCGACCTGGTGCGCCTGGCCGATCCCGACACGGCCATCTACCTGGGCCGGATCGACGAACAGGTGAAGGTCGGTGGCATCCGCCTGGAGCCCACCGAGGTGGAGGACGCCCTGGTGGCCCATCCCGCCATCGCCGCCGCCGCCGTGCGCTTGTGGAGCCCCCGGCCGGCCGAGCCCGACCGGCGCTGCACCCGCTGCGGGCTGCCGTCCACCGTGCCCGGGGCCGACATCGACGATGCCGGCATCTGCCGCTCCTGCCACGACTACGACCGGGTGGCCCCCCAGGCCGCCGTCTGGTTCCGTACCGAGGACGACCTGCGGGCCCGCCAGCGGGCCGCCCGGGCCCGGCGCACCGGCCACTACGACTGCCTCCATCTGCTGAGCGGGGGCAAGGACTCCACCTACGCCCTGTACAAGCTGGTGGAGCTGGGCTTCGAGCCCTACGCCCTCACGCTCGACAACGGGTTCATCTCCGAAGGGGCCAAGGAGAACATCCGCCGTTCGGTGGCCGACCTCGGCATCGACCACGAGTTCGCAACGTCGGAGGTGATGAACGACATCTTCCGCGACAGTCTGGAACGCCACTCCAACGTCTGCCACGGCTGCTACAAGACGATCTACACCCTGGCCACCAACCGGGCCGTCGAGCTCGGCATCCCGGTGATCGTCACCGGCCTGTCGCGGGGCCAGCTGTTCGAGACCCGCCTCATCCCGGCCCAGTTCCGGGCCGAGCGGTTCGACCCCGACGCCATCGACCGGGCCGTGGTGGAGGCGCGCAAGACCTACCACCGGATCGACGACGGCCCCAACCGGCTGCTGGACACCTCCCTGTTCGCCACCGACGACGTGTTCGAGCAGGTGGAGTACGTCGACTTCTACCGCTACGTCGACGTGGAGCTGGCTGACATGCTGGCCTTCCTCGACTCCCAGGCCCCCTGGGTACGGCCCCGCGACACCGGCCGGTCCACCAACTGCCTGATCAACGCAGCCGGGATCCACACCCATGTGCAGGAGCAGGGGTACCACAACTACGCCATCCCCTACGCCTGGGACGTGCGCCTGGGCCACAAGACCCGCCAGGAGGCGATCGACGAGCTCGACGACCAGCTCGACCTGGGCGACGTGAGCCGCATGCTCGACACCGTGGGGTACACCCCCAATCCCCGCAAGGTGCTGACGGCATGGCTGGAAGCGGAGCGGACGGCGGGGGGCGAGGCGATGACCGTCCCCTCCCCCACCGAGCTGCGGACGTTCCTGGCCGACGCGCTGCCGGCCCACGCCATCCCGGCCGCCTTCGTGACCCTCGACGCCCTGCCCCTCACGGCCAACGGCAAGCTCGACACCGCCGCTCTGCCCCCACCGCAGCGGACCCACCGCTCGGCGTCCGGGCTCACGATCGCAGCCGAGACCGACACCGAGGCCTCGGTGATCACGGTGTGGGAACGGGTGCTGCGGCTGGAGCCGATCTCGGTCGACGACGACTTCTTCGCCCTGGGCGGCGACTCGCTGGCCGCCCTGGAGATGATCGTGGCCGTGGGCGAGGCCACCGGGGTGGCGGTGGGCGACGAGGCCGCCTTCCTCCACACCACCCCCCGCACCCTGGCCGCCGCCATCGACCTGGCCCGGGGGGCCGGATCGGGCGCCGCCGCCCGGGTCGCCGCCGGCCGGGCCGCGGACGGGCCGGTGCCGCTCGGCCCATGGACCGACGACAACCCGCCGCCGCTGAGCGCCGGCGAGTTGGCCATCCTGTTCGAGCAGAGCCGGCGGCCCGACTCGGTCATGTACAACGTGGGCCGCCTGTACCGGGTGGCGGGGCCGGTGGACGGCCCGGCGTTCGGCGCCGCGGTCCAGGCCGTTGCCACCCACCACGTGCCGCTCACCTGGACATTCGGCCCCCGGCGCCGCCGACTGGCCCCTGAGCAGGCGGTGGCGCTGGACATCCGCTCCGAGGCCGTGGCCGACGGCCCGGCGCTGGGCCGCGCCCTGGCCGGCCCCCACCGGAGCCCGTTCGACCTGGCCGCCGGGCCCCTGTTGCGGGTGGTGGTGCAGCCGGTGAGCGACGGCACCACAGCCGTGCTGCTGGTGTGCCACCACGTCAGCGGTGACGCCGACAGCTTCGACCGGCTGTGGCGCCAGATCGACGAGCACCTGGCCGGGCGGCCCCCGGCCCCGCCCGGCGTCGACCTGCCCAGCTTCGCCGCCTGGCAGGCCGATCGGCTCAACGAAGCCGACGGGGCCCACTGGCGCTCCCCGGCCTGCGACGGGGAAAATGAGGGGCCCGCCCGCTGGGCCCTGCACCCGCCGGCCGAACCGGAGCCCGACGGGTTCCTAACCCGGGCCGCCACCGTCACCCCGGCCGCGCTGCGATCCCGACGGGGGGCCACCGGGTTCGCCCTGGTGCTGGCGGCGGTGGCCGCCACCCTGCGCCGCTACCACGACGGCAACCGGATCACCCTGGGCATGCTGGCGTCGAGTCGGAACCACCCGGCGGCCGATCCTCTGGTCGGCTACTTCCTCAACACCCTGCCGGTGGAGCTGACCGTCGAGCCCGATCAGCCGCTGACCGAGCTGGCCTCCCGGGCCGGAGCCGCCGCCGCCCGCAACCTCGCCTCCCGGGCCTATCCGTACGCCCGGATCGTGGAGGACCGGCGGCGGGCCGGGCTGGCCACCGGGTCGGCCGGGCTCGACGTGCTCATGGCCTACGACGAGTTGCCGGTGGCCCAGCTGGGCGGGGTACCGGTGGACCAGCGCGTGCTGACCAACGGCACCGCCGTCACCGACGCCACCTTCTTCGTGGAGGTGCGGGGCGATCGCGACGGCGGCAGCCGCATCGACCTCAGCCTGGAGCACCGGGGCAGCCGTATCGGGGCGGCCGGGGCCCGGGCCCTCCTCGACGACCTCGACGCCTTACTCACCGCCGTCGTCCGCCATCCCGACACGCCGGCCGGCGAGGTGTCGCTCGGCTCCGCGCCGTCGGTGGCGGCCGGACCCGACGTGTCTGCCCCCGGGACCCCACTGCCCGAGACCCTGCTCCCCGGGATCCTGGCCCACGCCGCGCAGCGGTCGGCTGAGCCGGCGGTGCGATGCGACGACCTCACCCTGACCTGGGGTGAGCTCGATGCCGCATCGGCCAACGTGGCCCTGCGGCTGGCCGCCGCCGGGGTGACGCCCGGCGATCGGGTGCTGGTGGCCCTGCCCCGCTCGGTTGAGCTGCTGGCCGCCGTGCTCGGCGTGTGGCGGATCGGTGCCGCCTACGTGCCCGTCGACCCCACGTACCCGGCGGACCGGATCGACCTCATCGCCGGGCGGGCCGGCGCCACCGCCGCCCTGGTCGGCCCGGATGCCGGGGATCTCCTGGCCGGGGCTCCGGGCCGGTTGCTGGTGGAGCCGGGCGATCTGCTGACCGCGGCGGCCGGGCCGATCACGGCCGACGGCCCCGCCGGGCCCGACGCCGAGGCCTACGTGATCTTCACCTCTGGATCCACCGGCGTGCCCCGGGGTGTGGCCGTCAGCCACGGCCAGCTCGCCGCCTCCACCCTGGCCCGTCGCGGGGTGTACCCCGAAACGCCGGACCGGTTCCTGGTGGTGTCGAGCCCGGCCTTCGACTCCAGCGTGGCCGGCCTGTTCTGGACCCTGGCCGAGGGGGGCACGGTGGTGCTGCCCACCGACCGCCAGGCCCACGACCCCGACGAGCTGTTGGCCCTGCTCGACCGGGAGGCCGTCACCCACACCCTGATGGTGCCCACCCTGTACCAGGCGCTGTTGGAGCGGGGGCGGGCCGCCGCCACCTGGCCCCGGCGGGTGATCGTGGCCGGCGAAGCCTGCCCGGCGGCGCTGGTGGCCCGCCACCATGAGCTGCGCCCGGCGGCGTCGCTGACCAACGAGTACGGCCCCACCGAGGGCACCGTCTGGGCCACCGCCCACCACTGCGTGCCGGGTGAAGACCCGGTGCCGATCGGGCGCCCCATCCCGGGCGCCTGGGTGGCCGTGGTCGACCGCCACGACCGGCCCGTGCCCCACGGGGTGGAGGGCCAGCTCGTGATCGGCGGCGCCGGCGTGACCGCTGGCTACGTGGGCGAGCCCGAGGCCACAGCCGAACGCTTCGGGGCCTGGGCCGGAACGCCCGGCGGCCGCTTCTTCCGCACGGGCGACCGGGCGGTGCTGACCGACGACGACCGGCTGCTGTTCCTGGGCCGGGTCGACCATCAGCTCAACGTGGGAGGGGTTCGGGCCGAGCCCGAGGACCTGGAGCGGGTGCTGCTGGGCGAGCCCACGGTGGGCGCCGCTCTGGTGGTGGCGGCCGATCTCCGCCCTCTGGCCGAGCTGATCGATCGGGCGGAACCGGCCGCGTTGGCCGCCGCGATGACCCGGGCGGCCCAGGCCGGCGACCCCCGGGCCGAGCTGGAGCGCCTGCTCCGGGCCGGCGGAGCGTCGTCGGCCACCCGGCTGGTGGCCCATCTCGAGCCAGCCCCGGGGGCGACTGCCGTCGACCTCCCCGCGCTGCGGGCCCGGGCCGCGGCGCAGCTCCCGCCCCTGCTCCGCCCCGCTCTGTACGCCGTCCACCCTGCGCTACCCCGCACCCCCCACGGCAAGCTCGACCGATCGGCCGCCGGGACCCTGCCGGTCACCGCCGACACCCCGCTTCCCGCCGCAACCGCCGTCGAGGCCGCCGAGCCGAACGGTCTCCCGGGAAGCGGGCTGGTGGCCGAGCTGCAGACCCTGTTCGCCAGGATCCTGCGAGTGGGAGCGGCCGAGGTCACCCCCGACGCCTCGTTCTTCGACCTGGGCGGCCATTCCCTGCTGGCCATGGAGTTGCTGTTGGAGGTGGAGCGGCGCCACGGGGTGGAGGTCACCGTCTCCACCCTCCACGACCGCCCGACCCCGCAGGCCCTGGCCTCCTTCCTGGCCCGCGCCGGCGACGACCGGCAGTTCCGGTATCTGGTGCCGATCCAGCCCCACGGCTCGAAACCCCCGATCTTCGCCGTGCACGTGCTCGGACCGAACTGCGGCTACCACCGGCCGCTCTCCTCCCACCTGGGCCCGGATCAGCCCATGTGGGGCCTCGGGCTCCCCGACCTCGACTCGGGCGAGCTGGCCGGCACCGACGTGGTGGAGGTGTCCGCCGTGGCCGCCCGCTACGCCGACGAGTTGGAGCGGTGCGCCCCCACCGGACCAGTGGCCCTCACCGCCGTATCGCTGGGGAGTGTGGTGGCCTGGGAGCTGGCCCGGGTGCTGCGACAGCGGGGCCGCACGGTGGCCCTGCTCGCCCTGTTCGACGCAGCAGGACCGCACGCGGCGGCCCTGAGCCTGTCACCGGCCGAGCGGGCCGCCGTGCACCTGCGGGAGCTGCGGGCGGGGCCGACCCGCTACACGAAGCAGCGGCTGGGCAACGTGCGGGCCCGGGGCGAGCGGCACCTGGAACGGACCCTGGTGGCGGTGCGGGGCCGCCTGGGTCGGGATCTTCCGAACGAGCTGAAGATCCGGCGGTTCGTGGAGGCCAACTGGCGATCGCAGCACGACTACCGCTTCGAGCCGCACGCCGGTCCGCTGGTGGTGTTCAAGGCCGGCGACGACCCGTTCACCGCCGGCCTGGCCGCCGGCGGGATGGGCTGGGCCCCGCTGGCCGCCGGCCCGTTCGTGGTCGACGTGGTGCCCGGCGGGCACCTGTCGATGCTGGCCGAGCCCCACGTGCCAGCCCTGGCCCGCCGGCTGGAGGCCCACCTGGCCACCGCGCTGGCCATCGGGGATCTGGCGGGGCCGGGCCCGACGGCGGAGGGGGCCCACCTGGTCCGGGCCGCCTTCGTCGAGGCGGCACTCGTGGCCGCACTGGCCCAGGGGCGCTTCGGTGTCGAGGTGGCCCGCTGGCTCCACCGCCGGGCGGAGCTCGCCCCCGACGCCGTCGCCCTGGTCGACCGGGCCGACGCCGCCGCCCGGGCCCTGGCCCAGCGGGCGGCGGGGCAGGCCCGGGCCGCCACCGATCTCCTGACGGGAGCCGGGATCGCAGCCCGCCCCGAGCCCACCCCCGACCGGCTGGCCGCCGTCCACGCCGCCGTCCGCCTGTCCGGGCCCGACACCGCCGAGCGGGCGGTGGAGGTGCTGGAGGCCCACGGCTACCGCCAGTTCGGCCGCCACGGGGCGGCCGACGCCGGTGCCGAGGCCCCGGCCTGCACCCTGATCCGGACCGACGACGACACCACCCGCCTCGACCTGGTGTGGCGGGCCGGGCACCGGCCGGCGCCGGCGGCCCTCGGGGAGCACGGAGCTGACCTCGGCGTCTTCCTCGGTACCCCCATCGGGCTGGCCGGTGACATCCTGGCCGTAGCCCGACCCACCGCCGACGACCTGGTGCTCGACATCGGCTGCGGCGACGGCCGGGTGCTGGTGGAGGCGGCCCGACGCTTCGGCTGCCGGGCCCGGGGAATCGAGATCGACCCCGACCTGGCCGCCGACGCCCGGGCCCGGGTGGCGAACGCCGGCCTCACCGACCGGATCGAGATCGTGGAGGCCGACGCCGGCGCCACCGACCCGGCCGCCCTCGTGGGCGTCGGAGCCGACGCCGCCACGATCGTGTTCCTGTTCCTGCCGCCGGCGGCCACCGCCGGCCTGCTCCCGGCGGTGCTGGCCGCCCTCCCCCCGGGGGGCCGGGTGCTGGCCCACGAGCAGCTGGCCGTCAGCTGGCCGGTACCGCCCAACGGGTCCCACCTGGTGCTGGGCGACGGCCCCGATGCCGGGGTCACGGTGGCTCACCTATTCGCGCACTGACCTAGGATCCCTCACCATGGCTGAGCTCATCGACGGACCGGCTTCCCAGGAACGCCAGGCCGCCGGCGACGGCGCCCTGATCAACATCTTCGCCTCGGCCGAGGGGCTCGAGAATCCCAACCCCTTCTACCGCCAGCTGCGGGAGGAGTCGCCGGTACACCTCTCCGGGTTCGGCGGCGTTGTCCTGACGCGCTACGACGACTGCCGGGCCGTGCTGCGGGACAATCGGTTCGGCAACGGCGCCGCCGGCCCCACCGGGGCCTTCGGCGGCAATCCCGAAAACGTCGCCTTCCGCCAGGAGATGATGGCCCGCCGGGGCGACCGGCCCCTGTCCATGCTCGGGCTCGACCCGCCCGATCACACCCGCCAACGGGCCCTGGTCAGCCGGGCCTTCACCCCCCGTCGGATCGAGGCCCTCCGAACCCGGATCGCCGAGCTGGCCGACGACAGCCTCGACCGCCTGGCCGAGGCCGGCACGGCCGACGTGATGAAGGTGCTGGCCGAGCCGTTCCCGGTGTCGGTGATCAGCGAGATGCTGGGGGTCCCCGCCTCCGACTGGCCCGAGATCCGGTCGCTGGTGACCGACCTGGCCCAGATGCTGGAGCCCTCGGCCAACCTGGAGGAGCTGAAACGGGCCGAAGTGGCCAACAACGCCCTGTGGGACTACTTCACCGCCCTGGTTGCGGCCCGACGCCGAACGCCGGCCGACGACCTGCTGACCGGCCTGATCGAGGCCAGCGACGGTGACGATCAGCTGAGCGAGGGGGAGATCCTGGCCGTGGCCAACCTCCTGTTCGGGGCGGGGGCCGAGACCACCACCAACCTGATCGGGAATGCGTTCAACGCCCTGTTCAACCACCCCGATCAGATGGAACGGCTGTGGGCCGACCCCTCACTGGTGCCGAGCGCGGTGGAAGAAGTGCTGCGCTTCGACAGCCCGGTCCAGCTCGACGGCCGGGCCTGTACCGAGCCGGCCGAGGCGGCCGGGGTCCGTTTCGAGCCCGGCGACCGGGTGCTGACGCTGCTGGGGGCGGCCAACCGGGACCCGGCCCGGTTCGATGATCCCGACCGGTTCGACGTCGGACGCTTCGCCGGCGACAACCGGGGGGAGCAGGTCCTGAGCTTCGCCTCCGGTATCCACCACTGCCTGGGGGCCAACCTGGCCCGGGCCGAGGGCCAGGAGGTGCTGGCCGGCCTGATCCGCCGGTTCCATCGGATCGAGCCGGCCGGCGAGCGTCCCTACCGCCGACGCGTGGTCCTGCGGGGCCTGGTCACCTGCCCGGTGACCGTCACTCCCCGCTGACGGACCGCGAGCCGCCCCGGCCGCCATGGCCCGGGGGCCGCCCGCTTCGCCGCCCTCGGCTTGCACGCCGCGGCGGGGAGCCACCGGTTCGGGAACAATCTGTCCCACCCGAGCGTCGGAACCAATGATGGCATCGCATTCGCTGACCGGCCGGAGATCGGCGCACCAGCAGGAGAGCACGGCCGACGGGGACTGGCCGGCGGCGCTGGTCGAGCTGTTCCGGACCGAGCGGACCTCGTTCGTCCGGTTGGCCTACCTGCTCACCGGACAGCGCGCGGTGGCGGAGGAGATCGTGCAAGAGGCGTTTATCAGTACCCACCAGGCATGGCCCGGCGTGCGGGACCCCGTGCGCTACCTGCGAACGACGGTGGTGAACCGGTGCCGCAGCTGGGGACGTCACCAACAGGTGATCCGGGCCCATCCCGTCCGGCGGCCCGAGACGGTCACGCACGAGGCCGACGAGCTGTGGGATGCCCTCGGCCGGCTCGATCCCCGGCGCCGGGCCGCCGTGGTGCTCCGCTACTACGCCGATCTGCCCCACGCCGAGATCGCCGTGCTCCTGGGTTGCCGGCCGGCCACCGTGCGAACCTCGATCCACCGGGCCCTGGCCCAACTGCGACAGGAGATCGAACGATGAGCGACCGCTCATCCCCCCGGCCGAAGCCCGACTCCGAGGCGTTCGAGAACGATATACGCCGGATGCTGGCCCGGCGGGCTGCCGATGTCGACGACGGGCCCGCCGCCCCGCCGTTGCCCACCGTCGGCCGCGACGACACTCGCCCGGTCCGCCCCGGTCGGTGGCTGACCCACGTCCTGGCGGCAGCCGCCGCAGTGACAGCCATCGCCGGGCTAGGGGCGCTGTACATCGCCCAGAGCCGGTCCACCACCACCGAGGCAGGCGTGCCGGTCAGCGGGCCGCCGAGCTCGGAAGCGCCGCCGACCAGCACCACCGCCGCCCCGGGCGCCCCCACCCCCGCTGGCGCCATCCTGGACGACGTCCTGGCCTCGATCCCGCCGGGGGTCGACCCGGTGTCCGGACCCCCGGTCTACAGGGGCACGATCGGGGAGCTACCCGAGGCCGCGGTTCGGGACTACCTGACCCGGCGGCTCCCTGACCTCTCGTTCGAGCTGGTGCAGACCGACAGCGTGGAGCCGCTCGTGGTCTACCGCTGGTCGGTCGACGACCCGGACTACCGGGCGTCGGGTTCGGTCGTCGTGCGCAAGGAACCGGACGGCCCGGTGGTGACGCTGGCCACCACCGACGGGATCACCTTCTCCTCGCTGGAGCGCACCGCCGACAGGCTCGCCGCGGTCGTGCTCGACGACGATCCCGCCCGGGGCCTGCTGGCCGCCGATGTCACCACCTTGGACGGGACGATCGTGGGCGACTCCACCGCCACGGACAGCACGGGGAAGCCGGGCCCGCCGACGGACTTCGGCTCGGCCGGCCTCGCCGAGGGCGCCCCGCTGTCGTTCGAGCTGACGCTGGCACCGATCCCGGTGGTCGTCCGCGTCCAGCGGGTCGGCGGCACAATGCTGTCGATCACGGAGCTGGCGGTCGAGCCGACCGCGTTCCCGCTGGCGTGTGGCGACGCTCCTCCGGTGCGGATCGACGTCGGATCCCAGCTCGGCCCGCTGCAGGTCGGCCCGGCGCCGCAGTCATCCGTGGAGCCTCTCGCCAACCAGGGGGTCTGGCATCATCCCGGCCCGGTGAACACCATCGAGATCCGGTGGCCGGCCGACCCGACGCGGCTGGCCCGGCTGGCGCCGGACGGCGCGCCGCCGGACCAGGTCATGGGCCAGCAATCGGGGGCCGGGGCGGCGAACGGGGCAGGACCCGGCCTGTCGGCCGGCTACGTGCTGGCTCCGGTCGAACCGACCAATGACACCCGGGCGGCAGACCCGTGCTCGGTAGTGCAGATCGCGATCTACGGCGACGCGGCCGCAGTCGAGTGGTGGCACACCGCGCTGCAGGGCGAGTGGAGCTTCGGCCTGCCGTTGACGGTCGCCGACCTCGACCCGTCGGTTGGTCCCGACGGCTCGGGGGGCGGCCTGCAGCTCACCGACGAGCTCGTGGTCGGCTCGGACCGATCAGATCAACGGCCCCAGGTCCCCGATGGGGCGTGTGACGGCCTTCCCGGAGCACCGCCGCAGCAGGGAACCGGCGATGGCACCGTGAGCGCCACCGCCGAAACCGCCCTCGAAGCGTTCCTGGCCGCGACGGCGGCGACAGTCGACCCGCCGTTGCCCACTGCCGGCTACACCGAGGTGCAGATCGACGCCTCGACGATCAGCTACGTGGTGGTGGGCGATCGCTCGCCGGTCGTGGTGGTGGACCTGCGCCTCACGGCGGCCGGTTGGATCGTCGACCACTGGGCCGCATCGCCCTGTTGAGCCACGGGGGCGCCGGTGCCGACCGCCGGCTGAGCGCCCGGCACCGGCCGCTCAGGCGCAGCCGGTGGCCCGCACGACGGAGCGACCGTCGACCGTAGCCGTGGTGATCGAGCGGTCGGCGCCGGCCTCTGACGCCCAGGCCTGGGCCGCGGTCTGCATCTGGGCCAGATCCTCGGGGGTGTCGGCGGCCAGGTCCACCGCGATGCAGCTGCGATTGCCGTCACGCCAGGTGACGAAGCGGTCGCCGCCCCAGCCGTCGCCGGCGGTGGAGCCGAGCCACTGGTCGACGAGCAGCTCACCCAGGCGGCCGTCCTCCACCGCCGTGCCCCGAGCTGGGGGCAGGGGCAGGGTGATCTCGGGATCGGCGGCCCGGCTCAGACCAGGGTGGAGGATCTCCTCGCTGGTGCCGGGCGGGGTGGTGAGGGCGGTGTCGGCCGCCGCCTCGCCGCCCGAAGCCGTCAACCGCTCCACGTAGGCCAGGCCGTCGGTGTAGGGGGAGAGCTGGAGCTGCTGGAGGATCGGGGGCAGGGTGAAGTAGCGCAGCAGGTCGTCGGGCGACAGGGCCGACATGCTCTCGACCTCCAGCTGGGACTGGGAGGCGGCGTCGAGGCCGTCCTGCCACTGCTGATCCACCCGGCGGGCGTTGCCCTCCACCACGGCGATGAACCCGTATTCGGCGTCGCCGTCGAGGAAGTCTTCCCGGTCGAGCTCGAACCACTGGTCGTCGAGGGCGTGGGTCAGCTCGTGCACCAGCGTCTGGCGCATATAGAGGTTGAGGTCGCCCAGCGTCCCGTCGGCGCTGGCCCGCACGACCAGGCGCCCCGTCTCGGGGTCGTAGAAGCCGACCACCCCGATCTCGAGAGCGTCGCGGTAGGCGTCGGCCAGGGAGGTGCCGGGATCGAGCAGGCCGAGGGCGGTGAGCATCACGCCCTCGTTGTCGAGGTCGGTCCGGTAGGTCTCGAAGTCGGTGAGCAGGGCCTGGTCGAACTCGGTGTCGGCCAGCACCTCCACCGGGGGGAACTCTTTGAACTGGCGCTGGCGGGCCTGTTGCACGTAGGCGGCGGCGTCGCAGATCACGGGTTCGACGCCGGCGGGGCAGGCGATCGGCTGGACCCCGTCGGGGTCGATCGTGCTCGACGGGACCGTGCCGGCGGTTGTGGGGGCAGTGGACGGCAGGGAGCTGGTGGCGGTGGTGCCGGATCCGTCGGCCGTGGTAGGAGTGGTCAGCGGGGACGTGGTCGTCGTGGTGGCGCCGGCCGCCACGTCGTCGCCCGGATTCCGGTTCTGCCACAGGAGCAAGCCGGCGAGCATGATCACGGCCCCCATCACGGCCGCCGCCACCAGGGTGAACGTCTCGGGGAAGCGGGGCGGGGGCGCGGCAGGGCCAGGTGCGGGCGCAGGCTGGTGAGGGGTCTGTACGGTGGGCCAGGTCATTGGTCTTTGCTCAACGCTAGAACCTGTTCTGGTCCTTCGGGGGGCGGGGGTACAAGGTAGGTTGGTCCGGGGCCCTGGTCTTCGGGCGATGGAGGCTATTCGATGACAAGCAACAACCTCGGGGAGTTGGGGGAGCGCCTGCACCAGCTGGCGCAAGTCCCCACCCTGCTCGTTGCCTGTGACTACGACGGCACCCTCGCCCCGCTGGTCGACAACCCCATGGACGCCCTCCCCAACCGCAACGCGGTGGCGGCCATGCGGTCGTTGGCCGAGCAGGCCAACACCCACGTGGCCGTGGTGTCGGGCCGGTCCCTGCGGGACCTGGCCACCCTGTCTCGCCTGCCGGAGGAGATCCGCCTGATCGGCAGCCACGGCAGCGAGTTCGACCTGGGCTTCGCCAGCCGCCTCAGCCCGGAGCTGACCGAACGCCGGGCCCGGCTGGTCGACGCCGTCAGTGCCCTGGGCCAGAAGTACTCGGCCCGGGTGGAGGAGAAGCCGGCCGGGGTGACGTTCCACTTCCGGGGCATACCGGTGGAGCACCGCCAGGCGGCGCGCGACGAGCTGGTGCGGGGCCCGGCCAGCCAGGAGGGCGTCTATCCCCGCAACGGGCACGACATCGTCGAGATGGCGGTGATCAAGACGAACAAGGGCGAGGCCCTCGACACGATCCGCAACCAGGTGGGGGCGTCGGCCCTGATCTTCTTCGGCGACGACCAGACCGACGAAGACGGGTTCCGTACCCTCACCGGGCCCGACGTGGGGGTCAAAGTGGGCGACGGGCCCACGGCGGCGGCCTACCGGGTGGCCGACACCGACACCGTGGCCCAGCTCCTGGCCCTGCTGTCGGAATTCCGCAGCCGCTGGCTGCGGGGGGCGGGCCTGGTGCCGATCGAAGACCACGCCCTGCTGTCCGACCTGCGCACCGCCGCCATCGTCACCCCGTCGGCCCGGGTCACCTGGATGTGCGCCCCCCGGATCGACTCGGCCTCGGTGTTCGCCGAACTGCTGGGCGGGCCGGCCGCCGGTCACTTCTCGGTGGCCGACGCCGACGGCCGGGCCTCGACCGGGCAGCGGTACCGCCATCACAGCCTGGTGCTCCAGACCCAGTTCCCCGGGTTCACCGTCACCGACTACCTCGACGCCTCCAGCGGCCGCACCCGGCGCCTGGCCGGCCGGTCCGACCTGGTGCGGCTGATCACGGGCACTCCGGCCGGCGGGCGGGCCGTGGTGGAGTTCGCCCCCCGCCTCGACTTCGGCCGGGCCCCCACCCGGCTCGAAGCCCGCCCCGACGGGATCGTGGTGCTCGGCACCTCAGACCTGATGGTGCTCCGCTCCCCCGGCGTCACGTGGGACATCGTGGCCGACGGGATGCACGAGACGGCCCGGGCCGTGATCGAGGTGGGGGCCGAGCCGGTGACGCTCGAGTTCCGGGTGGGCACGGCCACCGTGCGGCCCGATCCCCGCACCGACGACGACCGGGTGCTCGACACCGAACGGTTCTGGACCAACTGGGTGTCGAAGCTCAGCCTGCCCCGCCTGGAGCGCGAAGCGGTGGCCACCAGCGCCGTGGTGCTCAAGGCCCTGTGCCACGGGCCAACCGGGGCCATCGTGGCCTCGGCCACCACCAGCCTGCCCGAGCACCTGGGCGGGATCCGCAACTGGGACCGGCGCTACTGCTGGCTGCGCGACGCCGCCATGACGGCGGCCACCCTGGTGCGCCTGGGGTCGCGGGCCGAGGCCATGGCCTTCCTCGACTGGGTGCTGAAGATCCTGGAGAACCGCAACGACCCGGAGCGCCTGGCCCCGCTGTACAACGTGGCCGGTCACCATCTGCCACCGGAGGCCGATATCAACGGGCTGCCGGGCTACGCCGCCAGCCGGCCGGTGAGGGTGGGCAACGCGGCGGACAGCCAGATCCAGCTCGACATGTTCGGGCCGGTGGTGGAGCTGGTGCACCTGCTGTCGCAGAAAGGCGAGGCCCTGTCGAGCGAGCACTGGCGCCTGGTGGAAGCCATGGTGCTGGCCGTGTCACGCCGGTGGCACGAGCCCGACCACGGCATCTGGCAGGTCCGCAAGCCGCCCCGCCACCATGTGCACTCCAAGGTGATGTGCTGGGTCACGGTAGACCGGGCCATCGCCATCGCCGAGCAGTTCCTCGACCGGGAGCCGTCGGCGTGGGTGGAGCTGCGCGACCAGATCGCCGACGACGTGCTGACCCGGGGCTGGAAGCCGTCGCTGGGGGCGTTCAGCGCCGCCTACGACGGGGAGGACCTCGACGCCGCCGTGCTGTCGGTCGGTCTGTCGGGCCTGCTGGCCCCCACCGACGAGCGGTTCACGTCCACCGTGGCCATCATCGAGCGGGAGCTGCGCAACGGGCCCACCGTGTACCGCTACCAGGGCGACGACGGGCTGCCGGGCCGGGAGGGCGGGTTCAACCTGATGACGAGCTGGCTGATCGACGCCATGGCCATCACCGGGCGCCGGGAGGAGGCCGAGGGGCTGTTCAAGGAGCTGTGCCAGCTGGCCGGCGCCGTGGGCCTGATGGCCGAGCAGTTCGACCCCGACACCGGCCGGGCCCTGGGCAACGTCCCCCGGGCCTACGCCCACCTCGGCGTGATCAACAACGCCCTCAACCTGTCGAGCTGAGCACCCCGCTGCCACGCCAATCCCCGCGAACTGTGGCGCCAGCGCGCAAAATGCAGCACCGGACGCCACAGTTCGGCTTGGTTGGGGCTCAGCCGGTGGTGGCCTGGTGATGTTCGAGCTCGTGGACGGCCTGCTCCCACTCCTCCAACAGGCGGGTGGTGCGGGCCTGGGCCTTGTCGTGGGCGTCGATGAGCTCGTTCATCAGCGCCTTGTCGGCGTAGACCTCGGGGTCGGCCAGGCGCTGCTCCAGCACCTTCAGCTCCTCCTCGGCCTGGTTGGCCTGTCGCTCCAGCCGGTCCACCCGCTTGCGGGCCTCCCGGGTGTTGCGGCTCTTCGAGTTTCGGGCCTCGGCCTCCTCCCGGCGCTGGGCCTTGCGCACCCCGCCCACGGGACGGGCCGCCGGCTTGCCGGCAGCGGGCCGGGTGGAGGACTGGTTACGGGCGGCGGAAGCCGCCGGGGGTCGACCCGACGGTGACGCCGTGCCGGGAGCGGCCCCGGTGGGGCTGAGCACGGCCTCGTCCACCCCGAGGTGCTGCACCACCCGGCCGTTGCGTACCTCCACCAACCGCTCAGCCGTGTTGCGGATCAGGTAACGGTCGTGGCTGACCAGCAGCACGGTGCCGGGATAGGCCCGCAGGGCGTCCTCCAGCAGGTCGCAACTGGGCAGGTCGAGGTGGTTGGTCGGCTCGTCGAGCACCAGCAGGTTCACCGGGTTGCACATCACCTCGGCCAGGGCCAGCCGGGTGCGCTCCCCGCCCGACAAGTCGCCCACCTTGCGGTCCACGGCATCGCCCGAGAACCCGAACGACCCGAGCACGGTGCGCAGGTTGCGGTTCTTGGGCTGCTCCCCCACCCCCCAGCGGAACTCCTGTTCCACGGTCTTGCTCATGTCGAGGGCATCGACCTGGTGCTGGGCGAAGTAGGCCACGTCCACGTTGGCCCCCAACACGGCCCGGCCCGACAGCGGCGCCAGCTGACCCATGATCGTCTTCAGCAGGGTGGACTTGCCGGCGCCGTTCGGCCCGATCAGGGCCAACTTCTGGCCCCGCTCCACCACCAGGTTCACCCCGGCCAGTACCAGGTCGGGCCCGCCGTCGGCCCCGTCGGGGTAACCGATGTCGGCGTTGTCGATCTCCACCACCACCCGGGCCGAGCGGGGCGGGTCGGGGAAGGCGAAGCGGAGCTTGAGGTCGGCCATCTTGGGCACCTCGATCTGCTCCAAGCGGGACAGGGCCTTGATCCGGCTCTGGACCTGGCGGGCCTTGGTGGCCTTGTAGCGGAACCGGTCGATGAACTGCTCGACCCGGGCCACCTCCTTGGCCTGGCGGGCGGCGGTGGCCTCCAGGATGGCGAGCCGTTCCTCCCGGGCCACCAGGAACTCGGCGAAGCCGCCCACGTACTCCTGGGCCGTACCGAAGGCGATCTCCAGGCACCGCTCGGCCACGGCGTCGATGAAGTCACGGTCGTGGGACACGAACAGCAGGGCGCCGGGCCAGGCCTGGAGCTGCTGTTCCAGCCAGGCCACGGAATCGACGTCGAGATGGTTGGTCGGCTCGTCCAGCACCAGCAGGTCGGGTTGCTGCAACAGGAGCCGGGCCAGCATGGCCCGCATCTGCCAGCCGCCCGACATCTCCTTGAGCGGCCGGTCCATGTCCTCGGTGGTGAACCCGAGCCCGCCCAGGATGCGGCGAGCCTCCGCCTCCAGCTGGTACCCGCCCAGCGCCTCGAACCGGCTCTGGGCCACGCCGTAGGCCTCGAGCAGCTGGTCGAGCTCGTCGCCCTGGGCGTCGGCCACCGCCTCCTCCAGCCGGCGCAGCTCGGTCTCCAGGCCCAACACGTCACCCGAGCCCCGCAGCACCTCTTCCAACACCGTGCCGTGCCAGGCCTCCATCAGCTCCTGGGGCAGGTAGCCGATGCGGTAGTCGTTGGGGTGCGACACCTCACCGGCGTCGGGCTCCTGGAGACCGACCAGGATCTCGCAGATCGTGGTCTTGCCCACGCCGTTGCCCCCGATGAGGGCGACCCGGCGACCGGGCGACAGGCGGATCGTGACGTCGCGGAACAGGACGCGGGCCCCATGCGATTTCGTCAGACCGGAGACGGTGAGCACCCATCAACGCTATCGGCGTAACCAGCGGGCCAGGGCGGCCCGCGTCGGTGGATCGGCCGGCGGAGGCGGCGGGTCGAGGCGGGCCCCGGGGCGGTCGAGTACCAACGCCACCCGGCCGATCACGGCGTCGGGGGCGAGCGGGCCCCACTGGCGGCTGTCGGTGCCGGCGGCGGGGTTGTCGCTGGCCACCACCCAGGCCCGATCAGGAGTGATGGCGGCCACCCGCTTGACCACCAGCAGGTCGGCATCGTCGGGGTGGTGGGCCAGGGCCAACTCGCCCGGAACGGGGGGTCGGGCCGGATCGACCAGCACGAACTCACCGTGGTGCAGGGTGGGCTCCATCGATGGCCCCACCACCCGGAAGCGGCGACGGCGCCCCAACGCCCACCAGCCGACCTGGCGCAGGGCGCCGAGGGTCGGCTGGCTGAGGATCACGGGCGGATCACGGGTTGGCCAGCACCCATTCGACGTCGCGCTTCTTGGTCGCCCAGAAGATGTCGTGGACGGCATGGATCTGGTCGAGCAGTTCGGTGGCCGCTTCCACGCTCAGCTGCTGTTTGGCCGCCGACGCCGCCTTGAGGGCCTTCCAGAAGATGGCATGCAGCTCGGGGTAGGCCTCGAGGTGCTCAGGCTTGAAGTAGTCGCCCCACAGCACCGACAGCTCGTGCTTGACGATCTCGGCCTGCTGTTCCTTGATCGACACGTACCGGGCGAAGGTGTTGTGGGCGTCGGCGGCCGACGGGTCGAGGTCGAGGAGCTTGCGGGTCATCGACAGCACCGCCTCGGCGGCGACCCGGGCACTGGCCGGATCGTAGACGCCGCACGGGCCGTCGCAATGGGCGGAGGCCGCAGGGGCCGGGAACACATGGTCGAGGCAGGCGAGCAAACGAGCCCTGAGCGCCATCGAAACCTCCTGTGATGGATCGGAACGAGGCTCAAGGGTAGTGGTGCCGGCCTTCCCCGCCCGGTATCGGACCGGGCGGTGGTGCCCAAGTTCACACCCGGGCGGGTTCAGCGGGCCTGCAGGGCGACGACGGCCAGCACGATGATCAGGGCCACGGCCACCGCGATCACCGCCACCAGCACCCCCCGACCGAAGGCCCCGGCCGCTCCCCCGCCGGCCGGCGACGGCGGCTGCGGAGGCACGCCGGGGTGGCTGCCGCTCACGGGGCCGGGGTACGTCCTCCCGCCTCCCGGCGGGCCGCCGGGCCCCGGCTGATAGATCGAGGTCGGGCCCAGGTGGGGATCGGGCGCCGGCTGCATGATCGACGTGCGCTGGAGGTCGCCCGCCCCGACCTGGCCCGGGGGTAGCAGCGTGGTGCGCTGGTTCGAGGGATCGGCAGCCGGGGCCCGGAGCGGAGCCGGCGCCGGACCCGACGGCGCCCCGTACGGGGCGCCAGCGAGCGGGGTGGGGGCGAGCGGGGTGGGGGTGGCCTGCAGCCCCCGCGGCGGAAGGCCGCCCGATGGTGGACCGTTCAGCCCTGGCGGCGGCGAGCCGGGCCCCGGCGGCGGGGCCAGCCCGGCCACGTCGGCCGGCCGGGCCTTGGGTGGGGCGGCGGGCTTCAGCGGGCGGGGCGGCTCGGCCGACGGGGCGAGCGTGGTGCGGTTGGGGTCGAACCCACCGGCGGCCGGCGGGGCGCCACCTCCAGGGGTTGGGGCCAGGCCGGGAGGAGGAGCGTCGGCTCGTACCACGGGCACGCTCAGCGGAGGGAGCGGGGCCGGAGCCTCGGCGAGGGGATGGACCGGGGCGGCGGCTGCCGGCCGGGCGATCGGCAGGGGCTCGGCCGGGAGCAGGGGCGGGGCCGGCTGGGACACGGGGGCAGGGGCCGCCACCGGGCCCATGACGGCCTGCACCGCGTCCTTGGCGAAGACCAGGTCCGAGGTGATCGTGGTCGACATCAGCGCCGTCACCCCGCCGGCGGCCAGGGCCGCCCCCAGAGCGATGGCGTGCTTGGGATGGGCGTCGACCGCCACCGGCCGGCCCAGATCCGACGACACCATCTGGGCCACCAGCGGGATCCGGCTCGAACCCCCCACCAGCAGCACGCGCGACACGGCGTCGGTCGACAGCGATGCCGAGTGCAGGGCCCGACGCATCGCCTCCAGGCTGTCGCTGATCGCCGGGCGGATCAGGTTCTCGAACTCCTGGCGGGTGATCCGGACCTCGGTGTGCAGGCCGGGCAGCACCACGGCGATCGAGGCGTCGGTGTCGGACGACAGCGCTTCCTTGGCCGCCACACAGTCCTGGCGGAGGCGGGTGACGGCCAGGAGGGCCGACGGATCCTCGGGGTCGAGCTGCGACAGGGCGTCGCCCAGGCTCGCGCTCACATGGGCGAACACGGCGGCATCGAAGTCGATCCCGCCCAGACGCTCGATGCCCTCGGGCCGGCCCAGGATGGCGAACCCGCTGACCGTGCGGCGCAGCACGGCGGCATCGAAGGTGCCGCCGCCCAGATCGTAGACGGCCACCACCTCACCTGGCTCCACCCGCTCCTGGGCGGCGTAGGACATGGCCGCCGCCTCCGGCTCGGTGAGGAACCCCACCATGGCGGGGTCGAGCCCGGCCAGGCGAACCATCTGATCGAGCAGCTCGCGCTTGTAGTTACCCCAGTTGGCCGGGTGGGTGACCACGATGCGGCCCGGGGCCTCGCCCTCCTGCTCCGTCATGTGGTTGACCACGGCCCGCAGCATGCGGGCCATCAACGCCTCGGCCGAGTAAGGCGAACCGGCCACGATGATGGGCGTGGTGTCGCCGAAGCGGCGCTTGTATTCCCGCACCACCCGCTCGGGCTCGCTCAGCGCCCGACGCTCGGCCGCCTCGCCGGTGATTACGGTGCCGTCGGCCCGGAGCAGGACGATCGATGGGACGGCGGCACTGCGGCTGCCGAGGGCGACCATCGTGGTCTCCGACCCCCGGTGCACGGCGGCGGCCGTGTAGGTCGTGCCCAGGTCGACCCCGGCCTGGTAGCTCGCCATCGATGTACCTCCTCCCGCCAGCGAAGCGCTTCCGGCCTGGACATCCTAGTGGCCGGGACCCCAGGGGCCGGGCGCAATAGCACCATTCGGGGGCTGCGCCCCACCGCCTCGCGCCGCTCGGCCTCCCCATCTCTGGCGGGGCCCCCAACCCTGTCTGGGGCGCTTTGCGCCCCGGGCTCAGTAGCCGGCGTCCACGTCGATCACGCCCTCCAGCGGCCGGTCGGCCACGAAGGCCGCGACGTTCCGCTCGATGTGGGCCGCCAAAAGGGGAACCCCCATCTCCGGCGTGTTGCCGACATGCGGTGTGACGAGGATCCGGGGCTGGCTCCACAGAGGGTGGCCGTCGGGCAGGGGCTCGGGTTCGGTGACGTCGAGGCAGGCGCCGGCGATCCGGCCGGCGTCGACCGCCTCCACCAGCGCCTCGTCGTCCACGTGCCCGCCCCGGGCCACGTTGATCAGCCAGGTGTGGGAGGCCATGGCCGCCAGCTCCTCCCGGCCGATCACGCCCCGGGTCTCGGGGGTGAGGGCCAGGGCCAGGACCACCAGGTCGGCGTCGCCCAGCACCGAGCACCGCTCGGCCAGGGCCACCGTCCGGTCGGCGCCGGCCATGGGTTCGTCGGCCTGGCGCCGGATGACGGTGGTGTGCACCCCGAACGGGCGGAGTAGGGCCAGCAGCTCGGTGGTGATGCCGCCGGCGCCGAAGATGACCACCCGACCGTCGAGCAGGTTGCGGCCCTCGGGGGCCGACCAGGTGGAGGCCCTCGTGTAGGTGAGCAGCCCGCGCATCCCGGCCAACCCCATGGCCAGCACGTGCTCGGCCACGGGCCGGGCGTAGACGGCCCGGGCGCAGGTCCAGATGCGGTCGTGGTCGAGGAAGGCAACGTAGGGCTCGATCCCGGCGAACGGCAGGGCCACCCACCGCACCGCCGGCCCCCGGGCCAGCATCGCCGGCAACTCGTGGGGCACGGCCGGGTCGGCCCACACCAGGGCGTCGGCCTCCTCGATCGGGACCAGCCGGCCCCCGCCGGCCACCACCGACCGCTCCAGCGACTCGTACCGGCCGCTCTTGGGCTCCACGGCGATCCCGGGGACCGCTCCCGCCGCGTTCATCGACCGGCGTCGAGGGCCTGGGCCAGGTCGGCCACGAGGTCAGCCTCGTCTTCGATGCCCACCGACAGTCGCACCAGGTCGTCGGGGACCTCGAGGGGCGACCCGGCGGCTGAGGCGTGGGTCATGACCCCCGGATGCTCGATCAGCGACTCCACCGCCCCCAGGCTCTCGGCCAGGGTGAACAGCCGGGTCGACTCGATCACCCGGGTGGCGGCGTCGCGGCTGCCCATACGGAAGCTCACCATGCCCCCGAAGCCCGACATCTGACGGCGGGCGGCGTCGTGCCCGGGGTGGCCGGCCAGCCCCGGGTACAGCACCTGGCCGACCGCCGGATGCCCCTGGAGCAGGGCCACCACGGCCGCCGCGTTGGCGTTGTGGCGGTCCATCCGCAGCGGCAGGGTCTTGACCCCCCGCATCGTCAGGTAGCAGTCCCAGGGGGCGGGCACGGCACCCACGGCGTTCTGGATGAACGCCAGGTGATCGTGCACCTCACTGTCGTTGGTGGCCACGAACCCGCCCACCACGTCGGAATGACCGCCCAGGTACTTGGTGGTGGAGTGGACCACGATGTCGGCCCCGTGGGCCAGGGGCCGCTGCAGGTACGGGGTGGCGAAGGTGTTGTCGACCACCAGGCGGGCCCCCTTGCGGCCGGCCACGGCGGCCACCGCGGCGATATCCACCACGGTGAGCAGCGGGTTGGTGGGGGTCTCCACCCACACCATGCGGGTGGCAGCCGGCCAGTCGTCGCCGATACCGGCCGGAGCCGACAGGTCGTGGGCCGACCAGGTGATCCCGGTCCGGGCGAACACCCGGCTGATCAGGCGGAACGTGCCACCGTAGGCGTCATTGCCGAGCACCACGTGGTCGCCCGGATCCAACAGCCGCAATACGGCGTCCTCGGCGGCCAGGCCACTGGCGAAGGCCACCCCGAACGACGCCTCCTCCAGCGAGGCCAGCACCCGCTGCAAGGCGGTACGGGTGGGGTTGCCGGTGCGCCCGTATTCGTAGCCGCTGTGCTTGCCCACCGCCTCCTGGGCGAACGTGGACGTCTGGAACACCGGCACGGTGACGGCGCCGGTGACGGTTTCCGGGTCCTGACCCACGTGGATGGCCCGGGTGGCGAACCCCCAGGACGTCTCACCGGTGTCGGTCATGATGCTGCTCCTTCGGGATCGTCGGACGACGGGGAGGCGGCGGCCCCCGGGGACTTGCGGGACAGGAAGGCCAACAGGTCGGCCCGGGCCACCACGGTGCAGGGCCGGCCCCCGTCGAGCACGAGGAGGGCCGGGGCCGAGTCGAGTCGCTCGACGGCGAGGGCCACCGGCTGGCCGGCGCCGATCGTGGGCAACTTCGGGCTCATCACCTCCGCCACCGAGCGGTCGAGCACCGAGGGGTCGCGGAACGCCTCCTCCATGATCCGCAGCTCGTCGATCGAGCCCATCACCTCGGCGGTGGCCAGCGGCATCTCCCCCTTGGCCACCGGCAGCTGGGACACGTCGTGATCGTGCATCATGTCCACGACGTCGCGCACCACGTCGGTGGGCTGGACGTAGAGCAGCTGGGGGACGTCACCCTCCTTGGTGGCCACCACGTCGGCCACCACCGGCCCCTCGGTGGTGAGGAACCCGTAGCCGGCCATCCACTCGTCGTTGAACACCCGCGACAGGTAGCCCCGCCCCGAGTCGGGCACGAGCACCACCACCAGGTGCTCGGGGGTCAGTTCCTCGGCCTGGCGGAGGGCGGCGGCCACCGCCGTGCCTCCTGAGCCGCCGATCAGGATGCCTTCTTTCTGCGTGATGAGCCGGGCGGTGAGGAACGAGTCACGGTCGGACACGGCGATCACCCGGTCGATCACCGAGCGGTCGTAGTTGTCGGGCCAGAAGTCTTCCCCCACGCCCTCCACCAGGTAGGGCCGGCCCGAGCCGCCGGAGTAGACCGACCCCTCGGGGTCGGCCGCCACCACGCTGATGCCCGGATTCCGGGACTTCAGGTAGCGCCCCACCCCCGACAGCGTGCCACCGGTGCCGGCCCCGGCCACGAAGTGGGTGACGGTGCCGTCGGTCTGGCGCCAGATCTCGGGCCCGGTGGTGGCCACGTGGGCCTCGGCGTTGGCCGGGTTGGCGTACTGGTTGGGGCGGAACGAGTCGGGGATCTCCCGGGTGAGGCGGGCGGCGGTGGCGTAGTAGGACCGGGGATCGTCGGGCGCCACCGCACCGGGGCACACGATCACCTCGGCCCCGTAGGCCCGCAGCAGGTGCACCTTCTCCGGCGCCACCTTGTCGGTGAGCACGAACACGCACCGGTAGCCCCGCTGGGCGGCCACGATGGCCAGCCCCACCCCGGTGTTGCCCGAGGTGGGCTCGATGATGGTGGAGCCGGGCCGCAACAGACCGTCGCGCTCGGCGGCCTGGATCATGCCCAGCGCCGGCCTGTCCTTGGCGCTGCCCCCCGGGTTGGTCGTCTCCAGCTTCAGCACCACCGGGCAACCGCTCGCCGGCGTGACCTGCCGGAGGCGGACCATCGGCGTGTTGCCGATGAGGTCGAGCACCGATTCAGCTATCTCCATCATCGCTCCATCGGATCGCGGCTCGCCCCCTCCGTTCGTGTGTTGTCTACCCGGCGAACGGCCCGGCGCCTCCGATCAGCGGACGGCAGGGTCGATCACGAGGCCTGGCCCGGGGGCGGGGGCCGAGGAGGGCGCCGGCGTCGATGCCCCTTCTACGGCCCCGAGGGGCTCCACGCCCAGCTCCACGCTGTCGGCGATCCGGTGGGACCCGTCCGGCTCGGGTTGCAGCCACAGCATCACCGATCGGCGCTCCGGCTTGCGTACACCGAGCACGGCGCCGGCGGCATCGACCAGTTGGCGGGGCGGATGATCGACGGTGACCGTCATGGTGACGGTAGGCCTGGTCCCCACCACGCGCACCATCCGCAGCTGGGGATCCCGGCCCAGCACCCGCAGGCCGGCCTCGGCCAGGTGTACATGATGGTCGGTGGCTTTGCGGTGCAGCGGGGTGCCCGGGACGAACACCTGGTCGAGGTCGCCGCCGGCCGGGTCGGTCTGCAGTGCCTGCTCGGCGGCCAGCAGGTCGCTCACCACCCGGGTCCAGCGCTGATCGTCGGGAGCGGCCGGAGCGAGCACGGCCCGTAGCGCCGCCTCCACAGGGTGGACGGCGAGGAAGCGGAGGGCCCGGTCTCCCACCACCGGCGGTCGGAGCAGCCACAGGCCGGCCAGCGACTCCACGATGGCCGTGATCACCAGGACCACGCCCAGGCGGCGCACGACGGTGAGGTCGGCCACCAGCAGACCCAGTCCGGCCACCGAGGTGACCGCCAGGGCGGCCAGAGCGGGCCAACCCTCGGTGTGCAGGGCCTCGTCGAGGAGGTCGTCGGGGGCCTTGGTGTGCGGCCCCTGGACGAGGCGGCGCAGGATGCCCAGCTCGAACAGCGAGGCGGCCAGCGCCCCCATCAGCACCGCCAGCTGGATCTCCGCTCCCGTGGGGTGCGAGGTGAGGATCTGGTAGAAGCCGGCGGTGGCGGCCGAGCCCAGCAGCCGCAGTCCGCCGCTCGCCGCCGCCAGCCGAAGGTCCCGCACCAGGGCGAACGTGGTGACGGCGCTGGCCAGCGCCAGGAAGATGATGAGCACCCAGGCCGACGAGGCGTCGCGCCCGGCGGCGGTGCGGGCGTCCACCGGTGCCCCGCTCAGGTGGACGGCAACCGTGCCGCTCATCTGGCGGACGCTGCCAACGAGCTGTTGGGCGGCCGGGCTACGGGAGCTGACGGTGGGCACGATCAGGGCCAGCTCAGGCGTCTCGTCACCCCGGTCGATGCCGGCCGCCGCCAGGGGCACGCCGGGCACGTCGGCCCGGGTGCCGGATACGTACCGTCCGGTGACCGTCTCCACCCGGGCCACGCCGGGCACCAGGGAGATCCGCTCCAGCCAGGCCGACTTGGCCAGCTGGTCTATGCCCGGATCGAAGCGGGCCACGATCGCAGCCGTCGGGTCGCCCGAGGTGGTGAGCACGGCGGGATCGACCTCGGTGCCGGTGGCCCGCTCGTCGAACAGGGCGTCGGGGGAGGTGGAGCGGAACGAGAACACGGCGAGGATGGCCAGCACGATGCCCGCCGCCGCCAGCACGGCCACCGGGAGCTGACGCCCGTCGGGCCCCGGCAGGGCCGGGCCGAGCGGGGTGTCCCATAGAGGTGAGCGCCTGTCCTGCTCGTCGGCCCCCGCCTCGGCGGCCGCGTCGCCAGCCGGGTCGCCAGCCGGTTCGCCAGCCGCGTCGTCAGTCGGGTCGTCAGCCGCGTCGGTGGCGGCCGGGCCGCGCTCAGAACCGTCGGGCGGGCGGAGCAGAGCCAGCAGGGGCGGGCCCACCGGGAGGATCACCACCGCCGCCACCACCGCCCCCGCCAGGACGAGCGAGACGACGGCCCGGGCGGGGCTCACCAGTTCGATCAGAGCGGCCACCGCGGCCAGGCCAGCCAGGCCCACCCCCACCTCGGTGCCCACCGCCCGCCAGGCAGCCTTCACCATGGCCGGGTGCTCGTCGTCCTCGGCGGCGGTGAACCAGCCGATCAGCCGGAGCAGCAGATAGGTGGCCATCAGTAGCGCGGCCAGCACGCCGGGGAGCGGGGTGGTGGCCACCGAGCCGTCGAACGGGCCGGCCACCCCCGAGGCCAGCGCCCCGCCCAGCAGGGCGGTGACCCCGATGCCGCCGGCCGCCACGACCGCCTCCCGCCGGCCCACCAGCCAGGTGATCAGGCCCCCGACGAGAGCCATGGCCAACAACGTGGCCACGATGGTGGCCAACCGGACCCGGCCGACCACGGTGTCGTCGGCCAGGGCGCGGCCGGCCACGGTGAGCTGGGCGGCCGCCGGGTTGGCCGCCACCGCCCGGCGTACCTCGTCGATACCGTCGCCGGCATCGCCCGGTCGCAGCCCCACCAGCACCTGGGGGGGCTGGACGGTGGCGTCGCCCGCCACCCAGGCCACCCCGTCAGCTCCGGTGAGTGCGGCCACCAGGGCATCGATGGCAGGGGCGGGGTCTGCACCGGAGCCCACCGTGACCAGGAGATCGGGGGCGGCGAGATCGGAACCGGCCACCTCACCGGGCTCCACCGCACCGGCCGGACCGGCCGAGGTGGCGGTACCGGGCTGGGTGACAGCCGGTGCTGGTGCCACCGTTGTGCCCGGATCGGCCGGGGGAACGACCGTGGTGGCGGCGGGATCGGCCGGTGCGGTGGCCGGCGGCTGGGTGCCGTCCTGGGCCCCGGCCGGGAGCACGGCGAAAACGACCACGGAGACCAGGACCGCCGTCAGCAGAGCGGCCCGAACCGCCCGCCGTCGCCCGGATCCGGTCATCGCTCGCCACAGCACCTGCAACAGCACCCGTCCTCGTTGTTCGTCACCCGTCAACCCGGCCGTCAGCTTATCCCCGGGGACTGCGCCCCCGCCGCAGGGCGACTCCGTCGCCCGCTCCCCCACCACCGTCGGGGCCCCTACCCCACCGGACCCGCCCCAGCGGGCCCTCCCCGGGGGCTGCGCCCCCGCCGGACAGGGCTCGAAGCCCAGCCTGGTGGCGGGCTTTGAGGCGCTGTACCGGGGGCTCTACGGTGACCACATGACGATCGATCCCCGAACCCCCGTCGTGGTCGGAGTGGCCCAGGCCAAGCAGCGGCCCGAGGACCCGGCCCAGGCCCTGGAACCGGTGGCGCTGATGGAGCAGGTGGTGCGGGAGGCGGCGGCCGACGCTGGCGCCCCCGGCCTGCTGGCCGAGCTCGACTACATCGGTGTGGTGTCCGGAGCGTGGCGGTACTCCGACCCGGCCCGGCTGATCGCCGAGCGGGTGGGGTCGCCGTCGGCCCGAACCGCTCTGTCGGCCGCCGGAGGCAACACCCCCCAGTCCTACGTGAACTCGCTGGCGGCCAGGATCGCGGCGGGCGACCTCGACTGCGCCGTGGTGGTGGGGGCCGAGACCATCTGGAGCCGGCGCCGCCAGCGCCGGGCCGGGATCGAGGTCACGGTCACCACCCAGACCGGGGTGGAACCCGACGAGCGCTTCGGCCACGAGGTCGACATGTCAACCAAGTTCGAGGAGTCCCGGGGCATGGAGGCCCCGGTCAACTTCTACCCGGTGTTCGAGTCGGCCATCCGGGCCGCCCGGGGCGAGACGATCGAGCAGCACCGGGACCGGGTGTCGGCGCTGTGGGCCCGGTTCAACCAGGTGGCGGTGGACAATCCCTACGCCTGGTTCCAGACGCCGATGTCGGCGACCGAGATCCGCGAGCCCAGCCTGTCGAACCGCATGGTCGGCTTCCCCTACACCAAGGCCATGAACTCGAACTGGGACCTCGACCAGGGAGCGGCCGTACTCCTGTGCTCGGCGGCGGCGGCCGAGGCGGCCGGCGTGCCCCGGGACCGCTGGGTGTTCCCGTGGGCCGGCACCGACGCCCACGACACCTACTTCGTGTCCCACCGGCGGGACCTCCACTCCTCGCCCGCCATCGCCGAGGCCGGCCGGCGGGTCTACGAATTGGCCGGCGTCGGCCCCTCCGACCTGGCCCACGTGGACCTCTACTCCTGCTTCCCCTCGGCGGTGCAGGTGGCGGCCGAGTCGCTGGGGCTGGGCTTCGACCGCCAGCTCACCGAGACCGGCGGGCTCACCTTCGCCGGTGGCCCGCTCAACAACTACGTGACCCATTCGATCGCCACCATGATCAGCCGCCTCCGGACCGACGCCGGCACGGTGGGCCTGGTCAGCGCGAACGGCGGGTTCCTCACCAAGCACGCCATCGGGATCTACTCCACCGAGCCGCCTGCCACCCCCTACCGGACCGAGAACGTGCAATCGGTGGTCGACCAGGTGCCGGCCCACGCCGTGGACGAGGGGTACCAGGGCCCGGTCACGATCGAGGCCTACACCGTGATGCACGGCCACGACGGCAACCCCGAGGTGGGCCTGTGCGCCCTCACCACGCCCGCCGGGGCCCGCACGTGGGGCCGGGTGACCGATCTGGCGGCGGCGGCCGCCATGACCCGGGAGGAAGCCATCGGCCGGTCCGGCCACCTGGAGGCCGACGGCACGGTGATGGTGGCCTGACAGCGCTCCCCTACCCTGGACCGATGACCAGTGCCGAGGTGTTCGCCCCGCACCCGAACGGTGGCCTAACCACCGACCTGGTGGTGGTGGCCAACCGTTTGCCCTTCCGGCGGGTCGAGACCGACGAGGGTGACGGGTCGGGTTGGACCACGAGCCCCGGAGGGCTGGTGGCGGCCCTGGCCCCGGCCCTGGCCGGAGCCGAGCACCTGGTGTGGGTGGGCTGGGCCGGCGATCTGGGCGACACCCCCCTCCCCCCGGCCACGGTCGACGGCATGCGGCTCGCCCCCGTGGCCCTCACCGTCGAAGACAAGCAGCTGTTCTACGACGGGATGTCGAACGGCACCCTGTGGCCTCTCTACCACGACAAGGTGGAGCCCGCCGAGTTCCACCGGAGCTGGTACGACCGCTACCTGCGGGTCAACCAGCGCTTCGCCGATGCCGCGGCCGCCGCCGCCCCGCCCGGGGCGAGGGTGTGGGTGCACGACTACCAACTCCAGCTGGTGCCGGGCATGCTGCGCCGGCTCCGGCCCGACCTGCTGATCGGGTTCTTCCTCCACATCCCGTTCCCTCCCGAGGAGCTGTTCCTCCAGCTTCCGTGGCGGGAGGCGCTGGCCCGGGGGATCCTGGGCAGCGACCTGGTGGGGTTCCAGACCCCCGACGGGGCCGACAACTTCGCCCGGCTGGCCGTCGGCCTCGACCTAGCCACCCGCGACCGCCGTTCGGTGCTCAACTACGAGGGCCGCCAGGTGAGGGTGAGGTGGTTCCCGATCGGCATCGACGACGACCGCTACGACCAGGCGGCCCGAGATCCCGCCACGCTGGCCGCTGCCCGGGATCTACGGGCCAGCCTAGGCGATCCCGGGGTGATCCTCCTCGGGGTCGACCGGCTCGACTACACCAAGGGCATAGACGTCCGGCTGCGGGCGTTCAAGGAGCTGCTGGCCGACGGACGGATCGACCCGACCGAGGTCACGATGGTGCAGGTGGCCGAGCCCAGCCGGGACGAGGTAAACGCCTACATCTCGCTGCGGGCCCGGGTGGAGCAGCTGGTAGGCGAGATCAACGGCGACTACGCCCGAGTGGGCTTCCCGGTCCTGCACTACATCCACCAGTCGCACACCTTCGAAGACATCATCGCGCTCTACCGGGCGGCCGATGTGATGGTCGTGACCCCCTTCCGGGACGGGATGAACCTGGTCTCCAAGGAGTACGTGGCGACCCGATTCGACCACACCGGGGTGCTCGTGCTCTCGGAGTTCGCCGGGGCCGCCCACCAGCTCCGCCACGCCCTGCTCGTCAACCCCTACGACATCACGGCGGTCAAGAACACGATCCTCAGCGCCATCGCCATGGGCCCCGACGAGGCCCGGATGCGCATGCGGGAGCTGCGCCGGGGGGTCAAGCGCAACAACGCCGCCTCCTGGGCCCATGCCTTCCTGGGGGCCCTGGAGCCCAGCGTCACCGCAGATGATCGAGCACGGTGAAGAAGCGGGGGAAGGTCTTGGCCACGCACCCCGGGTTCTCCACCGTGATCCCGGGGTGAACGAGGCCCAGTAGGGCGAAGCTCATCGCCATCCGGTGGTCGTCGTAGGTGGCCACCGTTCCCGGTCGGGGCACCCCCGGCTCCACCACGAAGCCGTCGTCGAGGCGGCGGGCGTCGATACCGAGCCGCTGCAGCTCGGTCACCACGGCCCCCAGCCGGTCGGTTTCCTTGTGCTGGATGAACCCGATGCCCCGGACCCGGGTCGGGCCGGAGGCGAACGTGGCCACCACGGCCAGGGTCTGGGCCGTGTCGGAGATGTCGGCCATGTCCACGTCGATCCCGTGGAGCCGGCCCGTTCCCTCCACCTCGGTGTAGTCGTCGGCCACGGTCACCCGGGCCCCCATCCGCTCCAGCAGGTCCACGAAGCGGAGGTCACCCTGCACGGTGTGGCGGCCGAGGCCCGGCACCCGCACCCGCCCCCCGGTGACGGCGGCGGCGGCGAAGAAGTAGGAGGCGGCCGAGGCGTCGGGCTCGATGGCGAGCGTCCGGGACTCGTAGCGCTGGGGGGCCACGGCGAACCAGCGGTACCGGTCACGCGCCACCGTCACCCCGAAATCGGCCATGGTCGACAGGGTGAGCTCCACGTAGGGCGTGGACACCAGGGTGTCGGTGAGCTCGACGCGAACCGTGCCGCTTCCCTCGGCGTACGGGGCGGCCAGAAGCAGGCCGGACAGGAACTGGCTCGACACCGAGCCCGACAGGGCCACGGTGCCGGTGCGGAGACGCCCGCCGGCCACGTTCAGCGGAAGGCTGTCGGCGTCTATGCCGACCCCCAGCTGGCGGAGGGCGTCGGCCAGGGGGCCGAAGGGCCGGCCCCGCAACTGGGGGTGGCCGTCGAGGCGGTAGGGGCCGGGGCCGACGCCGAGTAAGGCCAGGAGGAACCGGCTGGCTGTGCCCGACTGGGCCACGTCGAGCGTGGCCGGGCCCGCCGGCAGACGGCCCCCGCAGCCGTCGACGGTGATGCTCTCGGCCTCCTCGTCGGCTGTCACCCCGATTCCGAGGGCGGCCAGGGCACCGGCCATGGCCCGGGTGTCGTCGGCGAACAGGGCCCCATCCAGGTGGGACCGCCCCTCGGCCAAGGCGGCGCACACCAGCGCCCGGTTGGTGTGGCTCTTCGACCCCGGCACCGCCACCGTTGCGTCGGGCCGGGCCGTCAACGGCTCGATCGTCACGGGAGCGGTGATCATCGGCCCTAACGCTAGGCGTGGGCGGCCAGGATCTGGCGGGCATGCGCCGCGTCGACCGAACGAACCACGAGCCGGAACCCCGTGTCCTCCGCAGCGGAGCCGCTGCCATCCGCCTCGGCCACGTGGACCACGCGGATCCCGGCGGTGGCCAGCCGGGCGGCGGCGATGAGGGCCTCGGATCGGGTGGCCCCGCCGTCGAGTGACTCGAACGAGACCGGGCCCATGGGCGGGTCAGCCGGCGGCGTCGGATTCCGACAGGGCCGGCTCCAGCGCCACATGGGACCCGTCGGGGTAGGAGGCCGGGCCGATGGTGGCGGGCTGCTCGAGATCGTCGTCGGGCACCTCCACCTCGCCGTCGGCGTTGAGGATCGACGGTGGACGCAGGGTGGCCGGACGAGCCGTGACGACCTCGGCCTGGACCGCAGCCGGTGGAGAAGGTGGTGCCGGTGGAGTCGGTGGCGCGGGCGGCTCGGGGACCGCCAGCAGACCAGGGGTGTCGTCGGCCGCTTCGATCCCGGCCACGATCTCGTCGAGGGCCGACACCGCGTTGTCGATGGCCGACCCAGCGCCGTCGATCACGGCCTCGGCCCCGCCGGTCGTCTCGAGGCCGCTGGTGGCGCCGTCGCCCTCCGTGTCGTCGATGGCGAGGTTGAAACGGTCGCGTTCGAGCTGCACCCGGATGTCGTGGATGGCGAGCCGTGCCTCCCGCAGCGACCGATCGCGGTCGGCCAGCTCGATCGTGGTGTGCCGCAGCTCGGAGCTCAGCTTGTCGAGCTCCTCGATGGCCCGGTTCCGTTCCTCACGGGTGGCCTCCAGCGAGTGGGGGGTGTTGATCGCCAACTCCCGCCGTAGGCGCCGGTTGGTCTCGCGATCATCCGCCCGCTCCTGACGCAGCTCGGTCAGCTCCGCCTCGAGGCGGTCGATCACCACCTGGTGCCGGGCCCGCTGCCGCTTGTTCGTCGCCGGGAGCAGGAGCGCGAAAAAGAGCAGACCCACCGCCAGGCCGATGACGAAGGCGATAACGGATTCCAGGACCAACAGGCTTCACCTCCCGCCGCTGTGCAGGACGAATGTAGCTGGTGGCCGTTGCCGGGTGTAGCTTCCCTGCCCCATTCGTTGCCCCATGTGCCCAGATGTCGGCGTTTCACAACGCGTCTGTAACCAGATCGCGACCCGCTACGCGCTGGAGCCCGCCTACTCAGCGCGGTAAGCGGGATCCAACCCCGAACACTGGAAGCTTCCCGCCTGCGGCCGAGACGGAACGTCGGCTGGTTCGGCCCTCCGGGTTCTGCGGTCCGGCGGTATGGGTGATAGCAAACATCCGGCGACAAGCGATGTCAAGGAAAAGTACCTAGTCTGAACTATCTACCCTGGTCAGAGAGGTGAGGTTGCCGCCGAGTAAGTAAAATCAGTCCCGGATGGCGAGCCCCGAGGTGGGGTCGAAGAAGTGGAAGCGGCCCGTGTCGACCACCAGGCCCACCGTCTCCCCGATGCGGGCCGCAGACCGCGGGCTCACCCGGGCCACGTAGTTGAAGTGGCCCTCGTCGTTGGGGACGGCCGTGATGGCGTCGTCGCCCTCGAACTCGGCCTCCATGATCGAGTAGGGCTCGGCGTCGACCGGGAAGTGCAGGATGATCTCCGACCCCAGCGACTCCATGAGCGCAGTGCGCACCACCAGGATCCGGTCCTCCGGGGCGCCCGTCTGCACCGAAGCGTCCTCCAGGTCCTCGGGCCGCAGGCCCACCACCACCCGCTGACCGAAGTAGGAGGCCAGCGCCGGGCGGACGGACAGCACCGAGCGGTCGACGGCCAGCGTGTGGCTGCCGAACGTGATGGTGGGCGCGTCGGCGGTGCCCCCCAGGGTGGCGTTCATCAGGTTCATCGACGGCGATCCGATGAAACCGGCCACGAAGACGTTGTCGGGCGAGTCGTACAGGTTCTGCGGGGTGTCGACCTGCTGGAGGTAGCCCCGCTTCAGCACTGCCACCCGGTCGCCCATCGTCATGGCCTCCACCTGGTCGTGCGTCACGTACACGGTCGTCACGCCCAGATCGCGCTGCAGGGTGGCGATCTCGGCCCGCATCTGCACCCGGAGCTTGGCGTCGAGGTTGGACAGGGGCTCGTCCATCAGGAAGGCCTTGGGCTGCCGCACGATGGCCCGCCCCATCGCCACCCGCTGGCGCTGGCCGCCCGACAGCTGACCGGGCTTCCGGTCGAGCTGCTCGGCCAGGTCGAGCGTGGCCGCCGCCTTGCGCACCCGGTCGTTGATCTCTTCTTTCGGCACCTTAGCCAGCTTGAGAGCGAAGCCGATGTTCTCGGCCACCGTCATGTGGGGATAGAGCGCATAGTTCTGGAAGACCATGGCGATGTCACGGTCCTTGGGATGGACGTCGTTCACCAGCCGATCACCGATGCGCAGCTCACCGCTGCTGATGTCCTCCAGGCCGGCCACCATGCGCAAGGCGGTGGACTTGCCGCAGCCCGACGGCCCAACGAGAACGAGGAACTCGCCGTCGGCGATCTCGAGGTTCAAGTCCACGATGGCGTGAAAGCCGTTGGGGTAGACCTTGTTGACCTGGTCGAGTACGACCTCTGCCATGTGCCCGTGCTCCGTTCTGCCCCGATCGCGCGGCGATCCCCCGAGGCGCCTTCAAGTGACCAGCGAGGATAGCAGGCGGCGAGCAGGTCGTTCGGGGGCGCTCAGTCCTTGGTGGCCACGGCGTTCGGGGTGACGTTCATCTTCGGCTCGTACTCCACGGCCTCCACCTCTCGGGCGTCGCCGCCCAGGGCGGCCCGGAGCTGGGCCCGGCAGCCGTCGCAGGGCCCGTAGAACCGTGCCTCGACCGCCTCATGGCAGCGGGGGCACTCGAACTCGAGCGGTGTCGACAGGTCATCCACTGGACGACAATCTAGCCCCGCCCCGCGAGCTAGCCCTGCTGGCGCTTCAGCCAATCCTCGATGAGCCAGCCGGCGATCGACATGCCACCGCGGGGCACCGGCGGAAGGTCGTCGTGGCTGTACCACCCGGCGTCGACGATCTCGGACTCCTGGGGCACCAGCTCGCCTCCGGCGTAGCGGGCCTGGAAGCCGATCATCAACGAGTGGGGGAAGGGCCAGGGCTGGGAGCCGAAGTAGCGGATGTCGGTGACCTCGATCCCCACCTCCTCCTTCACCTCGCGCACCACGCACTGCTCCAGCGATTCGCCCGGCTCCACGAATCCGGCCAGGGCGCTGTAGAAGCGGCCGGGGAACTGGGCCCCCCAGGCCAGCAGCGCCTTGCCGTCGTCCCGCTCCACCAGAGTGATGATGGCCGGTGTGAGGCGGGGGTAGGCCATGAGGCCGCACTTGGGACACACCCGGGCCCGGTCGGCGGCGTGGGCGTCGGTGGGGCTGGCGCAACGGCCGCAGTACCGGTGGTCCCGGTCCCAGTTCACGATCTGGGCCGCCCGACCGGCCAGCGCCCAGTCCTGCTCCTCGATCGAGCCGAACAGCTGGCGCAGGTGGATCCACTGGGCCAGCGCCGGCACATCGATCTCCTCGTGGGCCTCCACGGCCCACACCGGCTCGCCCCGGTCTATGCCGAGGAGGTGCACGGTCAGCCCCTCCACCGGGGCGTTCGCCCCCCGGGGGATGTCGCCGTCGTGGACCAAGATGTTCGAGCGCCGATCGACGACGAACCACTTGCCTTCGGCCCCGAGGCGGCCGGCCGCCTCGAGATCGCTGATGCTGACCATGGGGACGAACATGGCCCGACCTTATGTCAGCGTCCCGGCGAAGGCGATCTCATCCAGGAACCAGTCGACCAGACGGGCACAGTTGGCCGCGTTGGCCGCCTCCAACTCGGCCGTGGTCGTCAACAGCTCCTCCGGCCGGACCCCGACCTCGGCCAGATAGCCCTCCGTGCAATCGGCCAACCACCCGGCGATGTGGGCCGAATCGACCTCGGGATGGAACTGGGTCCCGACGCTGCGCCCTACGCGGAACAGCTGAGGGCCGACATCGGTCACGGCCAGGGTCTCACCGCCCGGCGGCACCTCGAAGCGGTCGTGGTGCCATTCGAACCAGGGGCCGGGCCCCACCGGGTTGGCCTCGCCCGACAACTCGAACCACCCCACCTCCGCCCACGGGGCCCGCTCCACCCGGCCCCCGAGGGCGGCGGCCAGGGCCTGCCCTCCGAAGCACACGCCGAGCACGGGCACCCCACCGCCGTGGGCCCGGCGCAGCAGATCCAGCTCAGCTCCGATCCAGGGGCCGATGGTGTCGGTGTCGTACACCGATTGCACCGATCCCATCGCCACCACCAGGTCGAAGCCGTCGAGCGGGGGGAACGGGGCGGCCTCCCCCGGGCGCTCCAGATCGGCCACCACCAGATGCTCGGTGAGCGACCAGCCCCGATGGCGCAGGTGCCGACCCAGCACCGAGGCCGTGTTCCCAGGCTCGTGCACCACCACGAGGGCAGAGCGGGCGGACGGGCCAGCCGGCGCGTCGGTGCTGGAAGGGGGGGCGGGGGCCGTGTCGCTCACACCGGCGAGGGTACCCCCCTCCCCCATCGGGGTCACGAGCCGGGCCGACGACCCGGGCTACGATCCCGCCCATCGGCATCGGCACCCTGAACGAGAGCTCCCTCCACGCCGGGCTCAAGGCGGCCCTGTCCCTCCCGGGCGACGAGCACGAGGTGAAGCTGGGGGGCTTCGTCATCGACATCCGCCGGGGCGACCAGCTGATCGAGGTCCAGACCGTCTCGTTCGCCGCCATGGCCCGCAAGCTCGACCGCCTCCTGGCCGAGCACCCGATCCGGCTTGTCCATCCGATCGCAGTGGAGACCTGGCTGGTCAAACCAGGGGCCCGACCCCGCCGCTCCCCTCGCCGCAACGACCTCCACGCCCTGTTCGACGAGCTCGTGAGCATGCCGACACTACTCGACCACCCGAACCTCACGATCGAGGTGGTGCTGGTCACGGTGGAACGCCATCAGGTCCCCGACCCCAAACTGCGTCGGGGCCGGGGCGGGTGGCGCACGGTCGATCGCCAGCTGCGGGAGATCCGGAGCCGCCACCGGTTCGACACCGTGGCCGACCTGGCCTCGTTCGTGCCCGCCGGCCTGCCGCCGGTGTTCACCACGCGCGATCTGGCCCGGGTGGCCGGCATCACCGTCGACCGGGCCCAGAAGATGGCCTACTGCCTCCGGGCCAACGACCTGTTCTCCGTCGTGGATCGGGACCGGGCCGGCTACCGCTACCGGCTCGGCTCAGGCCGGACATGACAGTGGCAGGATCATCTACCCAGGCCACATAGGCCGCTCTGTACGAATTGAGACCATCAGTCGCCCACCCTGGACAACCTTGGTAACGTGAGCGAGCGGTTGCCCTGGTCCACCGGGCGACAGCCGCGCTAGTCGGCAGTTTTCCAAGGCCTTCGGTATCGCGCGGACGGAACAGAAACCTGTTACGTTCCGCCCGGCGGATGAGGGTCGAAGGGCGGAGGTAGATGTGAACGATCAGAGCGAGACGGAGCGGGGCTCGGCGGTGAGCCACTGGTTCGGCCTCGACCAGCTCCGGCTCAGCGATGGTGAGCACGGGATCGACGTGACCGTCGGTCCGGGCAGCCACTGGGACCGCTCACATCTGCGCCGCCTGCGTCAGTCCGGTGACCTGCCGGGCATGGTGCCGATCATCGACGCCGACTTCTCGGCCGACGGCAAGCCCTTCGCCGTCACGCCGGTCGTCGAGTCCCCCACCCTCTCCTCCCTGGTCGAAACGGGCGACCTGAGCTGGACCAACGGTGCCGGCATTGCCGAGGCGACCGCTCGGGCGATCCACGAGGCCCACCTCCGGGGCCTGTTCCACGGCGCCATCAGCCCCGCCGATGTGCACGTGCTCGGCAACGACGTCGCCATCAGCGGCGTCGGCCTCGGGCTCGGGGGCCGCCTGCCGGCCGACCGCCTGGCCTGGGCCGCCCCCGAGGTCCGCGATGGTGCCGACCCCACCGAGCGCTCCGACGTCTACTCGCTGGGCAAGGTGCTCGAGGCGTCGCTCGGCCCCGCCATAGACACCGCCCCCCGCTCGATCCGCCGACTGATCATGTGGTCGAGCTCCGATACCCCCGAAGCCCGGCCCCCCTCCGCCATGGAGTTCGCCAGCATCCTGGCCGAAGGCCTGGGCGAGGAGCGCAAGACCTACGGACCGGCGTTCATCTCCACCTCCGAGATGAACGAGTTGGCCACCCGGGCCAGCTCGGCCGTGTCGTCCCACACCCCGAGCGAGACCGCCCGCTCCATCGAGACCAACATGGGCTCGGCCGGCGTGGCCGCCGCCGGGGCTGCGACCGTTGCCGCCGCCGGGGTCGGCGCCCTGGCCGGCCAGATGGACGACGTCGAGGCCGATACCGGGGCAGACGCCGGCACCGGCTTCGAGGTCGCCGATACCGATCCCGGCACCACCATCGACGCCGAGGTCACCGCCCCGGTCCCGGCGGGGATCCCCACCGAGACGGCGCCGGCCGTCGCCGCCAGCCAGGCAGTCAGCCCAGCCGCCGACGATGCAGTGGCCACAGAAGACGACGACGTCCCGGTCACCGCCGGACGGTCCCAGTTCGTCCACGAGTACGCCGTGCCGGCGGCGGCCCAGACCGTCGACCTCGACGAGACCTACCTCCCCCGCAAGCAGCGACGGCGGGCCGGCCTCATGTTCGCCGGCATCCTGGCGCTCGGCTTGGCCGCCATCGCCTGGGGCATCGTGGCCTCCGGCAACAACGACGACAGCGCCATCGGCGACGGCTCGCCGGCATCGGTGAGTGAGGCCGTCACCACCCCGTCGAGCGAGGCGCCCGCCACCTCGGCCACCGAAGCGCCCGCCACTTCGGTCACCGAGGCGCCGAAGCCCCCTGAATCGAGCGAGCAGAGCCCGGTGCTCAACACGGCCACCACGGTCACCCCCGCTACCTCCGCGTCGCCGACGACCACCGCTGCTCCGACCACCACCACCGCTGCTCCGACCACCACCACCGCTGCACCGACCACCACCACCGCTGCACCGACCACCACGGCCGCTCCCGCCACCAGCGCTGCGCCCCTGGTGCCCGAGGGCGGCATGAAGGCCAGCCAGGCGGCGGTGCAGGTCCTGCACGGTGTGCCCGGGGCCGAGGTCGACGTCTATGTCAACGGCAGGGCACTGACCACCGGCTTCAACACCGGCGAGATCGCTGGGCCGGTGAAACTGACCGCTGGCAGCTACGACGTCGCCCTGTTCGCCGCCCAGGCCAACGCCGTCGAGGCCGCATCCGACCGCGCCGACAAGCCTCTGATCAGCCAGAAGGTCACAGTCGGGGCCGATCCGGCCACCCTGGTGGCCCACCTCGACGACAAGGGCCAGCCGACGCTGACGGCGTTCAAGGAAGACCTGTCGCCGGTCGCTCCCGGTCAGAGCCGGGTGGTTCTGCGCAACCTGATGGCCGACGGCGCTGTCGACGCCTCGGTCAACGGCACGATCGTGGGATCGATCGCCGCCGGCCAGGAGGTCTCGGCGGTGGTGCCCGCCGGCACGGCGAAGATCGAGTTCGTCGGCGACGACGGAAAGGTGCTCACCTCGGCCAACGTCACCGTCGGCGACGGCGAGCTGGCCTCCCTGTCGGCCATCGGGGCGCCAGCCAGCTCCACTGCCCAGATCGTGATCGAGCGATTCACCGGCCTGTCCACCGCACCGGCCGGCGTCCCCACCGGAGACAGCGGCCTGCTCGGCACCGACGACGACCAGGCCGGCCTCAAGCTGGTGTACGGCCTGATGGTCGTCCTCGCCCTCAGCGGCGGGGTCGTCGCCTTCCGGCGGCAGCGCTCCTGGTCATGAACCACCCGGTAGCCCACGGCGCGATCGTCCTGGCGATCGCGCTGGCTAGCGTTGGTTCGATCGTCACTGCGCAGTCCGACCGGGCCTCCGGTGCCACCGGAGGCTCCGGTCGCGCCATGCTCGAGTCGGAAGCATTCGTGCCGGCATCGGGCACCGGCGTGCCTGTCCGCAACGGCAGCATCGAGAGCGACCAGGCGGCGGCCGCCGCCCGCGTGACCCGCCACCCCACCCAGGTGCAGGTGGGGGCGATCGGCCTGGAGGCCCCCGTCATCCCCGTCGGCGTCGACGACAAGAGCCAGTTCGACGTGCCGATCGCCACCACCGTGGGCTGGTACCGGTACGGTTCCGCCCCCGGTCAGCCGGGGGCGTCGGTGCTGGCCGCTCACGTGGACTACAACGGCGATCGGGGCGCCTTCTACGACCTGTCGAAGCTGAAGCCAGGAGACCGGGTGACGGTGAAGATGGACGACGGCGCCACCCTCCAGTTCACCGTCACCGGGGTCTACGAGGTCCAGAAACACGAGCTACCGGCGGAGGAGTTGTTCCGCAAGGACGGCACGCCGGTGCTCAACCTCATCACCTGCGGCGGCACGTTCAACCCCCAGAAGCACTCCTACAACGCCAACGTGGTGGTGACGGCCGAACCGGCCGATGCTGTCAGCGCCCAGTCGCTGACAGCCTGACGGCCGGCCCGACGCCCGCCTCAGCCGGCCAGGCGCTTGCGGGGTTCGTTCGACGGCTCCCCACAGTCGAGGCGGCTCACCTTGTCCTCCCAGGCCTCCACCACCTTGCGCGCCTGGGCCGGCTTCCCGGCGGCCATGTAGACCTCGGTGAGCGTGACCACCAGGGTCTCATCGGTGGGAGAAGCCGCCAGACCCTGTTGGCAGGCGTTCTGGGCCGCCTCCAGGTGCCCCCGCTCCAGCTCGATGCGGGCCAAACGGGCGGCGGCGTCGGCCACCATTGCCTCCACCCGAGCGGCGAAGTGGGTCTGGTCGCCAACCCAGGTCCAGTAGCGGGACGACGGCACGGTGAGAGGCACACCCCGCACCAGCCCGAGGATGGCGGTCAGCGTGGTGGCGGCTGCCGCCGGCTCCTGGCGGTTGGCCGTCTGGACACCCCGCTCGAACTGATCGAGGTCGGTGGTGACGGCGGCCAGCTGGTAGCGGCCGTCGCGGGCCTCGGGGAAGTGATGGCGGCCGATCCGGGCCCGCAGCTCGGCCAGGAGGTTGGGGAAACGGCTCTGGGAGATCACCTGACCGTCCCACAGGGCGTCGATGAGGCTGGCCCGGTTGGAGGCGCCGTTGCAGGCCAGGTAGCAGAGCAACGACAGCTGCTGGGACGTCAGCTCAGCGTCGAGCCCGTCCACCTCCACCGGCCCCAGCACCCGCACCGTCAGCGTGGGGATCTCCGGGCTGCGGGCCCCCTCGCCATCCGACGCAGGATCGTCAGCCATCAGCTCGGCGGCCGCCGCCTCTGATGGGGGCACAGGCCCGTCGGCGATGGGCTGGGGCACGATCGGGGCGGCGGCCGGTTCGGGAACCGCCTCCATTGCGGTGGGCGGCTCCGGGGCCGGGACGACGGATCGGGGCGGCGGCTCGGGCGCCCGGCCGTCGCCGGCGGGCGCCGGGGCCGGGAGGGGCGGCGGCACCGACCGTTCCGGTGCCGGGCCACTGCCGGCGAGGGCGGCGAGGCGGAGGCGGAGGTCGGTGACGGAGGCCGACAGGCGGAGGCCGAGCAGCAGCGGCTCATCGCCCGCTTCAGACGCGTCCACCAGCAGACGGCCGAGGTCCTTCGCCGGCCCGGCCCCCAGCCCCTGCACCGACAGTGCCAGGTCCCACGGCAGGAGCCGACCCTGGCCCCCATCGATATCGAGACGATGCTCGTCGCCCGCCACCGGGTCGACCACCACCACCGCCAGGGGCAGTCGGCGGTCCCGGGCCCGCTCCAACAACGGCTCCAGCTCCTCCCGGGCGGCCCAGTCGGTGGCGATCACCACCGGGCTGATCGGCTCACCGTCGCCCGCCACCCGGTGGGCGTAGGCGCTGGTGGCCGGCCACCGGGCCAGCCGGTCGGCCACGTCGTCGAGCCAGGGCAGGAGCTCGTCCACCAAGGCCGCCGGGTCGGCGTGGCGTACGAGCCGGTAGGACTCGGTGCCCTCCACCGCCAAGGTGGTGCGGATGTCCATCGTGCCGGCCGACGACGAGGTGGCCAGTTCGTGCACCGCCGAGCGGAGCAGATCACGGGGTCCGTCGTCGATGCCCGACAGGGCGAGCACACCCACCGCCTCCAGGTTCACCAGCACCCCCTCCCCCAGGGTGACGAGGGCCGGCACCGGGTGGCCGGTGCCGGCCGACGGCAGCTCGGCGGCCGGCACCGAGCGCTCGAGATACCAGGTGAGCCCCCCATCGACGGTGCTCCAGGGCAGCGGGGCGGCGATCGGGTCGGGATGGGAGAACTGCACCTCCAGACGATCGGGGCCGAGCTGGAACACAACGGGCTGGGCCACGTCCTCGCCTTCCCACACCGGACGGGCGGCCAGGGAGGCGAGGGCGGCATCGAGCCAACAGGCGGCGGCTCGATCGGCTTGGCGGTTGAGGGCCCGCTCCACCGGATCGAGCGACGGGTCGGGGCCGGTTGGCACCCGGCCCGGCCGCCGGTGGGCCATCCGGTACCGACGGCGACGGCGAACCAGGTCGAGGCTGCCGGCGGCCAGCAGCGCACCGCCGGCTCCCAGCACGAGCGGCCCGGGCCAGACGCCGTGTTCCCCGTCCACCCCAGTGGTTGGAGCGGGGGCACCCCTGGACGCGGTCGGCCCGCTGGCCGGTGCCCCGGCACTCCCCGGCCGTGGCGGGGCCTCGGCCGGCGGCACAACGTCAACTGTTGGCAAGGGAACCACGGCCCCGTCGCGGGACAGATCGGGCGCGTCGCCAGCCGGAGTGACCAGGGTCTCGTCGACCGGCGCCAGAGAGCTGGCCGGCGGTTCTCCCACGGCTGGCAGGCTGAAACGCTGCCCGGGGAAGATGAGGTCGGGATCGTCGATCACGGCCCGGTTCCCGGCCACCAGTTCCTCCACGTAGGAGGCCACAGCGGCCGGCCCGGGGTCGGGGGTGAGCGCCGTGAGGCGCTCGTCGGCCAGGCCCCACAGCGTGTCGCCCCGCACGACCTCCACCTCCGTTGACGGAAGGTAGCCCGGTGTCGCCGTGGCGGCGACGGTGATGGGCAGATGCAGGGTCCATCCCGGTTCCAGGCGGGTGAAGGTGGCCCCGAGCACGGTGCCGTCGGGCATCGTCCGCCCCACGTTGGCGTCTCGGATCGACTCCCACCGCTGGCCCGACCCGAGATGGCGTTCGGCAAGACCCCAGAGGGTGTCACGCCGGCTGACCTGCACCTCCGTGGTGGCGACAACCGGCGCAACGTCCGACGCCGCCCGCGTCGGCGTCGGCTCCTCCAGATCGGGCATCACCGCCGTCACCGTGACCGCCGCCGTGGGGAGGAGGGTGAGCGGGCCGGGCGTGCCAGCCTGCACAGCCAGCGAAGCGACCAGCGTCCATTGGGCCACCAGCCGGGTGGCCAGCCACCGCGTGGGGGCGAGGGCCGCCCAGGGCCGGGGGCGACGTCCCCGGGCCGCCGCCACCACTTCCACCAGGAAGCTTGCCGCCAGATCGGCCCAGGCCAGCCAGGCGATCAGAGCGAATGCCTTCACCCAGGTCCAGGCATCGATCTGACCCCGGGTGACAGCGAAACGGATCTCGTCCCATGACGCCACGGTGGTGGGGAACGGGTTGCCGACGGCCCGGACGAGGGCCACCGGGACGCCCACCAGCAGCACCACAGCCAACGCCGAGCCGGCCAGCGCCCGGAGTAGGGCCGGGCCCCGCCGGGCCGCCATCAGCCCCTGCTCCCGGGGCCGGCCTCCCCCGCCCATCGGCGGGTCCGACCGGCACCAGACGCCAGGTGCCCGGCCCGTACCCGGCCTCTCACGAACCGGACCCGGGCGACGGTTCCGCCCCATCCGGGGGCGGCGGGGGTGGCGGAGGCGGCCAGGCCGCGGCGAGGCCATCCTCGGGTGGGGCCAGGCCCTGCGCCCGGGCCCGGGCGGCGGCGATGGCGAGGCTCACCGGGATGGCCTGCGCCGCCCCGGGCGGAGGCGGTGGCGGCGGCGGCGGCGCCGCGTCGAACAGGACCGAGGGGGGCGGAGGCAGCAGCTGGTCGCCAGCCGAGACCGGCAAGGGCGGAACCTGGGCCGGGTCGGGCCCCGGCG
>CADEDH010000023.1:42812-61619 GCA_902826025.1 uncultured Actinomycetes bacterium
CCGGCGCCGGGACGCCGGCGGGCGGAGGGGGCGGCATGGTCACTACGGCCGTGTCGGGGCCTGCCTCGGCATCAGTCCCCGCCGACTCGAGGTCCCGACCGGCGGGCGCCGGCTGTGTCTCCCGACCGGCGGGCGCCGGTGGGGGCGGCGCCGCCTCGCTGGCGGGGGCCGCCGGGCGGGGCGGGGGCCAGTGGAGATCGACGTCGGCGGCCGGCGGCCCCACCGGGTTCGACAACAGGGTGGGGCCGGGGCCCCGCTGACCCCCTTCGTCGAGCTCGGCCTCCCCCGGGGGCGGTGGCCCGGGAGCGGCATCGGCTACCACCACAGCCGCTGCCGCTGCCGCTGCCGCTGGGAGGATCTCGGCCGCCCGGGAACGGACGTATTCGGTGAGTTCGGCTGCCGTCTGGGCCAGAGCGCTACGGCGGAAGGGCCGCCCGCTGTCGAGGCCGTCGCGGTCGAACACGGCGGCGGCCCGGGGGTCGACCGGAAGTACACCGAGCAGGGGGATCCCGGCGGCGTTGGCGATCTCGGCCGGCAGGTAAGGTTCGCTGCCGACGCACACCAGACCCAGGGTGCATCCGGCGGCGGTGAGCTCGGCCACCGCCGGCACCAGGGCGTTCACCTCGTCGAGGCGGGGGCGGCAGACCAGCACGGTGAGCGCCGCCCGACGGGCCAGGGTGAGAGCCGGCGAGGCGGCCGTCAGGCGCCCGCAGTCGACGAAGGCCCGTACCCCCTCGGCTGCCGCCAGCTCGGCCGCCCCCCGGTCTCCCCATCGGGTGAGCGCGCCGACCACCTGGTCGGGCGCCGGCGGAGCGGCTGCCACCAACACCCCGCCCGTCAGGCGCTGGGTGAGCGACTCGAGGGTGTCGGCGGCCAGGACCGAGCGGCTGGTCGACAGGGTGAGCAGACCCGGATCCCAGGTGAGGCCGTGGGCGCTCGACCACCGGGCGGCCAGTGAGCCCCCCGACGGGTCGGCCTCGACGATCAGGCGGGTCACCCCAGGCTCCGACCAGAGGTCGGCCAGCCAGGCCGTCAACGAGGTGACGCCGGGGCTGGCTTTGCGGGAGGCGACGGCGATGATCATCGGCCTCCGCCCGGCGCCTGACCAGTCATACGACGTTGATCGGGACGTTGATCGGGACGTTGTAGCTCACTACGACGGGGGCTCACGCCGCTCTCCCCTCGGTTTCACTGGTCGAAGGTTCGCCCTCATCGCGCCAACCGGGTCCGGTGGGCGATCCTACACAGGAGGTGGGGCCCGGGACACCTGATTCGACAAGGATCAGCAGCGTTTCCTGCGCCCCCCGAGGCGGCAGCATGCCTCGGGGCGCGACGACTTCGGGGGGCCGACGGGACCCGGATCGGCGTGAAGTGACCACAGCTCTGCCTACCGCGCCCGACGAATCGGACTGCGCTGTCTGACCAGATCGCGATAGGTACAGCTCTGGCTACTCTGCGAGCCGAGCCCCCAGGCACACGTCGGTGACCCCGGGAACCGGGCGATCGGACCTCCGCACGGGTCCGCCACCCGGGAGAACGCTAGTCTGCGGCCAGAGCCGCCTCGGCGTCGGTGAGTGCCGCCTCCAACTCCGACACCACCACTGCATTGTCGGCAACGATGCCGCTGAGGAGCCTCGACATGGTGGCCTCCGCCTTTTCCAATCCCGCTTGGAGCAACTTCAACACCTGAGTGACTTCGCTGTCGGGCCCCTCGTCCTCCATAGACGCCAACGCTAACCGACCGCGCCCCATTTGTTAAGGAGAATCTCCCGGTTTTTCCCAGAAATAGAAACGCCATCTGTGGCTCCATTTATGCAAATAACTTACTGCATCGTGCTGCTTGTCGTTCCGATCGGCCCGGAGCCGGGCTAGCCTCGCCCCGGTGACCAGCGGCGCCCCGAGCACCCCCGCCCCACCGTCGCCCGACGCCCTGGCGGCGGCAGCCAGGATCCTCGCCGGGCGTCACGGCGAGGATGCACCACCGGAGCCTGAGCGCTCGATCCTGAACCTGGCCGAATCGCCCCGGACGGAGAACTGGAGCCTGCGGGCGGCGCTCGTCCGTCTGGCCCAGCCGGAGCCGGTGCGGGCCGGCGCCGTGCTCGAGATCGTGCGCCGGTGCCAGGGGGCCCTCCATCCCTTCCACCGGTCCCTCGAGCGGCATACGGTCTGGACCGGGCCCACACTGGGCCCCGCCTCGTTGACCGGTTCGGCTGGCAGCGACTGGGCGCTGGCCGGCGGCGGAGACCGCCGGGCCGACATCCGCCTGGTCGACCTGGCCCGCCTGGCCGGAGGCGACCCGATTGCCCTCGACCTGCTGGCCGGGGCTTACGGGGCGGTGGCCCCGCTCGAGTCCGATGAGACAGCGGCGCTGGGCCTGGTGGCGGTGGCGGTGGCGATCGACGGCCTGGCCGACGAATTGGCCCGCTGGGCGGTCACCGCGGCCGACCCGCCCCCCGTGGCCCAGGTCGACGCCGTGTGCCGGCGCCTGGCCCCCGAGCTCGACCGGCTCGGCGTCCCCCGGGAGATCCGCCCCGAGGACGTGCCTCCCGGCGCCCGCCGGGGCGGCGGTGAGCGGGGCCCCGGGCGGCGCCGGCCCCCGGCCTCGTCGTAGCCCGCCACTGTCCGCCGGCCCGCTACCCGACCTGGTGTCGGAAACCGTCACCGGTGACGCCCCGGAACACCGGATCACGTGAGGGCGGGGGTGGCGGCGGTGGGCAGGCCGAGGTCGCGCCGGAGGCGCACCAGGTCGTCGGGGCCGAGTGAGGTGGTGAGCTCGGAGTCGGTGAGGAACCAGTCGCACAGTGCGTTGAGGCCGAGGGAGAAGTCGCCGTCGATCTCCGACAGGTGCTCGTAGGTGAGGGTGAGGGCGAAGCTCTCCACATCGGCGTGGGGGCGGCGAAGGAAGGCCTGTTCGCAGATCACCCGGGCCGTCTCCACCGTGGCCGGCCCGGTGTCGCCCCAGCAGAACCGGTGGTCGGCGTGCGCCAGCCGGGGGTTGAGCTCGACCAGCTGGCCCGACGGGGTCGACAGCCACAGCCGGCGGTGGCCGTCCGGGCCCACCAGGCCCACCAGCTCGGGCTCCCCCTCGACCTCGGCCACGTGGCGGGCCAGCCAGCTCGCCGCCACCAGCGAACGATCGTCGGGTTCCAGCTGCAGGGCCACCAGGTGGTTCATCAGGGCGTCGGGGGTGAGGAACTCGGCCGTGCGCACCCCGTAGCGGGCCCACGACGGCGGGTAGCGCCGGGGCCCGTCGGCGTCCTGGTCGAACAGGCGCAGCAGGGCGGCGTAGGTCTGGCGGGCCTCGTCCCAGTAGACGATGCCGTCGAGGCGGCCCAGGTTGACGGTGACGGAGTTGGTGGATCGCATATCCGGTACATGCGCGCCGGCGGCCCGAATGGTTACACGGGACATGCCTCCCGTCGCCGCCGGTACCATCGGGCTGTGACCTCCGACCCGTACCGCCTGCCAACCTCGGTGGTTCCCGAGCGCTACCGGCTCCGGTTGGCCCCCGACCTCGACGCCGAGCGGTTCGACGGCACGGTGACGATCACCGCCCGCGTGACCGAGCCCACCGCCACCGTCACCCTCAACGCCGACGGGCTCGCCATCTCCGCCGCCACCGTCCGGGCCGGCGGCGGTGAGCCGGCCGCCGCCACCTGGGCCGTCGACGAGGAAGCCAAACGCCTGGTCGTCACGCCGGCCGAGGCGCTCGAGCCGGGCCCGATCGAGCTCACGCTCGCCTTCGCCGGTGCCTTCGACACCCAGCTGGTGGGCCTGTACGCCAGCCGCTTCACCGACGACGCCGGCACTGAACGCAAGCTGGCCACCACCCAGTTCGAGGCCACCTACGCCCGCAAGTGCTTCCCCTGCTGGGACGAGCCTGCGTTCAAGGCCTCCTTCGAGCTCGAGCTCGACATCGACCCCGCTCTCGACGCCGTGGCCAACTCGGCCGAGGTGAGCCGCCAGCCCACGCCCGAGGGCCGGCTACGCCTCACCTTCGCCCCCACCATTCCCATGAGCACCTACCTGGTGGCCTTCGTGGTGGGCCCGCTGGCCATCACCGACCCGGTCGACGTCGACGGCACCCCGCTGCGGATCGTCCACGTACCGGGCAAGGGCGAGCTCACCGGGTTCGCCCTGGAGGCGGGGGCGTTCGCCCTGCGCTACTTCGCCGACTACTTCGGCCTCCCCTACCCGGGAGACAAGCTCGACCTGGTGGCCATCCCCGACTTCGCCTTCGGGGCCATGGAGAACCTGGGCTGCGTCACCTTCCGGGAGGTGCTGCTGCTGATCGATCCCAAGGCCGCCACCCACACCGAGCTGCAACGGGCGGCCGACGTCATCAACCACGAGATCGCCCACATGTGGTTCGGCGACCTGGTCACGATGTCGTGGTGGAACGGCCTGTGGCTCAACGAGGCGTTCGCCACGTTCATGGAGATGCGCTGCACCGACGCCTTCCGCCCCGAGTGGGAGCGCTGGGTGGACTTCGGCCTGGCCCGCACCGAGGCGTTCGAGACCGACGCCCTGGGCGCCACCCGGCCCATCGAGTTCGAGGTGGTGAGCCCGTCGGAGGCCGAAGGCATGTTCGACGTCCTCACCTACGAGAAGGGCGCCGCCGTGGTGCGGATGCTGGAGCAGTACCTGGGGGAGGACCGCTTCCGGGCCGGCATCAACCGCTACATGCGGGAGAACCAGTTCGGTAACGCCGAGACCACCGACCTGTGGGACGCCATCGAGGCCGAGACGGGCGAGCCGGTCCGCCGCATCATGGATTCCTGGATCTTCCAGGGCGGCTTCCCTGCCGTGTCGGTCGGGGCCCACCCCGACCGGCCGGAGATGGTCACGCTGGCCCAGGAGCGGCTGCGCTACGAGCGGGGCGACGGCCCCGGCACCGCCGACACCCCGGCCGGAGGCACCCCCGGCGGGGAGCCGGCCCGGTGGTCGGTGCCGATCCTGTACCGGTGGGCGGCCGAGGGCGACGAGGAACCCCGCCGGGGCCGGACCCTGGTGGAGGAGGGCTCGGCGCAGATCGAGCTGGCCGCTCCGCCCTCGTGGCTGGTGGTGAACGCCGGCGGTGCGGGGTTCTTCCGGGTGGCCTACGGGGAGCGCCAGCTCGACCAGCTGGCCGACATCGCCGCCGAAGAGCTGACCGCCATCGAACGCTACTCCCTGGTCGACGACGCCTGGGCGGCGGTGATGGCCGGGCGCACCTCCTCGATGGCGTTCCTCAACCTGATCGAGGCCATGAGCGGCGAGAGCGACCGCTCGGTGTGGCAGCGGCTGATCGCCGGCCTGGGCCAGCTCGATCGCCTGGTGGACGGCGAGTCCCAGGAGACGCTGCAGGAGATCGCCCACGACGTGCTGGCGCCCGCCCTGGCCAACCTGGGCCTGGCCCCCCGGGAGGGCGAGGACGACCGGGCCCGTCAGCTCCGGGGCGACCTGGTGCGAGCGCTGGGAACGGTGGCCGACGATCCCGAGATCCAGGAGGAGGCCCGGCGGCTGGTGGCCGTTGGGCTGCGCGACCCCGAACTGGCCGACGCCGCCCTGCTGGCCGCCTCGGTGGACGTGGTGGCCTCGATCGGCGACGAGGCCGACTTCGACGCCTTCGTCGACGCCTGGAAGTCGGCCTCCACCCCGCAGGCCGAGATCCGCTACCTCTACGCCCTGGCCGACTTCACCGATCCGGATCTGGTGGCCAGGATGCAGCGGATGGTGCTCGACGGCCTGGTCCGCTCCCAGAACGCCCCCTTCCTGCTGGCCCGGTCGCTGGGCAACCGGCACAACGGGCGGGCCACGTGGGAGTTCGTCTCCACCCACTGGGACCAGCTGACCTCGATGTTCGCCTCCAGCTCGGTGGTGCGGATGCTGTCGACCGTACCCCGCCTCGACCAGCCCGACCAGATCGAGGCCACCTCGGCCTTCTTCACCGCCCATCCGGTGGCCACCGGCGCCCGCACCCTCACCCAGCTCCTGGAACGCCAGCAGGTGAACGGCGCTCTGCGGCAACGGGAGCAGACCCGCCTCCGCCGGTTCCTGGTGGGCTGAACCGACCCACCCATTCCGCCGCCACCCCGCCCTCTCACCGGAGTCCCGCCGCCCGCCCCATGCCCCGCCTCCACCGCCTCTCCCCCACCCCGCCCCAGATCTGGGCGGTCGAGGACACCCGCCTCCAGGTCACCTGGGGCCGCCTGCCGGCCGGTCCGGTCACGGCCACGTGGCCCGGCGGGCAGGCGGCCCTAGAGCACGGAGGCGGCCCGGGAGCGCTGGAGATCACCGGCCTCGCCCCTGACGCCGAGGTGGCGGTGGTGCTGGCCTGGCGGGGGGGCTCGCTGTCTCTCGTAACCCGCACAATGGTCCCGCCGCCCGGCGAGCTGCTGTGCCGGATCGCCACCATCAGCGACCTGCACCTGGGGAGCTGGCACTGGGGCGCCCTGAAGCTCACCCGTGACCGCAGCGGCCATCCCGTGCCCTTCCCCCTGCGCTGCGCCCGGGCCGCGCTGGCCGAAGCCGTGGCCTGGGGGGCCACGCAGGTGGTGGTCAAAGGCGACGCCGCCCACCACCAGGAGGCGGCCGATTTCGATCAGGTGGGCCAACTCCTCGACGGGCTGCCCGACCATGTGGGGGTGCTGCTGATCCCCGGCAACCACGATCTGAACGGCTACACCCCCCACCCCCTACCGGCCACGGTGGGGGCCCGGGCCGTGCCCTATGTGACCTCGGCCGACCACCTCGACCTGCCCGGCATCCGGGTGGTGGTGGGTTCCACCGTGATCCCGGGCAAGGGTCACGGCTCGCTGTCCGACAACGCCGAGGCCATGGCCGACCTCGTGGCCGGGGCCGGCGGCGGGGCCTGGTTCCTCGGCCTGCACCACCAGCTCCAGACCCACCGGATCCCCACCCACTACCCCGCCGGTGTGGCGGCCCCCGCCTCCACCGACTTCCTCGACCGGTTGGCCTCGATCAACCCGGCGGGCCTCATCACGTCAGGCCACACCCACCGCAACCGGGCCCGGCGGCACGGGCCCCTGGTGATCACCGAGGTGGGCTCCACCCGGGACTGGCCCGGGGTGTGGGCCGGCTACGCCATCCACGAGGGCGGCATCCGCCAGGTGGTGCGCCGCATTGCCGAGCCCGACGCCCTGGCCTGGCTGGAACCCAGCCATCGGGCCCTCCTCGGCCACTGGGAGACCTGGGCCCAGGGTCCCCTCCGCCAGCGCTGCCTCAGCCGGTCCTGGCCCCTTGGCGAGGCTGGAGGGCCCCCACCACGCAACCCGGGCCGGGCCGAGGCTAGCTACCGCTAGGTGTGCTTGGCCGACATCGCAGCGATTCCTTGCGTTGAAACCTAGCGATCGCTAGAGTTCTCACGAACAAAGGTCGAGCTGAAAGCGCCTGAGGCGCAACGGATGGGGGTCACCTGATGGACAGCGTGTACAACGTCGTCGAGCTGATCGGTTCGAGCAGTGAATCATGGGAGCAGGCGGCGGCCAACGCCGTGATCGAGGCGTCCAAGACCCTGCGTGACCTGCGGGTGGCCGAGGTGGTGGAACAGGACCTGGTGGTCGAAGGGGGCCAGGTGGTGCTGTTCCGCACGAAGTTGCGCCTGTCGTTCAAGCACGAGTCGGTGGAGTGACGGCAATGACCACCGACGGGCAGGTCCACAAAGTCATCCGCCTGGTCGCCACGTCCGCCACCTCGTGGGAGGACGCCGCCCGGCTGGGGGTGGCCGAGGCGGCCAAGTCGATCACCGACCTCCGCACCGCCCGACTCATCGAGAGCGACCTGATGGTGGGGCCCTCCGGGGTCACCCGGTACCGGGTGAAGCTCGAGGTCTCGTTCCAGCTCGACCGGACGCGGCGTCGGGCCGGCTCGTCGGAGACGGTCTTCGTGCGCCGGTACCTGATCATCGCCAACCAGACGCTGCCCAGCGCCGCCTTGCACGAGCTGATCTCGGTGCGGGCCGCCGCCGGTCCGTCGGAGTTCCACGTGCTGGTGCCCGAGCCGCCCCGCCCGGTGCTGATCGGTGACCCGGCCACCGGTCTGGTCACGCTGCCGGCGGAAGAGATCGAGCAGCAGCGGCTGCTGGGCCTGGCCGAGGCCGAGGAACGGCTCGACGACTTCCGTCGGGCCTTCGCCGACCTCGGCCCCGCCGTGAGCGGCGAGGTGGGCCTGGGCGATCCGCTCACCGCCGCCCGCCGGGTGCTGGAGCGGTCAAGCTTCGACGAGATCATCGTTTCGACCCTGCCCGCCGGGGTGTCCCGCTGGCTCAAGCTCGACTTGCCCAACCGCCTGCAGCGCAGCTTCGACCTGCCTGTGGTGTCGGTGGTTTCCGCCGGGGGTTGACCACCCGGCGGCGAGGCGCTCACCAGAGGTGGGGCATGACCACCCTCACCAGAGGTGAGGCATGACTTCGGTGGCCAGGAGATCGATGGCATCGGTGAGGTCTTGCCAGGACAGGCCCCCGATGTCCATCAGGAACACGTGGCGATCGAGGCCGAGGGTGGCGTTGATATCGGCGATGCGCTCCACGCACTCGGCCGGGCTGCCGCAGATGGCCGGACCGGTGAGCAGGGAGTCGAAGTCGGTGGGGCGGCCGAAGCTGCCCCGCACGTCCATGGCGAAGCTCTGGTAGTGCTCCAGGTGGGGCCGCCACCGGGCCCGGGCCTCCTGGGAGGTGCGGGCCACGTGCAGGTAGGCCGGGAACCCGATACGGGGCACCACCCCCTTGGCGGCGCACTGCTGGCGGTAGTGCTCGACGATCTCCAGATAATCGGTCGGCCACCGGAACAGGCTGGGCAACATCAGGGGCAGGCCCACGTCGGCCGACAGGGCGGCCGAGATCGGCGACAACCCACCCCCGATCCACAGCATGTCCTCCGCTTTCTGCAGCGGCCGGGGCTCGATCCGCACCCGCTCGATCGGGGTGCGGAACTTGCCCTCCCAGGTCACCTCGTCTTCCGACAGCAAGCGTATGACCAGCCGGAGCGACTCCTCGAAGCGCTCCCGCAGCTCCTCGGTGCTGTTGATCCCGAACGCCTTGGCCGTCCCGTCGTTCACCCCCCGGGCGAAGGTGGCCTCGGCCCGCCCGTCGGTCAGCATGTCGAGCATGGCCAACTGCTCGGCATAGCGAACCGGGTCGACGTTGGCCAGCAACGACACCGACGTGCCCAGCACGATGCGGGTGGTCCGCTCGGCCACGGTGGCCAGGATCAGCTGGGGCGCCGGGGAGATGTACCGGCCGAAGTGGTGCTCCCCCACCCCGAAGTGGTCGAACCCGGCCTCCTCGGCCAGGATCGCCTGGTGGCTGATCTGATGGAGCCGCTCCCGCTGGCTGGTCTTGTAGCCGCTGACCGGGTCCATGAGGTGATCAGCCAGGCTGATCACCCCGTACTCGACCGGGCGGCGCAGGGGCGACGGGGTGTTCACAAAGGTCGTCTCGGGAGGGGGAAGGACAGGGCCCGGCGGGCCGGCGTCGGTTGTCAGCGGCCGGGCCAGATCACCGTGGTGCCATCGTAGAGCTCACGGCCCAGGTCGGCGTCCACCATGGATTCCCAGTCGGGCTTCGTCTCGAACACCTTCAGCTCGGTCAGCAGGTCGATCTCCTCGCCCAGCTTCCCGGTGTCGATCAGGCCCGGACCCTCGCCAGCCGGGGTCGACTTGGCCACCAGACCCGACTCCACCGTGAAACGGGGCTTCTCGGTCTCGGTGAACAGGAAGTTCGGGTTGCCGGCGGCGTCGATCTTCTCGATCACGATGCCCACGGCCTCGTCGGGGTTGGCCACGGCGTCGGCGTAGCCCTTATAGGAGGCCCGCAGGAAGTCCCGCACCGCCTGGGGGTGCTCGTCGTAGAACGACTGCGAGGTGAACAGGATGCCGAACGAGGCCGGCACGTCGTAGTCGAGCGGGTCGAACAGGCGATACTCGACGCCCTCCCGGTCGAGAGTGATCGGCTCGTTGCTCTTGTACACGGGCAGGGCGTCGATGCCCAGGGCCAGATGGGCCAGCGGGTCGAAGCCGTCGAGCAGGATCTCGTTGATCGACGAACGTTGGATCTCGTTGACGGCCAGCATTCCCTGCAGGGAGTAGGGCAGGTCGCCCTTGATACCCATGGTCGTGCCTGGGAGGTCGCTCAGTTCCTTGACCTTGCCGTCGGCCGGCACGAGCAGGGCCTGCACCGCCGTCTTGCCGTAGTGGCCGATGGCCACCAGGTCGCCGCCGCCGGTGACGTTCGTCTTCACCAGCTCGGCGAACGAGTCGCCCGAGCCGAACTGGGCCTTGCCGGCGATGACCAGGGCGGCGTTGCTGGGGGCGAAGCTGGGCTGCACGTCGACGTCGAGACACAGCTCGTCGAAGTAGCCCTTGGCCTCGGCAACCGAGATGTCGAGGATGGCGGGCGACGCGGCGTAGTCGAAGCCCGACACGTAGGTGATCGTGCCGGCCTCCTTGTTGGCCTGGCAGGCGGCATCACCAGTGAGGCCCCCGCCCGAACCACCGGTGCCGTCGCTGGCGGTGGTGGTGGAACCGCCGCCGCCGGCCGTGGTGGCCTCGCTGCCGGCGGCGACGGTGTCGGCCCCGCCGGTGGTGTCGGTGGTATCGGTTCCTGAGTCGGAGCAGGCCGCCACGACCAGGGCCGACGCCCCGAGAAGGGCGATGAGCCGGAGAAAACGGGTGGAGCTGGGTCTCGCCATGGGGACACTTTCTAGCCCCGCCGGGGCCTCGATCACCACTTCGGGTGAGCTGTGGTCACGGATTGGCCCGAGAGGGGTGCCAGCGCAGCACCCGATGCTCGATGGCGATGGTGATCAGGGTGGCGATCACGCCGATGGCGGCCAGAGTGAAGATGCAGCCCCAGATCTGATCGACCAGGGACCGGGTCTGGGCTATCCGGGTCTGGTAGCCGAGCCCCCGGGTGGACCCCGTGTACAACTCTCCCACCACCGCTCCCACCAGGGCCAACGACACACAGAACCGGGCGGCGGCGAACAGGGCGGGCAGGGCGCTGGGGAGGCGGAGCTTCCAGAACACCTGCCACCGCGAGGCGTTCACCGAACGAAGCACCCGGTGGGCGTCAGGGTCGATCGAACGCAGACCGGTGACGGCGTTGGACACGAACGGCACGAACGTGAACAAGGCCGCCACCAGCACCTTGGGCCAGGGGCCGAACCCGAGCCAGATCATGAACACGGGGGCCAGCACCACCACCGGCGTGCTCTGGATGAGCACGATCACCGGCCAGGTCGCCCGTTCCGCCATCGGCCAGTGGACCATGGTGGTGGCCACCGCCATGGCCACGGCCAGGGCGATCACGAAGCCCAGCCCGGCCTCGGCCACCGTCGTCCGGGCGTTGTCGAGATAGAAGCCGAGATTGCCGGCGAGGTGGACGGCCACCCGCGACGGCGGGGGCAGGATGATCGGCTTCACGCCGGCCAACCGCACGTACAGCTCCCACAGCCCGAACAGGCCCACCAGACCGGCCATAGAGGCCAGCCGCCGGGGCCGGAGCACCGACCGCAGCGCCCGGCCGAGGCGGCCCGGCCCGGCGCCGTCGTCGGGGGGATCCGTCGAAGTGGACACCAGGGCCCGGATCGGCGTCGGGTCCTCCTCCGCCGCTTCGGGCGCCGGAGCTGCCTCCACCATCGACTCCGCCGTCACGACCGGGCGCTCCGCAGCGCCGCCCGCAACCGGGCCGTGTGGTACCGGAACTCCGGGGTGTCCTCGATACCCGGCATCCGGGGCCGGGGCAGATCGATCATGTGGTCGGCCACCACCTGGCCCGGCTGGCCCGCCATCACCACCACCCGGTCCGACAGCACCACGGCCTCGTCGATGTCGTGGGTGACGAAGACCACCGTGGCCGCGGTGTCGAGCCACAGCTTCATGAGCAGGTAACGCATGTCGGTGCGCCGGATCTCGTCGAGCGAAGCGAACGGCTCGTCCATCAGCAGCAGCGGCGCCCGCAGGGCGAAGGCGCGGGCCAGGCTGACCCGCTGCTGCATACCCCCCGACAGCTGGGTGGGATGGGCGTCGGCCACGTCGGCCAGGCCCACGCTGGCCAGGAGATCGTCCACCCCGGCATGATCGGCCCGGCCCGCCACCTCGGTGAGCAGGGTCACGTTGCGGCGTACGGTCTTCCACGGCAGCAGGGCCGGGTTCTGGGGCACGAGACCCACCTGGCGGGCCTGACGGGCCTGGTGGGGGGTCTCGCCCCCGATCGTGACCCGGCCGCCGTCGGGATCGAGCAGACCGGCCACGATGGCCAGCAGGGTCGATTTGCCGCATCCGCTGGGGCCCAGCACGCTCACGAAACCGCCCCGGGGGATGTCGAGGTCAACCCCCTCCAGCGCCACCACGGGCCTCCGACCGCGCTGGAACCGCTTGGTCACGCCGCGAACCGACACGTAGGCCGATGTGGCGGTGGGGGGAGTAGGGGCCGGAGCCCGTTCGGCTGTGGTCACTCGACGACCATGATGGCGAAAATCGTGTCACGCCGGCGAACTGCGTCGCGAAACCACCGCAATTCGTAGGAAACGCGACACAGAAACGGCATCAGGACGCCGCGTCGTGGGACCTCGCACCCCAGGGGTCGATGGCCATGTCGTGGGGTTCGGTGGAGTCGGCGGCCAGGGCTGCGCTCTCCAGCACGGTGACGATGCCGGTGACCCCGTCCACCTCGATCCGGGACCCGTCGACGATGCGGCTGACGGCGTCGGCGGCGGCCACCACCGCCGGCACATCGAGCTCGCGGGCCGCCACCACCAGGTGGCTGAGGGCCGACCCCCGCTCCAGCACCACGCCTCCCGCTCCCACCAGCAGGGGCACCCAGGACGGCGACGACGAAGCGATCACCAGGATGTCGCCCGGCTCGGTGGCCGCGGCCTCGGCCGGGTTGGCCACCACCCGGGCCCGGCCCCGACCCACGCCATGGGCGCCAGGCCGGCCGAAGAGCACCTCGCCCGACTCGAGCGAGCGGGCCAGCGGCGCAACCGGCCGCACCAGGCGGGACGCAGCCGACTGGCCGGCGGCGGCCCTGATGACGGCGGGCGGAGCGAGGCGGGCCAGCTCGTCGTAATGGGCCCGCCGCTCGTCGGTGATCGTCCGGATGTCGGCCAGGCCACCGTCGGCGTAGTAGGCCAGCTCGTCGGCGAACAGCATCTGCAGGTTGCGGGCCTCGGCTATGTCACCGTGATGCAGGGCTCGGCCCGACAGCTCGCTCAACGCCGCCCGCATCTCGTCGACCACCCGGGTCACGTTGGCCTTGGCCCTGTCACGGCCCCGCACGAACACCTTGGTGGCGGCCACCGCCGCCCGGAAATGGTCCCGGGTCTTCGGGTTCGCCGCCACCAGCTCGCCGATCTCGGTGGTGAGGATCTCCCGCTCGGCCGCCCGCCGGTTGTAGGCCACCGTGGGATCGGCCGCATCGTCGCAGCGCCGCATGCGCTCGATGGCGGCCAGCGCCGTCTGCGGGTCTTGCCGCCAGGTGACAGCGCCCAGGTCCCAGTCGTTGCCGCCCCGGTAGCCGACCTCGCTGAGCAGGGTGTCGAAGCCGGCCAGGAAGCCGACGACCTCCAGTGTGTCGGACGACTTGAGCCGCCGGTACAGGCTGGCCAGCCCGGCATCGAAGTAGCCGGTGAGCACAACCGACGCCCGGACCTGGCGGGACAGCGTCCACAGGACCCTGGCCGGTGCCACCGACTCGATCTCGCCCAGGCCCGAGATCAACTTGGTGGCGTTGGTGGGCAGGCTGATCTCGTCGCAGATGGCGGCCACGACGCTGGGCCCGATGGAGGCGGCCAGGGTCTGGTTCAGGTGCAGGGAGGCCAGCACCCGGCACAGGGGCTGGAGCGACATGGCGTGCTCCACCAGTTCCATGTCGGTCATCCGGGCCAGCGGCGGCCGGTGCCCCGTGGTCTCCAGGGCCAAGAGGCGGCCGGCCTCCAGCTCCGACTGGTTCTGGTCGGCCAGCACCCAGGTGAGCCACCGGGTGAGGTACTCGGTGGTGGCCTCGCCGGCCCGGTGCCAGGAAGCAGCCACGTACGGCGGGAGATCGACCTGGCTCGACAGGTAGGCGGTGTCGATGTGGTGGGGGGCCAGGGCCGGCACCCGGGCCGACCACACCCGCAGGGCCGAGGCGTTCAGATAGGCGTAGCCTCCGAAACTGCCGATCAGCTCAGGGCTGGTGTCGCTGATCTCGCTGGCCCGGAAGCCCATTCGGTCCACCAGGGCGTCCCGCCAGCCCTGCACCACGGGCCCACCCCAGAAGAGATCCCAGCTCAGGGGGGTGAGCGGGCCGGGAGCCAGCTCGGAGATATAGGCCCGCGTCCAGACGGGCAGGTCCGGGTTGAAGGGATTGTCCGCCAGCCACTTCAGGGTCATGCCGTCGCCCCCGGCCGAACCTGGTCGTGCATCGCCACCACCGCCACCTCCGCACCGCAGTGTGCCCGCTGGCACCTCATGTTCCTCCATGGCCGGGTACTGTCCCCCAAGGGGCCGGGCCGGGCCCCCGAACGACATGTTCCCAGCTGGTGAGGGCTGTGGCGAAGTGCTAAGCCAGCAGGTGCCGCCGGGCCCGGGTACGGTTGCCCAGAGGTTTTGCCGCAGGCGAAACTCCAGGTGCCGCCGGGACACCTAGCCGCCCGGGCGCATCCCGTGCCACGCCATCTCAGGAGAACATCACGATGAAAGCCGCAGTGCTGAACCAGATCCCCGGCGAGCTGGTGATCGAGGACATCAGCGTCGACAAGCCCGGGCCGGGCGAGGTCCTGGTCCAGACGGTGAACGCCGGGCTCTGCCACAGCGACCTGCACTTCATGGACGGCCAGTGGAGCCGTCTGCCCCTGCCGGCAGTGATGGGCCACGAATCGGCCGGCATCGTGCAGGCCGTTGGCCCCGACGTCACCTACGTGAAGCCCGGTGACCACGTGATCACCTGCCTCAGCATCTTCTGCGGCAACTGCGAGCACTGCCTCACCGGCCACCCCAACCGGTGCCAGAACTCCGACGCCACCTCCCGGGCCAAGGGCTCCGCCCCCCGCCTCAGCCGGGGCGACACCCCGGTCGGCCAGTTCGCCCGCCTGGGCGGCTTCGCCGAGGAGATGCTGGTGCACCAGAACGGTGTGGTGAAGATCCGGCCCGACATGCCGCTCGACGCCGCCGCCCTCATCGGCTGCGGCGTGACCACCGGCGTGGGTGCCGTGTTCAAGACGGCCAAGATCGAGCCCGGCTCCACCGTGTGCGTGGTGGGTGCCGGCGGCATCGGCCTGTCGGCCATCCAGGGGGCCCGCATCGCCGGAGCCGGCCGGGTGATCGCGGTGGACATGACGCCGGCCAAGCTGGAGACGGCCCAGGTGTGTGGGGCCACCGACGTGATCAACGCGGCCGAGGTCGACGACGTGGTCAACGCCGTGCGAGAACTGACCGGTGGCGGTGTCGACTACTCCTTCGAGGCCATCGGCCGCAAGGAGACCGTGGAACAGGTGTGGAAGATGGCCCGGATGGGCGGCACCGCGGTGGTCATCGGCATGATGCCGTTCGGCCAGAAGATCGAGATCACGGGCTACGAGATCTTCATGCTGGAAAAGACGCTCAAGGGCTCGATGATGGGCTCCAACGCCTTTCGGGTCGACATGCCCCGCTACTGCGACATGTACCTCGACGGCCGCCTCAAGCTCGACGAGATGATCTCCGGCCGGATCCCGCTGGAGCAGATCAACGACGGCTACGAGCTCATGCGCCAGGGCGTGTCGAACCGCACCGTCATCGAGTTCGGGAAGTAACCGGCCCGCCGCCATCGGGTAGCTGCTTCTCCGGCCCGCCGTATCCGCTTCAGCGCCGCCTGTCGGCCTGGGGCAGGGTCGGCGGGCCGGCGAACGCCTGGGCCAGCGACATCCACTCCTCGGCCAGCGGGCCCTGGGTCACGATCGCCGTGTCCTGGGGGTGCCGGCGCTGGGTGACCACGAGGCAGAAGTCGAGGGCCGGGCCGTTCACCTTGTCGGCCGCCCCCTCCGGACCCCAGGTCCACACCGCCCCCGACGGGGCCGCCAACTCCACCCGCACGTCGCCTGGCGGCACCTCCCGGCCCCGGTTCACATAGCTCCAGCCCCGGGTGGTGACCCCGATGTGGGCCACGTGGCGCAGACGGTCGGATGCCGGGATCGTGACACCCAGGGTGTCGGCCACGTCGAGCCCGTGCGACCACGTCTCCATCAGGCGGGCGGTGGCGAACGAGAGCGTGCTCATGTCGGGCCCGAACCACGGGATCCGGTCCTTCGGACCCCGTGATCGGAAGGCGGCCAGCATCCCGGCCCGCTCCGCACGCCACCACTCCAGCACCTCGGCCCCGGTGCGGGAGCCCCGGGTGCCGAAGACGCCGTCGAAGCCCTTGGTGGCCATATTGGCCTTGGCCTCGGCGAAACGCCCGGCGTCGGCCACCGCCAGGTGAGCCGCCATGTCGGCCTGCACCAAGTGGACGATCGTGTCCTTCACGTCCCAACCGGCTGCCGGGGTAGGTGTCAGCCATTGGTCTTCGCTCAGGCCCGCCACTACGGCATCGAGGGCCTGTTGCTCCTGATCAAGGTCGTTGCAGATGTCCTCCATTGGGGGGCGAGCCTAGATCAGGCCGGTGCCGGACGACGAAGTCTCGCGGGCCAGCAACTCGGCGTACCGCTGGGCCACGAAGGGCTCGGGTTGGGACCCGCTGTCTTCGAACAGCCGGCCGTCGTCGAGCACCACCAGCGCCGGGAGATCGAACCGACGGGCCAGGTCCTGCCCTTCCGGCTTCAGGTACCAGCCGCCGCCGATCCGGGTGCCCCGCCAGGTGCGGGGTCCGAGATGGGCCAGGTACCGGCTGCCGTAGGCCGCAGCCTGGGCCGCCACCTCCTCATGGGGCCGGGGTGGCGGCACGGGATCGGGCGGGAACGGGGCCGAGTACCGCGCTACCAGCACAGCCCGCTCCGTGCTGCCGTTGTCGGTGAAGACCCGGCCGTCGTCCAGCACGACCAGGCAGATCACGCCGGTCCAGCCCGCCAGGTCCTCTCCCTCGGGGTGGAGGATCCAGCCGCCGGCGAAGGGGTCGCCCCGCCAGTGGCGGGGATCCAGCAGCCGATACCGCTGGCTGTAGGCCTCGGCCCGCGCCGCCGCGTCCTGCTCGGTTCTCATGGCGTGGCTCCTCCCACCGGTCGTCCGCCGGCGTCGATGAAGATGGCGTGCATTTCGTCGAAGTGCGAGGCGTAGGGCGGTGGCCACCCCGCCGTGGAGCCCAGCTGAGCATCGACCCATTTGACCACGCCCCGGTCGTTCACGGCGTTGAAGGCGTGGGCCCCGGCGTTGTCCCATGTCGTGACGATCAGGGCCGACGAGCCCGGCCCGAGTTCCTCCAGACGCTGCTCGATCCCCTGCGACGTGGTGGGGCCGAGGCGCCCGCCGCTCCAGTCTTCCAGCCGCCGGGCTGTGGTGCCGCCGTGTTCGGGCCGGCCCAGGGGGGCGGCCACTGCGTCCTGCCCCCGCCAGTTGGCCTCGGCCGCCCGGGTGGTGTCGATGCAGTTGACCCGCCGCCCCGGGGCGCAGGCGGCTCCGCCCCCGTTGAGGTCGTTGACCCAGGTCTCAGGAGACTCGAAGGGTGCCTCCCGATGGGACATGATCGGGCCGGCCGGGGCCCACTCCGGTTCCTGGAGGCGGAACTGGGCCAGATCGGGCAGGGGGCGGGGCGGTGGGTCGGCCGCCGCCGGACCGCCCACCGCCCCTCGCCACCCCGCCCGGCCCGGCGCTCCGTTGAGCCGGGCCGGGACCTCGAACACCTCTGCCGCCTCGGCCGCCTCCGCCATCCGGATGCCGTTGCGGCCGGCGGTGGCCCCCCGGCTGAGCATCACCACCCCCAGCGCTTCCAGCAGCACGTCGGGGGCGAAGCCACCGAGCCAGGCGTAGGGATCGGCCCGCAGGTCGTTCCAGCCCAGCGTGGCGGCGCCGAAAGCGTCGGGGTCGGTGGCCAGGAGGCCGACTCCGCTCCGGAGGTGCTCCAGCAACTCCTGGCCGGGGCGGCGGCCGATGGTGCGCCCGGCCACCTCGTCGAGCCAGGGGGCGGTGGTCAGCGCCTGGGTGCCCGCCGCCATGATGGCGGTGGCCAGGATGGCCTCCCCGCCCGCTCGCCCGGCCCGCAACCAGTTGGCCACGAACCGCTCGGGATCGGTGGCGGCCATCGCCATCTGGGACGCCGGTTGGAACTCGAGCGACGTGCGGAAAAGGGTGGCGGCCACCCCCGGCCCGTCCCGGATCAACCGCCGGCCCAGGGCAGGAGTGGGCGGCACCCCTAACGGAGCCCGGGCCAGGTTCACCACCCACGAATCGGTACCGGGATCCAACCAGGGATTGAGCCGGCCGGTGGCGGCGGGCGCCGGGAGGTTCACCACCCCCGACACCCGGACCGCGCCGCCACCGGCCAGCGACCATGCGGGCACCCCGTCGGCCGCCGCCACCCGGGCCCGGGTGGCGGCCACCTCGCCCTCATGGGCCTCGAACCGGCTGAGCAGCCGGGCCAGGCCGTCGAGGCCGGCGCCGGCCGGCGCATCGGACGCCGGCCAGGCGGCCCGCACGTCGTCGTCGATCGAACGGAGGGCGGCCAGCGCCGGGGCCAGTTCCTGACGGGCCGCCCCGCTCTCGGCTCCGAACCGCCCGACGGCATCGACGTCGATCCGGCTCTCCGCCCCCGCCCCCGGTGGCGGGCTCACCACAGCCCTCCCGAACGCCCGCCTCCGGCTGTGCTGCCGGAGCCGCCTCCGGCGGCTGTGCTGTATGAGCCGCCTCCGGCGGCTGTGC
>CADEDH010000023.1:61719-72006 GCA_902826025.1 uncultured Actinomycetes bacterium
GAGCCGCCTCCGGCGGCTGTGCTGTATGAGCCGCCTCCGGCGGCTGTGCCCTCCTCGGCTCGGGCCGCCGCCGCCCGCCAACCAGCCGCCTCGGCCCGCAGCTCGGCCACCACCTCCCTGCCCTCCTCGGCCTCGGACGCGGTACGCCGGGCCAACTCCAGGCCCAGGGGGCCGGTCCAGCTCCGAACGGCGGCCGCCGCCGCCCGGTCCCGCCGCTCGAAGGCGGCCTCAGCCGCGGCCGCCAGCGAGGTCAGGCCGCGGGCCAACGCCCGGGCTCCCTCCACATCAACCATGTCGTCGACTTGCTCCCGTGCACACGCGCCGGCCACAAGCCGCCTGGCGCTGGGTGTTTTTCCGGGTCTGCCGCGCGCCCTCGGGAGGGAGGGGAACCACCCGGTGCCGGCCGCCGAGGCCCGGGTGACGCTCGTTGGCCAGGTTAGGCCGATCCGATCGGGACCCAACCCTGTGGCGGGATACTGTCGGAGGATGTTCGATGCGGGGGTGCTGGGTCAGCGACTGACCGATCTGACCGACGGGGAGCTGATCCGGCTGTTCTGGGGGGCGGTGGTACTCAGCCTGGTGCTGCCCCGCATCCCCTACGGCCGGCTCGTCCTCTACCCGTTCGCCCTGCTCGGCACGTGGGCCCACGAGATGGGCCACGGGCTCACGGCGCTGCTCACCGGCGGCCGGTTCCGCCGGCTCGTCATCTACCGCAACCTCGATGGCCTCGCCTACTTCGAGACCGGGAGCCTGCGCCGGGCGTTGGTGGCGGCCGGGGGCCTGCTGGCCCCGGCGGTGGTGGGTGGGGCCTTCATCGTGGCCGGCTCCCGGGAGGCGACCGCCCCGTTCATCCTCACCGGTCTGGCGGTCACCCTGGTGGCCTCGTTGGTGCTATTCGTGCGCAATGCCTTCGGCTGGCTCGCCCTGGCCCTGGTGGCGGCGGCGTTGGTGCCGGTGGCCCGGTGGGCCCCGGAGACCGTACGCATCTTCGTGGCCCAGATGGTGGGCATCCAGCTGTGCGTGGCCAGCTGGGGCAGCCTCGACTACATGTTCACCCGCCACTTCCACCGCAGCGACGGCACCTACACCGAGTCCGACACCCAGATGATCGCCAACGTGTTGCTGCTGCCGTACTGGTTCTGGGGTGCCCTCATCGCCGCTCTGTCGATCACGATCCTGGCCGGCTCGTTCTACCTGGCCTGGATCGCCCCGTCGGGCTGAGGCCTGCCCTCACCGGCCGGGTGGGAGCAGCCGCCCTGACGCGCCGGGCGACAGCTGCAGTCTCCGAGCCGTCCGCAGAGTCGAATCGGAGACTGCACCTAGCAGCCGCCGGGCCAGACCGACGGCTCAGTTGACCGCGCGCCGCCGGAGGTTTACCCGGGGCCGACGATAGGCCCGAACTGAGCTGGTTCAACAAACAGCTGTCGAAATTGCGACCAACCGGCGCATCAGGGGACGGATCGGGCCGGCAACTGGGGCGCAGCCCGCGGTGCAGGCTGGTAAGCATGGATCCATGCTGATCGAGACCATCCGCCAGGATCTGACCACCGCCATGAAGGCCCGGGACCAGCTCCGCACCCGGACGCTGCGGGCCGTGATCGCCGCCGTCCAGGAGGCCCAGGTGGCCGGGACCGAGGCCAGGACGCTGACCGACGACGAAGTCGTGGCCGTGATCACGGCCCAGGTGAAGCGTCGGGTGGAGGCCGCCGAAGCCTTCGAGCAGGGCGGCCGGGCCGAGAAGGCGGCCGACGAGCGCGCCGAGAAGGAGGTGCTGGAGGTCTACCTGCCGGCCGGGCTCACCGCCGACGAGCTCGATTCCCTCATCGCCGCCGCCCTGGCCGAGGGAGGTTGGGCCGCGCCTTCGGACATGGGCCCGGCCATGAAGGCGGTCAACGCCAAGGTGGCCGGCCGGGCCGACGGGCGCCTGGTGGCCGACCGGGTCAAGGCCCGCCTGGCGGCCGGCGCCTGAGCCCGGCCGCGGCCGGGCCCGGCGTCGCCCGTCGGGCGGCCCGAATCGGTGTATTTCGGGCCGGCACCCGTGCTCTCTACTCCCAACAGGCCGAAGCGGATCGGACGAGAGGACCAGAGCGACGATGACGGCAGTGGAACTACGACTTCTGGGCGGCTTCGGCCTCGAGGTCGAGGGGCGACGGATCGACCTGACGCCGGCCGCTCAACGGCTGCTGGCGTTCGTGGCCCTCACCCCCCGGGGGGCCGAACGCTCCTACACCGCCTTCCAGCTGTGGCCCGAGCAGAGTGAGGAGCGGGCCAAGGCCAACCTCCGCTCCACCCTGTGGCGGCTGAGCAAGGCGCCCGCCGATCTGATCGTGGCCACCAAGACCCACCTCCGCCTGTGCCCCTGGGTGTGGGTCGACGTCCGCCACGGACTGGCCGAAGCTGCCGCCGCCGGCAGCGACGCCATCGTGGCCGCCGCTCTCCCCTTCCAAGCCCTCGACTCCGATCTCCTGCCCGACTGGTACGACGACTGGCTGATGATCGAACGGGAACGGCTGCGCCAGCTCCGGCTCGGCTCGCTCGAGGACGCGGCCCGGGCCGCCACCGCCGCCGGCCGCTTCGGCCAGGCCGTGCAGCTCGCCCTGGCCACGGTGTCCATCGATCCCCTGCGGGAGAGCGGGCATCGCCTGGCCATCGAGGCCCATCTGGCCAATGGCAACCGTTTCGACGCCCGCCGCCAGTACGACACCTACGCCCGGCTGCTGCGCAACCAGGTGGGGGCCGGCCCGAGCCCCCAGCTCCTCCGGCTGGTGGAGTCGTTCGCCGAGCCCGCGGTCCTCGCCCCCACCACCCCCCATCTGGTGATCGAGCCGGCAGCGGCGGCCTGAGGATTCTCGGGCCGGACCTCGGGCCTGATGGTCAGGCGAGATCGTCGGGGCCGAGCGCCGCCAGCAGAGGGGCGACCACCGCGGCCGAGTCGGGGCACACGGGCCGGCCCACCAGCCAACGGCCGAGGTCGGCCAGCGGGATCCGGTCGACGGCCACCACCTCCCCGTCGGGGCAGGTCACGGCCCCGCCCCATCGAGCCAGATAGACCCGACCCACGATGTGGCCGTCGTGGGCGTCATAGGTGACCGGGCCCAGCAGCCGGAGGGCGGCGCCCGTGGCCCCGGCCTCCTCAGCCAGCTCCCGAGCGGCCGAACGCTCCCACTCTTCCCCCACCCCGCAGATCCCGCCGAAGCACAGGTCCCAGTAGCTGGGGTAGACGTCCTTCCAGTCGGCCCGCTGGTGGACCACCAGCCGGCCGTCACCGTCGACCACGGCTATGTAGGTGCAGCGGTGGCGGAGGTTCCCGGCCCGGACCTCGGCCCGGGTCACCACCCGGATCACGGCTCCGGTGGCGTCGACGACCTCCACCAACTCCCCGGCCGGACCGCCGACGGGGCTGTCCGTGGGGTCTTCGGTGCGGCTCACCCCAACACCTGGAGGGCCTCGTCGAGCGGGGCCTCCCGTCCCACCAGCTCCCGGGCCTGGATGGCCTGGCGGGGTCGGTTCCAGCACAGGGCGCCCACCACCACCCCGTCGCGATGGTAGACGCGGACGAAGCGCTGCTCGGCCAGGGTGCCCTGGGCCATGGCCACGCCGGGGCCGGGCACGCCGGCGAGCTGGATCTTGCGGTCGTACTGGTCGGACCAGAACCAGGGCACGGGAGCGAACGGCTCCACCGCCTCGCCCCGACCCCAGGCCAGCAGACGGCGGCCGGCGTAGCCGCCCATCTCCACCGCGTTGTCCCACTGCTCCACCCGAATGAGCCGGTCGAAGCGGGGGTTGGGCCAGCGGCCCACGTCGCCCGCCACCACGATTCCGGGGGCGGCCAGACAGGTCTCGTCGGCCACCAGGCCGTCGTCGAGTGTGAGACCGGCACCCTCCAGCCAACCGGTGTTGGGGGTCACCCCGATCCCCGCGACCACCACCGACGCTTCGATAACGGTGCCGTCGCCCAGCTCGACGCCGGTCACCGCTCGGCCGTCCACCGTGAAACCGGTGAGCGTGGCGCCCAGGCGGACGTCGACCCCGTGGCCCCGGTGCAGATCGGCCACGGCCATGCCGGCCTCGGCATCGAGCACCCGGGCCAGCGGCGCCTCGGCCGCTTCCAGCACGGTCACCTCCAGGCCCCGGGCCCGGGCCGAAGCCGCCACCTCGGCTCCGATGAAGCCGAAGCCGATCACGACCACCCGGGCCGGGCCGGCATCGAACGCCTCCCGCAACCCCACGGCATCGTCGAGCGAGCGTAGGGTGTGGATGCCGTCCAGCTCCGGTGCGAGCCGGCGGGGCCGGGCCCCGGTGGCCACCACCAGGCCGTCGAAATCGACGGCCTCGCCCCCGTCGAGCAGCACCTGGCCCCCCGACGGCTCGTGCCGGTTGAGGCCCACGGCCCGCCGGCCCAGCAGCCAGCGCACGCCGAGGGCGTCAGGATCGGCCGCCGCGCGGAGGCGGAGCTTGTCGACGTCTCCCGGGCCGGTCAGGAACTCCTTGGACAGCGGCGGACGGTCGTAGGGGTAGTGGGGCTCGTCGCCGATGAGCGTCAGCTCACCGTCGAAACCCTGGCGCCGCAACGCCTGGGCGGCGTGGAGGCCGGCCAGCGACGCCCCCACCACCACCGCCCGGTTCACAGCGGCGGGCAATCAGTCCTCTTCGAGGCGGATGGCCTGCTTGGGGCAGCGCTCCACCGCCTGGCGGACACGTTCGTGCAGTCCGGCACCCGGGGTCTCGTCGAGCACGTACAGCAAGTCGTCGTCCCTGACCTCGAACACCTCGGGGGCGATCCCCATGCACACGGCATTGCTCTCACACAGATCGAAGTCCACGACCACTCGCATGCGTTCCTCCTTGAAACCGCCGGTCTGTCGGTAACGGATTCTAGGGCGCGACGGACACCAGGGCGGTAGCCGACAGACTGGGGGTGGTGACAATGCCGCCGGAAGACGACAACGACGACATCGGCCCGGGCCGGGCGGCGGTGGCCGGCGCCGTGGCTGCCGGGGCGGCACTGGCCGCAGGAGAGCTGGCGGCCTCGGTTCGGGCGCCGCTGCCCGGACCCGTGTATGCCGTGGCCAACCGGGTGGTCGACAATGCCCCCGGCTGGTTCGTGGCCTTCGGCAAGAACGTGTTCGGCCTGGCCGACAAGCCGGCCCTGGTGGCCGGAACCACCCTGTTGGCCGTGGCCATCGGAGCCGGGCTCGGCCTGGCCTCCCGCCACAGCCCCCGCCCGGCCCAGGTCGGCATCGGGGCCTTCGGCCTGCTCGGCATGGCCGCCGTGGCGGGCGACGCCCGGGGCGGCTGGCTGGGGGCCGTGGTGGTGAACGCCGTGGCCGTGACCGTTGGCTGGGCCGTCCTCACCCTGCTCCACCGGCGCGCCCTTCCCCCGGCGAGGCTCGTGGACACCCCGGTGAACCCGGCGGTCACCCGCCGGTCGTTCCTCACCGCCGCCGGGGTGGCCGGGGCGGCGACGGTGCTGGCGGGGGCGGCCGCCGGCCAACTCCGGGCCCGATCGGCGGCCCGCACGGCGCGCGACTCGGTGACCCTGGCCCCCGGGGCCGGGGCCGACGAGGTAGCGGCGGCCGTGGCCGAGGCCGGGACGTCGCCGGTGACCTCCACCCCCGGCATCTCCCCCCTGATCACCCCGAACGGCGACTTCTACCTGATCGACACGGCCCTGCTCCGACCCCAGGTCGACCCGGCCAACTGGACCCTGCGGATCACCGGCATGGTGGACCGCGAGCTGACCTTCACCCATGACGACCTGCTGGCCCGGGCCACCACCGTGGCCCCGGTGACGCTGTCGTGCGTGTCGAACGAGGTGGGAGGCAAGCTGGTGGGCAACGCCGTATGGCAGGGCGTCCCTCTGGTCGACCTCCTCGACGAGGCCGGCGTGCGCCCGGGTGCCAGCCAGGTGGCCAGCCGCTCGGTCGACGGTTGGACCTGCGGCTTCCCCACCGAGGCGGCCTATGACGGCCGCACCGCCCTGGTGGCCGTGGGCATGAACGGCGAAGCCCTGCCGCTGGAGCACGGGTTCCCGGCCCGCCTCGTGGTGTCGGGGCTGTACGGCTACGTGTCGGCCACCAAATGGCTGTCGGAGATCGAACTGACCACGTTCGAGTCGTTCGACGGCTACTGGATCCCCCGGGGCTGGGCCAAGCTGGGCCCGGTCAAGACCCAGTCCCGCATCGACACCCCCCGCCGGGGAGCTGACGTGGTGGCCGGTGAGGTGGCCGTGGCCGGCGTGGCCTGGGCCCCCCACACCGGCATCGCCAAGGTGGAGGTGCAGGTGGACGAGGGGCCGTGGCAGGAGGCGACGCTGGGCGACGCCCTCGGGCCCGACGCCTGGCGCCAGTGGGTGTTGCCCTGGGCCGCCACCCCGGGCCGCCACAACCTGCGGGTGCGGGCCACCGACGCCAGCGGGGCCACCCAGACCGACGTGCAGGTGCCGCCCCTCCCCGACGGCGCCACCGGCTGGCACACGGTGCCGGTGACCGTGACCTGAACACCCGACACGGCCCCGCCGGGGGCCGCCGGGCTCAGGTCTGGCTGGCGGGCAGGTACGGGCGGGGGTTGGTGGCCTCGCCGTTGATGCGGACCTCGAAGTGGAGGTGGTTGCCGGTGGCCGTGCCGGTCGCCCCGACCAGGCCCACCACATCGCCCCGGTCCACCTGCTGGCCCTTGGAGACGTTGATCTTCGACATGTGGCCGTACAGGGTGCTCACCCCGTCGCCGTGGTCGACGATCACCACGTTCCCGTACCCGCCCTGCACCCCGGCCATGAGCACGGTGCCGCTCTGCACGGCGGCGATCGGTGTGCCCTTGGGGGCACTCACGTCGAGCCCGGAGTGGAGCTTGCGGGAGCCGTAGACCGGGTGGATGCGGTAGCCGTACTCGCTGGTCACCGAGCCGACCACCGGCCACTGCATGCCGTAGGCCGAGGGGGGTCGGAGCTGGGTGATCGTGACCTTGGTGGGCGACGAGCCGTTGATCAGGGTCTGGATGCTCTTGTCCTCGGCGGCGTAGGAGCTGAGGGTGCTCTCCCACTTCGAGATCCGGCTCTCGGCCTCCCGCTTGAGGCGAAGCTGCACGTCTTGCTGGTCCTGCAGGGTGTCGAGCTCGACCTTCAGCTGGGCCTGCAGGGCCTCGGCGTCGACCGCCGCCTGATCGGCCTCGGCCTGGGCCTCCTGCTGGTCCTCCTTGAGGGTCCGCAGCTCCTCCAGGAGCTCGGCCGTGCCCTTGTTGACCTGCTGAAGCAGGGTGGTCTCCCGGATCGTCTGATTCACGTTCCGGTCGGTGAAGAAGATGCTGGGCGGATCCGCCACCCCCGACTTGAAGCCCTCCACCGCCTTCACCTTCAGCTGGGCCTCCACCTCCACCTGCTGGGTGCTGGCGTTGGCCAGCTCGGCGGTAGCCGTCTCCTTGGCCGCCCGGGCCGATTCCAGGCTCCGCTGGGCCGCCTCCACCTTGGCCTGGGTCGACTGGGCCGCCTCATTGATGGCCTGCAGGCCGGCGGCGATCTCGGAATCGGCAGCCACCGCGGCGTTGAGCTTGCCGGCGGCCTCAGCCTTGGCCTTCTTGTCGGCCGCACTCCTCGTGGTGGGGGCGGCCGGAGCCGGCGTTGTGGCCGCCGTGGTCTCGGGCGACGAGGAAGCCGGGCCGGTGGTGGAACTGTCGGCCGAGGTGGGCGGAGCGGTGGTGGTGTCGCTGGTGGGCGGCGCCGTAGTGACGGTGGTGGGGGTCGTATCCTGGGCCGCCGACGGGAACGCCGACAGGCCCAGGAGGGCAACAGCCACGACCGCGGCGCGGGGAAGCCGGCCCCGGGCGCGCCGGCTGCCGCTGTGTCGCCTCGGCGCTCGAACCCTGTCGTTGCTCACTGGCACCCCGCGCGGCTGTCCGTTGCCCCGACTCTGCTGATCCCGCCGCCGCCCGACGATGAGCGAACAGCGGGCGACATCAGACTGTAACGACCTTGGGGCCCGAACGGAACCCCACCTCCACCAGCGGCGTTGCGAAACGGGTCGGCACCGGTAAGCCTGCTCCCCATGGCCCGGCGGTGCGCGGCACCGGCCGGCGGGCCGGCACCGACGACGACCCAGGAGAACGAGCAGTGGCCGACGACAGCGCGGAACGGGAGATCCTGACCTGGGCCTCCTACGGGACGGCCATCCGGGAGCTGGCCCAGCAGATCGCCGACAGTACGTTCCAACCCGACATCATCCTGGCCATCGCCCGCGGCGGTCTCTTCGCCGCCGGCTCCCTGGGCTACGCCCTGTCGGTGAAGAACCTCTACGTGATGAATCTGGAGTTCTACACCGGTGTAGATGAGCGGCTCGACGTCCCGGTGATGCTGCCCCCCTATTTGGACAAGGTTGATCTGGCAGATTCCAGAATCCTTGTCGTCGATGATGTGGCTGACACGGGCCATACGTTGAAGGTTGTCCATGAGTTCTGCCAAGACGTAGTCGCCGAGAGTATGACAGCCGTGCTCTATGAGAAGCCCCATTCGCAGGTGAAATGCGATTTTGTATGGAAGCGGACGAACCAGTGGATCAATTTTCCCTGGTCAACGGAGCCCCCAATCGTCAGTAAAAGCGGTCAGAAGACAGTTCTAGACGCATAAAGCAACGACAAGGATGTCCATATAGAGCAAATTGGGGGATGCGCTACGGCCTCATAAGATCTAATGTGGAGTAGATGGAGGCCACAGCAATGAAACGAGTCATCTCAGGACTGTTCCTTCTCCTTGCCCTAGGCGCTCTCGGATTCATCCTCGCCGGCGCCCTCAAGAGTGGCGAACAGCTCATCGTCCGCTTCCTCACGGCGATCATCGTGGCCGCCCTCGGGCTCTACGTGATCAGCGACCTGCGCCTGCGGGCCGACGACAGCGCCGTGGCCAAGGGCGAGAAGCCGGCCGGTGGGCGTCTCAACCCGGGGGTGGGCGACATCACCGGGTCGCAGAGCACGGCCGCCTACATGGCCACCGTCACCCGGCGAGCCCCGGCGGCCGATGAGGCCGCGCCATCGACCTCCGTCACCGATCTCACCTCGGACGTGCTGGGCCTCGGTCGCGGGCGAGCGGCCGACGGCGACAACGCCACCGCCCCGTTTCCGGCCTACCGGGCCGGTGCCCACAGCCTGGGGCGGCCCGACGTGATCAAGGCCGACGAGCGCATGCTGCGGGCTTCCTCCCGGGCCATCGAGGCCGAGATCGACGACTCCCTCACTCCCGAGTATCAGCTCCAGGACGACGAGGTCCGCCAGTGGCCACTCACCGCCGAGCACCCGGTGGTGAAGCTGCCTGCCCCCACGTCCACTACCGCTTCGGCCACGGCTGACGACGGCGGCCGGGCCGAGCCGGCCGCCGGCCCCGATCAGGTCGACGACGACATCACCCGCCCCTTGGCCAGCCGGCGCCTCGCCGCCATCCTGGCCGAACGGGACGACGAAGACGACGACGAGGACGAGGACCACGGGCCGACCGCCGACGGGCGCGTTCCCGACGCTTTCGACACCGGTGAGATCGAGAAGCTGGTGGACCAGCTGGCCATCGGCGGTCCCGCTCCGGCCCCCGCCGTCACCAGCCCGTTCGGCCGCATGTCGGCCCCCGCCGGCGGCCTGGTGCTGCTGGAGCGCCCGCCGGTCGAGACGACGCCGGCTCCGGCCGAACCGGCCGCCCTCACGCCGGTGCCTCAGCCGACTCCCGCCCCCACTCCGATCGCGTCCCCGGCCGCTCCCGCCGAAGGGACGCCGGAGACGCCCGCATCCGGAGCAGCGGTGGCCGCTTCCGCGCCGCTGCGCCCGACCCGGCCCACGATGGCGCCGGCGGCATCGTCGACCCTGGCCGCCGCCGACTACACCCGGGCCCCGCTGGCCGGTGTCGTCAACCTGCGGCCCCGCCCGATCGCACCCCGCAACGAGATCGAGGCCGCCATCCGGTCCGGGGAACTGGAGGTCATCGCCTCCCTGATCGACCAGGGGCTCCTCTCCACTGATGGCCCGATCTCGGACCGCGACGTCCGCACCATGGTGTACGTGGCGTTCACCTCGTCGGAGCTGCGCAAGATCCTGCTCGCCGGCGGCACCCTCGACGGCGACAACTCCAGCATCGACCTGGGCGAGGTCGACGTGTTCTACCAGCCGGCACTGGCTGGCGGATCGTCCCTGTCACAGCTCCCGGTGGAGCCCGCCGGTGGAGAGCCGACAATGGCGCCGGCTCTCCCCGTAGAGGTCATCGACCTCCGGGATGCCGAACCGGCCCGGGCCCGGGCGCTGTGACAGGGACGCTTGCCT
>CADEDH010000023.1:72106-83789 GCA_902826025.1 uncultured Actinomycetes bacterium
CGATAGGCGGCCTGGGATTCCTTCCAGCTGCCGCCGTCGGCCTTGGGCTCCTTGGGCAGGCCCAGCACCCGCTCCCCGATGATGTTGCGCTGCACCTCGGAGGTGCCGGCGTAGATCGTGCCGGGGCGGGCGATGAGGAAGCTGGCCATCCAGTTGGCCACCGTGTTGTCGAGCCCCACCTCGGGGGCCCCGATACCGCCTCGGGTCTCATCGCCGAAGCCCACCATGGCCTCGGCCCCGATCATGTTCATGGCCGACTCGGTGACCTCACGGTGATAGTGGCTCCAGAAGAGCTTGCCGATCGACGCCTCCGGCCCCGGCTGCTGGCCCTTCAGGAACCGGGTGAGGGCCTGCATCCCCCGGAACCGCATGATCTGGACCTTGGTGTAGAACCGGGCGATGTCCTGGCGGACCAGTGGGTCGTCGGTACGGCCCAACTCCTTCGCCATGGCGATGTAGTTGGCCAGTTCGGCGGCGTAGGCCAGCGAGGTGGTGGTGGCGCCCACCCCCCGCTCGAAGCCGAGCAGGGTGTTGCCCACGGCCCAGCCGTTGTTGACCCCGCCCAGCACCGCGTCCTTGGGGCAGTTGGCGTTGGTGAAGAAGACCTCGTTGAAGTGGTCGTGGCGCACGATGTTGGTGATCGGGCGCACCTCCACCCCGGGCTGGTCCATCGGCACCAGAAGGAACGAGATCCCCTTGTGCTTGGGCACATCGGGGTCGGTGCGGGCCAGGACGAAGACCATGTTGGCCAGATGGCCGCTCGAGGTCCAGATCTTCTGGCCGCTGATCACCCACTGATCACCGTCGAGCTCGGCCTTGCACCCCAGGTTGGCCAAATCGGAGCCGGCGTTGGGCTCGGAGTAGCCCTGGCACCACACGTCCTCGCCCGACAGGATCCGGGGGATGTAGTGCTGCTTCTGCTCCTCACTGCCCCAGAACAGGATGGTGTTGCCCACCATGCCGATGCTGAACCCGTCGTTGGGGCCCGACGTGGGCACCCCCCGCTGGTAGAACTCCTCGTTCATCACCACCTGCTCGAGGTGGGTGAGGCCGCCACCGCCGTACTCGGCCGGCCAGTTGGCGGCGAGCAGCCGGTTGTCCCGCAGGGTCTCCCGCCACTTCCAGTGGAAGGCCAGGCGGTCCTCGCCGACCAGGGCACCGATGCCCTTCCAGTCGGCCGGCAGGTTGGCATCGAGGAAGGCCCGGATCTTCTGCCGGTACTCCTCTGTCTCGGGCGGATACGTCGGCTGCATAGTGGCAGCGTAGCTGCCGGCCGGGGTTGGGGCCCCGGCCCAGATGGGGCCCGGGGGCGCAGCCCCCGCAAGGGCGATGCACGGTACTCCCCCGCCCGGACCGGGCGCTCCTCGGACGGCCCGCCTTGGGTACCCCGGTGGCGACCGGCGCTAGTGTGCCGGAATGGGACACCCTGTACCAGTTGCCGCCTCGACCTCGGGCCCCGATCTCGTGACCGCCTTCGGCGAATGCTGGACCTCGATGTTGGAGCTGGGGCGCACGCTCAGCGAGGCCGACTGGGCCTCCCCCGCCCTCTGCCCCGGCTGGACGTGCCGCGACGCCCTCCTTCACCTGACCAGCGCCGAGATCGGTTTCTCCCAGTGGACCGATCTGGCCAATCCCCCGTGGGACGAGCTCAAGGCGGCCCACCGGCGCCTGGCCGACGCCTCCGGGGCCGAGGTGCTCGACGCCTTCGCCGCCATCACCGGCACCCGGGGCGAGCAGCTGGCTGCCATGTCCGAAGCCGACCTCGACGCCGCCTCGTGGACGGCGGCCGGGCCCGGTACCTACCGCCGCTACATGGAGATCCGGGTGTTCGACCACTGGGCCCACGAGCAGGACATCCGGGTGCCGCTGGGCCACCCCGGCCACCTGAGCGGGCGCGGCGCCGAGATCTCGCTCGATGAGGCCCACATCGCCCTCGGTTACATGGTGGGCAAGAAGGCGGCCGCCCCCCAGGGGGCCCGGGTCACGATCGAGATCACCGGCCCCACCACGCGCACCCTGCACGCCGTGATCGACGGCCGGGCCCGGGTGGTGGAAGAACTGGACGGGCCAGCCACGGCCACCGTCACCGCCGACTTCGCCACGTTCATGTTGCTGTGCTGCGGCCGGATCGACCCGACGGATCCGCTGACCGACGGCCGCGTGACCCTCGCCGGCGACACCGAGCTGGCCGAGCGGGTGGCCCGCAACCTGGCCTTCACCATCTGAGGCGGCGGACATGGACGATCCCACGCTCCCCTACCCCGCCGGACTGCCCAGCTACGAGGTCTACGCCCTCAAGTACGGACACCGCCCGGCCCGGCGATCCGAGCACTTCGTGGGCGGCGATCCCCACGACGAGCCCATGGACATGGACTACTTCGTGTGGGCCATCGTCGACCCGAGACGGGTCGACGTCGACGGCGCCGATCCCCACGGGGCCGGGCCCGGGTCCCCCCGGGCCTGGGTGGTCGACACCGGCTTCGAGGAGGCCGACGGCACCCGTCGCCGGCGCACCACCGTTCGCTCCGTCACCGACGCCCTGGGCACGATCGGGGTGGCGGCGGCCGACGTGGCCGACGTCGTGATCACCCACCTCCACTACGACCACATCGGGGGCCACGCCGAGTTCCCCCGGGCCTCGTTCCACCTACAGGATGCCGAGATGGCTTTCGCCACCGGCCGGTACATGACCCACAAGCTGTTCAGCCACGCCTTCACCGTGGGCCAGATCCAGGACCTGGTGGGCCTGGTGTTCGACCAGCGGGTGACGTTCCACGACGGCGCCGGCGAGCTGGCGCCCGGCATCAGCCTGCAGCACGTGGGCGGCCACACGATGGGGCTCCAGGTGGTGCGGGTCCACACCGCCGCCGGCTGGCTGGTGCTGGCGTCCGACGCGGCCCACTACTACGAGCACCTCGACCGGGGTCGGGCCTTCACCACCGTGTTCAACGTGGGCGACATGCTGGAAGGCCACCGCCGGTGCAGGGCCATGGCGTCGGCGCCGTGGATGGTGATCCCCGGCCACGATCCCCGGGTGCTGGAGCGGCACCCAGCCGCCGGGCCCGGCCTCGACGGCATCGCCGCCCGGGTCGATCTGCCGCCCGTGGCCTGACCAGCCCAAATGGCGCCAGCGATGGCAGGCGGCGGCGCTACAGGATGGCGACGGCGTTGCCGGGCGAGCCCAGGCCGTCGGGGACCTTGAGCGGGGCGGCGACGAAGAAGAACTCCCAGCTGCCCCGGTCCCGGCACTCCCGGGCCAGGGTCTCGAAATCGAACATCTCGCCCAGGGCGAACCCGAGGCAGGGCAGTAGCCGGCGATGCAGGGAGCCGACGGCGGGGTCGCCGGGGAGGGTCTCCACCGCCGGGTTATCGCACAACAGAGCGGCCGGGTGGGCGTTCCACAGGTAGCGGGCCATGCCCTCGTCGGCCGACAGACCGGCGAAGCTTGGATCGGCGGCGTAGGCCTCCCGGTCGGCCCGGCCCAGCGCCCGGTAGCGGCCGGGCCAGCCGAAGCGGATGCACAGCAGATCGCCGGGCCGTAGTTCGGTGCCCTGGGCCGCCACCACCGCCTGCAGCTCCTCCACGGTGATGGCCCGGGAGTCGAGGGCGTCGTAGGCCAGGCCCTGGCCGGCCTGCCAGCCGGCCAGATCCACCAGCACCCCCCGCCCGGCCACCCCGTGGTCGGCCCACCGGTCGATCCCCAGGCCGTTGGGGCCCTCGGTGGGATCCTGGGTGCGGCCGCCGTAGTAGCCCCGCTCCCGGCACCGCACGTGGCACAGGGCGTCCCACTGGGTGGAGGCCTGGAGGTGGAAGTTGTCGAGCCGGTCGTCCATCTCGTTGCGGCTCAGGGCGAACACGTGGTGCTCGTAGGGCTGGCGCCCGAACAGGGGCGGGTCGGGTTCGGTGAGCGGCAGGTCGAGCGAGATCACCTGGCCGGTCCGCACGAGGGTGGCGGCCGCCGCCACCCGCTCCGGCGTCACCAGGTTGATCGTGCCCAGCTCGTCGTCGGGGCCCCACACGTCCCAGGCGTGGCGCAGGCCGAGGCCTTCCAGCTCAGGCAGGTCGTCGAACTCGGGCAGGTCGCTCACGGATGCTCCTCGAGGGGTAGAGCCCTGGTCGGGCCGACCGTAGGTGGCCCCCCAGGACCCGCGCAATCTGCGACCCGGTCGGAAGCGTGTACGCGATGGGCGCGCTCAGCGAGCGATCCGCGACACGGTTCGAACCGTGTCGCGGATCGAGCGGGCGGGCGGGCTACCCGATGGCCCCGGCAGAGCGCAGAGCGCTGATCTGGTCGGCCGACCAGCCCCAATCGGCCAGAATGGCCTCGGTGTGCTGGCCGGGATCGGGCGGCGGGCTCTGGATCTGGCCCGGCGTGCGGCTGAACCGGGGGGCCGGACCGGGTTGCACCACGCCGTCGACCTCGACGAATGCACCCCGGGCCACGTTGTGGGGGTGGCTCGGCGCCTCGGCCATCGACAGCACCGGGGCGAAGCACACGTCGCTCCCCTCCATCACCGCGCACCACTCGTCGCGGGTCTTGGCCAGGAACAGCTCGGTGAGCCGCTTCTTGTGCTCCACCCAGCGGGAGCGGTCCATCCGGTCGGGGATGTCGCTCTCCTCCAGGCCCAGCTTCTCCAGCAGCTCGGCGTGGAACTTGGCCTCGATGGAGCCGATCGAGATCCACTTGCCGTCGGCGCACTCGTAGGTGCCGTAGAAGTGGGCGCCGGTGTCGAGGATGTTGGTGCCCCGCTCCAACGACCAGCTGCCCGACCCGTACATGCCGTAGATGGCGGTGAGCAGGGAGGCCGCCCCGTCGACCATGGCGGCGTCGATCACCTGGCCCTGGCCCGAGGTGCGGGCCTCGAGCAGGCCGGCCAGCACGCCGAAGGCGAGGTAGAGGGCGCCGCCGCCGAAGTCGCCCACCAGGTTGAGCGGGGGCACGGGCTGGCCGCCGGCGGTACCGATGGCATCGAGCACGCCGGTGAGCGCGATGTAGTTGATGTCGTGGCCGGCGGCATGCGCCATCGGCCCGTCCTGACCCCAACCGGTCATGCGGCCGTAGACGAGGCGGGGGTTGCGGGCCAGGCACACGTCGGGCCCGAGCCCGAGTCGTTCGGTGACGCCGGGGCGGAAGCCCTCGATCAGGGCGTCGGCCTGCTCCACGAGCTTGAGCACCACCTCGACGCCTTCGGCGCTCTTCAGGTCGACGGCGATCGAGCGCCGGCTGCGCTCCAGCAGGTTGTACTGCCGGCCCGAGTCGATGCCGAGGTCGGCCGGGGCCAGGCGGTCGACCCGGATCACCTCGGCCCCCAGGTCGGCCAGCAGCATGGCGCACATCGGGGCGGGGCCGATCCCTGCCAGCTCGACCACCTTGATTCCCTGCAGCGGACCACCCATCGGGGGCACCTCCCGTTTCGTTCGTCTAGTGGCCCGAGTCTCCCACGCCGGCCGGGCGGGCCGCATCCTGGCGGGGCTCTGCGGTCGGGCGTGCACGGTCCCCGGCCCGACCGTACAGTTCGGGGATGCGAGCTGCGGTGCTGCGACAACGACAGATGGTGGTCGACGACTGGCCCGACCTGAACCCCGGGCCGGGCCAGGTGCTGATCGAGACGATCGCCTGCGGGATCTGCGGTAGCGACCTCCACACGGTGGACCACGCCCACGAGATGGCCGACACGGCCAAAGAGGTCGGCATGGGGGTCTTCGCCTTCGACCCCGACCGGGACATGGTGATGGGCCACGAGATCTCGGCCCGGGTGCTGGAGCTGGGAGCAGGGCTCGACGACGGCCCGGCCGTGGGCACGGCCATGGCCGTGATGCCCACGCTCACCACCCCCAACCGGAGGGCCACCCCCGGCTACGACAACGAGTACCCCGGCGGCTACTGCGAGCGGATGCTGGTTGACCCGTCGGCCCTGGTGCCGGTGCCCAACGGGCTCGACCCGGTGGTGGCCGCCCTGACCGAGCCCATGGCCGTCGGCCTCCACGCCGTCAACGAGTCGTCGGCCGCCCGGGGCCGGGGGGCCGTGGTGCTGGGCGCCGGCCCGGTGGGCCAGAGCGTGATCGCCGCCCTGGCCGTGCTGGGGGCCGAACCCATCGTGGTCAGCGAGTACTCCCCCCGGCGCCGAGAGCTGGCCCGGCGGCTGGGAGCCCACGTGGTGGTGGATCCGGCCAGCCCGGGCGACGCCGCCAACGGGTTCGCCGCCGCCGTCCAGGGCTGGCGGGAGAACCGGTCGGGCAGCAAGGAGCCACCGGTGATCTTCGAGGCGGTGGGCGTGCCCGGCCTGATCGACGGGGCCATGACGGCAGCTCCCAACCGCTCCGAACTCGTGGTGGTGGGTGTCTGCATGCAGCCCGACAACTTCCGCCCCATCATGGGCATCTACAAACACCTCACGGTCCGCTTCGTGCTGGGCTGGAACGGGGCCGAGTTCCGCCAGTCGCTCAACAACCTGGCCGAGGGCCTGATCCCAGGCGACGCCCTGATCACCGGGCAGGTGACGCTGGACGAAACGCCGGCCGCCTTCGCCGCCCTGGCCAACCCCGAGGAGCACGTGAAGATCATGGTCCGCCCCAACGGTCTCGGCTGAGGACGCCGGGCCCAATCCCGCACAGGAGGTCACCCCATGCTGGTGGAGAAGATCGAGGCCAAGTGGATCGAGGCGTTCACCGCCACCTTCACCCGCTGCGGGGTGCAGCCGGGTGACGTGTGCGCCGTGCTGTCCGAGAGCCAGAGCCGGGCCGTCAATGTGCAGCTGGCCGACCTGGCCCTTCAGGGCCTGGGGGCCCGGGTGTTCCACGTGACGATCCCGTCGCCCCGCCAGAAGGTGCCGGTGCCGGTACGGTCCACCGGGGCGTCCGACGCCATCGGCGGCCTCCAGCCGGTGATCGACGCCCTGGCCGGCTCGGTTCTGGTGGCCGACTGCACGGTGGAGGGCCTCCTCCACGCCCCCGAGCTGCCCGCCATCCTGGGCAAGGGGGCCCGGGTCCTGATGGTGTCGAACGAGCATCCTGAGCTGCTGGAACGCCTCCAGTGCGACCCGGCGCTGGAGGCCAAGGTGAAGGCGGGCACGAAGATGCTGCGGGCCGCCTCCACCATGACCGTCACGTCCCCCGGCGGCACCGACCTGGTGATCGACGTGGCCAACGCCCCCGCCGGCTCCAGCTGGGGCTGGACCGACCGCCCCGGCACCATCGCCCACTGGCCGGGCGGCCTGTGCCTGGCCTTCCCGCCCGCCGGCTCGGTCAACGGCACCCTGGTGCTCGACACCGGCGACGTGAACCTCACGTTCAAGCGATACCTGGAGTCGCCGGTGCGGTGCACGGTGGAGAACGACTACATCGTCGACATCGAGGGCACCGGGCTCGACGCAGCCCTCATGCGCAGCTACCTGGAGGCGTGGGGCGACAAGGAGGCCTACGCCGTGTCCCATGTGGGCTGGGGCATGAACCCTGCGGCCCGGTGGGACACCCTGGTCATGTACGACAAGAGCCAGGTCAACGGCACCGAGCTGCGGGCGTTCGCCGGCAACTTCCTGTACTCCACCGGGGCCAACGAGACGGCCGGGCGCCACACGCTGGGCCACTTCGACCTCCCGATGAAGGGCTGCACGGTCTCCCTCGACGGCACCCCGGTGGTCGTCGACGGCGTGCTGCAGGGCGAGCTGGCGTGACGTCGTGCCCATGATCAAGGGCATCGACGTGCTCGACGAGGGGCCGCCCGGGGGCCGGTCGCCCCAGACGGTGCTGTTCCTCCACGGGTTGGGGTCCACCGCCGAGGGGTGGCGGGCTCAGCTCGACGGGCTGTCGCCCATGATGCGGTGCGTGGCCTGGACGATGCCCGGCTACGGCCGGTCCCGGCCGGTGCGGGGCGAGCTGTCGATCGCCGCCCTGGCCGACGCTGCCGCCGGTCTGATCGAGGGGCTCGAGCTCCCCCGGGTGGCGGTGGTGGGCCATTCGATGGGCGGGTTCGTGGCCCAGGAGCTGGCTCTGCGCCACCCCGACCGGGTGGAGCGCCTGGTGCTGGTGAGCACGGCCCCCGCTTTCGGGGGCGAGGACGGCCCGGAGGGCCTGGCCGCCGCCGAGTTCCTGGCCGCCCGGATGGAGCCGGTGAACGAGGGCCGGCGGATGCAGTACATCGCCCGCCAGGTGGTGCCCACCATGGTGGCCCCCGACTGCCCCCTCACCGTGCAGGAGGCGGCCATGAAGCTCATGGCCACCCTCACCCCCGCCTCCTACCGGGCGGCGCTGGAGGCCGTAGTCCGCTTCGATGCCCGAGACCGCCTGGGCGGCCTCGCCGTACCCACCCTGTGTGTCACCGGCCGGCTCGACACCGCTACCCCGCCGGCCGACGCCGAGCGCCTGGCCGGGGTCATCCCCGAGGCCCGCCTGGAGCTGGTCGACGGCGCCGGCCACCTGCTGCCGATGGAGCGGCCCGACGATCTCAACCGCCTGATCCGTTCCTTCCTCGTGTGGATGTGACCCGATGACCAGCCGTTCCCCCGCCTCTGCTGTCGAGCCCCTCGATCTCGGCGGCCCGGCGGACGACCGCAACGAGTTCGATCTGCCCCTCACCAGCGGCCAGCTGACCTTGATGCGCCAGGTGCGGGAGCTGGGCCGAGAGCGGTTCGGCCCCCGGGCCGCCCTGTACGACGCCGAGAACCGGTTCCCCACCGAGAACTACGACGACCTACGCCGGGCCGGGCTGCTGGCCCTTCTGATCCCGGCCGAGCACGGCGGGATGGGGGCCGACTACGCCACCTACTGCTTCGTGTCGGCCGAGCTGGCCCGGTGGTGCGGCTCCACCGCCCTGTCGTACAACATGCACTCCTGCACGATGATGTGGTCGGGCTTCGTGGCCGACGACCTGGAGATGGACGACGAGACCCGGGCCGCCCACAACAGCCGCCGGGCCGGCATCTACCGCCTGGTGCTGGAGGAGGACGCCCTGTTCGCCCAGCCCTTCTCCGAGCCCCAGACCGATCTCACGTCGGGGCGGGAACCGTTCGGGGCCACCGCCGTTCGGGTGGACGGAGGATGGCGCCTCAGCGGCCGCAAGCACTTCGCCTCCCTCGCCGGTGCCGCCACCCACTACGGCATCCTGTGCACCGAGACCCCGGTCGACGGGTCGGCCCCCTCGTTCCGCCACACGCTGTACCTGGCAGTGGCGGCCGACAGCCCCGGGTTCTCGGTGTCGGGCGAGTGGGACGTGTTGGGCATGCGGGCCACGATGTCGCGCGACCTGCACCTCGACGACGTGTTCGTGCCCGACGCCATGACCGTGATGCCGTCGGGCGCCTACTTCCTGGCGGCCCGGGACTGGCCCCACATCTTCATGACGATCTCCCCCACCTACCTGGGGCTGGCCGAGGGGGCGGTCGACTTCGCCGTCGCCTACATGAAGGGCGAGGTGGAAGGCAGCCCCCGCTCCGGCGCCCCGACGATCACCAAACAGCTGGCCCTGGCCGAGTGCCAGATCCGGGTCCAGGAGGCCCGGGCCCTGATGCTGCGCACCATGGCCGAGGCCCGCTACAAGCCCACCGCCGGGGCCCGGCTGCGGACGATGATGTGCCACCGGACGATGTCGAAGGTGGCCCACGAGGTGACGGGTGAGGTGCTGCGGATCTGCGGCGGCCGGGCCCTGTTCAAGCGGTTCCCGCTGGAGCGGATGCACCGCGACGCCCGGGCCGGGGCCGTGATGCTGCCCTGGACGGCCGACATCTGCATGGAGCGGGTGGCCGAGATGACGTTCGGTCGCAGCCCGGGCTGACACCCGGCCGGCAGCTACGCTATCTCTTGCGGGGGCTGCGCCCCCGGACCCCATCTCGGCCGGGGCCCCAACCCCTGCCGGCAGCTACGCTATCTCTTGCGGGGGCTGCGCCCCCGGACCCCATCTCGGCCGGGGCCCCAACCCCTGCCGGCAGCTACGCTGCCCGGACATGCAGAACCGGGTGCGCATCGCTCTGGGGGGCCTCATCGTGGCCGCCATCGCCGGTTGGCTGGCCTTCGGCTACTTCGGCGTCCAGTCGCTGGTCATCGACGACGAGGTGGCGGAGGCGGGGCCCGCCCTGGCCCCCGACAAGACCGAGACCCTGGCCCAGGGCACGTTCTCCGGTAGCACCGGGCACTCGGTGGAGGGTTCTGCGCTGGTCTTGGGTGACGGGGGCGAGCAGCGGTTCCTGCGCCTCGACAGCTTCGAGGCGACCAACGGGCCCGATCTGAAGGTCTACCTCCGGGCCGACGACGACCGCTACGTGAGCCTGGGCGCCCTCAAGGGCAACATCGGCAGCCAGAACTACGAGATCCCGCCCGAGGTCGACCTGGCCACGTACCGCACGGTGCAGATCTGGTGCGAGCGGTTCGGCGTCCTGTTCGGCGACGCCCCGCTGGCGTGACCCCGGCGTCACCTCCGCCCCCCGACCAGCTCCTGATCCGGCCGGGCACAGCCGACGACCTGGACGTGCTGGTGGCGTTGGGCCGGCGCTACTGCGAGGCCGACGGCCACGAGTTCCACGAGGCCCGCGCCCGTCGGGCCTTCGCCGGCCTGCTGGGCGAACCCCAGTGGGGCACCGTGCTGCTGGCCGAGCTCGACGGCACGGCTATCGGCTACGCCGTCGTCACCGTCGGCTACTCGATCGAGTCGGGCGGGGAGGAAGCGCTGCTGGACGAGGTCTACCTCGACGTCAGGAGCCAGGGGTTGGGTTCGATCCTGCTCGACCACGTGCTGGCCGAGGCCCGGAACCGGGGCGCCCACCGGCTGTTCCTGGAGACCGAGGCGGCCAACGAGCGGGCCCGGGCCTTCTACCGCCGCCACGGGTTCCGCCAGGACGACAGCATCTGGCTGTCGATCGATCTGTCGGACGACGACGACCCGGTTGGTGACTAGCGGCACCAGTCTGCCCATCCACGCCGAGCGGACCGTCGCCGAATTTCCCGCGGGAAATTGGGGGGCTGCCAGCGGCCCGGCCGGTGCTGTCACACCCCCTGCGCACTGTCCAGTGGGCGGGCGCCAGGTGGCGTGAGCGGTGACGGAACAGGCGAGACGGGGGATGCGGCGATGGCAGAGGCGACAGCGACAGGGAGCACAGCGGGTTGGGAGGATCCAGCCGAGTTGTCGGCCGCGGGCCTAGCGGCGGCCTTGACCGGGGCGTCGGCGATCGAGGCGGCGTCCAAGGCCCGGTTTCTGGCCCTGCTCAGCGAGTTCCTCGACCGCCAGATCTGGGAGGACGAGGGCTGCGAGAGCGCCGTCCAGTGGCTGTCGTGGCGGTGCGGCCTGGGCTCGGTGGCAGCGTCCGAGCACATCCGGGTGGCCCAGGCCCTGCGCTCCCTGCCGGCCATGGCCGCCGCTCTGACGTCGGGAGCGATCACCTGGTCCAAGGTCCGGGCCGTCACCCGTATCGCCACTGCGGCCACCGAGGCCATCTGGTTGAACGTGGCCCTCGACGGCACCGCCGCCCAGGTGGAGCAGATCGTCCGCAACCAGCGGCGAATCCACGCAGCTGACGCCGACCGCCAGGAAGCCGCCCGTTGTCTGTCATGGCGTCAGGCCGACGACGACGGCTCCGTGGTGATCACCCTGCGGGTGCCGGCCGCCCAGGGTGCTGCCGTGATCGCCGCTGTACAGGAACACACCATCGCCGAGGCCGGGGTCCCGATCGCCGCCCGCCGGGCCGATGCCCTGGTC
>CADEDH010000024.1:0-20078 GCA_902826025.1 uncultured Actinomycetes bacterium
GGCGCCGGGCCGGAGGGGGCCGCCATGGGCGAGGTGGGGGCTGAACCGCCCCATGGCCGCCGGCGACCCGCTGCCATCGGGATAGGGCCGGGTCCGCTGGGCCACCGACAGCGCCAGGTTGCCGCCGGCCGAGTCGCCCCCTACCGCCAGCGGGCGCCGGGGAGCGGCCCCGCCGAGGGCCCGGAACACGGCGACGGCGTCGTCGACCGCGGCCGGCCACGGGTGTTCGGGGGCCAGCCGGTAATCGACCGACAGCACCGCTACTCCGCCGGCGGCCAGGCGTTGGGTGATGGGCAGGGACACCTCGGGGCTGCCCAGCGAGTAGCCGCCGCCATGGAGGTAGACGAGGAGCGGACCCTCGTGGGCCAGCGGGCCGCCGCCGCCCCCCATCGGGCCGGCGCCGGACCCCGGCGCCCAGAGGCACCGCACGCCGGCGATCGTCACCGGCTCGTGCCCGCAGGCCGCCGCCGGGGGGTCGCCGGCCAGCCAGGCGGCGTGGACCTCGGCCCGCCACCGGGCCACGGCAGGGTGGTCGTCTGGCGGCGGGGGCCGCAGGGGCTCGCCGGCCGGCCGAGCCAGCCGCTCCCGGGCCTGGGCCGACAGCGGACCGAGGCCCACCCCGGCGATCTCTGACCCTGCATCCCCGCCGCCGGTACGCCCCGTCAGAGTTCCCGACCTGGGCAGTGGAGTAGGCCGGCTGTCCACCGGATGCAGCGTAGCTGCGTCCGGGGTTGGGGCCCCGGACGGATGGGGTTCGGGGGCGCAGCCCCCGCAGGATGCAGCGTACTCCACACGGCCCCGGCGCCTGCCGTACAGTGAGCACCGATGACGGACGGTGTGCGGGCGATGCTGATGCGGGGCGGGACGTCGAAGGGGCTCTTCCTCCTCCACGCCGACCTGCCGGCCCCTGGCCCCGAGCGGGACAGCCTTCTGCTCCGGCTGATGGGGTCGCCCGATCCCCGCCAGATCGACGGCGTCGGCGGGGCCCACCCCCTCACGTCGAAGGTGGCGGTGGTGAGCCCGTCGAGCCGGCCCGATGCCGACGTCGACTACCTGTTCCTCCAGCTCGGTGTGGACACCGACCTGGTAACCGATCAGCAGAACTGCGGCAACATCCTGGCCGGCGTCGCCCCCTTCGCCGTGGAGCGGGGCCTGGTGAGCGCCACCGGCGACATCACCGAGATCCGCATCTACCTGTGCAACACCGACGGTGTTGCCACCGCCCGTATAGAGACTCGCGGGGGCCGGCCCCGCTACGAGGGCGACACCGCCATCTCCGGGGTCCCGGGGACGGCGGCCCCCGTCAACCTGTTCTTCGAGGGCACGGCCGGCTCGACCTGCGGCGCTCTGCTCCCCACGGGCCGGGCCTGCGACACGTTCACCGCCGCCGACGGCCGCTCGGTGCGGGCCACCTGCGTCGACAACGGGATGCCCACCGTGGTGCTGTTGGCCTCCGAGATGGGGATCACGGGGCGGGAGACCCCGGCCGAGCTGGAGGCGGACCAGCGGCTCCGGGCCGACCTGGAGGCCATCCGGCTCGCTGCCGGGCCGCTCATGAACCTGGGTGACGTGGCCCGGGCCACCGTGCCCAAGTTGACGATGGTGTCGGCCCCCGAGGCCGGCGGGGCGGTGAGCACCCGCACCTTCATCCCCCACCGGTGCCACGACGCCATCGGTGTGCTGGGAGCGGTCAGCGTGGCCACCGCTTGCCTGCTCGACGGATCCCCGGCGGCCGAGGTGTGCACCGCCCCCGCTGCCGTGGGGCCCGGGGTGTCGCCCCCCATCGTGATCGAGCACCCCACCGGCGACTTCGACTGTGTGTTCGAGCTCGACGGGGCCGGCGCGATCGTGAAAGCTGGCGTGCTGCGGACGGCCCGCAAGCTGTTCGACGGCCTCGTGTTCCCCCGGGAGGACCTGTGAACGACAACGCCGCCCCCAGGATGATCGACGCCCCCCGGCGCGACTCCCACCGGCCAACAGCCTTCACCCCACCCGCCAACGCCTGCGACGCCCACTGCCACGTGTTCGGCCCCGGTCACAAGTTCCCCTTCGACCCGGGCCGGTCCTACACCCCACCCGACTCGGGAGTGGAGGACTTCTTCGCCCTCCAGGAGACGCTCGGGCTGAGCCGGGCGGTGCTGGTGCAGGCCAGCTGCCACGGCACCGACAACCGGGCCATGGTCGACGCCATGGAGCGCTCCGAGGGCCGCTTCGCCGGGGTGGCCATGATCGACGAGGGTTTCACCGACGCCGACATCCGGGCCCTGCACGACGCCGGCGTGCGGGGCACCCGGTTCAACTTCGTGGCCCACCTGGGGGGTGCCCCCGAGCTGGGCGAGTTCTGGCGGATCGTGCACCGGGTGGCCCCGCTGGGCTGGCACATCGTGCTCCACTTCGACGCCAAGGACCTCCCCGGCTACGCCGACCTGCTCGATGCCATGCCCTGCCCCTACGTCATCGACCACATGGCCCGGGTCGACGCCACCGCCGGCCTCGAGCAGGAGCCGTTCCGCAAGCTCCTGGCCCTGATGGCGGGCGATGAGCGGTGCTGGGTCAAGATCTCGGGGGCGGAGCGGCTCACCGCCGGTGGCGCTCCCCCCTACGACGACGTGGTTCCCTACGCCCGAGCCCTGATCGCGGCGGCTCCCGACCGGGTGCTGTGGGGCACCGACTGGCCCCACCCCAACGTGCGCCACATGCCCGACGACGGCGACCTGATCGACCTGCTGGCCGCCTTCGCCCCCGACGAGGCCGTCCGTAACCGCATCCTGGTGACCAACCCCGAGCGCCTCTACCAGTTCGGCTGACGTGTCCCTTCGGGACCTCGAGTTTCGCTTCGCGGAACTCGGCCTCCACCCGGTCGTTCCCCTACTGTCCGTTCAGCGTCCCACCACCGACACGAGTACCAGCACCACGGAGCCTGCCATGGACTTCACGCCCAACCCCGATCATGAGGCGATCGCCGAGGCCGTCGACCGCGTCTGCGCCCAGTACGACGACACCTACTGGATGGAGAAGGACGACAAGCACGAGTTTCCCTGGGAGTTCTACAAGTCGATGGCCGAGGGGGGCTGGCTCGGGATCGTGATCCCCGAGGAGTACGGGGGCGGCGGCCAGGGCATCACCGAGGGCGCCATCGTGCTCAACCGGATAGCCGCCTCGGGGGCCGGCATGAACGGCTGCACCGCCCTGCACCTCACGATGTTCGGCCTCAACCCGGTGGTGAAGTTCGGCAACGACCAGCTGAAGGACACCTTCCTGCCCCGGGCGGCGGCGGGCGACCTCCATGTGGCGTTCGGGGTGACCGAGCCCGACGCCGGCACCGACACCAGCCGGATCACCACCCGGGCGGTGGAGGACGGCATGGGCGGCTGGATCGTGTCGGGCCGCAAGATCTGGACGTCCAAGGCGCTGGAGTCCGAGGTGGTGCTGTTGCTGGTCCGCACCGACGGGGAGCCGGGTCAGGGTTTCGGCGGCCTCACCCTGTTCCTGGCCGACCTCAACCGCGACTACTGCGACATACGGCCCATCCCCAAGGTGGGGCGCAACGCCGTGGCCTCCTGCGAGGTGTTCTACGACGAGATGCCGGTGGACGGCTGGCGGATGGTCGGTGAGCGGGGCAAGGGCTTCCACCACATCCTCCACGGCCTCAACCCGGAGCGGATCCTGCTGGCCAACGTGGCCTGCGGCATCGGCGAGGCGGCGATCCGGCGGGCCGTCAACTACGCCAACGAGCGTTCGGTGTTCGGCCGGCTGATCGGGGCGAACCAGGCCATCTCCCACCCCCTGGCCCAGGCCCACATGCAGCTCAAGGCGGCCATGCAGATGGCGGCCCTGGCCGCCTGGCGTTACGACAACGGGCTCGAGTGTGGTGAGCAGGCCAACACAGCCAAGTACCTGGCCGCCGAGGCCAGCTATTTCGCCGCCGACCAGGCCCTGCAGACCCACGGCGGCCTGGGCTACGCCTCGGAGTACCACGTGGAGCGGTACTGGCGGGAGGCCCGCCTCCAGCGCATCGCCCCCGTGAGCCAGGAGATGACCTGCAACTTCATCGCCCAGAATGTCCTGGGCCTTCCCCGTAGCTACTGAGTTGGCCACCGAGGCCTCGGCCGAGGAGCCGAGAATAGGTGTGACCCCGCCGTGGGATCTGTGGCGGGAGAGGCCGGAGCGTCAGCGCGAACTCCTGGCCCGGATCGCCGACGGCGGTCTGCGCCACCTGTTCGTGGCCGACCATGTGAGCTTCAAGGGCGGCAACGGATCCGACGGGCTGATCCACCTGGCCGTGCTATCGGGGCTGGAGCCCCGGCTCGAACTGGTGCTGGGCGTGTTTCTGCTGGCCCTGCGCCACCCGGTGGTGGCCGCCCGCCAGATCGCCACCCTGGCTGAGGCCGCCCCCGGGCGGCTCACGGTGGGTGTGGGGGTGGGCGGTGAAGATCGCTCCGAGTTCCTGGCCTGCGGCGTCGACCCCGCGACCCGGGGGCGCCGCACCGACGCCGCCCTCGCCATCATCCGGCCCCTGCTGGCTGGAGAGGCTGTGAGCTGGGAAGACGACCTGTTCCTGCTCGACCAGGTGCGGGTGCGCAGCGGGGTGCGGGAGGCGGTGCCGATCGTGATCGGCGGCCGAGCCGATGCCGCTCTGGCCCGCACCGCCCGTCACGGTGACGGCTGGCTGGGAGCCTGGTGCTCAGCCGACCGGTTCGCCGCCGGCGTGGCCCGGGTGGCCGAACTGGCCCCGAAGCGGGCCGATCCGTGGATTCACGGGCTGCAGCTGTGGGTCGGGGTGGGCCGCGACGCCAACGAGGGTCGCCGCCACGTGGCCGAGGGCTTGGAGAGCTTCTACAAGATGCCGTTCGCCCCGTTCGAGCGCTATACGCCGTGCGGCACGGCGGCCGACATCGCCGCCTTCCTCCGCCCCTATGTCGATGCCGGGGCGACCATGTTGAACCTCACCCCTGTCGGCCCCAGCCGCGAGGCTGAGATCGACACCATGGCCGAGGTGGCCGCTCTCCTCACCGCCTGAGTCCGTCACCCGTGCGGTCGCCCCCGGGTGCCCTCGGTTCGAACGTGGCGGGGCGCCATCGAGTTCTTGACCGGCAGGACCGGCGACGGTACCCCAGGTGAGAAGTCCGCGCCGCGGTGGGCCGCGGCTTGGGCCAGAGCGAGCAGGCCGACCACGGTGGGGGCCACGGCCAACGCGTCGGTGACGTGCAGGCCGTGCTCCATGGTGAGGTTGGCCACCACCGGGCCCGAGAACCGGTGGGGTGTCAGCCCGAGCCACGCCCCGGCCAGGGCCAGTGACACCGCGGCCACGCCGACCAGGGCCAACCGGCGGGACCACAGGCCAGCCCCGGCCGAGACCAGGGCCACCAGGCCGAGGCCGGCCAGCACGGTGGTGGCCGGCACCAGGCGGCGCTCGTTGAGGCGTACGGCCACATCGACATGGGGTCGGGCGAGGACGGCGCAGGCCACGGCCATCAACGATCCCGTAGCCAGCGCAGCGCAGCTCCGCCCCGGGAATCCGGCTGCTTGCAGCATGCTCCGAACGTATCGCCCTGCGGCGCCCGGCGGGGGTCACCCCCGTGGGCATCCCTCCCTGCGGCGCCATGGAGCCACCGTCAGGTGCGGTCGATGGGGGCCAGGGTCGTGTCGGGTTCGTCGCTCACGAGCTTCCGGAGCTGGATGTCGTCGATGTACCAGGTGTAGGGGGACTGCAGGGCGCCGGCCCGGAGGCCGACCGAGCCGGAGGTCGGTCCCCCGGTGAGGGTCACCGGACCCCGGACCGGTGTGCCCCCAACCGACAATCGGGTGGACCCGGTCTCGTCGGTGCTGATCACCACCTTGGTCCAGGTGTTGGCGGTGGGGCCGGTTCCGGTACCGGCGGCGCCCAGCGTCCGGGTGCCGCCGATGAGCGAGGCCAGGTCGAAGCCGGCGGCGGTCAGGCCCGCCTCGTACTGGTTGGCCGGGGCCAACCCGGTGCGGGTCCCGGCCGCCACGGTGACCGACGACGGATCGGACACGCGCCACCAGCTTTCGAACTCCACACCGGGCAGGGACAGCCCGTCGGCCGTGATCCAGGCCCCCGTGGCGTTGCCCCCCACGTTGGGAGCGGCTAGGGCATGGGTGCCGCCGTGGGCCGACGCCGACGTGGTGGCCCACGAGCTGGCGGCCTCGGTCTGGGGCCCGCCCACGGTCACGAAGACTGATGGGCTGGCCATGTTGGCCTGGGCGGTGGCCAGCCAGGCGGCGGAACGGGCGGTGTGGGCCACCTGGATCTGGTCCACCAGGCCGTCGAGGCCCCGGTCGGCGGCGGCCACGTTGCCGACCACCAAGGGCATGGTCAGATCAGTGGCGAGCGTGCCGGTGGCGCTGGTGGTCGACACTTGGGCCCCGTCGACGTAGAGGCGGGCGGTGGTGCCGTCCCAGGTGACGGCCAGGTGATACCAGGTGCCGGTGGCCAGCGACCCGCCCCGCACCTCGGCCGTGCCGCTGCCGGTGACGATGCGGGCCACCGCTTCGTGGGTGGTGGAATCGACCAGCAGCTCGTAGGTGCGGTTGGTGGCGCCCGATGCCTTGGCCACCAGGCGGGGATCGGTGCCGAAGGTATCGAGCTTGACCCAACCGCTGATGGTGAGCGCAGCGCTCGTCAGGTCGGTGGCCGGACCCACCAGGCGGTGGGTGCCGCCGCCGAGATCGATGGCCTTGCCCGCCCTGCCGGTGGTGGAACCGGGCAGGGTGAGCCCGCCGGTGGCCCGCAGGTCGCTGCGCCGGATGCTCGAGTCGGCGGCGGTGGCGCCCCCGGTGGCCACCACCACCGACGTGGCGCTGACCTCCGAGGTGGAACCAGTGGTGGTGCCGTCGTCCTCGGTGAGGGTGGCCACCAGCCGATCGCCCACCGCACCGGCGAAGGTGGTGGCGAAGGTATGGGAACCGGCGGTGGTGGTGAAACGCTGCGAACCCACCAGCTCAGTGAGGCTCTTGTTGTTCGACGGGTCGGTGTAGACCTCGATCCGGTAGGTGCCGGCTGGCACGTCGACGCTGAACGTCAGATCCACCAACCCCAGCGACTCGGAGGCGGCGCTCAGCGCCGGCGTGTTGAGCAGGTCGTTGGCTCCGGCGTCGTTGTCGTTGGCGTCGTTGGCGGTGGTGCCGTTGGCCCCCAGGTCGATGGCGTTGCCCCCGTTCGACGTGATCACGTTGCCCGTGATGGTGTGGTCGGTCCCGGCCACCACCTCCACCCCGTCTCCGGTGTTGGCCGTGATCGTGTTGCCCGTGAGCTTGGAGCCGTTGCCGGCACCGGTGGCGATCGACACCCCGGCCCCGATGTTGGAGCCCAGGTAGCAGCTGGTGATCGTTGCCCGGGTGCCCGTGATCTTGATGCCGTTCTGGGCCGCGCCGGTCACCCGCAGGCCCGACACGGTGGCGTCTGTGCCGCTGACCGTGAACGGGTTGGAGTACCCCGTGCCGTTGACGGCCACCAGCGGGCTGCCGTTCCAGCCGGTCTGGGTGGTGGCGTCGACCGCGGCCGCACTGTTGAGGTCGAGGGCGCTGGCCGGGGTGATGGTCCACAGGCCACCCGAGTAGCCGGGGTCGGTGGTGGGGATCTCGAAGTTGGTGGTCTGGGTGCCGACGGTGGCCGCCGCATTCGACAGGAAACGCCGCAGCGTGCCCTGCCCGGTATGGCCGGTGTCGTAGCGGAGCACCTCACCGTGGGCGGCGCCGCCGTTGTCGAAGGGGGAGAAGTAGACGTAGCGGCCGTCGTACACGGCGCCGTAGTAGCCGTCCGGGTCGGTCCCCACCGCATTGGTACCGGCGTCGAACGTGCTCCACGAGCCGGCGGTGGAGAAGGCGGCGGTGGTGTCGTAGCGCAGCACTTCGCCGTGGTAGCTGGTGCCGTTGTCGGTGGGCGTGAAGTAGACGTAGCGGCCGTCGTACACGGCGCTGGTGTAGCCGTCTGCATCGGTACCCACGCCGTTGGCGCCCGGGTCGTAGGCGCTCCACGACGAGGCAGCGGCGAAGGTGGACGCCGTGTCGTAGCGGAGCACCTCGCCGTGCTTGGCTGTGCCGTTGTCGAACGGCGAGAAGTACACGTAGCGGCCGTCGAAGGCGCCGAAGGCATAGCCGTCGGCGTCGCTGCCCACGCCGTTGGCCCCCGGGTCGTAGGTGGCCCAGGAGGTGGCGGCGGCAAAGGTGGCAGTGGTGTCATAGCGCAGTACTTCGCCGTGGGCCGCCGTCCCGTTGAAGTAGGGCATGAAGTAGACAAATCGCCCGTCGAACACGGCGCCAGCGAAGCCGTCGGGGTCACTGCCTACGCCGTTGGCTCCCGGGTCGTAGGAGGCCCAGGATCCGGCGGTGGTGAAGCTGGCGGTGGTGTCGTACCGGAGCACCTCGCCGTGGTTGTCGACACCGTTGTAGTAGGGCACGAAGTAGACGTAGCGGCCGTCGAACACGGCGCCCACGAAGCCGTCGGGATCGGTGCCCACCCCGTTGTTGCCGGCGTCGTAGGTGGACCAGGAGGCGGCGGAGGTGAAGCTGGCGGTGGTGTCGTACCGGAGCACCTCGCCGTGGTTGTCGACACCGTTGTAGTAGGGCACGAAGTAGACGTAGCGGCCGTCGAACACGGCGCCCACGAAGCCGTCGGGGTCGGTGCCCACGCCGTTGGCTCCAGGATCGAAGGTCGACCAGGCCCCGGTGCTGGCAAAGGTGGCCTGGGTGTCGTAGCGGAGCACCTCGCCGTGGCTGGCGGTGCCGTTGCTGTACGGCGCGTAGTAGATGTAGCGGCCGTCGAACACGGCGCCGGTGTAGCCGTCGGGGTCGGTGCCCACCCCGTTGGTCCCGGCGTCGAAGGTCGACCAGGACGACGCGCTGGTGAAGCCGGTGGGGGGCACCGCGTCGTACGTCCTGACCACCGGCACGAAGCTGAACCCCCAGTCGAGGCCGGCCACACTGGAGGTGGACAGCACCTGTCGAGCGATGTGGTCGGCGTCCGACAAGGCCGGAAAGCCGTCGCTGGAGGCCGGCCGGGCCCCACCGAACAGCGACCCGGCCGAGCCGGCGTAGCTCCAGGTGGTGCCGTTGTAGGTGGCGCTGCCGGCCGGGCCGTAGGTCTGTTCGGCCCAGGCCGAACCGGCGCTGAACCCGCCGGCGAAGCCCGTCGAGGGGATGACGTCCTGGCTGTCGACCACCACGTAGACGGTCGTGCCCGTCGGGCTCATCAGGCTGTAGGCACCGGCCCCGTCGGTGACCGTGCTGTCGACCAGGACGTCGCCCGCTGACGGCTTCGAGTTAGCGTCCTTCTCGGCGAACAGCCACACGTCCACCCCGCTGCGGGCGGCGCCGTCGTCGCTGACGGCACCGTCGCCGTCGACGTCCTCGTAGACCGTGCCGCTGACCGTGACGCCGGCGGTGACCGCCTGGGAGAGTTCGGACGTGGCACCCCAGGTGGTGGGCGTCGGGTTCTCGGTGAGCGAGGCGGTGACGATGGCGTTGGCGGCGCCGGCAAAGCTGGCGGTGTAGGTGGCGGCCCCGCCAGGATGGGTGATAGAGGCCGAGCCGGCGAACGTCTGGGCCTCGCCGTATCCGGTGGGGTCGGCCGAGGTGTTGGTGTAGAACTCGGTGCGGTAGGTGCCAGCCGGGGCGTCGACCCGGTAGGTGACGGTAAGGCTCCCGGCCGACAGCCCGATCTCGCGGATCATGGGCTGGTTGAGCAGATCGTTGGAACCCGAATCGGCGTCACCACTGTCGTTCACCGTCACCCCGTTGTCGGCCAGGTCGATGCCCAGGCCGGTGTTGGCGTAGATCGAGTTGCCGAGCACGGCGATGTCGTTGGAGGTGCCGTTGACCGTGACTAGCATCACTCCGTCGCCGGTGTTGTTGGCGATCGTGTTGCCCTCGCCGGCGGCGGTGCCGCCGATGAGCCAGCTCGTGTTGGTGCCCCGCAGGGTGATGCCGCCTTCGGTGTTGCCGGCGCCATTGCCCACGGCGGTGGTACCGTCGGCCCCCACCCCGATCTTGTTGCCCTGGATCTTGACGCCGGTGTTGGTGCCCGACCAGCCGTTGATGCCGGCCGAGGAGTTCCCCGAGATCACGTTGCCGTGGCCGGTGGTGCCGATCACGGTGTTGGTGCCGTTGGTGAGCTCGATTCCCTCCTGACCGTTGGCCAGGGCGGCATTGCCGGTGACGGTGGTGCCGATGTAGTTGTCGACGATGATCGCGTCGGCGGCGCCGACGATGATGCCGTCGGCGCCGTTGCCCGAGATCAGGTTGTGGTCGAGGGTGACACCGGAAGCCGAGATCGTGACGCCCTGGGCGGCATTGGCCGACGCCGCCGTACCGGCGGCGTTCGTACCCACGAAGCAATAGGAGATCGTGGCGTTGGCACCGGCCACCGAGATTCCGACGCCGGGCGAGCCTCGCACGTTGAGGCCCTTGAGCACGACACCGGAGCCCGTGATCGACACTGCCGGCCCCGAGCCGAGGCCGGCGGCGTTGAACGACACGACCGGAGTCGAGGTCCAGCCGGTCTGGGTGGTGGCGTCGATGGTCATCGTGGTCGAGATGGGGGGCGAGGTGCCGGCGGCGGGACTGATCGTCCACACCCCGGCGGTGACGTCGTAGCCGGTCTCGGTGGTGGGCATGGCGAACCAGATGGTGTCGATGGCGGCCGAGGCATTGGCCTCGGTGACGGCGGCCCGCAGGGTGCAGGCGGTGGCCCCGGCCGAGTTGGTGCCGCCGGTAGAGCAGATCCCGTTGCCGGCGTTGTTGTCGTCGGTGGTGTGGGTGGAGTTCACCGTCACCAGCCGGTTGACGGCGGTTGCGGTCAATGACAGCTCCGAGGTCTGGTAGGGGTTGCCCGACGCCAGCTGGGTGGCGGTGAGCGACACGACGTCGCCCACGGCCCCGGTGTACGTCATCGAGTAGCTCTGGCTGCCGGTCCCGGTCTTGGTGATGGTGGTGGAACCGGCCGTGATCTGGGCCTCGCCGTAGCCCGAGCCGTCGGCCCCCGACGGGTTGGTGAACGCCTCGATGTAATAGCTCCCGGCCGGCACGTCGAGGGAGAAGGCCACCGTCGCCGTGGTGCCCGCCACCTTCACGCTGGAGATCACAGGGAAGTTCAGGAGGTCGTTGGGCCCCGAGTCGGCGTCGTTGGCGTCGTTGGCGGTGGTGTCGTCGTCCAGGAGGTCGATGGCGAGATAGGTGTTGCTCCAGATCCGGTTGCCGACGATGGCCGCGTGGGGGGCGGGCACCACGTCGTCCAGGATGATTCCTTTGGCGAACCCGGTGATCCGGTTCCCGGCCCCGGTGGCCGTGCCGCCTACCGTCACGGTGGCGCCCTCCCACACGCTCACGCCCGACCAGCCACCGCCGGTGGCGGTGCCGTTCTTCATGATCCCGAGCTCGTTGCCCTGCACGGTGTTGTTGAGCGTGGTGCTTCCGGCGGCCCAGACGCAGGTCCACTCGTTGTTGGACACGGTGTTGGCCGAGCACATGTTGCGGTCGGCCGCCGCCGTGCCCCCGATCCGGTTGTTGGATGAGCCGCCGGCGATGCCGATGCCAGCGTTGTTGCCGTCGTTGCCCACGGTGCCGGTGGCCTTGACCCCGATGTAGTTCCCGGCGATCACGTTGTTCGACGAGTTCCAGATGAGCAGGGCGTCGCTGGCCGAGTTGTCGAAGGCGTGGATCGACAGGCCCCTGATCGTGGAGCCGTCGGAGCCGGTGTTGAGCACCAGACCGTCCCAGTCGGCGGTGGTGGTGTCGTTGACCCCGGAGATCTGGATGGCCAGGTTGCCGGTCATGTTCGACGGTGAGACTGCGGAGTTCACCGTCGTCCCGCTCTGGGTGGTGCCGTCAATCGTCACCGGCGAGTAGATGGTGGGCAGCGGGTTACCCGACGCCGGCGAGATGGTCCACACCCCCGAGGCGTGGTTGGCGTCGGTGGTGGGGATGGCGAAGTTGATCGTGTCCAGCCCGGCCACGGTGTTGGCCTCCTGGATGGCGGCCCGCAGGGTGCACTGGACCGCCCCGCCCGAGATCGTGCCACCCGTACTGCACACCCCGTTGCCGGGGTTGTTGTCACCGGTGTCGGCGGTCGAGTTGACGCTGAAGGTGAGGTTGGCGCCGACACCGGGCCCGAACCAGTCGGTGAACCAGAACAGGGCCACGAAGGCGGCGGTGACGGCGACGGCCGCCACCTGCCGGACGCGGCGGGGCGGCCGAGGGAGCCGGAACCGCCAGCTCGACCGGGCCGGCCGGGGGATGGGGGCGTTCAACGCAGGCTCCCCGCCGGATCAGGGATTGTTCGTGGTCTGCTCGGCCTGGAACGTGAAGGTGGCCGTGGTCGACGCCCCGCTGCCCAGGGAAGCCCCGGCCGGCAGGGTCACATTGAAGCACAGGACCTCGGAGCCGGCGGCAGCGAGCGTCCGGTCGCCGGCCTGGGCCCCATCCGCCACCGACCCGAGGACGGCGGTGGTGGCCTGGCTACCCAGGATTCCCGAGTACAGAGTGGTCCCACTGGCCGCCCAGGCGGCGTCGCTGCAGGTCGACACGCCAGACTTCACCGTCAGCACGAGCTGGGCCGCCAGCGTGTCTTCGGTGGTGGTGGACCTCATGGCGTAGCGGAGCTCGAGGGTGCCGTTGTTCTGCACCGTGAGAGGTGCCGTCACCTGGTCGCCTGGCACCATGGCGCTCATCGTGACCAGAGCCGTGGTGGGCGAGGTGGCGATGTCGATCGTCCCGGTGGAGAAGCTGTTGGCCGGGACGGCGGCTGAATCGGTGAACAAGGCGAGCGAGGTCACGGCGATCATGGCCAGACCGACCAGCACCACGGCCGCCGACAACAGGGCCTTGGTCGGGTTCGATCTCGGTGGCTTGGGAGCAGCGGACATGGGTGAACCTCCAGGTTCACCCCCTCCATCGGTCGGGAGGCGCCAGCAATTACCGGTTTGAAGGGAAATCGGTCCGGTCAGCCCCCGGTGAGCACCAGGTCCGACTCGGCCCCCCACACCCCCACCGGGTCCTCCTGGTTCGCCGCGCTGCCGTTGCCCGAGTACAGGTACAACTCGGTGTCGGCGGTGGCGCTGAGCGACGGGATCCGCACCCAGGCGGTGAGAGCGCCGGTGGCGGAGTCCCATGATTCGATGTCGTAGTCGAGGCGGGTGGTCGAGTCGGCGGCAACGAACACCAGATCGTCACCGTCGGCCTGCGCCGCCCCGATCAGCGAGCTGTCGGTCACCTGCACCAGCAGGGGGTAATCGGTCAGGTTCGCCGCTACCAGGGTGTGGTCGACCGTGATCGGCCGGCGCACGGTCCAGGCCCCCTGGCTGAACCAGGAGCCGCCGGTGGCCGCGCCCGCCATCACCGTGGTAGCCGGGTTGAGCAGGTTCTGGTAAGCGAAGCGGACCTCCGACGCCGACCAGGCCCGGTCCGACACCCGAGCCTCGCCCAGCTTGCCGTCGAGGGTGCGGGAACCGGCGGCGTCGCCCCCCAGCGTCAGGGCGATGGCTGAGCCGTCGACCGTCGCTCCCGAGGCCGAGGTTGTCCCGGCCGACACCCCGTCGACGTACAGCGTGATCGTGGAGCCGTTCCAGGTGACGGTCGCCAGGTGCCAGGCCCCGGCCGACACCGTGCCGCCGCTCACCTCGGTCAGCGCACCTCCGGCCCGCAGGCGGAACCGGGGGACGCCCGAGACCACGGCCAGCTCGAACACTCCCGCCCCGCTCGGATCGCCCTGGGCCACCAACACCGGGCTCCCGCTCACGGCATCGGGATAGAACCAGGCCGAGACGGTGAACGCGCCGTCGGGAAGGTCGCGGGGAGCCGACTCCAGCCGGTCGGTCGTGCCGTCGAGGTCGTTGGCCGGTCCGGAGCTCGTGTCCACCAGCCCGGTGTCGCCGAGGGCCCGACCGTCGAGGCCGGTGATGGAGGAATCGTCGAGCGACGGGGCCGGTCCGGTGCGGCTGCGGCTCAGGTGCCAGACCGCCAGGTCGTTGGCCCACACGGCCCGGGGGCTGGCCTGGGCCGGGGCGTCCGACGCCCCGTAGTACATCTGGACCGTGGTGTTGGTGGCGGCGTCGACCGACGGCACCAACACCCAGGCGGTGAGGGTGCCGTTGGCGGGGTCGTACGCTTCGATGTCGTGGGGCAGGGCGGTGGTGCCGTCGGCCGCGGTGAAGCGGATGTCGGACCCGTCGGCCTGGGCGTGAGCGGCGAGATCGGCGCTGGTGAGGCGGACCATGACCGGCTGGCTGGTGAGCGTGGCGTCGACGGCCGACTCGGCGATCGTCAGGGTCTGGCGCCGGCTCCAGGGCTGGGCGGCGTACCACCCGGTGCCGTCGGTCCGGTCGGTGAACGAGCCCAGCCCGCTCTCGAAGCCTTCCCGGAGGAGCCACACATTGTCGGGGTCGGCCGGCGGGGTGCCGGCCGTCGGTTTGGCGAAGTACAGCCAGTAGGACACCGAGGAGCCGGCCAGGATCTCCTCCTGGGTGCGGAACCACAGTCTGGTGGTGGCGCTGTTCCAGCCCGAGGCCGGGTCGAGCACCCGGTCGAGTTCGGTCCAGGTGGTCCCGTCGTAGCGGAACAGGCGCAGGTCGTCGCCCGACGCCAGCGAAAGCTGGCCGGCCACCAGCGAGGCATGGTCGACCACCACCGAGGTGGTGTAGCCGGTTGGCGAGTCGACGGTGCCGGCGGTCACGTCGATCCGCTGGCGCAGGCCGTAGCTGGCGTCGGCCCAGCCCGGCCCGCCCCAGGTGACGACCTGCCAGGCGAACGTGGCGGTGGACAGCGACGATGCCCGTCGCAGGGACACGCCGGTGGCGCTGGGCAGGGTGACGGTGGCCGAGGCCTCACCCACCAGGTCGTCGGCGGTATAGCTCGTGGAGCCGCCGCTGAGCGCCCCCGGCTCCATCACCGTCGTGAAGGCGGTGGAGCGGCTGGTGTCGACCGGGTTGATGACGGCGCTGGCCACACTGATACCAGGGCTCAGCGTCAGCATGCCCCGCTGCACCGTGGTGCCCTCATTGAGGGTGACGACCTGGATCCGGGCCGTGATCGACTCGGTGGTGACGGCCCGGTACACCTCGACGGTGGAGGCGTCGAGCAGGCGGGCCCGGACCATGCGCTCGCCGATCTCGGTACCGCTCGGCGCACCGTACGGGCTGGCCAGGATGAAGCTGCTACCCAGGTCGACCGGTGATGAAAGCGCCACCGTGGTGGTTCCAGCGCCGGCCCCCAGGGTGGCCGACACGGTCTGGACGTCGATGTCGCCCGGGTCGTCGAACGTGACCACCTGCCAGCCGAAGGCGGCAGTACCCACCGCCGCCTCGGTATCGGTGCTGATCTGGAGGTTGGTGGATGAGGTGAGCTCGTAGGCCACCAGGTCGTTGCCGCTGTAGGTGAGGGCGGTCGAGTCGGGCACCGAGGTGCCCAGGACGAAGCTGGCCGTGGTGTCGACGGCCGAGATGGCGACGTTGATGGTGGCCGTCCCGTTCTGGGCGGCAATGCCCCGCTGCACGGTGACCCCGCAGGAGTAGGTCACCACCGACCACTCGATGGTGATCGTGGGCGGGGTGGTGGCGTTGCCGGTACGCAGGAAGGTGAGTGTGGTGCCCGACGCCAGCGAGCCCAGGACGCGGGAGTCTTCCGGCTCGTTCCCGGTGCTGCGGACGGTGAAGGTCAGGAACGACTTCGCCGGGTCGACGGCGCTGATGGTGACGGTCTGGGTGCCGAGGGCGGAGTTGGTGGTGCTGCCCTTCTGGACGCCCGAGATCCTGGCGTCCCAGCAGCCGGCGGTGAACTGATTGCCCGGCACGCCGGCCGAGTCGACGTACAGGGCCCAGGCCACCCCGGTGGTGGCCAGCAGCAGGCCAACCGCCGCCACCGCCCCGGCCCGGCGGCGCCGCCGGGCCCGGCTGATCGCCGCCGTGGTGGGCCGTTGCCCGCCTGCGGAGACCTCGCCCTGGTTGCCCGGTTCGTCGGCACCCGGGTCGCCGTCTCGGTCTCCGGGGCCATCTCCGGGGCCGTCGGTCGGAGGATCGGTGCGCCAGATGCGGCGCAGGGCCGCGGCTGCCATGATCAGCACCACGAGGGCGACGATGGCCGTGCCGACCAGCGGGGTGGCGGCGCTGAGCACCAACCCACCCAGCCCGGGGATCGTCCAGCGGGCCACCAGCTCCCGGCGCCCCAGAGGATAGGGGGTGGGGTCGGTGTGCCCGTTGGCGTCGCCCCGGGTGATGGCCAGCATCGGCCCGCCCTCGGCCCCCGGCTCCAGCTCCGTCACCCGATGGGTGATCGTGGCCCGGCCGGTTCGGCGCATCACCAGCACGTCGCCCACGGCCACCCGGTCGACGGGACGGGCCACCACCAACGACCGGTCGGGCATGGTGGCACCCATGCTGCCGCCCGTGATCACCACGGGGCGGTAGCCAGCGATCAGACCTGCCCCCACCGCCATCACGGCGGTGATGACGGTCACCGCCGCCACCAGGGCGGCGGCGTTCAGTGCCCGCCCCAGCGTCCGAGCCGGGCGGCGGAACCTCCCCGTCATCCGGCGTTCCCGTCGTCGGCGGCGGGCGGGGCCAGATGGTGCTCGGCGGCGGCTACGAACCGGGGGGTGACGGCGGCGCCCTGGACGGCATCGGGGGCGTCGAGGGGGAGGGCCACGGCCAGGCACAGCAGCTCGCGCTGGCCCACGGCGAGTATCCGGTCGCCTGAATCGAAGCCAGGCTCGGGCCGGCCGAACAAGGCGACGTCGCTGCCGCCGTCGAGCACGGCGTCGGCCACGAACAGGCCGGCATCGTCGGACGCCGGTGTCGCTCCGCCGCAACCCTGGGCCGGGGCCAGCCACAGGTCCCAACGCAGCCAGCTCTCCACCGGCCGCCCGGTTGGCGTCACCAGCAGCGCGTAGTGGAGGGGCAGGTCGCCGGCGTTGACGATCTCGATCGATCCGGTGGCCCGATCGCCGGGGGCCAGCGCCGCCACGGCTACGGGCGCCGTCCGCTGGCCGGCCTCCACGTCGAGGGTGGCGGCGGCCAGCCGGCCGTCGGCCCCCAGGCCGGCGCCGAAGGGGTCGCCGGAGGATTGGGCCCGACCCCGGGCGGCGCCGGTGAGCACCACCACCGGCCCGGCCAGGGCCACCAGCCCGCCCGCCACCACCAGAGCGGCCAGGAGCCACCGCCGGTGGCGACCGGGGATCCAGGCGCCGGCGCTCACTGGGGTACCGCCTCCCAGCGAAAGTCGACGCTGGTGGCCTGGCCGATGGCGGCGGCGTCGTCCTCCAGCCGGAAGGTGAACCGGAAGCTGGACCGGTCGCCCGTGTTGCGCCACGTGCCCACGGCCAGCGGCTCGCCGGCAGCCAGGCTGGCCAGGCTGCCGTGGTAGACCGGCTCGGCCCCGGTGATCTCGTCGCACCGCCCGTAGCCGCCACCGGTGCCCCGTTCGATGTCGACCACCACGTGCTCGGCCAAGGGTCCGTCGGCCAACGCCTGCAGGCTCACCTCGACCGGCAGGATCGTGCCCTCGTAGGTCACCTCCAGGCACTCCCGGGCCGGCCGGCTCGGCACCATGTTGGCCAGGTTGACCAGCGAGCGGCCCTCGTCGTCGTCGTTCAACGTGATCGTGCCCACCTGGAATCCGGTGCCGGCCACCGACCCCTTGGGCTGGAGCGCGCCCGCCGACTGGTTCACCACCATCGTGGCCACCAGCAGTGAGGCGATGGCGGCCCCGAAGGCCATCCCGGCGCTGCGGTCGACCTTGCGGTACGACTCGCGCCGCTCGGCCCCGAGCCCGTCGTCGATCCGGTACCCGTCGAGGGGTCGGGCCATATCAGCCGCCTCCCTCGTCCGCCAGGGCCCGTGACGGTGCCGGGCCGAGCGACGCCTCGACGTGCTCCACCAGTTCGGGAAAGCCCAGCGCCGTGCCCTGGCCGAGTTGGCAGCCGAGGCCGGCCACCGTCATCAGCTGGTCTGGATCGGCGATGCCCTGGGCCACCACCACCAGGCCCAGCCGGCGGCACAGCCCCACGATCGAGTCGAGCACGATGCGGTCGGCTTCGGCGTCGGCCACGCCGGCCACCAGCGCGGGATCGAGCTTGACCCCCGAGAGCGGCAGCTGGTGCAGCTGGGCCAACGGGATGCGGCCCCGGCCGAAGTCGTCGAGCAGCACCCCCACACCGATCTGGTGCAGGGCCCGCAGGGTGGACACGATCGTGGCCGGCTCGGCGGCTACCACGTCCTCGCTCATCTCCACCAGCAGCCGCCGGGGGTCCAAACCGTGGAGGGCCAGGGCCCGCTCCAGGTTGTCGACCAGACCCCGGCCACCGTGATCGCTCCAACCGTCGAGCGATACGAAGAAGTCGGCGCCGGGCCGGCGGTCGGCCCAGGCGGCAGCGTCGCCGCACACCCGGTTCACCACCCACCAGGCCAGGGTGTCGCGCAGGCCGGTGGACCGGGCGACCTCGGTGATCTCCTCGGCCCCGATGTCGCCCAGCTCCGGGTGGTGCCAGCGGAGGAGGGCCTCCAGCCCGGCCACCGGCGGCCGCATCCGGCGCCGTTCGGCCCCGTCGGGACCGCCGGCCGGTTCCAGGTGGTGGATCGTCTGATAGTCGATCCGCAACCGGTCGGAGGCCAAGGCGTCGGTGATGCCGGCGGCCAACACGGCCCGGCGCTGCTCCTCCCGATCGAAGTCGGGCCGGTAGACCTGGTAGACCATGGTCCGGCCCTGCTCGGCGTCGGCCGCCGCCCGGGCCGGATCCTTGGACCGGTGTTTGGCCTCGTACATGGCCACGTCGGCCCGGCGGATCAGTTCGGCGTGGGCCATACCCGGTTCGCCGAAGGCCACCCCGATGCTGGTGGAGATGTGGACGATGTCGCCGTTGAGCTCGAACGGCTCCCGGATCCGGTCCCACACCGTGGCCGACAGGGCCTCGGCGTCGCTCTCGGTGATCAGGCCCGACAGCAGCAGGGTGAACTCGTCGCCCCCGAGGCGGGCCACCAGGCAGTTGTCGGGGGCGAGATGGGTCAACCGCTCCCCCACCAGGCGCAACAGCACGTCGCCCATCTCGTGGCCCAACCGGTCGTTGACCGGCTTGAAGCCGTTGAGGTCGAGGAAGAGCAGTGCCGGCCGGTCGCCCGGCACCGCCATGGCCGCCGCCGCCCGCTTCAGCAGCAGCGCCCGGTTGGGGAGGCCGGTGAGGGCGTCGTGGTGGGCCTGATGGTCGAGGTCGTCCCGGGTGGTGCGGAGCTGGCGCACCAGATCGTCGTTCTGGAGGGCGATCGTGGCCTGGCCGGCCAGAAGCCGAAAGGCCTCGATCTGGTCGTTGGTGGCTCGCCGCCCCGCACTCAGACCGGCCCGCAGCACGAGGCGGCCATGGTCCTGCTGGCTCACGGTGTGGGTGAGGACCAGTGAGAGATCATGGGCGGCCAGGGCGGCGGCCTCCCCATGGTCGGCGTCGTGCCGGTCGATGGCCACCGCCTCATGGGCCAGGTCGGCGGGACGCAGCCCGCTCCCGGCGGCCCCGGCCGGGGGCAGCCGACCGGGGCCCGCGGCGGCCACCGTGCGCCACACCCCGGTGGCTGCGCTGAGCGCCACGTCGGCGGCGTCGAACCCGAGGGCCACCGTGCCCTCCACGATGGCGTGCACCGGCTCGTCGCCCAGGCGGGTCACCTTGAACCCGGCCTGCGCCACGCTCTCCAGCAGGGCGCCCCGGTCGACGGCACGCGACGTGGCCCGCTGCTGGATCAGCACGTCGTTCATCAACTGCTCGGCCAGGTAGGCACCGGGCACCACCACCAGGAACAGCAGGCTGAGCTGGTCGAGCAGGGCCTCCATCTCGTCGAGCAGCCCGCCGGCACCCATGTACTGCACCGCCCACACCCGGGCCACGAGGGTGAGCCCGGTGAGCAGGATCCAGGTGCTGAGGGCGCCGATCAGGCGGAACCGGACGGCGGCCTCGATGATGGGTAGGGCGAACAGCACCCAGCCGATGCCCGAGGTGCCGGTGAGGGTGGCGAGGAGGATCACCAGCGAGGAGTCGATGGCCAGCTCGGCCAGCGTGGTCAGGCTCTGGTCCCGGCCCGACCGGTGCCGGC
>CADEDH010000024.1:20178-27091 GCA_902826025.1 uncultured Actinomycetes bacterium
TCGCCCCGCTCCTGCCACACCACCGGCAGGCCGACCAGGGGTACGAGCAGGCGGCCCACGCCGAACACGTCGGCTGCGGTCACGGTGTCGGCGTCGGGGGCGGGGTTGGCGTCGCCTTTGGTCACGTAGGTGCCGGTGGCATCGTCGACGGAGAACACCCGGTGGGCGATCCGCTGGCCGTCCCGGTCGAACACGATGATCGAGCGTTGGCCGATGGCACCGACGTCGCGTTCCACCAGCAGCAGGTCGCCAGGATGAACGGTGGGCGACATCGAGCCGGAGGTCACCACCACCGGCGTCCACCCGCCCACGCCGGTGCCGATCCCCACCCAGGCACACAGCACCAGGACGAGGTAGAGGTACAGCCACAGCACGATCTGGGCCGCCGGCACCAGCCGGCCGCCGACCAGCCGTAGCCTCCGACCGACGCCGACGCCGGGCTGGGTGCCGATCACGGCCGTACCTCGAAGCGGAGATGGATGGCGGTCGAGCGGCCCTGGGCCCCGTCGTCGGGCAGCACCTCGAACCGGAAGCGGACCGTGACGGCCTGCCCGTCGCTGAGGGCGGCCAGCTCGAGCCCCCGCTCGTAGCGCGGATGGGTGGAGGCCAGGGCGGCCAGCGTGCCCCCCCAGGCGTTGTCGGCAGGGGTGGGGGCGAAGTCGCCACAGGCCGGGTCGGTGCCGGTGCCGACGGCAACCGCCGTGTCCAGGTACCGCTCCAGGCCGGAACCGCTGGAGATCCGGGCCGACAGCACGAGGGGGACGCCATCGAGCGAGCCGGCGTAGCGGACCGGCAGGCAGCGCTCCACCACCACACCGGGGTAGAGACCGTCGGCATCGACCAGCAGATCCGACGACAGCGCGCCCCCGTCCTCTCCCCCATCCCCCGACGTGGCCCGCTGGAGCGACACGGCGGCGGCCTGGAGCAGCGACCCGCCCGACTCGGTGCTGCCGGCGATCCGGGCCGAGGCGGTGGAGACCGCCGACCAGGCCAGAACGCCCACTGCCGCCAGCGTGACCGCCGCCCCCAGACCGGGCGCGACCAGGCCCAGCCGGGCGCGCCGGCTGGGGCGTGGCTCGCTGGGTTCCGGGCGAGGGCGGTCCGCCACTGCACTCCATTCGTCAAGTTCTGCAGAATCAGATCGGCCGCCGGGCCTACGGGGTTAGCCTCGGGCCCACCCCGTGGGCCGTTCGGCCCCGGTCGAACGGCCCCGGTAGCCTGCGGCGATGTCCCCCTCGCCCCCGCCGTCCGCCCGGCCTGTCCCCGGGGAGGCCGCCGCCGATGTCGTGCCCCGCAGCGCATGGCTGGCGCTGTTCGTCACGACTCTTGTGTTCTTCCTGGTGGTGATCGACATCTCGGCCGTCAACGTGGCCTTCCCGTCGATCGCCGAGGAGTTCGGTACCTCGACCGCCCAGCTCAGCTGGATCATCTCCGGCTACAACATCACGGTCGGGGCGTTGCTGCTGGTGGCCGGCCGCCTGGCCGACAGCCTCGGCCGCAAGCGGCTGTTCATCCCCGCCGTGGCCGTGTTCCTCCTGGGCTCGGTGCTCTGTGGCCTGGCCCCCAACCGGGAGCTCCTGATAGCGGCGAGGGTGCTGCAGGCAACGGGCGGAGCGGTGCTGTCGCCCACCGCGGTGGCCGTGGTGCTACCCGATTTCCCGCCCAACAAGCGGAGTACGGCCATCGGGATCCTGGGCGCCACCGGTGGGCTGGGGGCGGTGTTCGGCCCGGCCTTGGGCTCCATCGCCATCGATGTCTGGTCGTGGCGGGGTGTGTTCCTCATCAACGTGCCGATCTGCCTGCTGGTGCTGGCGGTGAGCCCCCGCCTGCTGCGGGAGTCGAAGAATCCCGACGCCACCGGCCGGATCGACCTGGTAGGGGTGCTGGTCGGTACCGCCGCCATCGCCGCCATCATGTTCGGGATCGTGGAGAGCGAGCACTGGGGAGTCACCGACCTGAGGGTGATCGCCCTGGTGGTGGCTGGTCTGATGTTGGTGCCGGTGCTACTCCGCCGCTCGGCCCGCCACCCCGAACCCTTGCTGGAGCTACCGCTGTTCCAGCACCGGTCGTTCGCCGCCTCCGTGGCCGGGGTGGCGTTCTACTCCCTGGGGTTCACCTCGGGCGCCCTCACCAGCTCCCTGCTCCTCCAGGAGGCGTGGGACCAGCCGATCACCACCACCGGCCAGGCGTTGCTGGTGTCGCCCCTGCTGTCGGCGGCAGCCGCTCCCCTGTCGGGCCGCCTGGCCGACCGGGTGGGGCACCGCTGGATCCTGGCCGCCGGATGCCTGTGCAGCGCTCTGGGCTATGTGCTGTACCTGCTCGTCCTCACACCCACTCCGGAGGTGTGGAGCCGCTTCGTGCCGATCAGCATTCTCGTGGGGCTGGGCACGGGGGTCACGATCGCCACCTGGTCGAGCGCCGGGCTGGCCGACATCGCCCCGGCCCGCTTCGGCACCGCCAACGCCACCATCCGCACCGCCCAGCAGGTGTTCTACGCCTTCGGGGTGTCGGTGGTGGTGATCCTGCTGGCCAGCGGCGACGGTGACGGAGGGCTGCAGGGCTTCCGCTGGGCCTGGACGTGGATCATCGGTACCTACCTGGCCTCGGCGGTGACGATCGGGCTGATGTTCCCCTCCGGCTCCAGCCGCGACCGGGCCGATCACTGAGTAGCGATCTGTGGCGCCCGGTGCTGCATTTTGCGCGCTGACGCCACAGATCGGGATCCAGGGGAGGGGTCGTCAGGCCTTGGCGTCGAGGTGGCGGACGAGGGCGTCGAGGGCCACGGCGTAGCTGTGGCGGCCGAAGCCGGCCACCACGCCCAGGCACACGGCGCTCAGCACCGACGTGTGCCGGAATGCCTCCCGGGCATGGACGTTCGACAGGTGGGTTTCCACCACCGGCAGCTCCACGGCCGAGATGGCGTCGCGCAGCGCATAGCTGTAGTGGGTGAAGGCACCGGGGTTGAACACCACCCCGTCGGCCCAGGCGCGAGCGTCGTGCAGGGCGTTGATCAGCTCGCCCTCCACGTTGCTCTGCACGTCGCGGAGCTCGGCCCCCCGGGCGGCAGCCAGCTCCTGTAGCTCGGCCAGGATGTCGGCCAGGGTGTCGGACCCGTAGACGGTCGGCTCCCGGGTACCGAGCAGGTTCAGGTTCGGACCGTTGAGCACCAGGATCTGATGAGCCACGCAACGCAGCGTAGCTGCGGCCGGGGTGGGGCCCCCGGCCTGGATGGGGTCCGGGGGCGCAGCCCCCGCTACTGGGAGGCTCGGACGGCGGCGGTCAGCTCGTCGATGAGCAGGTCGGCGTCCTCGATGCCGACCGACAGGCGGATGAACCCCTCGGGCATGCCCAGCGCCTCCCGGGCCTCGGCCGTCAGCGCCCGGTGCGACGACGACGCCGGGTGGGAGATCGTGGTGGCCACGTCGCCCAGGGTGGGGGCGAAGGGGATGGCGGCGGCGGCCCGAAGGAAGGCGTTGACCTCCGGCCGCCCCCCGTCGAGCACGAAGCTCACCATGTTCCCGGTGCGGGAGCCGAACAGCTTGGCGGCCCGGGCCCGGTCGGGATGGTCGGTCCGGCCCGGGTAGAGCACGGCCCGCACCCCGTCCAGCCCGGCCAGGGCATCGGCCACGGCCACGGCGTTGGCCTCGGCCCGGTCGTAGCGCACCTCGAAGGTGTGCAGGCCCCGCTCGGCCAGCCAGCAGTCGAACGGTGACGGGGCCACGCCCCAGGTCACAGCGGCGGTGCGGATGGCGGCGGCCAGGTCGGGATCGTCGGCGGCGGTGTAGCCCAGGGTCACGTCGGCGTGGCCCCCCAGCAGCTTGGTGACCGAGTGGATCACCACGTCGGCCCCCTGGGTCAACGGCTGGTACATACGAGGCGTGGTGAACGTGTTGTCGACCACCACCGGGATCCCCCGCTGCGCCCCCAAGGCCACGATCGCTTCCATGTCGGCCACCCGCAGCGTCGGGTTCGACACCACCTCCACCAGGATCAGCCGGGTGGCCGGGGTGAGGGCGGCCTCCACCGAGGCGGCGTCGGTGGGGTCGAACAGGGACGTGGCGAAGCCCATGCGGGGCAGGTCGGACGTCATCAGCCGCAGCGACCGGCCGTAGAGCTGGTTGCCGGCGGCCACGTGGTCGCCGGCCCGGAGGAGGCCGAGCAGCACGGCCGACACCGCCGCCATGCCCGAGCTCGACACGATCCCGGCCGGACCACCGAGGCGGCGGCCCTCCAGCCGGTCGATCTTGGCCGCCAGCACGTCGGCGTTGGGATGGCCCTCGCGGGCGTAGCTGTAGCCGGGCAGCTCGCCTTCGTAGATGCGGTCGAGCTCGTCGGCGTCGGTGGCCCGGTACACCACCGAGGGCCACAGCGGGGTGGCCACCGGCTGGGACACGCTGGGCGGCACCGGGGTACGGCGGACGACCGAGGGAGTCGGCTCCGGGGCGAGTGGATCGGTCACGATCGAGCTCCAAGTGCGCTGTCGGCGGGGGTGCGGGCCGCCGGGGTGAACGTGACGGGCAACGAGGCCGGGCCGAACACGAAGTTGGACGGCATCCAGGTCGGATCGCCCGCCGGGGCCAGGCCGTCGAGGCGGCCCACCACCTCGGCCAGCAGCGCCTCGATCTCGATGCGGGCCAGGTGAGCCCCGAGGCAGAAATGGGGCCCACCCCCACCGAAGGCGACGTGGGGGTTGGCGGCCCGGGTGAGATCGAGGCGGTCGGGCTGGTCGAACACGGCGGCGTCCCGGTTGGCCGAGCCGTAGTAGACGACCACCCGGTCGCCGGCGGCGATGGGCTGGCCCGCCAGCTCGGTGTCGGCGGTGGCGGTACGGCGCATGTAGATCACGGGGCTGACCCAGCGCAGGAGTTCCTCCACCGCCGAGCCCAGCGATGACCCCGCCGCCACCCGGGACCGGAGGTCGGCGAGGGCAGCCGGCTCCTGGAACAGCGCCCACATCCCCGCCCCTACCAGGTTGCGGGTGGTGTCGCCCCCGGCGTCGACCAGGAGCAGGAACCACAGGAAGAAGTCCATCTCGTCGATGGGTCGTCCGTCGAGCTCGCCGGTGGCCAGCAGCGAGGCCAGGTCGTCGCCGGGGGCGGCCCGTTTGGCGGCGTAGGTGCGCCCGGCGTACGCCATCATCTCCTGGAACGCCGCCTGCTTGGCCTCCAGCCCCACCGCCTCCACCGCGGCGTGGAGGGCCTCGGTGTGGTGGTAGAGGGCCCGCCCGTCCTCCAGCGGGATGCCCAGCACGTCGGCGATGACGAAGCTGGGCATCTCCCCGGCCAGGTCGGACACCAGGTCGCACCGGCCGGCCTCGATCACCTCGTCGACGATGCGGGTGGCCAGCTCGGCGATGCGGGGCCGAAGCGCCCGGGCCGCCCGGGGAGTGAACTGGCCGCTCACCAGGCGCCGCATCCGGGTGTGGAGCGGCGGATCAGCCATCAGCATCATCACGTGGTCGTCGCCGGGTGACGCGCTCTCACCACCCTCGATCATGATCGTGGGGCGGGACGAGAACAGCTCGGGGTCCCGGCCCACGGCCACCACGTCGGCGTGGCGGGTGACGGCCCAGTAGAAACCCCCGTCGGGCAGCGGGTGGCGATGGACCGGATCGTTGCTCCGGAGCCAGGCGAACTGGTCGTGGGGCTGGCCCCCGGCGTAGCTGGCCACCGAGTACAGGTCGACGCTCACCATGGGTTCAGCTTGCCCTCTCCGGACCCCGGATGGTGGCTCCACCGTCGACCACCAGCACCTGCCCGGTGATGTAGCGGGCCTCGTCGGAGGCCAGGAACCGCACGGCGGCCCCGATGTCCCACCCGGTGCCTTCCACCCCCAGCACACTGGCCTGACGCCGGCGGTCGGCCACCACCGGATCCATCCCCTCGCCCCCCACCATGGGCGTCCGCACCGGGCCGGGGGCCACGCAGTTGACCCGGATGCCGTCGGGTCCGTGGTCGGCGGCCATGGCCCGGGTCAGGGCGATCACGGCCCCTTTGGAGGTCGAGTAGGCGGTGAGGCCCCGGGGCCGCAGGGCCGAGATCGACGAGATGTTGACCACCGCTCCGCCTCGGCCCCCCGCCACCATGGCCGGCACGGCGTGGCGGCTGACCAGCATCATCGACGTGACGTTGACCCGCATCACCCGGTCCCACACCTCGGGGTCCTCGGTCACCACCGTCCCCCGGCTGCCGATGCCCACGTTGTTGACCACGATGTCGAGCCGGCCCCAGCGGCCGGTGGCCTCGGCCACCAGGGCGGCGCAGGCGTCGCCGTCGGTCACGTCGGCGGCGAACGGGGCGGCCTCGCCTCCCCCCTCGCTGATCATGGCCGCGGTGCGGGCCGCCAGCTCGACCTGGCGGTCCACCACCAGTACCCGGGCCCCGGCCTCGGCCAGCAGGAGGGCGGCAGCCCGACCATTGCCGATGCCGTCGCCGGCCGCTCCGCCGCCGGTCACCACGGCTACCCGGCCTGTGAGGCTCCGCCCCGGCCGCCCGTCGCCCGCCGGTCCACCCGCCGTGGGGGTCATGTCACCCCCCGACCACGAAACGCTGGTGGGTCCCTTCCGACACCAGCTTGTCACCGTGGGAGACCTTCGTGGCGAACACCAGCTTCCGGCGGTCACGTTCGGTGATCTCGAACGACACCTCCACCTCCTGACCCGAGTCGACCGAGGCGGCGTGGCTGACGCACACGTGGATCCCCACCGTCGTCTCTCCCTCGTCGAGATGGGCCTGGACCGCCTGCAGGCAGGTCACCTCGATCAGGCGGATCATGTCGGGTGTCGACAGCACCTTGTTGGGCAGGTGAGGCGGCGACATGTCGTCGGTGACGGTGAAGGTGGCGGACCCGGACAGCCCAGGAGCGAGTGAGTCGTGCATGGCGGCAGCGTAGCTGCGGGCTGGGGATGGGGCCC
>CADEDH010000024.1:27191-51316 GCA_902826025.1 uncultured Actinomycetes bacterium
GGCAGCGTAGCTGCGGGCTGGGGATGGGGCCCTGGCCCGGATGGGGGTCCGGGGGCGCAGCCCCCGCATGGCGACAGTTTCACACACCATGGCCCCTGATCGGGTCGGGGCGGCGAGCGGAGGCCGCCATACTGGGCGGGATCTCAGGGGAGGAGCGGTTCGATGAGCGACGAGAAGATCCCGGCCCGGTTCCGCAAGACCAAGACCGACAAATGGGCGGTCATGGCGCCGGTGGCCGATCTGGAGAAGGCTTTGGCCGAAGGGGGCAAGATCGACGTCCAGAAGAAGTCGGGCGACTGGTCAACGTTCACCGTGGGCTCGCTCGGCCGCCCGTTCGACGTCGACGGCGTATCGATGTGCTACGGCTACGCCCCCGGCGACGGCGAGCCCGGCGCTGAAGCTCCGGGGGGCCCCGGCGGTGCCGGTGGGGCGACCACCCCCCAGCCGGCTGCGGCCGGCGCCCGTTCGGGCGGGGGCCAGCGCAATCGCAACGACGGCGGCGGCGGCCGGCGCCCAGCCCGGGTCACCGCGGCCCCACCCCGGGACGACTCGGAGCCCCTCCCGACATACCAGGGTGGGGCCGAGGATGAGTGGGGCGGCGAGTTCTGAGCGTCAGGGCTTGGCTGCGGCCACCGCCGACCAGTCGGCCGGCTCGTCCAGCTCGCTGACCGGTACCGGCGGGGAGAACAGATAGCCCTGCATGAGGGTGACACCCAGCGCCATCAGGGTTTCTGCCTGGTCGGGCTGCTCCACCCCTTCCGCCACGATCTGCAGGTCCAACGCCCGGGCCATGGTCACGATGGCTTCCACGATGGCCCGATTGGCGGTGTCGGAGTTCATCTCCCGCACGAAGCTCTGGTCGATCTTGAGATGCGTCACCATGTCGAACTGGCGGATGTAGCTCAGCGACGACTGGCCGGTGCCGAAATCGTCGATGGCGAGCTGCACCCCCATGGCCCGCAGCTCCCGGAGGCAGTCGAGGCCGCTGAGGTGCTCCACCATCACGTCCTCGGTGATCTCGAGCGTCAGGTTCTCCGGCTCCAGCCGGGACCAGGCCAGGACTTCGCGCACGATGGCCGGTAGGCGGCTGTCGACCAGCTGCTGCTCGGCCACGTTGACCCCGATCTTGATCTGACGGTCGGCCGGGAGCCGGCGGTTCCAGTCGGCGGCCTGGGCGCAGGCCTCGCGCAGCACCAGCTCGCCGATCTTGGCCATCAGGCCGGCGTCCTGGGCCACCGGGAGGAACGTCCCCGGGCCCAGCAGCCCCCGATCCGGATGGCGCCACCGGACGAGGGCCTCGAAGCCCAGCACCTGACCGGAAGGGGCTTCGACGACGGGCTGGTAGTGGACCTCCAGTTGATGGTCGGTGAGCGCCCGGCTGAGGTCCCGCTCGATCGACAGGCGATTGAGCAGGATGGCCCGCTCGTGCTCGTCGAACACGGCGAAGCCGGAGCGATCTCGCTTGGCCCGGTACATGGCGGCGTCGGCGTCGCGGACGATCTCCTCCGGGGTCCGGCCCTCGCCCGGGGTGGCAACGGCGATCCCCACGCTGGTGGAGGCGAGCTGCATCCGGCCGCCGAGGGGCACGGGGTCGGTGAACCGTTTGAGGATCTGGCGGGCCACGGCCACCACCGACTCCTCGGTGAGCAGGCCCCGGCACATGACCACGAACTCGTCGCCACCCACCCGGGCCACGACATCGGTGCTGCGGGTGCTCGACCGCAGCCGCTGGGCCACGGCCTTGAGCAGCTCGTCGCCGGCGTCGTGGCCCAGGGTGTCGTTGACCACCTTGAACCGGTCGAGGTCGAGGAACAGCACACCCACCACGGTGTCGTCGATCCGGGCCTGGCGCATGGCCTGCTCCAGCTGGCGATGGAGTTCGGCCCGGTTCACCAGGCCGGTCAGCGCGTCGTGGTCGGCGTCGTGGCGGGCCCGGCTGAGCGACTCGGCCGTGCGGTGGTGGGCCACCCGCTGGAGGGCGGCCATCGCCGCCGCTCCACAGGAGGCGATGAAGCCGACTGCCGCCGCCCGGCTCAACTCGTCCGGGGTGGTGCCCATGCCCGAGAACGCGAGCATCTCGGCCACGATCGCAGCCACCAGCCCCGCCACCAGGACGAGAACCGGGGAACGGAGAATCCGGCTGTCGAGCATCTCGCCCCGTTCAACGGAGCGGGATGGCGCTCGCTTTAGCTGACCTCAGATCGTCAGGTGCGCACGTAGGCCATGTCGACCGGACGACCGCCGATGCCCTGGGCCGGCGGGGCGATCCAGCCGGCCATCTTCCCCGCCTCGGTCACCGGAACCATCAGCGATGCGACGTGGGCCCGGTCCTCCTCGGTCGGGAGCCAGCGGGCTTCGTTGGCGTCCCACGTGGCCTGGTCGATCACGTGGCCCTCGGGATCGAGGTGCACATCGCGGAACTGCCCCACCGCCCGGTGGAAACCGACGTGGGGCAGCTTCAACTCGGCGCCCACGGCGGCCAGGGTCCGGTTCCAGCGCTCCAGGCCGATGGCGCAGTCGGCGCTGTAATCGTCGCGCAGGGTGGCGTTGATGGCGGCCAGCGAGTTGACCTCGTGCTCCACCACCCGGCCTCCCTCGACGGTCAGGATCGTGCGGTTGTCACCGTGGAGTTGGTGGTCGTCATCCCGCTTGGTCTCCTGGAACCGGCCTTTGAGCCCGGCGGCGAAGTAGTTGGCGGCGTTGGTGGAGGTCTCGGCCCCGAACAGGTCGAGCGACACCGAGTAGTGGAAGTTCAGGTAGCGCTGGAGGGTGTCGATGTTGATGCCCCCGTAGGGATGCACGTCGTCGGTGTCGTGCTCCTTCATCAGCTCCACCGTGCGCTGGGCCACCCGGCCGATGCCGGTGGCGCCCACGAACATGTGGTGGGCCTCCTCCTTCAGCATGAAGTCGCAGGTGCGGGCGAGCGGATCGAACGACGATTCGGCCAGCGAGGCCAGTTGATACTTGCCGTCCCGATCGGTGAAGTAGGTGAAGAAGTAGAACGACAGCCAGTCGGGCGTCTGCTCGTTGAAGGCGCCCAGGATCCGGGGGTTGTCGGTGTCGCCCGAGTGGCGCTGGAGCATGGCGTCGGCCTCGTCGCGCCCGTCCCGGCCGAAGAAGCCGTGCAGGAGGTAGACCATGGCCCACAGATGGCGGCCCTCTTCCACGTTCACCTGGAACAGGTTGCGCAGGTCGTAGAGGCTGGGGGCGGTTCGGCACAGGTGGCGCTGCTGCTCCACCGAGGCCGGCTCGGTGTCGCCCTGGACCACGATGAGGCGGCGGAGGTCGCTGCGGTGCTCGCCCGGGACCTCCTGCCACACCGGCTGGCCCTTGTCGTCGCCGAAGGAGATCCGCCGGTCGGGCTCGGGGTCCGACAAGAAGATGCCCCACCGGTAGTCGGGCATCTTCACGTAGTCGAACTGGGCCCAACCGTCCCGATCGACCGACACCGCCGTGCGCAGGAACACGTCGGCGTCCTGGTACTCCACCGGGCCCATCTCGCACCACCAGTCGACGAACTTGGGCTGCCACTGTTCCAGCGCCCGTTGCAGGCGCCGGTCGCCCGACAGGTTCACGTTGTTGGGGATCCGCTCGTTGTAGTCGATGGTGGTCATCTCGGGGCTCCAGTGGGTCAGACGCGGGTGGTGTCGTAGATGGGGCGGCTGCCGGTGCCGTAGCGGCGCAGGGCGCCGTCGGGGCCGGAGGCGTTGGGCCGCTGGAAGACCCAGTTCTGCCAGGCCGTCAGGCGGGCGAAGATCTTGGTCTCCATGGTCTCGGGTCCGACGAAGCGGAGGTTGGCCTCCAGGCCGGTGAGAGCATCGGGCGAGAAGCTGGCCCGCTCCTCGATGAAGAGGCGTACCTCGTCGTCCCAGTCGAGGTCGTCAGGGATGGTGGTGACGAGGCCGACCTCGTAGGCGTCGGCCGCCTCCAGAGGTGTTCCGGCCGAGTCGACGGCCGCCTTCCAGGTGTCGTCGTGGCCCCAGAACCGGCTCTGGAGGCGGGACAGCCCGTTCGACATCGGATAGTGGCCGAGGTTGGCCACCGACAACTGCAGGGCGGCGGCCGGACGCTCGTCGCCCTCGAAGGCGCCGTCGAGCATCATCGACTGGTCGGCCGCCAGGGCCAGCTCGGCCAGCAGCCCGGTGAAGCAGCTACCCGGCTCGAGCAGGGCCAGCAGAGTGCGGGCCGACAGGTCGAGTCGCTTCAGGGTGCGGGCCCAGTACAGACGGACCTCCCGCACGAACCAATGGTCGTCGCCGTCGTCGCTGCCGCCGGAGGCCAGGAACGCATCGTGCCCGGCCACCACCGCAGGGTCCCCCATGGTGTGCAGCACCCAGGTGCCGAGCGTCGGCTCGTTGAAACGCAGGTGGAGGATGACGGCATCGAGCTCCCGGCAGGCCCCCAGGGCCCACCAGTCCTCGGCCAGGTCGACGGCCTCGTCGCCCGACCCGGGAGCCGGGTCCACCGGGCCGTGCACGGTGATGTGCACGGCGTGAGCGTTGCGGTCGATGCGGGCCGTGACGTGGCGGCCGGTCACCCCGTCGGCCTCGACCACCAGATCGATCGGGTCGAGCTCGATACCGGGGCCGTCCCCCACCCGGTCCGACGCCGCCACCCGCTCGGCGGCCCGGGCCGCCAGGTGCTCGTCCCACCGGGACCGGGGCACCACGGCGTCGACCAGCCCCCAATCCACCGCCTGGGTGCCGCGCACGCCGTCGGCCCGGGTGCAGAACTGGTCGGCCCGATCGCGGCGCACCTTACGCTTGTCGACCAGGCGGGTGAGGCCGCCCGTGCCGGGCAGCACACCCAGGAGGGCCACCTCGGGCAGTGACACGGTGGACGACCGGTCGTCGATCAGGACGATCTCGTCACAGGCCAGGGCCAACTCGTAGCCGCCGCCGGCAGCGGTGCCGTTCAGCGCGGCCAACCACACCTGGCCGGAGTGGGCCGATGCGTCCTCGATGGCGTTGCGGGTCTCATTGGTGAACTTGCAGAAGTTCACCTTGTGGTGGTGGGTGGCGCCGGCCAGCATCTGGATGTTGGCTCCGGCACAGAAGAGCTTCTCGAGGCCACCGGTGAGGATCACCGCCTTCACCTCGGGGTGCTCGAATCGGAGCCGCTGCACCACGTCGTACAGCTCGATGTCGACGCTGAGGTCGTAGCTGTTCGACTTGAGCTCGTAGTCGCCCCGGAGGCCCCCCTCGGGATCAACCTGCATGTGGACGGTCGCCACCGGGCCGTCGTAGGTCACCCGCCAGTGCCGGTAGGTGGAGGGATCCCGGTCGAAAGTGATGGGAGGGAGTGCCGGATAGGACGCCGAGGCCCCCTCCGGCGGGTCGGTACTCAGTGCCACGGTAGGTCCCCTGCTCTCTGGCGCTGGTGGGTCGGTAGGTGACATTCTACAATCCACTCGTGTCACGTCAAGTATTAGTGGCTTGTTGTCGACTCGGAGATCGCTGGAGGGCGACTCGTTGGCTAGTCTGGCACCGACGTCGCGGGCCCAACCGGGGACCGGTGTCGCCCGACCTCGCGATGGGGCGAACGCGTCGAGTCTTGAACCGGTGACCAGGAAGAACCCTGCCATGGCTCCCAACGCTGCCAAGAACACTGCTGCCGACACGATCATCTACACCTTCACCGACGAGGCGCCGGCTCTGGCCACGTACTCGTTCCTGCCCATCATGCAGGCCTTCGCCAAGGCCACTGGCGTGAAGGTGGAGACCCGCGACATCTCGCTCGCCGGGCGGATCCTGGCCAACTTCGCCGATCTGCTGCCGGAGTCCCAACAGGTGCCCGACTCGCTGGCCGAGCTGGGTCGCCTGGCCACCACGCCCGAGGCCAACATCATCAAGCTGCCCAACATCTCGGCCTCGATTCCCCAGATGAAGGCGGCCGTGGCCGAGCTGCAGGCCGCCGGCTACGCCGTGCCCGACTACCCCGACGACCCCAAGACCGACGCCGACCGTGACGCTCGCGCCCGGTTCGACCGGGTGAAGGGTTCGGCTGTGAACCCCGTGCTGCGGGAGGGCAACTCCGACCGGCGGGCGCCGCTGTCGGTGAAGAACTACGCCCGTTCCCACCCCCATTCGATGGGGGCCTGGTCGGCCGATTCCGCCACCCATGTGTCCACCATGGGCTCGGGCGACTTCCGGTCCAACGAGCAGTCGGCCACCATGGCCGACGCCGGCACCCTCCGCATCGAGCACCACAGCGCCGACGGCACCGTCACCGTGCTGAAGGAGGTGACGGTGCTGGCCGGCGAGGTGGTCGATGCCACCGTGATGAGCCGGGCCGCCCTCACTGCGTTCCTGGCCGAGCAGGTGGCCGACGCCAAGGCCCGGGGTGTGCTGTTCTCGGTTCACCTCAAGGCCACGATGATGAAGGTGTCGGACCCGATCATCTTCGGTCACGCCGTCCGGGCCTACTTCGACGATCTGTTCGCTGAGTACGGCGCCACGTTCGATCGGATCGGGGCCGACCCCGACGACGGGCTCGGTAACCTGCTGACCCTGGTGAGCCAGCTGCCCGAGGCTGAGCGGGCACCGATCGAGGCCGCCGTGCAGGCCGCCTACGAGCGGGGCCCGGCGCTGGCCATGGTCGACTCCGACCGGGGCATCACCAACCTCCACGTGCCGAGCGACGTGATCGTCGACGCCTCCATGCCGGCCATGATCCGCGACTCGGGCAAGATGTGGAACGCCGCCAATGAGCGCCAGGACGCCAAGGCCGTGATCCCCGACTCGAGCTACGCCCCGCTCTACGCCGAGACGATCGCCTTCCACACCGAGCACGGTGCCTTCGATCCTCGGACGATGGGCACCGTGCCCAACGTCGGCCTCATGGCCCAGGCGGCGGAGGAGTACGGCTCGCACGACAAGACCTTCGAGATCTCCGGCCCCGGTTCGGTCAAGGTGATCGGCACCGACGGCTCGTCGGTGCTGTTCGACCTCGCAGTCGACACCGGTGATATCTTCCGGATGTGCCAGGTCAAGGATGCCCCGGTGCGAGACTGGGTGCGCCTCGCCGTCTCCCGGGCCCGGGCCACCGGCTCTCCCGCCGTGTTCTGGCTCGACGAGACCCGCCCCCACGACGCCCAGCTGATCGCCAAGGTCCGGGCCTACCTGGCCGACCACGACACCACCGGTCTCCAAATCGAGATCATGGACGTCGGCGCCGCCACCCGCTTCAGCCTGGAGCGGTGTCGCAACGGGCAGGACACGATCTCGGTCACCGGCAACGTGCTGCGCGACTACCTGACCGACCTGTTCCCGATTCTCGAGCTGGGCACCAGCGCCAAGATGCTGTCGATCGTGCCGCTGATGAACGGCGGTGGCCTGTTCGAGACCGGTGCCGGCGGCTCGGCCCCCAAGCACGTGCAGCAGTTCAACGCCGAGAACCACCTGCGGTGGGACTCGCTGGGTGAGTTCCTGGCCCTGGCTGTGTCGTTCGAGCACCTGGCCGAGGTCACGGGCGACACCCGGGCCCAGGTGCTGGCCGATGCGCTGGACCGGGCCACCGGCGAGCTGCTGGAGAACGAGAAGAGCCCGTCGCGCAAGGTGCGGGAACTCGACAACCGGGGCAGCCACTTCTACCTGGCTCTGTACTGGGCCCAGGCCCTGGCCGAGCAGGACAAGGATCCGGAACTGGCGGCTCGGTTCGCTCCCCTGGCCAAGGCCCTGGGGGAGAACGAGGCCAAGATCGTCGACGAGCTGAACGCCGTGCAGGGCGCCCCGGCCGACATCGGCGGGTACTACTACCCCGATCCGGCCCGGGCGGCGGCGGCCATGCGCCCCAGCGCCACGCTGAACACCATCATCGACGCCTTCTAGACCCCCGGCGGGCCCCGTCCCGGGAGGCCTCCACCGCCCCGGGCGGGCCCCGTTCTGCGCGACGAAAACCGCGCCTCCCGATCGTTCTGCGTCACGTTTTCTGCGGATCTCGTAGAGAACGCGACGCAGAAGGCCGCCCTCGGTCGGCCTCAGTGATCCGGTGGCGACGGGCCGGGATCGAGATCCGGTGGCACCAGGCCGGCCCGGCCCAGCGCACGCTATCCTCGGCGCCGTGACGGATGGGCTGGGCCCGCTCATCGAGGCGGCGCGGCGGGAGACGGATCGACGGCTCAGTGCCTGGCCGGAGGCGGCGGGGGCGGATGCGGTGCACGCCATGCTGGCCTCGATCGATCGCCAGCTCCGGTTCATGGCCGGCATCGTCGCCTCCGGGGCATCACCCACGGTGGAGCAGGTCAACAGCCTCACGCTGGGGGTGATCGCCGTGCGGGAGTACGAGGCCGACGACCTGGTCTACTGCGACCTGCTGTGCGAGGCCGCGTTCCGGTTCAAGGCCCTGGCCACCGGCTCCGCTTGACACGCGAAAAACCGCGCTCCCGGTCGCCCGATGGAGCGCGGTTTCTCGTGCCTACCAGATGGCCGAATCGGCCCTCAGCATGACGATCTCGTCTTCGCTGTAGCCCAGCTCGGCCAGGATCTCGTCGGTGTGCTCGCTGTACTCGGCGGCCAGCCCTCGGGCACCCCGGTAGCCGTCGATCTCGAACGGGGCCGGCGGACCCACGAACCCGTCGTCGTAGGTGACGAGGTACTCGTTGGCCAGCACGTGTTCGTCGGCCGCCAGCTCCTCCAGCCGCCGCACCGGCGACGACCAGATCCCCGCACTGCGCAGGATCTGCCACCAGTGGTCGGTCGTGTTGGTGGCCAGGTGCTCGGTGAACAGCGGCCGGAACTCGTCGCGGTTACGGATCAGATCGCCGAACCGGGCGAACCTCGTGTCCTCCAGCATCCAGTCGAGCCCCATGGCGGCAGCCAGGGCCCGCCAGTGGTCGGCCCGAAGGCAGGCGATGGCCAGCCAGCCGTTGCTGGTGGGATACACGGTGAACAGGGGGTTGGTGGTGGCGTCGGGGGCGAACCGCTCCATCCGCTGCCCGGTGGTGGCGGCCAGGCCCACGCCCTGGAGCTGGAGCCACAGGAGCGACTGCACCTGGGACGTGCCGACCACGCAACCCTTGCCCGTGATGCCCCGCTTCACCAGCCCGGCCATGACCCCGGAGGCCATGGTGGTGCCGGTGAGCACGTCGCTCATCGATCCTGGCGGGTAGTTCGGGGTGTCACCGTTGGCGGTGGCATCCATGAACCCGCCGTAGGCCATGCCCACGGTGTCCTGGCACGGGTCGTCGGCCAGGGGGCCCCGGATGCCGAACCCGGCGCCCCGGGCGTAGACCAGCCGGGGGTTGATCCGGTGCAGGGTCTCCGGATCGGCACCGTGCTTGGCCAGCGCCGATTCCCGCATGTTGGAGATGAACACGTCGGCCTGCTCGATCAGCCGCTCGAACACGGGGCGTCCCGCCTCCGACGTGACGTCGAGGGCCAGCGACCGCTTGTTGCGGTTGAGCGAGGCGTAGATCCACTCCTTACCCCGGTCATCCAGGGTGACGCCGAACAGCGAGGAGAACCCCCGCATCACGTCTTCCTGACCGACCTGCTCGATCTTGATGACGTCGGCCCCCAGGCTGGCCAGGGTCAGGCCGCAGACCGGACCCTGGACGTACATCGACATCTCGACGACCCGGACCCCCGCCAGGGGGGCCGGATCGTCGGTGCCGCTTTGCTGAGAGGCCTCGCCGTTCGGCGCCGGGCTCAAGCCCTGCCGTGGCGGAGCAGCTTGCCCGGCGTGTCGCCGGTGCACTCGCCGTTGTCGAAGGTGACCACGCCGTTGACGATGATCTTGTCGTAGCCCTTGGCCCGCTGGACACGCCGCCACTCGCCACCGGGGAGGTCGTACTCGACCGAGCCGATCCACGGCGGATCGATGGCCAGCTCCTCGAGCTCGTAGACCACCACGTCGGCCGCCCGGCCCTCTTCGAGGGTGCCCCGGTCGCGGAACCCGGCGGCCTTGGCCGGCAGGTTCGACAGCCGGAAGTGGGCCTCCTCCAGTGTCACCTTGCCCTCGTCCCGCACCAGCCAGGTGAGGAAGTCGGTGGTGTAGGAGCCGCCGGTGAAGAACTTGGTGTGGGCGCCGCCGTCGGACACGCCGGGGATGGCGTAGGGCGAGTCGTTCATCATCTCGGCCATGAAGTCGGCGTTGGAGCCCTTGTCGGGGCCTAGGAACTCGACGTTCAGATCGCCCATGAGCGACAGGTCGAGCATGACCTCGATCGGGTTCTTGCCCTCGGCCTCGGCGATCTCGCCCACCGACTTGCCGACGTACTGCTGCATGTTGGCCTGACGGTTGACGCCCTGGATGACGAGGCCCTTGGGGTCGCCACCGACGCCGGCCTGGATGACCTGCAGGCGACGGTCGGCCTCTTCAGCCTCGTCGATCAGCGCCCGCCGCAGCTCGGGGTCCTGCATCTTGGCGATCTTCTCCTCCTTGGAGCCGGTGGTCACGGCCCGCCAGGCGGGGGAGGCGTCGTACAGGTTCCAGTGCTCCAGGGTGAAGGCGAACCCGGCCCGGCCGGTGCCGCACTGGGCGTAGATGGGCAGGCCCTGCTCCCGGCACTTGTCGACCCAGCGGAGCGGGCGGCGGTGGACCTCGGGGTTCTTCCGGGACGGGGCCACGGCGTTGTGCAGAATCGGGCGGCGGGCCACGGCGGCCAGCTGCTCCAGGAAGGCCAGGTCGGCCTTGATGTCGCCGCTGCCCTGGGTGATCTGGATGAAGCCCTCGTCGCGCTCGGCCAGCACCTCGGCCAGAGCAAGGATGTCCTCGTCGTGCATGATGTCGGTCACCATCGGGGTGCCGTCGTAGTCGCCCTGCACCGAGTTCTCGCCCAGGCGCTGGATGGAGAAACCGCACAGGCCGGCGTCCATGCCCTCGGCCAGGATGCGCTTCATCTCGGCCTTCTCGGCCGCGCTGGCCGGTTCGCCCGCCTTGGCCTTCTCCAGGCCCATCACGTAGGTCATGAGCGAGGCGGTGGGCATGTACTGGATGCAGTTCACGCCCAGGGGCGACCGGTCGAGCGAGTCGAGGTACTCCGGGACGGTCTCCCAGTCCCACTTCATGCCCTGCTTCATCGACTCGTACGGGATGGCCTCGGTGCGGGTCATGGTGAGCATCGAGCGGTCCCGGAAGTCGGGCTTGACCGGCACGAAGCCGAACCCGCAGTTGCCCAGCACCACGCTGGTCACGCCGTGGTAGGCCGAGATGGTGCACCACGGATCCCAGCGGATCTGGGCGTCGTAGTGGGTGTGGAGGTCGACGAAGCCGGGGGCCACGATCAGGCCGTCGGCGTCGATCACCTGGGCCGACTCGCCGTCGGCCCGGCCGCCGATCTTGGCGATCTTGCCGTCCTTGATCCAGACATCGCCGCGGAACCGCGGCGTACGGGTGCCGTCGACGATCGTGCCGCCCTTGATGTGGATGTCATAGCTGGCCATGGTTGGCTGGCCCCCCTGTCAACGTCGGGTGATTAGTGTCTCAAACAATACTGCGGGCCTCGCGAGCCGTCAGATTCGATGGGCAAGTTCGGGCCGGCAACTTCGGTAGGTGGCCCGCTGGGCGTCTACCGTGGCCGCCGTGGAGCTCAACGGGAAAGTCACGCTGATCACGGGGGCCGGTAGCGGCATAGGCAAGGCCCTGGCCGAGCGGTTCGCCGCTGAGGGGGCGACGGCGGTGGTGGTGGCCGACCGCGACGGCGACCGGGCGGCCGAGGTGGCCGCCGGTATCGGGGCGGTGGCCGAGGCCGCCACCCTCGACGTGGCCGACGAGGCGGCCGTGGCCGCCCTGGTGCACCAGACCGAGGAGCGGCACGGGCCGATCGACCTGCTGGTGTCGAACGCCGGGTACGCCCAGGGGGGCGGGATCGACCTGCCGAACGAGGACTGGCTGCGGATGATGGACGTGCACCTTTGGTCGCACCTCTACGCCGCCCGGGCCGTGCTGCCATCGATGGTGGCCCGGGGCGAGGGCTACCTGCTGAACACGGCGTCGGCCGCCGGCCTGCTCACCCAGATGGACTCCGGGCCCTACGCCGTGTCCAAGCACGCCGCGGTGGCCCTGGCCGAGTGGCTGGCCATCAACTACGGCGACAAGGGCGTGAAGGTGTCGTGCCTGTGCCCCCAGGCGGTGCGGACCAACATCGTGCCCCGGGCCGCCTTCGGCCGGGGTGGTGGCCAGGCCAGCCAGGACGGGGTGCTGGAGCCCGAGGAGCTGGCCGAGGTGGTGATCGAGACGCTGCGGGAGGAGCGGTTCCTGGTCCTCCCCCATCCCGACGTGCTCACCTACTTCCAGCGCAAGGCCAGCGACTACGACCGGTGGCTGGGTGGCATGCGCCGCTTCCGCCGCCGCCTCATCGACAGCCGCACGAGTGAGTAATCCCCGATCTGTGGCGCCAGCGCGCAAAATACAGCACCGGGCGCCACAGATCGCAGGAGGGGTCTACAGCATCGGGTCGCCTGAGCTGCGGCCCAGCAGCAGACGGCCGGCCGGCCGGTACAGCTTGGGGTGCACCATGCGATGCTGGCAGGCGGTGAGGATGTCGCGCACGCACCGATCGAGCGGGTTCTCCCGGTAGATCGACGAGCCCGACGCCGTGTCGTACATCGACAGCACGATCTCCTTGCCCGTCTGGTGGGTCCACACCATCATCGAGCGGTACATGGCCCGGAGCCGGGGAGACACCCGCTCCCCCGCCTGCAGGGTGGCCCACAGCTCGTCGATGATCTCGTAGGTGAGGGCCCGGGAGGCGGCGAGCTTGAGCTCAGCCACCGTGATGGCCTCCTGGGCCGCCTCGTCGTCGGCCAGCACCCTCGTGTTGGCCGTCTTGACCATCCCCGGCATCAGCGGCTTGTCGTCGGCGAGGGCCAGCACGGTGTCGATGGCGGTGCGGGCGATGCCCAGCGGCACCCCGGCGTGGGGCAGTAGGAACAGGGGCGGGTAGCGGAACAGAGGCTCGTCCCGCTGCATCCGGCCGGCCGGGTCCCAGCTGTCCTCCTCGGCCACGAACACGTCGTCGAGGGTGTAGTCGTTGGAGCCGGTGCCCCACAGGCCGGTGGTGTGCCAGGTGTCGATGATCGTGGCGTGGTCCTTGGGGACGATCACCGAGCGCATGACCGGCCGGCCCGATTCGGTGCGCAACGGGTTGCCCTCCTCGTCCTGCACCAGGCAGCCGGCGATGAGGAACGAGGCATGGTTGCTGCCCGAGGCGAAGCGGAACCGGCCGGTGGCCCGGTAGCCGCCGGGCACCTTCACCGCCGTGCCGCTGGGGGCGAGCTGGCCGGCCAGGCACGAGTCCCACGGAGCGAACCAGCGGCGGGCGGCGTCGTCGGACAGGAAGCCGTTGGTATAGGAGCCAGCCGAGGCGATCATGGCGCACCAACCCACCGAACCGTCCTGACGTGACAGCTCTTCCACCACCCGCACCTGGGTCTCGGGGTCCATGAACGGGCCACCCAGTTCGGGCGGCACCGCCGCCCGGAGGATGCCGGTGGCCCGCATGGCCTCCACCACCGGCTCGGGCAAGCACCGCTTGGCGTCGATGTCGGCCTGGTGGGCGGCCACCAGCGGGGCCATGGCCCGGGCGGCGGCCAGGGGGTCGGCCGGGTAGTCGGGATGGGCCGGGCCCGGGGCCTCGGTGCTCATGCTGGGCCTGCCTCTCGTGCGCGCTGCGGGGTCTGGCGCTCGCCTCGGGGCACGGCAGCTGTCCCCCTCCCGAGCGTCTCAGTAGGGTAAGCGACCATGCAGGTTCTTGTCATAGGGGGGACGGGGCCCACCGGGCCCCATCTGGTCAACGGGCTCATCGAGCAGGGCCATACGGTGTCGATCCTCCACACCGGCCGTCACGAGGTCGACGCCATCCCCGACCACGTCGAGCACATCCACACCGACCCCTTCGATGTGGCCCAGGTGGAGGCCGCCCTCGATGGACGCACCTTCGACCTGGTGTTCGCCATGTACGGGCGGCTGCGGGATCTGGCCCGGTTCTTCCAGGGCCGGTGCGGGCGGATGATCGCTGTCGGCGGCGTACCGGCCTACAAGGGCTTCGCCCTGCCCCAGACGAACTGGCCACCCGGGATGCTGGTGCCGGTGCGGGAGACGGCGGAGCGGGCGGTGGACGACGACAACGTGAAGGTGAGCCGCATCGTGGCCACCGAAGACGTGTTCTTCAGCTGCCACCCCGAGGGCACCTTGTTCCGCTACCCCCTGATCTACGGGCCGGGCCAGATCAACCCCCGGGAGTGGCTGATCGTGCGCCGCCTGCTCGACGGCCGTCGCCGCATCATCGTGGCCGACGGGGGCCTCACGCTGCGCACCGCCGGGTACGGGCCCAACGTGGGCCACGCCGTGTCGTTGTCGGCCCTCCATGCCGACGCCGCCGCCGGCAAGGCCTACAACGTGGGCGACGAAGTGACGTTGACCGCCCGCCAGACGATCGAGGTGATCGCCCGGGCCCTGGAGTGTGAGATCGAGATCGTCAACCTGCCGGCCGAGCTCGCCGCCCCGGCCCGGCCCTTCCTCAACGCCGAGACCACGCTGCACAAGTTCACCGGGGTCGATGCCATCATCACCGATCTCGGGTACCGGGATCTGGTGCCGCCATTGGAGGCCATCGGGATCACGGCCCGGTACCTGGCCGACAACCCGGTGGTGCGGGGCAGCACCCAGGAGATGCGCCTGCAGGACCCGTTCGACTACGCCCAGGAGGACCGGATCATCGACGCCTGGCAGGCGGCGATGGGCCAGGTGGCCCCGGTGGCCGGGGCCTACGACCCCGACTTCCGAGACCGCTATGCCCCCGGCTCCGACGACTGGCGCCTGGTGGAGCCCCGCAGCTAGGCCCCGGCCGCCGGTACGGTGCCGGTCCCGTCGGTTCTCGGCGCACAGCGAACCGCCCCTGGCGCCTGTCGCACCAGAGCGTGGCGCCTGGCGCACCGGGTGTGCAGGAAACCGCCGGTGGCGCCTGGCGCACCGGGTGTGTGGGGCGCCACGGCTCGGGCACTCACTTCGCCCCGGGCGGGGCGGGGCCGGTAGCGTCGGGGGCCATGACGACGGGCCACGACCTGCACCTGCACCACCACGTCGAGGGCGAGGGCACCCCGGTGGTGTTCACCCACGGCTTCCTCAACACGGGCGACGTGTGGGCCGGGGCGGTGGCCGCCCTGGGCGGGCAGGCCCGCAGCCTGTACTGGGACCTGCGAGGCCACGGCGGGTCCGACCCCGCCCCCGTCGGGCAGTACGGCCGCAGCTACGCCCTGGCCGACCTGGGCCGCATGCTCGACGTGGCCGGTCGGCCGGCGGTGCTGGCCGGGCACTCGCTCGGCGGCTACCTGTCGCTGGCCTACGCCATTCTCCATCCCGACGAGGTGGCCGGCCTGGTGATGGTGGCCGGCGGGCCCGGGTTCCGGAACCCCGACAGCCTGGCCCAGTGGAACGTCGGGATCGACGCCATGACGGCCAAGCGGCCCGAGCTCCCCGACGGGGTGGGCGAGATCTCCAAGCACGTCGACTCCATGGTGATGGACCGGCTGGGCGAGATCACGGTGCCGGTGGCGGTGGTGGTCGGCGAGCGGGACAAGCAGTTCGTGGCCTCGGCCGCCGTGTTCCGCAAGTACCTCGACGTGGTCCACGAGGTGGTGGTGCCCGACATGGGCCACATGGTCCACGCCAAGGCCCCCGACACGGTGGCCGCCGCCGTGCAGGCCGTTATCGCCGCCACCGCCGGCTGACCGGCCGGCGGCGTCCCGCTGCCGCCACGGGGCGTCGGTAGACTGGACATCGATGGAGCGATCGTTCGAGGTGGCCCACAACCACGAAGAAGCGGCCGACGCCGACCGGCGCTTCTGGTGGTCGCAGACGCCCGAAGCCCGCGTCACCCATCTCCTGCGTTTGCGGAGGCTCAACTATGGACGAGATCGAGTTTCCGCCCGACTTCATCGAGTTCTTGAGGTCACTCAACGCCAACGGGGTTGACTATCTGCTGGTCGGCGGCTTCGCAGTCGCCATCCATGGCTACCCGAGGGCGACAGCCGACATGGATGTGTGGGTAGGCACGGCGAAGGAGAACGCCGAACGGATCGTGGCGGCCCTCCGCCAGTTCGGTTTCGATGTCCCTGGCCTCGATCCCGATCTGTTCGTGGTCCCCGATCAGATCATCCGGATGGGCGTCGCACCTATCCGGATCGAGATCCTGACCAGCATCGATGGCGTCGAGTTCGCCGATTGTGCTCGGCGCTCTGTCATCCACCGGATCGGGGAGGATCATGTGCCGGTCATCGGCCTCGACGATCTGAAGACGAACAAGGCGGCCAGCGGTCGGAACAAGGATCTCGACGATCTCGACAACCTGCCGTAGGCGGGCCGCCTGTGCCCTTGACGGGCCCAGACGCAGCGGGGGGCTGGGAAGGCCAGCGTCCGCGTGGCACCATGTGTAACCGCGGTCACACATCGGTGGCCGGCTCCCCGTCAACCCCCCCCACGAGGACAATCGCGCCATGCTCTCTGACTACCGGGTACTGGATCTGACCGATGAGCGGGGCCACCTGGCCGGGCTCATGTGGGCGCAGCTGGGAGCCGAGGTCATCGCCGTGGAACCCCCCGAGGGGTCGTCGGCCCGCCGCCTGGGTCCCTTCGCCGGCGACGTGGAGGACCCGGAGCGGTCGCTCCACCATTGGGCCTACAACCGGGGCAAGCGCTCGATCGTGCTCGACCTCGACACGGCGGCCGGCCAGGAGGCGCTGCGCCGGCTGGCCGCCGGGGCCGACGTGCTGTTCACCACCGACCCCGCCGGCCTGGCGGCCCGGGGCCTGGGCCACGAGGAGCTGGCCGCCCTCAACCCAGCCCTCATCTACACCACGATCACGGCCTTCGGGCTCGACGGCCCCAAGGCCGACTGGGCCGCCGCCGAGCTGGTGATCCAGGCCTCGGCCGGCAACATGGCCATCACCGGCGACCGCGACCGGGCCCCGCTGCGGGCCGGGGGCACCCTCCCCCAGGCCTGGCACAACGCCGCCTCCGAGGCGGCCGGCGCCGCCCTCATCGCCCTCTACGAGCGCCAGACCCGATCCGGTCTAGGCCAGCTGGTGGACGCCTCAGCCCAGCAGAGTATGAACCAGTCGAGCCAGTCGATGACCCTGGCCGGCCCCCTCAACGCCACCATCACGACGCGCATCGCCGGCGGCGTGAGTCTCCAGGGCATCCCCATCCAGCTCATGTGGCCCTGCAAGGACGGCCACGCCTCAGTCACGTTCCTGTTCGGCCTGGGCTTCGGCCGCTTCACCCGCAACCTCATGGACTGGATCCACGAGGAGGGCATGTGCGACGACGCCACGCGCGACAAGGACTGGATCCAGTACCCGTTCATGCTGCTCGACGGGCGGGAGCCGGTGGAGGAGTACGAGCGGGTCAAGCAGGTGCTGACCGACTTCTTCGCCACCAAGACCAAGGCCGAGCTGCTGGAGCAGGCCATGAAGCGCCGGCTGCTGATCGCCCCGGTGTGGACCACGGGCGAGGTGCTCGACAGCCCCCAGCTCGCCTTCCGCCAGTACTGGGAAGACGTCGACCACGGGGGTGACGTCGGCACCGTCCGCTACCCCGGCGCCTTCGCCAAGTTCTCGGCCGCCCCACTTCCGGCTCTGCCCCCGGCACCGGCCCTGGGGGCCGACACCGAGGCCGTGCTGGCCGAGCCGGCCCGTACCCCCCGGGTGACGGTGAGCCCCGTCAACCCGTCGACCACCCGCCCCCTGGAGGGCGTGAAGATCGTCGACTTCATGTGGGCCATGGCCGGTCCCGCCGCCTCCCGGGTGCTGGCCGACTACGGGGCCGAGATCATCCGGGTGGAGTCGGCCAACAAGATCGACGCCGTCCGCACCCTCCAGCCGTTCCGCGACGACGTGACCGACCCTGAGCTGTCGGGCATCTGGAACAACATGAACGCCGGCAAGCAGGGCCTGGCCCTCGACATGAGCAAGCCCGGCGCCATCGAGGTGATCTGGGACCTGTTCGACTGGGCCGACGTGATCATGGAGTCGTTCTCCCCCAAGGCCATGGCCGCCTGGGGCATCGACTACGAGCAGGTGCGCCAGCGCCGGCCCGACATCATCATGACGTCGAGCTGCCTCATGGGGCAGACCGGTCCCCTGTCGCTGCTGGCCGGCTTCGGCACCATGGCCGCCGCCATCTCCGGCTTCTTCTACCCGGTGGGCTGGACCGACCGGGCCCCGGCCGGCCCCTTCGGCGCCTACACCGACTACACCGCGCCCCGGTGGCTGGTGGCGGCGGTGATGGCCGCCCTGGAGCACAAGCGCTCCACCGGGCAGGGCCAGTACATCGACCTGTCGCAGGCCGAGTCGGCCCTCCACCTGCTGGCCCCCGGGCTGCTCGACCGGTCGGTCAACGGCCGGATCTGGGAGCGCGACGGCAACCGGGACCTGGTGTTCGCCCCCCAGGGCGTCTACCACTGCGCCGGCGACGACAACTGGGTGGCCATCGCCTGCACGTCGGACGAGACGTGGGCCACGCTGGCCGCCGTCATCGGCCGGGCCGACCTGGCCGGGCTCACCCGGGCCGAGCGCCACACCCGTCACGACGAACTCGATGCCGCCATCGCCGCCTGGACCACCACCCGGGACTACATGGACGCCATGCACGAGCTGCAGGGCAAGGGCGTGCCGGCCCACGTGGTGGCCAACGCCCCCGAGTTCCTGCTCGACCCCCAGATCGCCCACCGGGAGCACTTCGTGGAGGTCGGGCACGGCAAGCAGGGCACCACGTTCGTGGAGGGCACCCGGTTCAAGCTGTCCCGCACCCCGGCCACCTTCACCTACGGGGCGCCCACGTTCGGCGAGCACACCTTCGAGATCCTCACCGGCACCCTCGGCTACGACGGCGACCGGATCGCCGAGCTGGCCGCCGCCGAGCTCCTGGAGTAGTCGCCTTATCCCGGAACTCTGACGCCGGACGCCGATTTGCGGGACGGCACGTCAGAGTTCTGGGATCCTCGCCCCCGGGTCAGGCCGAGGCGGCCAGCGAGCGGAGGAGGTCGGCGATCTCGAGGGTCACGCCCTCGCCCGGCATGGGGTAACTCATCTTGTTGAGGGTGATCCCCACGCCGAGGCCGAGGTCGGGATCGGCGAAGCCGAGCGATCCGCCGGCCCCCGGATGGCCGAAGGCGCGCTCGTTGGCCCCGATCGGCCCGTGCACGAGGTTGCCCTGGAGGTCGGGGCCGAGGCCCCCGAGGAAGAACCCGGGGGCCTTGCGGGCCTTCACGCCGAGCACCCGGTCGACGTCGTCGGTCTCCAAGCGGGTCATGTGAGCCAGGGCCCCCTCGCTCACCAGGCGCACCCCGTCGACGGCGCCGCCGTTGGCCAGCGCCCCGTACATCCGGGCCAGGGCCCGGGCCGTGAAATGGCCGTTGCCGCTGGGGAGGCAGGCCAGCCGGAACGGCATCGTGTTGAAGTGGGGCCACATGGCCTTGGGCATGGCCTTGTAGAAGTCGGCGTCGTCGGGGATCGGCAGCCCCTCGCCAGCCGGGGCGATCTCCAGCGTGGCGAGCCGCCCGCTCACCGACGGGATCTCGTCGATTCCGACATAGAGCTCGTCGGCCACCCCCAGCGGCCCGGCGATCTCGCTGCGGATGACGTCACGGATGTGGCGGCCGGTGGCTCCGGCCACGATGCCGCCCACGATCCAACCGTAGGTGACAGCGTGATAGCCGGTAGCGGTGCCCGGCTCGTAGGCCGGCACCCCGGCGGCGGTACGGGCCACGCCCGCATCCCAGTCGGTGATGTGCTCCGGGGCGAACGGTTCGGGCATGGCGTGCAGACCGCCCTGGTGGCTGATGGCCTGGGCCACGGTGAGGCGGTCCTTGCCGTTGGCGGCGAACTCGGGCCAGTAGGTGGCCACCGGGGCGTCGAGATCGAGCTGCCCCCGGTCCGCCAGCTGGTGGATGGCCAGGGCCGCCACCCCCTTGGTGGTGGAGAAGCTGAGGAAGAGCGAGTCGGGCTGGACCGGCCGGGTGTCGTCGGGCCCCATCGTGCCGGCCACGGCGCTCACCAGCGGCTCCCCCCGGAGGTAGGCCGCCACCTGCACTCCGATCTGGCGACCGTCGGCCACCTGAGCGTCGATCAGCTCCTGTACCTGCTGCGCTGCGTCCATGGCCCGGACCCTACCCGACCGGGCCGCCGGTGGCCGCTCGAGCGCAACACACCCCGAATCGCGTCGCGATACGCGCGCTCAGCGCGCCGATCGCGTACCAGCTTCGAACCGTGGCGCGGTGGGCGTGGCCCGCTACCGATGCGACACTGGGGTGGTGCCCACATCGAGCGCCGCCCCGGCGGCCGTAGGCCCCGAGGGCCGTTACCGCTTCTCCCCCACCGACACCGAGCGCACGCTCCACCACCTCGGACTGCTGTGGCGCCTCCACACCGACGGGATCAAACGGCCGGTGCTCGACAAGGCGGCCGTCAACCCGATCGGGGCCGACATGACGGTCGCTCTGGCCCGGGTGCTCGGGCCGGACCGGGCCGGGGGCGGCGGTGACCTCCAGGAGCTGGGCCGCCGGGCAGCGGAAGCATCGGCCCGCTGGGACCCGGTCACCCGGGCCCAGGTGCTCGATGCCACCTGGCTGCGGCTGCTGGAGGTGGGCGAACGGCTGGAGGCGGCCGGCGGCCACCGGTCGCAGCGGGGCGAGGTGGTGCAGCTGGCCTGTTCCGGCGGTGGGGTGCCCAAGGCGGCGGTGGCCCAGCTCGGCATCGGTTGGGACGGGGCCAGCGGCGACCGCCAGGCCAACCGGAAGCACCACGGCCGCCCGTGGCAGGCCCTGTGCCTGTGGTCGGCCGATGTGATCGACATCCTCCAAGCCGAGGGCCACCCGGTCACAGCCGGAGGGGCCGGGGAGAACGTCACGGTGCGGGGCCTCGACTGGGCCGCCGTCCGCCCCGGGGTGCGGCTGCGGCTGGGCTCGGCCGAGTGCGTGGTGTCGGCCTGGGCCGAGCCCTGCAGCAACATTGCCGGCTGCTTCGTCGGCCGGGACTTCCGCCGGATCGACGCCGCCCGGGGCCCGGTGGCCCGGGCCTACGCCACCGTGACCCGACCCGGGTCGGTGGCCGTCGGCGACCCTATCCTGGCCGGCCCCGAGCACTGACCGGAATCGTTACTTCGTTATGGGGTGGGTGATGGGTTCGCTGCCCATGGCGCCGCCCACCCAGCCGCCGATGACGGCCGAGAACGCCCCGGCGTCGCCTCCGGCGCCCATGATCATCAACGAGTCCTTGCGGAACTTCGGCACCTTCCGCCCGGCGAAGTGGTTGGGCAGGCCCTCCTCGATGCCACCGGCCCCGCGCTGAGCTGCGTCGCCGTCCAGGAACAGGAGGGGTTCCAGCTCCTCCCGGAACCGGGCCTTGGTCCATCCCGCCTCGGCCAGCACCCGGCGGTGCTCCGGCGTCAGGATCAGCATGGCCTCCCCCGGCAGCTTGGGGTGCCCGACGGCCAGCAGCTGGGCCGCCAGCGACCGGGTGAGCGACTCGGGGGTCCGGGAGATCTGGTCGACGGCGGCGATCGGACCGTGGCCGGCGAACAGAGTGACGGTGTTCTGCCCCGGCTCGAAGCCCCGCTCCACGCTGAGCGACGGCCACCCGGCAGGTAGGCCCTCCTCGTCCTCGGCGAAACACCAGCCCACCTTCGACGGTGCCCCCAGGGCCGCCCGGTCGATCCCGCCGTAGCCAGGCCGGCCGCCGCCGATGTTGCGGACCACGAGCTGCAGTGCTCGGCCGATGGTGGAGTTGGCCCGGTTCCCCTGCCCCAGGGCGTTCTTGAGGGCGTTCATCCCGATCTCGTTGCGGATCGGGCCGTTGACGATCACCACCGGCCCCGAGAACCACAGGGTGCACAGCAGACCGTGGATGTTGAACCGGTCGGTGCATGCCGCCTCCACCGCCGCCAGCACCACCGGCAGGTACCCGGGTTTGCACCCGGCCATCACGGCGTTGATCGCCACCTGCTCCACCGTGACCGGCACGAGGGCCGGCGGCACGATGGCCACCACGTCCTGCGGGCCACGGCTCGTACCCTCCAGCATCCGCAGCACCCGGGCCTCGGTGGGCGGCACCACCGGCAGCCCGTCGGTCCAGCCGCGGTCGAACATGGCCTCCGCCTCGTCCTCCAGGGTGGCCAGCTCGACCCGCCGGCCGTGGAGCCGGCTTCCGCCGAAGCGGACGGCGAGGGTATCGGTGAGGTTGGGGTCGACCGACAGCGAACCGCAGCCAGGCGAGAAATCGCTGCTGGTGGGGGCGAGCCCGGTCTGGCCCGTGAACGACTCCCAGGTGGCACGGTGCCAGCCCTCGATCCGGCCTTCCACCGCCCCGCCGGCCACCCGCAACACGGTGGGCACGGTGTCGATGCCGTGGTGCCAGCTCACGGCGAGATCGGTGTCGTTCAACGGCGTGACACCCGGGGGGAACGCCGGGTCGTCCTGGGTGTAGACGGTGAGGGGCACCCGGCCGGCAAGGTCGGCCAGTACCGGGGCCACGGTGACGCAGGTGGGACATTCGGCCTTGACCACGGCGACGAACCCGTCGGGCAGCACCGGAGCCACGGTGGGGTCGCCATCGGACCGGTCGGCTGGCGGGGTGGTGGGGTGGGCGTCGGTGGTCATGGCTCGCTCCTCGGCTCGGCTGGAGTCAGCACGGTCGGCGGGGTGCTGTCGGTGGCCCCAACCTAGTGGTCGCTCCCGGACCGATCGAGCGGAGGGGGATCGGGTTCGGTGTCGATCGGGGCGATCGGGATCGGGGCGTCGAGATCCGCCAGGTGGGTCAGCTTGTCGGGATTGAGCACGGCCCGGATGTCGGACACCAGCCCATCGTCGATCTGGACCACGATCACACCCAGCGGCCGCCCCTGGCGCTGGAGGTAGACGGCGGGATCTCCGTTGATGCGGACGAAACCGACCCGGTCGCCGGCCAGGCGCTTGCGGGTCACGCCCACCAGGAACCGGGCCACCCGGTCGGCTCCCAGCACGGGCTGGAGGGCGGCCCGGGCCTTGCCCCCGCCGTCGGAGTGGAGGTTCACGTCGGCCGCCAGCAGGGAACGGAGATGATCGAGATCACCGCCGGCCAGTGCGGCGAAGAAGGCGGCGGCCAGTTCCTCCTCCCGCTCGGGACCGGGGCGGAGGGGGCGGCCCGGATCGCCCACCCGGTCCCGGGCCCGGCGGGCGATCTGGCGGCAGTTGTCGGCGCTGCGGCCCACCACCTCGGCGATCTCGGCGTAGTCGAGGTCGAACACCTCCCGCAGGAGGAGCACCGCCCGCTCCACCGGGTTGAGCCGCTCCAGCGCCGCCAGGAACGCCAGCGACAAGTGCTCGGCCTCGGCCACCGCCTCGCCCGGGTCGTGGCCCGGACCGCTTCCCCCGCCCACCAGGGCGGTTGCTGTCACCAGCGGCTCGGGCAACCAGGGGCCCACGTAGGTCTCCCGCCGGTGGCGGGCCGACCGGAGACGGTCGATGGCGAGCCGGGTGACCACGGTGGTGAGCCAGGCCGCGGGGTTGACGATGGCGTCCCGGTCGGTGGCCCCCCGCCAGCGCAGCCAGGCGTCCTGGACCACGTCCTCGGCGTCCATCACCTGGCCGCACAGGGCGTAGGCGATGCCGGTCAACCGGGGACGCTCGGCCTCGAACACGGCGACGGGATCGGGCCCGTGAACGGGGGTCATACCCCCATCCTGCCCGGTTGGCGGGAACTGGTGTCTCCCACGGCCGCCGGTGACGTTAGCGGACACCGGATCGGGCTGGGATGGGCGCCGTTGGCAGCTGCGGCGGCGGCTGCTGCGGCTGCGGCGGCACTGGCGATGGTGGCGTCGGCCAGGAGTCCGACGGGGCCCACCCAGTCCCCGGCCAGGAACAGGCCGGGGCGGTCGGCCACCACCACCGGGGGTCGCCCGGCCAGGCCGCCCCCCGACACCGTGGGTAGGGTGTGGGCTACCACCAGCCGTCGCTGGAAGCGGGCCGTCTCCAGCTCGAGGCGCCAGCCCGGCTGCACGTGGTCGAGCAGGCCCTCCAGCTCGTCCCGCAGGGCCCGGGCCCGGCCCGCCCCATCGGGCGTCTCGACCGGGGTACCGGGTTCGGAGGGGGTGGCGGCATCGTGGCGATCCAGGTACGCCATCACATGGAGGGTGACACCGGAGCCGAGGTC
>CADEDH010000024.1:51416-62671 GCA_902826025.1 uncultured Actinomycetes bacterium
CATCGTGGCGATCCAGGTACGCCATCACATGGAGGGTGACACCGGAGCCGAGGTCGGCCGGGGGGTTGTGAACCGACAGGTACCACGGGCGGTCGAGGCCGAGGGCGAAGGGGTGGCGGGGGCGGGGCAGCCGACGCAGACCGACATCGAGGGCGGCGGCCGTGGCCGGAACCATGACGTCGCACCGTCGGGCCAGCTCGGCCGAGCCCGACAACCGGACGGCGGCCGCCGGCGACAACCCGGCCAGCATCACCGAACCAGCCAGGATCGTTGCGCCGGCCGAGCCCGGGCCGGCGGCCCTCGTCACCGTCCACGGGCCACCCCCGCCGTCGCTGGCCGGAGCCAAGGACTCCACCGCCCCGCCCACCAGGATGTGCCCGCCGCGGGTCCGGAGCCGCTCGGCCAGCCGGTCGATCGACCGCTGCCAGCCGCCGTCGGCGTAGAGCACACCGCCGCCCGTACCCAGCTGGAGCTGGGCCAGGGCGGCATCGGCCGCCAGCAGGTCGAGGTCGGCGGCGTAGGTGGTCAGCCGGACCAGGCCCCGCATCAGGTGCCGGACCTTCGGACGGTCGGTGACCCCGGCGATCCAGGCTTCGGCCGACAGCCCCGATACGTCGGCCGGGTCGAGCCCAGGCAGCGCCCCCAGCAGGCGGCCCACCGCCGCCTTGTCGGCCGGGCCCAGCAGGCGGGTGGCGGCCAGGGTGCCGGCGCTGCGGGGCAACAGACCGAGCCGCCCGTCGAGCCAGGCCAGTGAGCCCGCCGACGGCGGTGGGCCGCCGGTCGGCTCCACGCCGAGACGCCGCAGTACGGCCATGCCCGGGCCCGTCAGGTACAGGGCGTGCGGCCCCTGGTTGAACTGGTGCCCCATCCGCTCGTCGGTGGCGGCACGGCCGCCGAGCCGGCCCCGCGCCTCCAGTACCGCCACCGAGTGGCCCTGGTCGGCCACCAGGTTCGCCGCCACCAGCCCGGCCAATCCGCCCCCAACCACCACCGTGTCGTATCCGGCGGCCAACTGATCCATCGCGTCCATCGTGCGCTCCTCGAAGCTCGTCGTCACCCACACCGACGAGACAGCCCGGCCCCGTGTGACAGATGCGCAGGAGTGAACAGCGCGCCGCCGCCGTTGGCGGCGTCAGGCGGGAAGGAGGCTCTGCACGAAGTCGAGCACGAGGAGATTGAGCGTCTCGGGGTCGTCGAGCATGGGACAGTGGGCAGTGTCGTGCAGCGTCACCAGCCGGCCCCGGGGAATGGCGGCGGCAAGGTCGGTGCACTGACGCTGAATTCCGGGAACGTCGTGCTGGCCCACCACCACCAGGGTGGGCGCGGCCAGCTCGCCCAGGCGGGGCCACGCCGGCGGGCGTTCCCGCGCCGGTCCCGTCTCGGCTGCGGCGAGGGCCCGTCCGTTCATGTCGGACATCAGGTCTCTGGCCTCGCCGTCGACCCGGCCTTCCATCTGATCGGGCCCGTCGAGCCAGTAGTGGACCTCGAGACGGTTGACTTCGCGCCGGTCGCCGTCCTCCTGGGCCCGCTCGATCCGGCGGTCGAGATCCTCCTCACCGGGTGACGTGGGGCAGCCGGTGTAGTCGTAACCGCTGACCGAGGGGGCGATCAGTACCAGGCCGCTCACCAGGTCGGGACGGTGGAGGGCCAGTTCGAGGGCCAGACCCCCGCCCCGGCTGTTACCGATAACCACCGCCGGGCGGGCACCGGTGGCGGCGGTGACGGCCAGCAGGTCGTCCAGATCGTCATGGGGCTCAGCCGTGTAGCTGGTGTCGCCGAAGCCGCGACGATCGTAGGCGATCACCCGGCAGCCCCGCTGGGCCCAGGCCGGGGCGCACCAGCGCCAGATCCGCCGGTCGCCAACGCCCGGGTGCAGAGCCAGCAGCGGGGGCCCGCCCTCACCCCACACCTCGACCGCCAGCCGGGTGTGGGCACCCAGCGCCACCGTGCACTCGAGGCTCTCGCTCATGGTGGCAGTGTCGCGCTACCGGCTCCCGCCCACACCACGATTTCGGGAGAAGTAGAGATCGCTCCTCCGGCGCTAGCGTGGCGGGCGATGTGGACCTGCCGGCTCCCGTGGCGGAAGGTGACCGCCGTGGCCCTCGGCGGTACCGCCGTCGTGGGCGCAGCGCTGGTGGCCCTCACCGAGATCGCCTACCGGCGCCAGGGCGCCGGCCCCGAGGTGCCGCCTGCCGGCCGGGGGGCCGTGGTGGTGCTCGGTGTCCCCGGCACCAATCGCCTGTTGCGGGTGGCCCAACGATGGCGGGTCGATCTGGCCCTGGCGGCGGTGGCCACCGGCCGGATCGACCGGGTGGTGTTCACCGGCGGCGCGGTGCGCTCCGAGCGCTCGGAGGCCTCGGAGATGGCCGAGATCGCCGTCGCTCGCGGCCTCGATCCGGCGCTCGTAGTGCTCGACGAGCGCTCCCGCAGCACGTGGGAGAACGTCACGGCGGCGGCCGACCTGGTGGGCCCGGCCGAGTTCGTGGTGCTGGCCTCTGACGCCTTCCACGCCGCCCGGGCCCGGGTCTACTGGTGGGACCAGCACGGCGCCGACGCCAGCCCCTTGTTCGTCGTGGCCGACCGGTACCGCCGGTTCGACCACCTGGCCCTGCGGGCCCCGGCCACCGTGGTGGAGATCGTCCACCGGATCCGGCGCCGGGGATGGCTCAGCTGGCCGCCCGGCAGTCGGTCATGACTCGGACAGCCTCACCCCGGTGCCCTTGAGGTTCATGTCGTAGTCGAGGGCCAGGGCGGTGACGCCGGGGGCGGGATGGGCCTGGCACGACAGCACGTACCCGTCGGCCACCTCGGACTCGGTGAGGGCGTAGTTCTTGGCCATCACCACCGACCCCTCGGTCACCCGGCACCGGCAGCTGGCGCACATGCCACCCTTGCAGGCGAACGGCACCTCGGGCCGCACGCTGCGGGCGTAGTCGAGCAGTGTGGGCCCGTCGGGGTCGACCGCCACCCGGGAGGTGCGGCCGTCGAGGGTGAACGACATCGGCACCAGGCCCTCGGTGTTGGCGGAGGCCTCCGGCAGGGCCTCGATCCGCTGATCGAAGAACAGCTCGCTGTGCACCGTCGACGGGTCGACACCGAGATCGGCCAGGGTGGCGGTGACTGTCTCCACCATGTCGAGCGGGCCGCACAGGAACCAGGCGTCCACCGAGCCGGCGGGAATGAGCGTGGCCGTCAGGGCCCGGACCTTCCCGGCGTCGATGCGACCCTCGAGCAGCGGGACACCGCTGCCCTCCCGGCTCAGCGTGTGGATCAGCTGGAACCGGTCGCAGAACCGGTCCTTCAATCCTTCGAGCTCCTCCAGGAACATGATCGACCCCACCGTCCGGTTGCCGTAGACCAGGGTGCAGCGGCTGTGCTCCTCCACCTCGAGGATGGCGCTCAGCATCGACAGCACCGGCGTGATCCCCGACCCCGCGGCCAGGAACACGTAGTGAGCGGCGGCCCCCGCCGCCGGCCGGTGGTGGAACTCCCCGATGGGGGCCATCACCTCCACCGTGTCGCCGTCGGCCAACTCGGTGGTGGCCCAGGTGGAGAACACCCCTCCGGGGATCCGCTTGACCCCCACCGTGAGGCGGCTGCCGCCGGGCGGGGTGCATATCGAGTAGGAGCGGCGCACCTCCTCACCGCCGATCACGGCCCGGAGCACCAGGTGCTGACCCGGCAGGTGGGTGAACGCGGGCCGGAGGGGTTCGGGTACGTCGAATGTGAGGCAGACCGATTCGTCGGTCTGGGGGCGGACCGTGACCGCCAGGGGGTGGAACTCGATGGCCATCAGTGCAGCCCTTTGAAGTGGTCGAACGGTTCGAGACAGTCGAGGCACCGGTACAGCGCCTTGCAGGCGGTGGAGCCGAACTCGCTCACCACCTCGGTGTTGGCCGAGCGGCACTGGGGGCACGTCGGCTGCGCTTCCTCTCGGTGGCTGTCACCCTGCGCCGCCGGTCGGCGGCCGAGGCCCACCGGGACGGGGCCCTCGGTGGGGCCGGCCGGGGGCGGAGCGATACCGAAGGCCTCGAGCTTGGCCCGGCCCTCGGCGCTCATCCAGTCGGTGGTCCAGGCCGGGCTGAGCACGGTGCGTACCTCACCCTCCACCCCGGCCCGCTCCAGCACGGCGGTCAGCTCGGCCGCCATGTGGGCCATCGCCGGGCAGCCCGAGTAGGTGGGAGTGATCGTGACCACCACCCGGCCGTCGATCTCCTCGACGGAGCGGAGCACACCCAGGTCGGCCAGGGTGAGCACCGGGATCTCGGGGTCGGGCACGGCGGCCAGGGCGGCGAGGAGCGCGGCCCGATCGGTGATCTCCGGATCGGTGGCGGTGTTCACCACTCGGCTCCCGGGTGGGCCCGGTACAGAGACTGCATCTCAGGCAGGAGATGACCCAGGTGCTCGGTGTGGTACCCAGTGCGGCCGCCGATCCGCTGGTAGGTGTCGGTGGGTACGGCGAGGGTCGCCTCGGCCAGGACCTCGGCCACCGTGGCATCGAATCGGGCCCGTATCAGATCCATGTCGGGGGCCACGCCGGCCGCAGCCAGCTCGGCCTCCGCACCGTCGGTGGCGAACAGGTCGGCGGTGAACGACCACAGCCCGTCGACTGCGGCCTGCATGCGACGGTGGCTCTCGTCGGTGCCGTCGCCCAAGCGGATCGCCCAGGTGGACGACCACCGCAGGTGGTAGCGGGCTTCCTTGGCCGCCTTGGCTGCGATCGCCGCCAGCTCCGGGTCGGCGCTGGCGGTCAGGGCCTCGTACAGCGGCACCTGGTAGGCGTCAGCGAAGAGCTGGCGTACCACGGTGTGGGCGAAGTCGCCGTTGGGCTGCTCCACCAGCACCGCATTGAGCATCTCGCGCTCGCCCCGCAGCATGGCCAGGTCGTCCTCCGTGCGGCCGGCGCCCTCCACCCGACCGGCGTAGGTGTAGAAGTTGCGGGCCTGGCCCAGGTGGTCGAGGCACAGGTTGGCCACCGCCACGTCGTCCTCCACGTCGGGCATCCAGCTGATGGCGGCGCCCAGGCGCTGGGCCAGAACGAGGTTGTCGTCGGCCAGGCGCAGCAGGAACGTCAGCAGGGCGGGCGCGTGGGTGGTGGTATCGGCCGCCATCACATGTGCCCCACTTCTTCCGGGATCTCGTAGAAGGTCGGGTGCCGGTAGGGCTTGTCGGAGTCGAAGAAGGCGTCGGCCTCGTCGGGATCCGAGGCGTGGATGTGAGTGGACCGGACCACCCAGATCGACACCCCCTCGCTGCGCCGGGTGTAGACGTCGCGGGCAGCCAGTACCGCCGTCTCGGCGTCGGGGGCGTGGACGCTGCCGGCATGCACGTGGTTCAGGCCCCGCTTGGCCCGGATGAAGACCTCCCACAGGGGGTAGCCGCCGGTGGCTCCGCCGCTGAACGTGGGGTCGATCTCCCCCTCGGCTCGGGGTACGTGGTAGCTCACCGCTGGACTCCTGCTGGGCTGTCGGATACTGGGCTGTCGGACACAGGTGTCGGGGCCGCGGCGCGGGCCGCCCGCTTGGCGGCGTGGGCCTGGGCCGCCTCCCGCACCCAGGCGCCCTCGTTCCAGGCGGCCAGCTTGTGGGCCATGCGCTCCCGGTTGCAGGGGCCGTCTCCCCGGATCACCCGCCAGAAGTCGTCCCAGTCGATCGGGCCGAAGTCGTAGTGGCCCCGTTCCTCGTTCCAGCGCAGTTCAGCATCGGGGATAGTCAGGCCGAGGTGGTCGGCCTGGGGGACGGTGGTGTCGATGAACCGCTGGCGCAGCTCGTCGTTCGTCTCGAGCTTGATGCCCCAGGCCACCGACTCCGGGGTGTGCGGGGAGTCGGTGTCGGGCGGGCCGAACATGACCAGCGACGGCCACCACCACCGGTTGAGGGCGTCCTGGGCCATGGCTCGCTGGGCCTCCGTGCCCTTCACCAGGGCCAGCATGATCTCGTAGCCCTGGCGCTGGTGGAACGACTCCTCCTTGCAGATCTTCACCATGGCCCGGGCGTAGGGCCCGTACGACGTGCGGCTCAACATCACCTGGTTGGTGATGGCGGCGCCGTCGACCAGCCACCCGATGCAGCCGATGTCGGCCCAGGTGAGCGTGGGGTAGTTGAAGATCGACGAGTACTTCTGGCGCCCGGCGTGGAGCATCTCGGTGAGCTCGTGGCGGCTGACCCCCAGGGTCTCGGCCGCCGAGTACAGGTAGAGGCCGTGGCCTGCCTCGTCCTGCACCTTGGCGATCAGGATCGCTTTGCGCACGAGCGTGGGGGCCCGGGTGATCCAGTTGCCCTCGGGCTGCTGGCCGATCACCTCGGAATGGGCGTGCTGGGCGATCTGGCGGATCATCGTGTTGCGGTAGGCGTCGGGCATCCAGTCCCGCGGCTCGATCTTCTCGCCCGCCCCGATCAGCGACTGGAATCGCTCCTCGGGGCTGGCGGCGGGTGGAGCGGGCGGGGTGAAGGGCGGCGTGGTGGTCAAGGCGGTTGCTCCCGTGCCGAAGGTCGTTGTTGAAACGATACACACACCTTGTTGGTAAGGCAAGAACGTGTATCATGTTTCCATGGCCCCCGATCCCGCCGCCGCGCCCGACCCCAGCGAGTTCGGTACCCGGCCCGACATCTCGGCCCGCTCGGTGCTGGTCACGATCTTCGGCGATTCGGTTGTCCCGGCCGGCGGCGAGATCTGGCTGGGCGACCTGATCGACCTGGTGCTCCAGTTCGGCTTCAACGAGCGTCTCGTACGCACGTCGATGTTCCGCCTCGGGGCTGAGGGGTGGTTCGAGGTGGACCGGGTGGGGCGGCGCAGCCGCTACCGGCTCACGCCCTGGGCCATGGGCGAGTTCGCTGCCGCCGAGGCCCGGATCTACGGCCACCCGGCCCCATGGGACGGCCAGTGGACGCTGGTACTGGTCGAGGCGGCGGCCGGTGCCGGTGCCGGCCCAGGCCTGGCTCCTTTCAACCGGGCCGGGGCCGAGGCGGCCCGGGCCGTTCTGACGGGGCGGGGGTTCGCCCCGGTGGCTCCCGGTGTGCTGGCCGCCCCCCGGGCCGAGCCGGAGGCCGTTGCCGGCTGGTTGCGGGCGGCGGGCACCGCAGGAGCGGTGCCGATCGCCAGGGCCAGCTTCCACGACGTGGCCGTGCTGGCCGGCACCGGGTGGCCGGCCTCGGCGTTCGATCTGGAGCCGGTGTCGGCCCGCTACCGGGCGGTCGTCGACGGCTATGGCCCGCTGGCGGCGAGCCCCCCCGACCTGGGCGACGAAGCCGCGTTCGCCCTTCGCACGATGTTGGTGCACGAGCTGCGGCGGGCCCGCTTGGCCGATCCTGAGCTCCCGCCCGAGGCCTTACCGGCAGACTGGCCCGGCGACGGGGCCGTGGCGGTGGCCTCGGCCGTCTACCACGCCGTGGCCGAGGCGGCCGAGCGCTGGCTGGCCAAGGTCACCGGCCTCGTTGTCGACCCCGGCGTCACCGCCGCCCGCCTCGCCGGCTGACGCGGCGGAGGCGTCAGCCGGCGGGGGCGAAGCTGGCGACGCCCCGGGTGGGCACGCCCCCGACGGTGGTGAACACGCCGCCGGCCACGAGGGCGTCGGCCGTGCCGTCGATGGTCCACACGCCCCAGAACGAGTCCATGGTGGGGCGGAACGAGGGGTCGAGGGTCCCGGTGGCGGTGTCGACGGCCAGCAGGCGGACCGTCGTGTCGTCGCCGAAACCCTCGTGGAAGCCGAAGTAGACCTTGCCGCCCACCAGCCTGATGGCCTGGACGTCGCCCATGGCCACGTGGCGCCACAGCCGGGCCCCGGTCTGGGCGTTCCAGGCGATGACCCGATTGCCCGCTCCGCCCAAGCCGGCGTAGACCACCGAGCCGTCGGGCGATACGTCGACCGAGAAGGCCTTGCCGATGGCGGTCGGGGTGAAGTCGCCGCCCACCACGGAGGCGTCGGTGGCCGACACGGCGGTGACGTAGGACCGGGCGGTGCCGCTGATCGAAGTGAAGTCGCCGCCCACGATGAGGCGGTCACCCGACAGGGCCAGGGCCCGGACCGTGGCATTGGGGCGGGGGGCGAAGCCGGTGTCGATGGCACCGGTGGCCGGGTCGACCTTCACCAGGTAGGGCAGACCGGAGTTGCCGGCGTTGCCGAACCCGCCGCCCAGGTAGAGGGCCGACGGGCCCTTCTCGATGGCGTACACGGTGGACGACACGCCCACGTTGTAGCGGGGACTGACCTGGCCGGTGGTTGCGTCCAGGGCGGCGATCCGGCGGCGGTAGGTGCCGTTGACCCTGCTGAACGAGCCGCCCACCCACACCGTGGTGCCGTCGCCCTCGATGGCCCGCACCGGGGTGTCGGTGTTGGCTCGGAACGGCAGCAGGGTGCCGGTATCGAGGCTGAGGGCGGCCAGGTTGGCCCGGGGCTCCACCTGCCCCGATGCCGAGCGGACCTGGGTGAAGCTGCCGCCCAGATACAGCGTGTTGCCGACGATCCTGGTGGCGTAGACGGTGCCGTTGGTGTCCCAGCCGTCCCGGGGCGTCGGGGTGAAGCTGATCGCGGCCGCCCCCGCCGGCAGGGCGGTGAACACGAGCACGGCGATCAGGGCCAGCCCGATGATGGCCGCTGCCAGTTGCTGCTCCAGCTTCCTCCGCCCGTGCCGGGTCCGCATCGCTCCGCTGCCTTCCCGCCAGGCGAGGATGGCCGCCCGGCATGCCGAAGCCCACTGAACCAGTGGGCCGCCGATCGGGAGTAGTGCCGGCAGGACTGCGCCGCATGGGCAGGATCACCCCGGCCGCCGGCCATCAGGCGAACGGACCCTCGACGGAGCGCCGGTCCACCGACCGGCGGCCGGTCCGGCTGTTGCCGGCCGTGGCGGGCTGCCAGAATCGCCCCTACCGACCGAACGGGAGATGACGACGATGAGCGACGAGTGGCAGCGGGTGCGGTACGACGAGCCGTCCGACGGGGTGGCCCGGATCACCCTGGCCCGACCGGAGGCGGCCAACGCCCAGGACTACCTGATGCTGTCGGAGCTGAACCAGGCGTTCGACCGGGCGGCCCGGGATGAGAGCGTGCGGGTGATCGTGCTGGCGGCCGACGGCAAGCACTTCTCGTCGGGCCACGACCTCCGGGGCACCACCACCATCCACGACGTAGGGGCCATAGGTACCCAGTGTCACTTCGATGCCGAAGGGGCCGAAGGGTACATGGCCAGGGAAGCCGAGATGTACGTGGGCCTTTGCTGGCGGTGGCGCAACATCGCCAAGCCCACGATCGCCTCGGTCCAGGGCAAGGTGATCGCGGGTGGCCTCATGCTGGTGTGGCCCATGGATCTCATCGTGTGCTCCGACGACGCCACCTTCTCCGACCCGGTGGTGGCGTTCGGGGTGAACGGGGTGGAGTATTTCGTCCACCCGTTCGAGGCCGGTGCCCGGTTGGCCAAGGACATGCTGTTCACCGGCCGGGCCATCTCGGCCCAGGAGGCCCTGCAGCACGGGATGGTCAACCGGGTCGTGCCCCGCGACCAGTTGGAGGCCGAGACCCTGGCTCTGGCCGCTCACATCGCCAAGCGGCCCATGTTCGGCCTCACCACGGCGAAGCAGTCGGTCAACAACGCCCAGGACGCCATGGGCATCTACACCGCCATACAGTCGGCCTTCGGGCTGCATCACGTCGGCCACAGCCACAACCGGCTCAAGTACGACGGCAGCTTCGTCGACCCGACGGGGGCCCAGGTGATCCGGAGCGAGGCATGAGCGGCCCGGCTGATGGGGCCGAGGCCAACTACGAGGACGTCACCGCCTACGACCTCGACGCCGACACCGAGGAACGGCTCCTCGTGGCCCACAACGAGTGCACGTTCATCTGGGTCAACGCCGAGGGGTGGCCGGTGGGCGTGATCATGTCGTACGTGTGGCGGCGGGGCCGGTTCTGGCTCACGGCATCGAGCCAGCGGGCCCGGATCACGGCCGTGCGCCGGGACCCCCGGGTGTCGATCGTGGTCACCAGCACCGGCTCGCCCCTGCCTCGGGACAAGGCGATCACGTGGAAAGGCCGGTGCACGATCCACGACGACGCCGACACCAAGGCCTGGTTCTACCCCGAGCTGGCGGCGGCCCTGATGCCGGGCCACGAGGGGACCCAGGAGCGTTTCGTCCGCTTTCTCGACTCGCCCCGCCGGGTGGTGCTGGAAGTGGAGCCGGTCCAGCGGATCGGCTACGACGGGGCGAAGATGGCCAAAGCGACGTCGGAGTGGCTCAAGGGGTAGTCTCCGGTTCGTGCCAACGTACGAGTACCGCTGCACCACCTGTGACGACACCTTCGAGCTGAAGCGGCCGATGGCCGAGTCGGGCGATCCAGCCACCTGCCCCGAAGGACACCCCGAGGCCCGGCGCCTGCTGTCGGTGTTCGCTGCCGTCACCAGCGGCGGTGGCTCACCGTCTCCGTCGGCCATGCCGTCAGGCCCGCCCATGGGCGGCGGCTGCGGCGGGGCCTGCGCCTGCGCCCACTGACGCCTGAGACGGGCCGCGGCCCCGCCCGGTCGAACTGTGTCGCGATTGGCTCGCTGAGCGCGCCAATCGCGACGTCGCTTCGAACTGGGTCGCGATTGCAGCACGTCTGCTGCTTCGCCACCGCCGCCGCCCGGGCCGCGACCAGCGCCATCAGCGGCGGTCGCGCCGGAATCGGCCAGTGCGGTTGTCGTCGCGGATCCGGATCTCCGCCAAGCGATCGGGTGGTGCCATGACGACCTCCTCCTCGATGACCGTGCCGGCTCACGTGCGGTCGAGGATGGGAGATCTCGACGTCGGTTGGAGGTTTTCAGGTGGACTCGGTCCTTGCCGCCGGCCGGAGGCGCCCTGGTGCGCGCTACGTCTGAGATTACACGATCTGGTGGCCCAGATCGTCAGGGGTGACCGGTTGGCGCACCAGATCGGGCGCGGGTCAGGCGGGGCAGGCGTCGAGGGTGACGTCGACCCGGCGGAGCGCAAGATCATCGACCTCGTCGGCCGTGGCTTCGCTCTCACCCCGGCCCACGGCCGTGATGGCGGCGGAAACTCCGGCGTCGGTGAGAAAGGTGGCCACGGCATCGGCCCGAGCCTGGGACAGCGTCTGGTTGGCGGCGTCGGCCCCGACCGAGTCGGCGAACCCTTCCACGCAGACCTCGGAGGCACCGGCGATCTGCCCGACGGCCGGCGTCAACAGCAGCTTGGCATCGTCGGTCAGCTCGGCCGAGCCGGTGGCGAAGCCGATGTCGGCGTCGAGCGAGCCCTTGGTCGCCCCGTCG